>NZ_QORT01000007.1:0-1124 GCF_023337675.1 Parasaccharibacter sp. TMW 2.1891 | reverse complement strand
CATCCACTCATCAACTTAATACTGGAGGTCTTTATATATGCAAGATAATCATACAAAATATATAGACGAAAATCAAGATAATAAAACATTAAAAGATATGACGAAAAGTGGGAAACAACGCCCATGGAGAGAAAAGAAAATAGATAATGTAAGTTATGCAGATATACTGGAAATCTTAAAAATCAAAAAGGCTTTTAACGTAAAGCAATGTGGTAATGTCTTAGAGTTCAAGCCAACTGATGAAGGTTATTTGAAATTACATAAGACATGGTTTTGTAAGTCGAAATTATGCCCAGTTTGTAATTGGAGGCGTGCTATGAAAAATAGTTATCAAGCTCAAAAAGTGATTGAAAAAGTGGTTAAAGAAAAGCCAACTGCACGTTGGTTGTTTCTTACGTTATCGACAAGAAATGCGATAGATGGTGAAACTTTAGAACAAAGTTTAAAACATTTAACTGAATCATTTAGAAGATTATTTAAATATAAAAAAATCAGTAAAAATTTAATTGGTTTTATGCGATCAACAGAAGTTACGGTTAATAAAAATGATGGTAGTTACAATCAACATATGCATGTTTTATTATGTGTTGAGAATGCGTATTTTAGAAAAAAAGAAAATTATATTACGCAGACAGAATGGGTCAGTTTATGGCAAAAAGCATTACAAGTTGATTATCGACCAGTCGCAAATATTAAAGCGATCAAACCAAATCAAAAAGGCGATAAAGATATTCAAGCAGCTATCAAAGAGACTTCAAAATACTCGGTTAAGTCATCTGATTTTTTAACTGATGATGACGAAAAAAATCAAGAAATCGTAAATGATTTAGAAAAAGGTTTATACCGAAAACGTATGTTGAGTTATGGTGGTTTGCTTAAACAAAAACATAAAATTTTAAATTTAGACGATGCTGAAGATGGCAATTTAATTAATACAAGTGACGAAGATAGAACAACAGGTGAAGAAGAAAAAGCACATTCAATTACGGCAATTTGGAACTTTGAGAAACAAAATTATTACTTAAAAGATTTGAAACGTTAGCTTATAAAGTTAGCGTTTTTTTATGACTTTTTTTAAAAAAAGTGGTGAGACAAAAGTGAGACACTTTACATTTTTTTTTTTT
>NZ_QORT01000006.1:2500-5308 GCF_023337675.1 Parasaccharibacter sp. TMW 2.1891 | reverse complement strand
GTGGGTATGGATGCGGGGGTAGGATTTGAACCTACGACCTTCAGGTTATGAGCCTGACGAGCTACCGGGCTGCTCCACCCCGCGTTGGTGGGTGGTTTTTATGGGTGTGGGTGAGCGAGGGGACCTGGCGGCGACCGACTTTTCCGCTCCTTAAGGAGCAGTATCATAGGCGCTGGAGGCTTTAACGGCCGAGTTCGGGATGGGATCGGGTATGGATCCTCCGCCATGGCCACCAGGTCTTCCCGCTCACCCATGTGGGTGTTTGGGGGTGTTTTGGTTGGTGTTTTCTGGAGTGTGACTGACTACTGTGCATGTGTTTTGGTGTGTGAGAGATATGGGCGATTAGGATCAGTCAGCTACACATGTTGCCATGCTTTCACACCTGACCTATCGACGTCCTGGTCTTGGACGGCCCTGTGAGACCTAGTTTTGAGGCTGGTTTCCCGCTTAGATGCTTTCAGCGGTTATCCATTCCGAACTTAGCTACCCGGCTGTGCCGCTGGCGCGACAACCGGTGCACCAGAGGTTCGTTCATCCCGGTCCTCTCGTACTAGGGACAAATCCTCTCAAGTCTCTTACACCCACGGCAGATAGGGACCGAACTGTCTCACGACGTTCTAAACCCAGCTCACGTACCACTTTAATCGGCGAACAGCCGAACCCTTGGGACCTGCTCCAGCCCCAGGATGTGATGAGCCGACATCGAGGTGCCAAACCTCCCCGTCGATGTGGACTCTTGGGGGAGATCAGCCTGTTATCCCTAGAGTACCTTTTATCCGTTGAGCGATGGCCCATCCACGCGGGACCACCGGATCACTATGGCCGACTTTCGTCTCTGCTCGAGCTGTCACTCTCGCAGTCAGGCGGGCTTATGCCATTGCACTCGACAGCCGGTTTCCGACCGGCCTGAGCCCACCATCGCGCGCCTCCGTTATTCTTTGGGAGGCGACCGCCCCAGTCAAACTGCCCACCATACAGGGTCCCGGACCAGGCTGACTGGTCTCGGTTAGATATCAGAAAAGTTCAGGGTGGTATTTCAAGGATGGCTCCACCTGAGCTGGCGCCCGGGTTTCAAAGCCTCCCACCTATCCTACACAAAACTTTCCTGATACCACTGTAAAGCTGCAGTAAAGGTTCATAGGGTCTTTCCGTCTGACCGCGGGTACCCCGCATCTTCACGGGGAGTTCAATTTCGCTGAGCCGATGCTGGAGACAGCGGGGAAGTCGTTACGCCATTCGTGCAGGTCGGAACTTACCCGACAAGGAATTTCGCTACCTTAGGACCGTTATAGTTACGGCCGCCGTTTACCGGGGCTTCGATTCGACGCTTGCACATCTCCTCTTAACCTTCCGGCACCGGGCAGGCGTCAGACCCTATACGTCATCTTTCGATTTCGCAGAGTCCTGTGTTTTTACTAAACAGTCGCTACCCCCTGGTCTGTGCCACCCGCCGATGGTTGCCCACCAACGGGTCTCGTTTCTTCCGAAGTTACACGAGCAATTTGCCTAGTTCCTTCAGCATCGTTCTCTCAAGCGCCTTGGTATACTCTACCAGTCCACCTGTGTCGGTTTCGGGTACGGTCTATATGCCAGAGCTATTTCCTGGAACGGTCCAAAAGCCAGCTCAATCCGATAAGAGCTGACAACATATCTCGTTCGTCACTTCTGGCAGGCTCAGGACTATTAACCTGATTCCCATCGACTACGGCTTTCGCCCTCGCCTTAGGGGCCGGCTCACCCTGCGTGGATTAACCTTGCGCAGGAACCCTTGGACTTTCGGCGACAGTGTTTCTCGCACTGTTTGTCGCTACTCATGTCAGCATTCGCACTTCTGATACCTCCAGAGAGGGTCACCCCGTCTCCTTCGCAGGCTTACAGAACGCTCCGCTACCGCGCATAGTAAACTATGCACCCACAGCTTCGGCACGTGGCTTGAGCCCCGTTACATTTTCGGCGCAGGGTTTCTATTAGACCAGTGAGCTATTACGCTTTCTTTAAAGGATGGCTGCTTCTAAGCCAACCTCCTGGTTGTTTTGGAATCCCCACATCCTTTCCCACTTAGCCACGATTTAGGGGCCTTAGCTGGTGGTCTGGGCTGTTTCCCTCTCGACAATGGACCTTAGCACCCACTGTCTGTCTGCCGTGCTCATACTCCTCGGTATTCGGAGTTTGGTTAGGTGTGGTAAGGCTTTGGGCCCCCCTAGCCCATCCAGTGCTCTACCCCCGAGGGCAATACACGACGATCTACCTCAATAGATTTCGCGGAGAACCAGCTATCTCCGAGTTTGATTGGCCTTTCACCCCTAGCCACAGCTCATCCCCGACTTTTTCAACAGGCGTGGGTTCGGCCCTCCAGTGCGTGTTACCGCACCTTCAGCCTGGCCATGGCTAGATCACTCGGTTTCGGGTCTTCTACCAGTAACTCAGTCGCCCTATTCAGACTCGCTTTCGCTACGCCTACACCTATCGGCTTAAGCTTGCTACGGACAGAAACTCGCTGACCCATTATACAAAAGGTACGCCGTCACCCCATAAGAGGCTCCGACTGCTTGTAGGCACCTGGTTTCAGGTCTCTTTCACTCCCCTTATCGGGGTGCTTTTCACCTTTCCCTCACGGTACTGGTTCACTATCGGTCACCAGAGAGTATTTAGGCTTGGAAGGTGGTCCTCCCATGTTCAGACAGGGTTTCACGTGCCCCGCCCTACTCAAGGCCTTCAGGAGACATTACGCATAAGGGACTATCACCCACTATGGTCAGACTTTCCAGACTGTTCTGCTTGTTCTCTCGAAGACACTGGCCTGTTCCG
>NZ_QORT01000005.1:0-47363 GCF_023337675.1 Parasaccharibacter sp. TMW 2.1891 | reverse complement strand
ATCGAGATCATGTTCGGAAGGCTCAAGGACTGGCGGCGGATCGCAACACGCTATGACAGGTCTCCGACAGTCTTTTTCTCAGCCGTCTGCCTCGCCGCAACCATCATGTTCTGGTTATGAGTCCTGAACCTAGGGAATCTATATATAAGTTTGATTTTAATAAAAAAAATCGGGGAATATACACAGGGGGAAGGAAAATTCTATGACACTACTATAGGTAGTATACATGTGTCTAAGAAAGGTGCACATATCGTTCCAGCAGCCCCAAAGGGATGGGAAAATAAATAAAAAGTATTATGAATTTTTCTGTCTTGGTAAAGGCTAAGAAGAGAGGAATCTATGTCTATAGAAATGATACCGGATATTTATTTATGTATTATGACAGCATTTTTAGGAGAGATATATCCTGAAATTCGTTTAATATCTGCGGATTACGGTGAGGATTTAGTTATTAGAGTACATATGGTTTTAGATAGACCTGTGAATGATGAGGATATTGAGGAGATGGATTGCGTAATTACAGAAATTGATGCTGCATTTAATTTGGAAGATGCATCAGATATAGAAGATAGAATTTTTTTCTCGGAGGAACCGCTTTGTGAAATAGAGGCTCTCCCATATATCATTTATATGAGGTATGAAGAATAGTATGTTTGTATTGGATTTATAAGTTTACACAGTGAGGGTAGAATGCAGATTTCACAACGTGAAAGGAATATGAGGCTTGTAGGGGTATCACAAGTTTTACTTGGGGAGGTGCATAGAAATTTACGATTTGTATCGGTTAATTTTATCGGGAATGATATACATGTAACATTCGCTTTTGATGAAAGTTCGAAGGGTAATGTAAAAATGAATTTCTATAGGATTAAGAAAAAAATAGCCACAAGCTCTTTCTTAAAAGATGTTGGGGATATTATATTTTCAGCTATTTTATCAAATGAAAAATTTAACTCTGTGGGTAAGTTTGGGAGAATTATTTATGCTAGAAAAGAGTGTTAGTAGATGATATTTATATTTTTCCGATTAAATATTAAAAATAGATATTAGGGATAGGTTATGAATGTATCTGATGCAGATTTTTTTACATTTTATCAGAATTTTTTAGCAGTCATTTTTGCTGAAGGTGATGGTGACATGCCTTTTACAGTTGATTTGTTTGGAGCGGATGTAGTTGAGGAGATATGGTTTGAAAAGCGATGGCAGCTTTGACTCGATTGGGGTTTTCAGGGCTGATTTATTATCGTAGGGATGGATTCGATATTAGAATTATTCTGAAAAAAATGTTTCTAGATAAAAGTGAAGAGAATTGGCTTAATTGTTATTTTATTCCTACCGTTCTTGGTAAGGGTTTAGCTGTGAAGTATCTTATTTCTCTCGATGAAGAGAATGATCCGCAGGTTATCAATAATATTTGCGAAGAGTTTCGTAAGGATCTGGAGCGTATTTTTGATGAGCATGGTGTAGGATTTGATGTGGACCTGCCCTATGATAATTTGCTTTCACTTGATAGTAAATGAGGGGTTTTCGTATTTTATGGTATAGGCTGGGTTCTGTAATGAGAACCCGGTTTTTTTATTGTAAATCATGATACCGATTGCCCTTCCGTATAGGGCCTTGGACGTTCGTCGGTTATGGCAAGTCTCGTGATGCTGATGCGAGGGATGGCACGAACTGGACTTCCAGCACGGTGAATGCCGACAAGGGAGACCTGATCCTGAAGGTTGGAGGTACGGCCACGATTATCGGGTCCAGCCTGAGTGCGGGACATGACATAGGTATTGATGCGTCCTCGGTTGCGTTCAGGGCGGTGTCGCGGAGCCCGAAACAGACGCAGGACAGCATGTCCAGCTATTACGGTGTCAGCGGTGGTCTTACCGGGGATTCCGTGCACGGGAGCGTGGTGCAGTCCGCGCTTGCGGCGAGCCACAGGGCAAGGGCAGCACCGTGCTGCGGACCTTCAATGCCATGCAGGGGGCCTATCAGCTGGGTACGGGGCTGAGTACGGCCGTGATACTGGTTTCTCGAAACTGTTCAGTCTGTCCAGCAGCACGCAGGTCTCCAGTAGTGGGGGAAGTGACGGCAGCAGCAATGGCGGCAGCGGGTCTCTTGTCGGTGTGTCGGTCTCGTTTGACATGTCGAAGACCAGAAGCCACTCCGAACAGGAGCAGAGCACGGTTCTGGGCAGCATGGCCACAGCGGGCAACCGGCTTTCCATCGTGGCCCGTGGCGATCATCCGGGGTTGGCGGATGACGGGTCGATCAGTGCCATTGCGGCGCAGCTGGCTGCGAAGAACAATATTGATCTTGAAGCGGGCTGGAACCGTCAGAGTGCCCTGAACCACACCACGCAGAAGGGCCTTTCGGTTGGTGTTGAAGCGAGTGTGGGCACGAGCGGTGTTGGCTTCAGCCTATCTGCCTCCGGGTAGATGCAGCGGACGAACATGGAGAGCCATCAGGCGACAGCGGTTGATACGGTCCTGAATGCGACCAATAGCGTCAGCCTGACATCCGGTGGCAGGACCACGCTGAAGGGAGCGGAGGTCAATGCGCCCCGGATTGATGTAAAGGCGGCGGAACTGGAGATTACCAGCCCGCAGAACACGTCGGATTACCGCAGCACGGCCATGCAGGCGACGGCTGGGGTGAAGATACCGCTTTATGGTACTGGTGGCAGTGTCTCTGCGAGCTATCAGAACCAGAAGACGACGGATCATTTTGCGTCGACGGGGAAGGTGCTTTCCGGCCTGTATGCGGGCGATCAGGGGATCGGGATTGACGTTGCGGGCAAGACGAGCCTGACAGCAGGCGTGATCTCCAGCACGGCGTCCCGTGAGAAGAGCCACTTTAATACGGGCAGTCTGGAAGCCCACAGCCTTGGGAACAGTTTTGCATGGAAGAGCCAGAGCGTGGGCTTCTAGGCGGGTGTCGGGAGCGACACGCTTTCCGGGTCAATGACGAAGATAATGATCAGCTTCGGCACGGGCATGGCTTAGAACTCCATGAGCATGCTGGGCGGGAACCGTTCGCATGATGAGAGCAGTGAAAGCCAGTCCGCGCCCCCTGAGTGAATATGCCTTGGGGAAGTGTCGGTGGGTGTACCAGCACTTCACGAACTTATGGAAGAAGCAGGACAGGGAAATTGGGACAGTTTTGTGATGTCTTTCCCTAAAGATGGGCCTGTTTCAATGAAGTTCCATCATACGTGATAAAAATCGCTTAAAGAGTCGGCACATCAAGCGGTAAAAATGCCGCTCCCAGATAGCAGGAAGCCATAGCGGCTGGCCGGAAGCGGTATAGCTGGGCGGGGCGTCCTACGGTTGGGCGGTCGTAGGTGCCGGTTTCTTCCACAAGCTGCTGATGCAGGACAAGGCGGCGGAAGTTGGGCTTGTGCATGAGGCGGCCAGATACCGTTTCCATCGCCTGTTGCAGCTGTAGAAGAGTGAAAGACGAGGGAAGCAGTTCAAAAACGGCTGGACTGTAGCGGGTGCGGGCACGTAGCCGGGACAGGGCCGTGGCGAGAAGGCGACGGTCATCCCGGTCCGTGTTTTTCTGTTTGGGCGGGCTGCGTGGCACCAGCCCGGATTCCCACAGCAGTTCGTAACGCTCCAGAACACGGGTATCGTCCCACGGCAGGCCATCCAGCCCAAAGGCTGGAGCGATGCGGCTCTGGCGTTCCTCATTGTTGTCGGCCCATTGCCTGATGGCCGTGATGAACTCGGCCAGCTGCTTGTTGCCGCTTTCGTCCCGGCGGTCTTCCCAAGGGAAACGCTGGTAAAGCGAACCGTGACAGCCCCGTGGATGGCTGTGGCTCAGGGCCAGATAGGTGATGTGAATATGGGGCGTCTGTTCCCGTATGGGAAAGGAGCTGAATGTATAGAGCTGCTCCATGTAACCGATGGGGCAGTGTGTCAGGGTTTCCGCCCAATGGCAGAGGCGTTTCTGCAGGGAATGATGGCTTTCCTCCAGGGGGGGAGTGTCCCGGTCATGGCGCAGCAGGGCGACGTGGGGTGCATCATCGCCCAATGTCATGAGAACGGTAATCAGGTCTGTCGGGCAAAGGCTTTGGAAGGTCATTGAGGATGAGGAGCAAGCTGGCGGAAATGGCTGTACAGGGTCTGCAAATGGTCGGATGAAAGCCCCGGGGGAACGCCGTGGTCAAGAGGGATGCTGACCGTCAGGGGATGGGAGGAGAGGGACAGCATCCGGGGGCTGGTCATCATGTCGTTCAGGAGCCCCTGCATGGCGATGGGTACGTTGTGCTGGATCCATGAACTCTGAAGCAGATCATGCAGGGGCTCCTGCCAGTTGGTCAGACTGACGGACAGAATGCCAGAAAAGGCCGGGACATAAAGTTTGCCACCAAGGGAGAGATGCGGCGGTGGCGTGTCCTGTTTTCCCGGAGCCACCGGATGGATGGTGGCACTGAGCTCATGAAGCCTGAGCTGTAATGGGATGTCAGGCCAGGAGGATGTGGCATGATCGGTTTCTGGCGGCAATCTGAGGGGTGTCGTGCCGGTGCCGGGTAGCAGGGCAAAAGCAGCATGAACCTGTTCCACCCGAAAATTCTGTAGAAATGAGGAGGGATAGGTCAGCTCTCTGGCCGTGATGGCAGCGGAAAGCAGAGGCCTGTTCTGTAGGGCAGGGTCAGGTTGCGACAGGGACTGCGGTGCAAAACGGATGGTCCCGGCAGGGTGATTCAGCATGAGGCTGTGTGGCAGGCGGGAGGAGGCCAGTTCCAGTTCAGCAATGCGGAAATGTGCCCAGTACAGGGGCAGCGTGCCGTGGTCATGGCATCTGGCATCTGGTGGACAGGGAAGACTTTCTTTGCTGATGCGCAGTTTTGCCTTGCGCAGGCGCAGGGTCAGGCTTTCGCCGTTGCGGACCATGCGGAGGATGGTGCTGTCCGGCAGCTGTAGTGGAA
Organism: Parasaccharibacter sp. TMW 2.1891; assembly: GCF_023337675.1. Classification (NCBI taxonomy): domain Bacteria; kingdom Pseudomonadati; phylum Pseudomonadota; class Alphaproteobacteria; order Acetobacterales; family Acetobacteraceae; genus Parasaccharibacter; species Parasaccharibacter sp. TMW 2.1891. The sequence goes on along the minus strand of NZ_QORT01000005.1, from coordinate 42,439 downwards.
GTTCGGTCCGTGTGGTCAGGGAATGTGCCCAGTCCAGCCAGTTCCCACCCAGGCGGAGCATGGGGGTGGCCCCGACAATATCGGCCCCGTTGAGATGGGTGTGAAAGGACACGCCGTAAAGCCGACGCCAGGCCCCGAAAGGCCATCCTCTGGCAGAGGTTTTCTGTATGGTCAGGGTTGGGGTGGGACCGTCCGAAGGCAGGGACTGGACGGCCAGATGGGCCAGCTGGTTGGAAAGCAGGGCCTGCGTCCGAAGGTACAACCCCCAGCTGCCTGCCAGAAGAGCGAGGAACAGACAGGAGGTGATCAGGGTGAAACGGCGGCGGAACAGGCTCAAGATTTGTCCTCCGCTGTGGAAGAAGGATAGAACGACGGGCCTGTTACTTTGTCCCCAGAAGGTTCTTCATCTTTTGTAGAGTAATCACACCAGAATGTTGATACGGGGCAAAAAGGGAGGCCCTCTGCAGTCCTCATGAAATGTGTTGTATTACAGATGGTTAGGCAGATACCCACAGGGCAGCACTTTCATGGTCTATACCTGCGTCCATTCCGTGCGGGACAGGAATTACTGGTTATCCTTCTTCACATCCACAGAGTTTTCCACAGCTTCATGGGGCAGGTCATGTTCCTGGCAGAGTGCCTCCCAGGCGCCGCTGATGGCCGGTATGAGGTCACGTCCCTTCAGGCTGGCGGCGAGAGGCTTCCCGATGGCAACCCGGAGCGTGCCGGGGTATTTCCGCCACGGGGAGTGTGGCCAGAACAGGCCGGAATTCGTCACTACGGGAAGGATGGGGCAGGTGGCCTGTCGGGCCAGAGCGATGACGCCATTCTGTAGCGGAACAGCCTGACCGGGTTTCGTGCGTGTGCCCTGCGGGAAGATGATGATCTGTCGCCCGGCTCCCTGTGCCTTTGCCACGGCATCCATCATGCCCCGCAGGGCCTGAGATCCGCCGGAACGATCGACAGGAATCATGCCGCTGAGAATGAGCATGGGGCCGACCAGCGGAATGGATGTCAGTTCCTTCTTGATGACATAGGCCGGCAGCGGCACGGTATTCATCCAGACAAAACCATCAAAGAAAGACTGATGCTGTGAGGCAATGAGCGCAGGGCCATCAGGCAGGTTCTCCTGCCCGCTGATGACGATGCGGATGCCGCAGAGGCGTTCCAGCCCCCAGAGCACGGCCCTGGACCAGAGCTTGGCATAGCCCAAGGCGGCATCCCGCCGGTTGAGCAGGCGGATGGGAAAGGCGAAGACCCCCATGACGAGGGTCAGAATCAGGAGATACAGGTTGAACAGGCTGCCGCGGACGAGACTCATCATAATGCTCCCTGCATGGCGCAGAATCTATCCGAAGAGCAAGGGAAAAAGATGGGCGAGCCAGAAATCAGGCGGGAGGTGTTCCTGAAGCTGGAGGAACAGGGCGGAATCCTTCCTGGGCATGGTCCGGCTGGTGGAGGACCATGAGACGGATGAAGGCCCCGATCAGCTTTCCGTACTGGCTGAACATCAGCAGCATGGTGTGTGGATGAAAGGGGGTGCTCATGGCGGGAGGCTGCACCCAGTAGGGGGTGAACTGAAGCTGCGGGGCAATATCGTGGAACTCCAGCAGGGAGCGGCGCATGTGATACCCCGCCGTGACCAGAACAAGATGATGCAGGTTTTTCTGCTTTGCCCATTGGGCGGTTTCCCATGCATTGCCGATGGTAGTGGCGGCCCGATATCCAAGGCTGATGCGCTGCGTCAGATCCGGCGGCAGCGGGCCGATTCCCGTGGCGGCCAGAATATGGTTCAGCCCCGTATGGGGGGAAACGCCGGAGATCAGGAGCAGTCGCTCCGGTTTCTGCTGGAGCAGGGCAATTCCGGCTTCTATGCGGTTTTTGCCGCCCGTCAGCGCAACGATGCCGTCGCAGTCAGCCGGGATGCTGTGCAGGTCCGGTGAGGGGCGCAGGGCATCGGCACAGAAATAAATGAAACTGGCCAGCATGAGCCATCCTGCGATGGTCACCCCACCAGAGAAGAGAGACCAGACAGGGGGGCCCGGCCGTTTCATGATGCCTGTTGCTCCTGTCTGGCACAGACCAGATGCACCATGGCCCAGCCCGCCAGTGCCATCAGGACCGGCATCAGGGAAAAGGCCAGCCAGAGCCGGACTGGCAGCAGTGATGGAGAGATGAAGGACGACATGCTTCCCTCTGCGGGTGGCAGGCGCAGCAGAGGGTGCAGAGCAGCGGTGATGAAGCCCAGTGAAGGCAGGAGCAGGACGATGCCTGCAAGGCTTCCCAGAAAGGCCATCAGGGCGACCCGCCGGGCAAAAATACGGTGAAGGACGGACAGCTTTCCGCCCAGTCTCCACAGGACGGCCTGCTGCTGCCGGTTGGCCAGAGCGACGGTTCTGGCTGCCAGATAGAGCAGGGCGGGAACGATCAGGGCTGCTGCCAGCCCAGCCATCAGGGCGACATGGCGTGCAGTCTGCTGGAGGACTGTCATGAGTGGGGTAAGCTTTGTCAGCTGGGGCGGCGGCGGAACGATGATGGCCTCTGGGGCGGTGCTGTGAATAAAGGCGGCCAGTCTGGTCATGTTCCCATGATACGAGAGGGTGAGAATCCTGGGGAGAGGCCCCTCCCACGGGGCGGACCATGCGGCCAGAAGTCGGGAAACCTCCTGCTCTGGCAGGAGGGTGGCGTGGGTTTCGGGGAATGTGGCGGTCAGGGCTTTGGGCAGGCTGTCCGCCAGGGCGGGAGCCTCCTTGCCGATCACAGGCAGGGCGATGACGATCTGGCTGTTCACCTGTCCTTCCCAGCGTTGGACAGCTCCATCCACACCATGGGGCAGGGCCAGAGCCAGCCCGGCCAGCCATGTGACGAGACAGAGGCCAAGCAGCAGGGGCCATAGGGCAGGCCGGTCTGTAGCACGGGACAGGCATGTCATGGGAGCAGCCTTTCATCTCTGGGGGACAGGATCAGCGGGGCTGCCAGATCATTCCCGGAGGCAGAAGAAATGGAGACTTCCGGTGATGGGGGGAGCCGGGGCAGGGTCAGGAGCTGGTCATCAGGGTCTGTCCCTTCTGGCTGGTGCTGCATGGCCAGAAGGGTTGTGGTGCCATTTCTGGCCAGGCCCCGCAGGGTGGAAAGAAGATGATCCCGCAGGATAGGGCAGAGGGTCAGGGCTGGTTCATCTACCAAGACGATGGAAGGCTGGGTGATCAGGGCCCGGGCACAGGCGGCCCGCATTCTCATGGTCTGACTGAGTGAGTGAGGAAGAAGCTGTGCATGGCTCTCCAGCCCGAACCAGCGGATGATGGAGTCGGTTTCCCGTTTCACATCTGCTCTGCGCAGGTGGTTCAGCTCCAGCGGCAGGGCAATATTGTCCGCCAGCGTCAGGCGGTCCATGAAAAGGGGGGCTGCCTCGATGTACCCGATGCGCTGCTGGAGCTGCCTGCGACCCCGTGCGGAAAGACCGGGTCCTGCGGCATGGTTGAGGAGGGTCATCATCCCGCCCGTGGCAGGGCGGCGCAGGGCGATGGTATCCAGCAGGGCTGTCTTGCCCGCCTCGGCAGGGCCTGTCACCCAGAGGGTGCCACCCCGTTCCAGCCGCAGGGACAGGTGCTGCACGCCACCCGGCACGAGAGACGTGCCGACAGGCAGCGGAAGCGTCTCCAGGGCGATCATGCAGGGCTCCGCATGGCTGTGCCTCAGAGCCTCCGGGCCAGCCAGGCCGCCGCCGTGGAGGAGGCTGCTGCCAGAGCCATGAGGAGCAGACCATCCTTTATCAGCCCGTGCGGTGTAAGGGTGTGGCCGGCTACCATGAGCTGTTCGGGGATGGTATGGGCGATGTGGTTGACGATCTCATGCGTCTGCTGGTCTTCCGTGAGAGACCCGAGATTGGCCGTGGCAACGGTGACAAGGTGCGGCAGCAGGGACCAGCCGACGCCAAGGATGAGCAGGATGGGAGCAAACAGTTCTGTCAGCTGAATGAGAAAGCTGAAAACGAAATGCGCCACGGCCCATATGAGGTTGAGCAGGACCCGCCCCATGATGGCTCCGCCCTGCTGCTGGCGTGATGGCGTGGCCGAGAGCAGGCGTTCGCCCCGTGCCGGGGAGGAATGGGAGGAAGAGGGCGATGTATCCATGAATGTTTCAGACCTTCCTGCAAGACAGCCGGGCTGGCAATGGCATAGTAATGGCGAGGGAGACGGAAAGCAGGGCGGAGGGGCCTCTGTTCTGTCCTCCTGCTTCTGCACCTAGCTTCAAGAGAGGCGTAATGCAAATCTTACCCACGCTGGATGAAAAAGATGTCCATGTTCTTCTTCTGGATCCAGCCGGTCCTGCTCACAGTCGGGTCCATGAGCTTCTGCGCAGGGAGGGGATGGATGTTGTCTGCCGGCAGAGTGCTGAAATGATGCTGGAAGTGTTGGAGGCCCGCTGTCGTATCAATCAGGTGGATATGGTCATCTGCTGCACTCTCCAGAAAGGCATGAGCGCCGGGCAGTTCGTTCGCCGTGCCAAGGCGACTCCTGCCATGCAGGGCGTACCGGTGCTGATGCTGACGGAGGATGTATCCTCACGGGTTGAGCTGGACTGCTTTGAAAGCGGGGCCGATGCCTACCTTTCCAGCTCTGCCCATTCTGACCTGCTGCTGCTGCGGATACGCACGCTCCTGCATCTGGCGGAAGAAAAGCGCCAGCTTCATCCCCAATGGCACATGCGGCGGGCCAGGGTTGTCATCGTCCGTGCCCCTGATGATGAGACCCTGCTGGATTTCTGGAATGACCCCAGCATCATGGATCATGAAAACAGCCGGGACGGCACGGAGGAGGCTGGGCTGGGGGAGCTTCTCTGGCGGGATGGACACACGGTGACCTCTGTCACCCGCTCCAGTGATCTGCTGAATGGCGGCTGGCTGACAGGCCCGGACGGGCCGGACTGCATCGTGCTGGAGGACATACAGGATAACGAGACAGACCTCGCTTTCTGCCGTCTGCTGGACCAGCGCCGCCAGGCCCTGCGGGAGCAGGGGGGTACACCGTTCCGCATTCTCTGCATCATACAGGCAGCCCGCTTCCGGGGTGAATCCTGCGTGGCTTTTCTGGAAGCTGGCCTGGAGGACCTTGTTCCGAGTGACATGACGCCCATGGTGCTGGCTCTGCGCATCCGGGCCATGGTCCGGCGGCGGCGGGAGAATGAGGCGTTTCATCAGCGGGAGATGGAACGCCAGCAGTCGGCTCTGGCGCTGGAGGCTGCACAGGCGCAGGCCTCGCTGGCGGAGGCTCTGGCCAGAGCCAACAAGGAGCTGGCCAAGGCGAATGAGGAGCTGGTGCAGACACAGGCCCGACTGGTCCAGACGGCCAAGATGGCTTCATTGGGAGAGCTGGTGGCCGGCATTGCCCATGAGATCAATAATCCTCTGGCGTTCACTCTGGGTCATGCCGATACGGTCGAGCGATGCCTGCACTGGATGGATACTGTCGTGCAGGATGAGGATGGTCAGACCCGCATTCGGCGGGCCAGGGACCGTCTGGCTGCGATGAAGACAGGGCTGGGGCGTATCCGGGACCTGGTCGTGCGTCTGCGCCGTTTCTCCCGTCTGGAAGAAGGAGAGTGGCGCATGGTGGATGTGGGCGAGGCGATAGAGACAGGGCTGGCCCTGGTCCGCCATAGGCTTGGCAGGTCCATTGCCGTGGACTGCCAGCTTGAGGCACCCCGGCAGCTGGTCTGCCAGGAAACACTGTTCCATCAGGCTGTCATGAATCTCATTGCCAATGCTGCCGATGCGCTGAATGATATGCGGCGGGAAGGGCAGAAGCATCATGATGGGCTGATACGGATTGCGACCCGTCTTTACGATGATGTTTATGAAATTACGGTAAGTGACAATGGTCCAGGCATAAAGGAGTCGATCCGCCCCTGGATTTTTGACCCGTTCTTCACCACGAAGGCGCAGGGGGAAGGGACAGGGTTGGGCCTTTCCATCGTTCATGGCATCGTGCAGGCCCATGGTGGAACCATCGACGTGACAGACGCCTGTGAGGCTGGAGATGGCTGCCAGAAAGATGGGCAGACCAATGGCGGGCGTGGTGCATATTTCGTGATTCGCCTTCCTGTCCACGAGACGGCAGAAGGCTGGGCTGTGCGGGAGCCTGAACGGCACAGGGCACAGGAGGAAGTAAAAACGGCATGAACGAGCCTTACAGTATCGAGGCCCAACCTTGTGTTCTTCTGGTGGATGATGAGGAAGAGATTCTCGTGGCACTCGGGGATCTGCTGGAGGAAAGCTGCACGGTTCTGACAGCGGCCGAGCCTGGCAGGGCCCTTGCCCTGCTGGCCGCCCATCCGGAGATTTCGGTCATCATTTCAGACCAGAGGATGCCGGGCATGACAGGGGACCAGTTTCTCAGCCGTGCCAGTGCCTGCTCCGACGCCCGGGCTATTCTGCTGACAGGATATGCGGATCTGGATGCCGTTGTGGCAGCCCTGAATCACGGCAGGATCGTTGCCTATGTGCACAAGCCGTGGGAGGCGGACCATGTGCTGTCCCTCGTCCATGAGGCACACAGGACATGGCAGGCCCAGAGGGCCCTGAAGGTGGAGCAGGCCCTGTTGCATGGCCTCATGGAGAGCCTGCCGTTCGGTCTGGTTTTTTCCGATGCGCAAGGCCGTTGTATCCGCAGCAACCGGCATCATCAGGGGACGTGCGAGAGTGACCATTACACGGCCATTCTTCAGCCTGTGATTGCCCGTCTGCGGGAAAAGGTCTGGGAGGACGGGCAGGCAGAGGAGCTTCTGGAGGTCGTGGCGGAAGATGGGCAGAGACGCTGGCACGAGATTGTCCGCCTGGCGCTGAAATGGCCGGAGGATGTCCCGCTGAAAGAGGCCTGGCAGGTCAGCATGGATCGGGACGTGACCCAGCGTGTGATGGTGGAAGACCGGCTGAACCGGGGTGAGCGGCTGGAAGCCCTGGGTCGTCTGGCCGGTGGTGTCGCGCATGATTTCAACAACCTGCTCACCATTCTGGGTAATTGTCTGGAGGCTCTTTCCGGGCAGTTGCAGGGAGATGAAGCGGCCCGTGCCACCCAGAAGAAATGGCTGGCCCGGGCGTTGGAGACCGTGGAACGGGGGGAGGGGCTGACCCGCCGTCTGCTTCAGTTTGGCCGGGCGGGGCGGAATGGTGGGACGGTGCGCCCGTTTGACATCGCGGCTTTTCTGGAGGAGCGGGCCAGCCTGTTCCGGCATGGTTTTTATGGAGCCGTCCCGGCCATCCGTTTTGTGCTGGACCTCCCGGAAGGGACTGTTCCCCCTGTATTGACCTGCCCGGAACAGCTGGAAATGGCCCTGCTCAATCTGTGTGTGAATGCCCGGGATGCGATGCCTGATGGCGGGACCGTGACTCTTTCTGCCAGCCGGATACGCCACGTCCTGCCTGCTGCCCCATCCAGTTGCGAGCAGGATCATGCGCTGGCCCTTGATGTCCGGGACGAAGGGGAAGGCATGAGTGAAGAGGTCCAGCGCCATATTTTTGAGCCTTTTTTCACCACCAAGCAGGCGGGGAAAGGCACAGGGCTGGGGCTGGCTGGCATTTACAGTTTCGTTCTGGCCCATCATGGGGATGTTGTTGTGCAGAGCCGGCCCGGAGAGGGAACGGTGATGCGTCTTCTGTTACCCTTGCTGAAACAGTGAGCCGAAGACATTTCGGAGGGGAGCGGTTCCCATTTTGGTGCCTCCAGTTATGATGGATCGCACGAACATAAATTGATGAAGGAAGGGGGATGGCATGGCCGATAGGGAAGCCTGTTTTGTTCAGCCGCAGGAAGATGATGCAGCACAGGCCATCACGGCCATCGGGGATGAACTGGCGCTGTTCGATGACTGGATGGAGCGTTATCAGTACATCATCGAGATGGGGAGGAAACTGCCGGACTTTCCGCAGGATTGGCAGGATGACGCGCACCGGGTGCCGGGTTGCCAGAGCCAGGTCTGGCTTGAAGCTGAGGAAAAAAACGGATGTCTGTTTTTTGCTGGTGCGTCTGACGCCGCTATCGTTCAGGGGCTGGTGGCGTTGCTGCTGCGTGTCTATTCCGGTCGTACACGGGATGAGATTCTGGCGACTGACCCGGTTTTTCTGCATGAGCTGGGATTGGTGAAGGCGCTTTCAGCCAATCGGGGCAATGGCGTGGAGGCCATGGCAAAAGCCATCCGGCAAAGAGCCGCCGCAGTCTGAGCCCGTTGGCCGGAACAGAAAATGCCCTCTGGCGGTAAAACCAGAGGGCCTTTTCATGCAGGGGCTGTCCCCGTGTCTCAGTGCGTGGCCGGAGCCGCAGCATCGGTGGCAGGCATGTCGGACTTCATCGGGTTGGAGCTGTCCTTCACGCTGTCAGCTGTAGCTTCAGCCTTTTCGGCCGGCTTGGCGCTGGCGGCATCCTGAGTGTTGCACTTGCTGAATTTGCCGTTCTTGTCGCGGCAGGGCTTGGCCTTCGGCTTTTCACACTTTGTGAACTGACCTTTCTCATTGCGGCAGTGGTGAGCCTTGCCATGAGAGGCGGCAAAGGCAACCTGGCTGGTCAGGGCACTGGCAATGAGGGCGAATGTGGCCATGCGACGGAACATCATGGGGGTTTTCCTTCTGTCAGAACAGGGAACGAATAGGCTGGCATTATCCTATACAGGAAATTCAGGCTGGTGATAGTGAAGTCTATGTTATTTTTAAAGAATAACGGCCAGTCATTACCAAATATTATCAATTGAGGTTGGGTGGGGGACAGGGCTCTGGAATTGTCTCCATCGTCCCGGGTTACTGATAGTGCTGCACGGGAAGGATATTGGCTGCTGGCCTGTATGGTCCGGGATCAGCCGCATGATGAAAAAAAGGGGAGGCCCGGCTGGACCTCCCCTTTTCTGTTTTGTGACAACCTGTTTGTCAGGGTCTCACTTCTTCTCGGCCTGTTCCGGCAGAGCATAGGCGATCAGATAATCACCCATCCGGCTCAGGAAGGAGCCATGCCCACCAGCGTAGGTCACGATGTACTGGCGACCGTTGATGCTGTAGGTCATCGGTGCAGACTGTGCCCCGGCAGGGAGACGGTCTTTCCAGATGACATGGCCGGTCGTCAGGTCATAGGCCCGGATGTAGTAGTCCTGCGATGATGTCAGGAAGGCTACATTGCCAGCCGTTGCCAGCGGGCCACCAAGGCTCGGGACACCGATCTTGATGGGCGGCAGCTGGATCGGGAGGGACGAGCCATGCAGGGAGTCACGCAGCGTACCATTGCGGTGCTGCCAGACAACCTTGTTGGTGCGCAGGTCGATCCCGGCGACAGCCCCCCACGGTGGCGTGCGGCACGGCACGAAAAGGCCGAACTTGGCAAACAGCGGGTCCAGGAAGGGATGCAGGTTGACGGCGTACGGGATGCCGTAATTCGGCTGGAGACCCGTCTCACCGCCGCTGCCACCCTTGTCACCATTCGGGTCGGGCCAGCGCGGGTTGCCCGGGCCACGGGGAACCAGAGTGGAGACGAACGGAATGGAGATGGGGTTGGAGAAGGCTACCTGGCGGCGAGGATCAACCGCAAGGCCGCCCCACTCGAACATGCCCAGATCGCCAGGGAAAACCAGCGTCCCCTGCGTGGAAGGCGGCGTATAGGGCCCCTCGTAACGCAGGCTGTGGAAGTAGATGCTGCACACCATCTGGTCAAGGATCGTGGCCCCCCAGATGTCACGGTCGGACAACGGATCTTTCGGGCGCAGGCTCAGCTCGGAATGGGGCTGGGTCGGGCTTGTATGGTCACCCGTGGCAGCGCCACCCGGGGCAGGAACCTCCGGTGCCGGAACGATCGGCTTGCCGGTGCGGCGGTCCAGAACAAAAATGTCACCACTTTTGGTCGGGATGTAGATGGCCGGAACCAGGCTGCCATCCTTCTGGGTGATGTCCACAAGGTTGGGCTGTGCGGAGGCATCCATGTCCCAGAGGTCATGATGGACGGTCTGGTAGAACCAGACGAGCTTGCCTGTGTCCGCATTCAGCGCAATGACACCCGGCGGATAGCGTTCGGCATCCTTGTCACGGTAGCCACCCCACTGGTCAGGCGTGCCAACCCCCATGGGGATGTACACCATGTTCAGGTTCTTGTCGTAAGACGAGACGGACCAGGAGTTGGGGGAGTTCGGATGGAAATGCGGATGCTCTTCGCTCGGCATTTCATTCGGGTCAGGATTGGCGGCGTCGAATACCCAGACAAGCTTGCCCGTGTAGACGTCATAGGCCCGTGTTGCCCCGGAAGGCTGGTGGACGGAGCCGTTGTCCTTCACCGCACTGTTGACGATGATCAGCTTGTCGGTAACGACGGGCGGTGATGTCGGGGCATACTCCCCAGCCGTCGTGTAAGGCTGGTGGGAGAAGCGCAGATCGACCTGGCCGTTGTCCCCAAAGCCCTGGCAGACCTTGCCTGTCTGTGCGTCGATCTCGACCATGCGGCCGTCATTGACCATGGCAATGATGCGCTTGGTGCAGTCTGTCGTGGTGACAGGCTGGCCGCTGCTGTCGACGGCATTTTCAGGCTTCGTGTGGGCACTGACGCCACGGCATGTCAGATGCTGGAAGCCAGGATTGACGTTCAGCTTGGGGTCGAACACCCATTTCGTCTTCCCGGTCACGGCATCGACGGCAAAGACCTTCTGATGCAGGGAGCAGAAATAGAGTGTGTTGTCGAACTCCAGCGGCGTGGCCTCGTTGGTGGCCTCACCCGGGTCGCGGGACTTGTCCGGCAGGTCACCGGTCCGCATGACCCAGGCAACTTTCAGCTGGTTGACGTTCTGGCTGTTGACCTGTGTCAGAGGGGACCAGTGATTGCCATCCTGCGTGCGTGCGTAGGAGGTCCAGTCACCATCCGGCACGTTGTCCGGGTTTGCCGGGCTGGCATTGACCTGCTCTGTAGGCAGCGAACCACCGATGTCATACGGGTCCATGAAGGCGGAAACCACCAGTGCCAGGGCACTGAGGACCACGCCGATGCCCAGAGGAATGGTGGCCAGCCGGTTGGCGGCCAGCGGACGGCGGATGAAAGGAAGCAGCAGGACGATGCCGATGACGATGACCACATCCAGCCGGGGCACGAGGCTCCAGAGGTTGAGGCCTACGAGGCAGAGAGCCCAGATGAGCGTGCCAAGCAGGACGACCGCATAGACAGCAAGGCCGATCGGCTTCCGTTTATGGACGAAGAACGCGCTGAGCAGCGTGCCCAGCCCGCTGATGAGATAATAGAAGGGACCGCCTTCGCTGATGGCATAGATACCACCGGCAACCAGCAGCAGGCCGACGATCGCCATGAGGATGGCAACCAGCGAGACCCAGATTCCCCCCGTACGGGAAGTGGAGGACATGGATAAGCCTCAGTGTTGTTAAACTCGATCACTCAACCTGGATAAGCGTTGCCCTGACAGGAATGTCCCGTCATGGATGATGATCTCCTGCCTTTAAGCACAGGGAAGGGGCCATGGGTCAAGCATCAGGGGGTAATAATTCGGACTGGATGAGTGCCTCTATCATCATATTCACAACCATGTGATATTTACTTCACAATGGTTAATGCTCACTGCTCAAAAAACATGCCGTTCTGATGCGGTTTTTGCTTGAGGCCGTCCCCCGTTGTCCCTATAAGCGCCAACAGGTCGTGCACGCGCCCGGGCCATATGATGTGGCATGCCCGGCCGTGCGGTTTCCGTTGTCCGCCAGGGGAATGGGAACTTCAGAACTGTAAGGAGATGAAAATGCCCAAATTGAAGACGAAGTCTTCGGTCAAGAAGCGGTTCAAGATCACCGCGACTGGCAAGGTGACCTGTGGTCCCGGCAACAAACGCCATGGCCTGATTAACCGTCCGCAGAAGATGAAGCGCAGCAACCGTGGTCCGCAGACAATGACGGACATGGATGCCCGTACCGTCAAACAGTGGGCACCCTACGGGCTGTCATAAGGAGTTAAGAAACCATGGCACGTGTTAAACGGGGTACGACCACCCACGCCCGTCACAAGAAGGTCCTTGATCTGGCCAAAGGCTATCGCGGGCGTTCTTCCACAAACTATCGCATCGCTCTGGAGCGCGTCGAGAAGGCACTGCGTTATGCCTATCGCGACCGCCGCAACAAGAAGCGTGATTTCCGCTCCCTGTGGATCCAGCGCATCAGCGCTGCCGTGCGTGAGCATGGCCTGACCTACAGCCGTTTCATCAACGGTCTGAACAAGGCCGGGATCGAGATCGACCGTAAGGTTCTGGCTGCCATCGCCTATGACGATGCAGCGGCCTTTGCCGAGATCGTACGCAAGGCTCAGGCAGCCCTGTAAGGGGATTCCTCATGCTTCATGGTCTGTTCCTGATGGACCGTGAGGAATGGGACTGATGATTGGCGGGCTGTTCTGGCAACGGAGCAGCCCGTTTTTCTTTGAGGCTGCTTCAGAAACGTTTCAAGATCCGGACCTTCAGGGGCCGGGGCAGGAAGCGTTCCTGAAACAGGCTCATGAGATGATGGAAGACAGGCTATGGCCAATGACCTCGACACTCTGAAGGATGAGACACTGGCGGCCCTGAAACAGGCCAGCACCCATGGGGAATGGGATGCTGTCCGTGTGGGGACGCTGGGACGCTCAGGCAAACTGACCGGCCTGCTCCGGCAGCTCGGTTCGTTCCCGCACGAGGAGCGGAAAGAGCGGGGGCAGGCCCTCAACCGCCTGCGTGACGAGCTGACGGCCCTGATCGAGCAGCGTGGCAGGGAGATCGAGGAGCTGGCCCTCCAGCAGCGTCTGGCGGAGGAGACGGTGGACATCACCCAGCCTCCCGCCCCGGCACCGGCCGGTCTCATCCATCCCGTCAGCCGGACGATCGAGGAAATCACGACCATCTTCGGGGCGATGGATTTCCATGTGGCGGAAGGGCCGGACATTGAAAGCCAGTGGCACAATTTTTCCGCCCTGAACACGCCGGAACATCATCCGGCCCGGACAGAGCAGGACACGTTCTACCTTCCGGCAGCCGGAGAAGGCGAGGACCTGCGGGTGCTGCGGACGCAGACATCCGGCGTGCAGGTCCGCACCATGCTGGGTGAGAAGCCCCCCATCCGCATCATCGCACCGGGCCGGACCTACCGGGCCGATCATGACGCCACCCATTCCCCCATGTTCCACCAGTGCGAGGGGCTGGTCATCGAGAAAGGCATCACGCTGGGCCATCTGAAGGGCTGCCTGACCGAATTCCTGCGGGCCTTCTTTGGTCAGCCGGACCTGCCTGTCCGGTTCCGGGCCTCCTACTTCCCCTTTACCGAACCATCCATGGAAATTGACATCGGCTGGTCCCGGGAGACAGGCGTGATCGGTGCCGGGGCGGACTGGCTGGAAGTGCTGGGTGCCGGCATGGTCCATGCCCGGGTACTGAGCAACTGCGGGCTGGACCCGGCAGAGTGGCAGGGCTTTGCCTTCGGCATGGGGATCGAACGTCTGGCCATGCTGAAGAATGGCATCACGGACCTGCGGTCCTTCTATGAAAGTGACCTGCGCTGGCTGCGTCATTACGGTTTTTCATCACTGTCCCCGGCAACGCTGACGGAGGGTTTCTGACATGAAATTTTCACTCTCATGGTTGCGGGATCACCTCGATTTTACCGCCTCTCTGGACGAGATATGCACGACGCTGAACCGCATCGGCCTTGAGGTCGAAAGCGTGGATGACCCGACGGAACGTCTGGCCGGGTTCCGTACGGCAAAGATTCTGGAGGCTTCCCCCCATCCGGATGCAGACCGCCTTCAGCTCTGCCGTGTCTCAGCCGGTCAGGGCTTCGAGGACGTTCAGGTCGTCTGTGGTGCGCCGAATGCCCGCACGGGGCTGCATGTCATTTTCGCTCCGCCGGGGACCTACATTCCCGGCAGTGACATGACGATCAAGCCCGGCAAGATTCGGGGACAGGCCAGCAACGGGATGCTCTGCTCCCTGCGGGAGCTCGGGATCGGTGAGGAGTCCAATGGCATTGCTGAACTGCCTGATGGTTCTCCGCTGGGTGAGGATTATGTCCGCCATGCCCGGCTGGATGACCCCGTCATCGAGATTGCCATCACGCCCAACCGTGGCGATGCGCTGAGCGTCCGGGGCATTGCCCGTGACCTCGCTGCTGCGGGGCTGGGCACCCTGAAGCCGTGGCTGACGGAGACGGTGGAAGGGCAGGGTGAAAGCCCGATCCAGTGGGAGATCAGCCACCCGGCCTGCCGTTATGTTACGGGGCGGCTGATCCGTGGCGTGAAGAATGGCCCCAGCCCGGCCTGGCTGAAGCGTCGTCTGGAGAGCGTGGGGTTGCGGCCGCAATCCGCCCTGGTGGATGTGACCAACTATCTGATGATGCATGTCGGGCGGCCGCTGCATGTTTTTGATGCCGCCCGCCTGACCGGTGACAGGCTTTCCCTGACATCCGGCACGGGGGAGCATTTCCGTGCGCTGGATGGGCAGGAGCTGGTTCTGGGCACGGATGATCTCGTCATTGCGGATGAGGCCGGGGTGCAGTCGCTGGCGGGCATCATTGGCGGTGAGGCCAGTGCGGTGACCGATGAGACGGTCGATGTCTTCGTGGAATCCGCCCTGTTTGACCCGGTGCGCATCGCCCTGACAGGCCGCCGCCTTGGGGTGCAGACGGATGCCCGTTACCGTTTCGAGCGTGGTGTGGATCAGGCTCTCGTACGTTCCGGTCTGGAAGCCGCCACGGCCCTGATCGTGGAGCTGTGTGGCGGCACGCCAAGTGAGGTGACCGAGGCGGGGGCGGAACCGGCATGGCAGAGAACCGCCAGCCTGCGTTTCGAGCGTCTGGCCTCGCTGGGCGGTCTGGAGATCGAGGCGGACAGGGCCGTGGACATCCTCGAGGCCCTGGGGTTTGAGGTGCAGGAGCGCACGGCAGAGAAGGCCGTGTTCTCCGTGCCGTCATGGCGGAATGACGTGGCGGCAGGGCATGGTCTGGCACAGGCTGTCACGCTCGATGCCGCTGTGGCCGAACGGGCTGCCGCCAGTGTGGAGGTCATGGAAGCCGAGGCCGATCTGGTCGAGGAGGTTCTGCGCATCCGTGGTCTGGATGAAGTTCCGGCCCTGTCCCTGCCCCGTGCCCATATGGTGCCTGCTCCGGCGGTGACACCACAGCAGGCCCGGGCAGCCCTTCTGCGCCGTCTGTGTGCGGGGCGTGCCCTGATGGAGACCGTTGGTTTTTCCTTCGTGTCCGATCAGGATGCGGCCCTGTTTGAAGAAGGACGGGAGCAGGACCGGTTGCTGAACCCGATTGCAACGGACCTGAACCAGCTGCGGCCGACACCAATCATCAACCTGCTGCGTGCCCTTGGGCGGAATCTGGCTCACGGGCAGGGCTTCAGCGGGGATGCCTCCTTCTTCGAGCTTGGCCCCTGCTTCGGGCAGCAGGGCACCCGTATGGTGCTGGCGGGCGTGCGGGGTGGCGTGAGTGGCCGAGCTCCGGGTCAGTCTGCCGAGGAACCATCATGGATGGATGCCAAGGCCGATCTCATGGCGGCTCTTGCAGCTCTCGGTGTGGCCGAGGCTTCCCTGAGCAGCACGGCGGATGCGCCGGGCTATTACCATCCGGGGCGTTCCGGTGTCGTGCGGCAGGGGCCCAAGCTGGTGCTGGGCAGCTTCGGTGAGCTGCACCCCCGTGTGGCCCGTCACTTCGGCCTGAGCGGCACGGTGGCGCTCTTTGAGATGACGCTGGACAGGGTTCCGCTGCCCAAGGTGAAGCGGAAGGCTGCCCCGACGCTGTCGGTCCTTCAGCCTGTCCGTCGTGACTTTGCCTTCCTGGCTGATGAAAAGGTGCAGATACAGGATGTGCTGAAGGCTGTCCGTATGGCAGACCGCAAGTTGATCACGGATGTGCGTCTTTTCGACATCTTTGAAGGTGGCTCCGTTCCGGCAGGGCATCGCTCTCTGGGAGTGGAGGTGACCCTCCAGCCGCAGAAAGACAGCCTGACGGATACTCAGCTTGATGCGCTGATGACGGCTGTAGAAAGTGCCGTCCAGAAGGCGACGGGGGCAACGCTGCGGCGTTGAGCCCTGCAACGGCGGGAAAGAAGGAGAGGCTGCCATGGTGGATGAGAGTGCCCCTGTAGAAGGTGAGGTTCCCCTTCATCACCATGGCCGGGTGATCTGGATTCTGGCCGGTGAGCCCAGTGGGGACAGTATCGGGGCCCGTCTGATGCAGGCCCTGCACCGCATTGACCCGATGCTGGTCTTTGCTGGTGTTGGCGGAGGGCGGATGGAGGCCCGGGGCCTGCGGAGCCTCTTCCCGATGGAAGACCTGACGGTCATGGGGTTCATGGAAGTCCTGCCCCGGTTGCGCCTTCTGTCACAGAGGCTGCTGGAAGCTGAGCAGGATATTGAGCTGCGCCGTCCTGATATTGTCATCACCATTGATAGCCCGGGTTTTTCGTTCCGGCTTCTGCGGCGCATCCGCAAGCTGAATGTCCGGCGCCTGCATTATGTAGCGCCGCAGACATGGGCCTGGCGGGAGAGTCGGGTCAAAGGGTATCGGGGGTTGTGGGACAGGCTGCTCTGCCTTTTCCCGTTTGAGGAAGCATGGTTTGCTGAACGGGGCCTGCCCGAGGCCCGGTTTGTCGGCCATCCCATCCTGCAATCGGGCGTGGCGCATGGTCAGGCACAGCGTTTCCATAAACGGCATGACATTCGGTCGGACAGCCCTATTCTGATCCTCATGCCGGGCAGCCGGTCCTCCGAGGTCCCAAAGCTGCTGCCTGTTTTTGAGAAGACTCTCGGAATTCTTCATGAACGTTTCCCCGATCTTCAGCCCGTCATTCCGGCCACGTCGGGCATGGCCCCACTCGTGAAGAAGATGGTGCGGCACTGGGCGGTTCACCCCTCCATCCTGACGGATACGGAGGACAAGCACGATGCTATCCGGGCTGCTGACTGTGCCCTGACCAAATCGGGTACATCCATTCTGGAGCTGGCCATAGGGCAGGTACCCATGGTGGTCACCTACAGGGTCAATCCGCTTTCAGCCCTGCTGGGGCGGCTTTTCCTGCGGCTTCCCTTCATTTCCATGATCAATATTCTGGCAGGGCGTGAAGTCGTGCCAGAACTGGTCCAGCATGACTGTACTCCCCAGAAACTGGCGGATGAAATTACTTCTCTCCTGACAGATGGGGCAAAGCGGCAGGCCCAGCAGGAGGCTTTTGCCGATATTCTGGCCATGCTGGAAGCTCCGGGCGGGGAGCTGCCTGCCATGTCAGCGGCCAGAGAGGTATTGGCACTGATGGAAACGCCATTGTCTGAATTGCGGCGCTCATGAAAAAAGCCTGTCCTTGTCAGGGGACAGGCTTTTTTCATGCCGAAGGATGGCAACCTGGGAGTGCTTTCAGCGCAGGAAGCCAACCAGCTTTTCTGCCTCGCTCACAATCGGTTCCGAGACGGCACGGGCCCGTTCGGCTCCCTGGCGCAGGACCTGCATGAGGTGAGCTTTGTCATCCATCAGGCGGCGGGTTTCATCGGCCACGGGGGCCAGTGTTTCGACCAGCAGGTCAGCCAGAGCCTGCTTGAAGGTGCCGAAGCCTTGGCCGGCAAACTGGCTCAGCACGTCAGCCAACGTCCTGTTGGACATGGCAGCGTAGATGGTCAGCAGATTGCGGGCCTCCGGGCGGCCTTCCAACCCGGCTTCCTCGGAGGGCAGAGGTTCGGCATCCGTGCGGGCCTTGCGGATCTTCTGGGCGATATCGTCTGCCGTATCATTCAGGATGATGCGACTCTGGGCAGACGGGTCGGACTTGGACATCTTCTTGCTGCCGTCCCGCAGGCTCATCACACGGGCAGCATGAGGCGGAATGAGCGGTTCAATCAGCGGGAAGAACTCGACACCCATATCGTGGTTGAACTTCTGTGCGATGTCATTGGCCAGCTCAAGATGCTGCCGCTGGTCGTCACCCACGGGCACCCGTGTGGCGTGGAAGGCCAGAATGTCCGCCGCCATGAGGTTGGGATAGACATACAGGCCAGCGGAATGGTTTTCCCGGTTCTTGCCTGCCTTGTCCTTGAACTGTGTCATGCGGTTCAGCCAGCCCAGACGGGACACGCAGTTGAAAATCCAGCCGAGGCGGGCATGGGCACTGACGGCGGACTGGTTGTACAGGCGGGTCGGGTCGATGCCGGAGGCCAGAAGGCAGGCAGTGGAGGCCAGTGTCTGTTCACGCAGGGCCTCCGGGGACCATGGCATGGTCAGGGAGTGCATGTCCACAAGGCAGAACAGGCAGTCATGGTCCTTCTGCAAGGTGACCCAGTTGCGGATGGCTCCGAGATAATTGCCCAGATGGGGAATGCCTGTTGGCTGGATTCCTGAAAAAACACGCTGCATGAACATGGTCCTGACAGAAGGAAAAGACAAAAGCCGCCCCGCTCAGAGGTGAGGGGACGGCGGAAAACCCTGCTGGCTGGGCAGATGGCAGAAGGCTATGCCCTTATTGAAGGGAATTGTCATCCTCGACACCCAGAAGCTGGATCTTGAAGATCAGCGGGCTGTTGGGCGGGATGATCCCCATGGACCGTTTGCCATACCCCAGCTGGGGCGGGACATAGAGCTCCCACGTATCGCCAACACGCATCAGGGGCAGCCCTTCCATCCAGCCGTCGATGACACCATCAAGAGGCATCTCCATGTAGGCGGCGCCGGTGTGCATTTCCGAGGCATCAAAAATGCCCCCGTCTGGCAGGCGGCCCTCATAGATGACCATCATGGTGGCTCCCTTCTGTGGGTGGGGCGCATCCTTGGGGCCAGATTTCAGGACCTTGTAGGCCAGACCGTCAGGCAGTTTCTGCACTCCGGGCTGTTTGTAGACCTGATCCATGAACTGCTGGGGTGTCAGGTCCGGTTTCTGGTCGCCAGAGCAGCCTGTCAGGCCGAGCAGACCAGCCAGAGCGCAGACCGGCAGATAACGGAAGAAAGAACGCAGACAACGGGACATGGAAATGCCTCTTTGCAAGCTGGGAGGAAAAGGCGGGCACCACCGGGCCGTCAGACCCGGTGGAGACGGCAGGCTCAGGGTGTGCCGCCGCGGCGTCCCTTGTTGGCACCCAGCCGCAGCCGCAGGGCGTTCAGACGGATGAAGCCCTGTGCATCCACCTGATTGTAGGCACCTTCGTCATCCTCGAAGGTCACGACACGGGCATCATACAGGCTGTCGGGGCTTTCGCGGCCCACGCAGATGACATTGCCCTTGTAGAGCTTCAGGCGCACACGGCCATTGACGGATTTCTGGCTGCTGTCGATCAGGGCCTGAAGCATGTGACGCTCCGGGGAGAACCACAGGCCGTTATAGATCAGCTCGGCATAGCGGGGCATGATGCTGTCCTTGAGGTGGGCAGCTTCACGGTCCAGCGTGATGGACTCCATGGAGCGGTGCGCCTGGAGCAGGATGGTACCGCCGGGCGTCTCGTAAATGCCGCGGGACTTCATGCCGACGAAGCGGTTCTCCACGATGTCGAGACGGCCGATGCCGTTGGCTTTGCCCAGCTCGTTGAGGCGGGCCAGCAGATTGGCCGGGGAGAGGGCCTCACCATTGATGGCCACCGGGTCACCATGCTTGAAGTCGATGGTGATCTCGGTTGCCTTGTCCGGGGCAGCTTCCGGGGAGATGGTGCGCTGGAAGACGATCTCATCCGGCGGCAGGGAGGGATCCTCCAGAATCTTCCCTTCGGAGGAAGAGTGCAGCAGGTTGGCATCGACGGAGAACGGAGCCTCGCCCCGCTTGTCCTTGGTGACAGGAATCTGGTTCTTCTCGGCAAAGTCCAGCAGCTTGGTGCGGGAGGTCAGGTCCCATTCACGCCATGGGGCGATGACCTTCACGTCCGGTTTCAGGGCGTAATAGGCCAGCTCGAAGCGGACCTGATCGTTCCCCTTGCCTGTCGCACCATGCGCCACGGCGTCCGCACCGACGGCCTCGGCAATCTCGATCTGGCGTTTGGAGATCAGCGGGCGGGCGATGGAGGTGCCCAGCAGGTACTGGCCTTCATAAACCGTGTTGGCACGGAACATCGGGAAGACGTAGTCCTTGACGAAGGTTTCCCGCAGGTCTTCGACAAAGATTTCCTTCACGCCAAGGGATTCAGCCTTGCGGCGTGCGGGTTCCAGCTCTTCCCCCTGACCGAGATCAGCCGTGAAGGTGACAACCTCGCAGCCATAATGCTCCTGAAGCCAGCGGAGAATGACGGACGTATCCAGCCCACCGGAATAGGCCAGAACGACTTTCTTGATGCCTGAGGCTTTGCTCATGATCGTTATATACCTCTGCTGAAAGACAGAACCAGATATCGTTAAGTTATTATGGTCTTGTAACAGCTGTCAGGCCATTGGGCCAGAGGCCCATATCCGCAAGGGAAGGCTCAGGCCTCGTTTTTGCGGGATTCGGCCTGCCGTTTCCGCTCGCTCTGTGTCTTGAGCTGCCCGCAGGCGGCGAGGATGTCCTTGCCACGGGGCATGCGGATGGGGGCGGCATAACCGGCATCCATGACGATCTGGGCAAAACTGGCCAGCCGCTCCCGTGTGGAGGGGCGGAAGTCCGATCCCGGCCATGGATTGAAGGGGATGAGATTGACCTTGGCGGGCAGGCCACGGATCAGCCGCACCAGCTCCCGGGCTTCGGCATCACTGTCATTCACGTCCCGGATCATGATGTATTCAAAGGTGATGCGGCGGGAGTTGGAGGCGGCCGGATAGCGGTGGCAGGCGGCCATCAGCTCCTCGATCGGGTATTTCCGGTTCAGCGGTACGAGCTGGTCCCGCAGGTCGTTGCGGACGGCATGGAGGGAAATGGCCAGATTGATGCCCAGCTCGTCACCGCAGCGGTCCATCATGGGCACGACGCCGGAGGTGGAGAGCGTGATCCGGCGGCGGGAGAGGGCGATGCCTTCGCCATCCATGATGATCTTCATGGCCTTGGCGACGTTCTCATAATTGTAGAGCGGCTCTCCCATGCCCATCAGCACGATGGTGGAGAGCAGGCGGGGCGTGTCCCCCTTGGGGCTGGGCCATTCGCCATAGCTGTCCCGTGCTGCCATGAACTGCCCGACAATTTCGGCTGCTCCCAGATTGCGGACGAGCTTCTGCGTTCCCGTATGGCAGAAGGTGCAGGACAGGGTGCAGCCCACCTGGGAGGAGATGCAGACGGCTCCACGGTCTTCCCGCCTGTCTGGAATATAGACAGTCTCTGCCTCCTGCCCGTCCCGGAAGCGGAAGAGGAACTTGCGCGTGTCGTCTTTGGATGTCTGCTGCGTCGTCAGGCTGGGGCGGCCGACGATGAAGTGCTTTTCCAGCTTGGCCTGCAAGGGCTTGGCGATGGTGGACATGCGGGAGAAGTCCGTCACGCCCTGATGATAGATCCAGTGCCAGAGCTGCTTGGCCCGGAAGGGCTTCTCGCCAATCTCGGTCAGGACCCCGGCCAGCTCTTCCCGGGAGAGGCCGACCAGCTCACGGCGTCCATCCTCCGTGACCGGTGTTGGCGGTGCGAACAGGGCTGACTTGGCCTCGATGCGTTTGCGCTCGCTCTCGTTGAGGGCATTCACGGCATCGGAGGAAATGGGAGCTGAAGAAGGCATCGGATGTGTCATGTGGTGGCTATAGCATGGGAACCCGTTTCCGGGTCAGAAAAGTGAGGGGCGAGGGTGGGCTTACCCGATGGCGTCCTTGCGGGCGGCGATGAGGAACTCCCTGTTGCCTTCGGGCCCGGTGATCGGGCTGGGAACCAGGCCAAGGATGGTCCAGCCGGGGAGGCTGGCAAACCAGTCCCGGATTTCCTCGCAGACACGTTCATGCACGGCGGGGTCCCGTACGACCCCCTTGGGGCCGATGTCGGCCCGGCCTGCCTCGAACTGCGGCTTGATGAGGGCCACGGCCCAAGCCCCATTTTTTGCCATGCCAAGGGCCGGAGCCAGAACGGTTTTCAGGCTGATGAAGCTGGCATCGCAGACGACGATGTCCGGGGCCTCGGGTATGTGTTCGGCATTCAGGTGGCGGGCGTTGGTTTTCTCCAGCACCACCACACGGTCATCGGAGCGTATCTTCCAGGCCAGCTGGCCGTGTCCGACATCCACGGCATAGACTTTTGCCGCCCCATTCTGGAGCAGCACGTCGGTAAAGCCGCCCGTTGAGGCTCCGACATCCACGGCGATCTTTCCCTCCGCAGAGAGGGGGAAATGTTCCAGTGCATGGGCCAGTTTCAGCCCACCACGGGAGACCCAGGGATGGTCCTGCCCTTTCAGGGTCAGGGGCATGTCTTCAGCGAGCTGATCCCCTGCTTTTTTGACGGGCCTGTCACCATGCGGGCCGGCATAGACCAGCCCGGCCATGATGAGGGCCTGTGCCCGGCTGCGTGTCTCCACCAGCCCCCTGTCCACAAGGAGCTGGTCCGCACGGCGTTTGGCCATCAGGCCCCAGCCTTGCCATCAAAGGCCTTGCGGGCCAGATCGGCAATGTGACGGGCTGTCAGGCCCGCTTCTTCGTACTGGGCTGCAGGAGTGTTGTGGTCGATCCACGTATCCGGCAGGGCCATGGGGCGGAAACGGACCTGATCAAGCAGGCCAGTTTCGGCCAGATGCTGCACTACCTGCGTGCTGAACCCACCCGGTGCGCCATCCTCAATGGTGATGAAGACCTTGTGCTGGCGGGCGAGGGATTCGATCAGCGCACCGTCAACTGGCTTGGCGAAGCGGGCATCGGCCACGGTGACGGCAATACCGTCCCTGGCCAGCGTTTCGGCGGCCTTCAGGGCCTCGTGTAGGCGGGGGCCGAGAGCAAGGATGGCCACGCCTTCTCCTTCGGAGGAGCGGATGATGCGGCCTTTGCCGATTTCCAGAATTTCCCCTTCATCGGGGAGTTTCTGGCCCAGACCAGCCCCACGGGGATAGCGCAGGGCGATTGGTCCGCTGTCATGCGCCCATGCCGTGGCCGTCATGTGAAGCAGCTCCACCTCATCAGACGGAGCCATGACCGTCATGTTGGGCAGACAGCAGAGATAGTTCAGGTCAAAGGAGCCTGCATGGGTTGCGCCGTCCGCACCGACAAGCCCGGCCCGGTCCACGGCAAAGCGGACAGGCAGGTTCTGGAGGGCCACGTCATGCATGACCTGATCATAGGCCCGCTGGAGGAACGTGGAGTAGATGGCGCAGAAGGGACGCATCCCTTCGCTGGCGATCCCGGCGGCAAAGGTCACGGCATGCTGCTCGGCAATGCCGACATCAAAATAGCGGTCAGGATGCTGCTGGGCCATTTTGTCCAGCCCGGTGCCGGACGGCATGGCTGCCGTGATGGCAACCACCCTGTCATCCTGGTTGGCCCGGTGGAGCAGCTCGCGGGAGAAGACATCCGTGTAGGTGGGGGGACCAGCAGGCCCTTTTTTCTGCTTGCCGGTTTCCACGTCGAAGCGGGCGACGGCATGATATTTGTCCCCGGCGGCCTCGGCCGGCTTGTAGCCACGGCCCTTTTCCGTGATGACGTGCAGCAGGACGGGTCCCTTGTCCTCGGCATCCCGCAGGTTGCGGAGGATGGGGACGAGCTGGTGCATGTCGTGTCCATCTACCGGGCCGATGTAATAGAAGCCCAGCTCCTCGAACAGCGTGCCGCCGGTGATCATGCCACGGGCATATTCCTCGGCCCGCTTGGCTGTGCGCTCAATGCGGGAGGGCAGCCGTTTGGCCAGCTTGCCCGCCATGTCCCGCAGGGTGAGGAAGCGGCGGGAGGACATCAGGCGGCTGAGATAGTTGGACATGGCCCCGACAGGCGGCGCAATGGACATCTCATTGTCATTCAGGATGACGATGAGCCGTTCCGCCCCCTTGCCACCCATGGCCCCGGCATTGTTCATGGCCTCATAGGCCATGCCGGCGGAGATGGACCCGTCCCCGATGACGGAGATGACATTCCGTTCCCGGTAGGAAGGATGGTCCTCCGCATAGAGGTGATGGGCAACGGCCATGCCCAGTCCAGCAGAGATGGACGTGGAGGAATGGGCCGCACCGAAGGGGTCGTAGGGGCTTTCCGACCGGCGGGTGAAGCCGGAGAGACCGCCCGGCTGGCGCAGCGTGCGGATCTGCTCACGGCGGCCGGTCAGGATCTTGTGCGGATAGGCCTGGTGGCCGACATCCCAGATCACCCGGTCATCCGGTGTGTTGAACACTGCATGGAGGGCGACCGTCAGCTCGACCACGCCGAGGGAGGCACCCAGATGCCCACCCGTGGTGGAAACCGCATTGATGGTCTCCGAGCGGAGTTCTTCGGCCAGGGTGGTGAGCTGCTCGATGGACAGGTTTTTCATGTCCGCCGGTACGCTTACCCGATCCAGAAGAGGATAACGGCCCAGAGTAGGGATGGAGGAAGACGTGCTCATGAACAATCAGTTCCTGCGTTCAACGAAATAATCAGCGAGGGCACGGAGCGTATCCGCACGGGGACCGAAAGAGGAAAGGGACTGGCGGGCCTGCTCGCTCAGGCGCAGGGCCTCCTTGCGGGCCCCTTCGATGCCAAGCAGCGAGACGTAGTTGGACTTGCAGGCATCTTCATCTTTCCCTGCCGTTTTACCCAGTTCTTCGGTGCTGGCGGTAGTGTCCAGAATGTCATCAGCCACCTGGAAGGCCGTGCCGAGGTCGGTTCCGTAGCGGACGATGGCTTGGCGGCGTGGGTCATCGGCCTTGAGCCCTGCCAGAATGGCCCCGGCTTCTGCTGCATAGCGGATGAGGGCACCTGTCTTCATGGCATGAAGGCGTTTGACCTTCTCGAGAGGAAGAGCCTTGCCTTCCCCGCGGATGTCGATGACCTGACCGCCCACCATGCCTGCACTGCCGGAGGCACGGGCCAGTGCCAGCGCCAGCTCGGCCCGGACGGCGGGGTCTGCACTTGTGGCGTCTTCCAGCAGGACTTCGAAGGCACTGGTCTGGAGGGCATCACCAGCGAGGATGGCGAAGGCCTCATTGAATTTCTTGTGGGTGGAAGGCTGGCCCCGGCGGAGGTCATCATCATCCATGGCAGGCAGGTCATCATGGACGAGAGAATAGGCGTGCAGGAACTCGACGGAGGCAGCCACACGCAGGGCGGCTTCACGGGATGCCCCGAAAAGGGCTGCGATCTCCAGCACGAGGAATCCTCGCAGCCGTTTGCCGCCATTCAGGGCGGCATAGCGCATGGCGTCGATCAGCAGGGATTCATCACCCGGCACTGGCGGCAGGAGAGCATCAATGCTGGCCTCGATCTCACGACAGGCCTGGCGGAGGGCATCCTTGAGGGGAAGGGCGTGGCTGTCGGTCATCGGGAAGTCTCCTTGCGGAAGGTGGCTGTCGTAAGTGTGTGCAGGCAATGATTCATCAGAATGGAATCTCATCATCCAGATGAGGCGGCGGGGAAGACCAGCCTTCCTTTGGGGCGGGTGATGGCCTCCTGGGGCTGGCGTTGGCCCTTCTGCGTGGGGCAGGCTGTTCTGCCTTCTCCAGAGGTTCTTCCGACAGGGAGCCATCAGCCTTCTGGACGATGGCCTTCACACGCATTTCTGCCTCTCCCAGCTTTTCCTCACAATGGCGGCGCAGGGCAGCACCGCGTTCATAAGCGGAGATTGCGTCTTCCAGCTTCATCTGGCCGCTTTCCAGCCCGCGGACGATCTGCTCAAGTTCGGCCAGGGCGTTTTCAAAAGAAAGCTGGTGCAGCGGTGTTGTCTGTGTCGTCGTAGGGTCGGGCATGAACTATCCAGCCGGGGTTCAGATCATGAAACTTACAGGGCATTACAGGGATGGAGAGATTTTTTCCAGCCCTCATCCTGCCCGTCGGGGAACATCACGGAGCGCCGTGATGTTTTTCCGGGAGAGTGGCAACCCTGTTTTAACGTTTTTTATCGAGGAACATCAGGGCTTTTGTCTTACAGTTTCATTAAAACCGCCCCTGCAGAATCAGGTAACAGAGAAAAGTTATATCAAGACAAATTATGACAGGTGTAACTTTGTGAAATGCCCGTTTGATGAGTAGCATGGCCGTGTAGAGCAGCATTCCGCAGGCAAGGGCCAGCATGAAACTGCCCGTAACGACCGTCAGCAGAACCATGCAGAGGGGTGGGAAGGACTCTTCCAGATTGTCGGGCAGTTCGGTCAGGTTGCTGAGCATGATGATTCCGACAAAGACCAGTACAGGGGCTGTTGCCAGAGCGGGGATGGCTGTTATCAGGGGCCAGAAGAAACAGGAGAGGGCAAACAGCAGGGCGACCACAAGGGCGCTGAGGCCTGTACGGCCACCGGCTTCGGCGCCTGTCAGGCTTTCCAGATAGGCGGAAACGGTACAGGTTCCAAGCAGGGCCCCGATGATGCTGGCTGCTCCGTCCGCTGCAAAGGCGCGGGGAGGCAGGTCGGGTTGTTCTCTGGTGCCGCAGAGCCCAGCCTGTCGTGTCACTGTCAGCATCGTTCCTGTGGCATCGAAGAAATCGCTGAGCAGGATATAGAGCGTGATGGGCAGCAGCAGCCCGAGATGCTGAAAGAATTCATGGAAGTCGAAGGGCGCAAGCATGTTGACCGGATAATGGGGCCAGTCAATCAGGTGGCCGGGAAGCTGGGTCAGGGGCTGCCCATCAGGGCCGGGGACGACAAGGCCGGCAAGGGTCAGGACCATGATGGTGACAAGCAGCCCTGCGGGAATACGGAGAAGCTGGAGCAGCAGGCAGAACATCACCCCAGCCAGGGCAAGGATCACGGCCGGGTGCGAGAGGGAGGCAAAACCAAGCCCGCCTGCGGATGGGACGGCGATTCCGGCGGAGATGAGACCGATCCGGGCGATGAAAGCGCCAATGGCTGTCTGGATGCCCAGTATGATGCAGGGTGGAAAGCTCTGTATGATTTTCAGGCGAAGCCGTGTGAGCGAGAGGAGCGTGAAACACATCCCGCTGAAGAGGACGACCGTGAAGGCCGTGGAGGGTGAGACATGGGCCTGCTGAACGACCACCTGGGCAAACAGGACATTGCTGCTCATGGCGGGGGCCAGGGCTATGGGCAGCCGTGCCCATAGGGCCATGAGCAGTGTTCCGGCTACGGCACCGGCGATGGTGGTCATGATCATGTCATGGCGGGCCAGTCCGGCACCTGCCAGAACAGCCGGATTGACGGCCATGATATAGGCCATGGAGCCAAAAATGGTCAGTCCGGCACTGATTTCACGGGGGATTGTTGAGTGACGCCGGGTGATCTGGAAGAAATGGTCAAGGGAAGAGCGGATCACGGCGTCATGTTTCATGAAAGAGGGGATGTCTAGCGGGGCCAGTCGTGGAAGAGCCGGTAGAGCAGGGGGGTAAAGAGTGTAAGGGCCTCCTGCTCTGGCAGCTGGGCATAGAGAGCCCCGATGACGGATGGTGAGAGCCACCGGCCCTGCCGTATGGCTTCATGGAGTCCAGCGGCTGAAAAACCATGGAGTGTAAAGTGCTGGAGAGCGTTTTCCACGGGGTCCAGCCTGGAGAATGAGGAGATCTCTGCGGGGACGAGGGTTACGGGGGCGTCATCGGGGAAAGCCAGCGCCGTCGGGCGGAGCGACAGCCTGACAGCTCCGTCATCCTGTTGGAGATGGAGGGGCAGGCAGTCCAGCAGGGTCGGGAAACAGGTGGAGGCAGGGGCTGCTGCGGGCAGGTATGGGAGGCCAGACGGACGGTCTGCATACAGCCATGCCCGATTTTCCATTCCCGGTACGGGGTTTTCCGGTTTGATGAGGCAGAGCGGTATCAGCGTGGGACTGTCCCGGAGTTCCTCAAGGGGGTGGAAGCCTGTCATGCGGCTGTCCCTGTTCAGGGCAAGCCGCTGTCCGTCGCGGTGCAGATGGAACCGGTTGAAGCGGCAGGCGGTCTCGGGGGGAGGTGCCCCGGTGGAGGAGGTAGGGGCCTGTCCATTCTGTATGGCGTAACAGGCACCGAGGATCAGGCCCTGAAGGAGATGGGCGCTGATATCCAGCGTCTGGGGCAGGAGAGCCTGCCCTTTGTCGTAGAACTGTTCGCTGCGGTCGAAGTGGCGGCGCATCTGCGGTGTGTGGCTGCTGGTGGCAGCATCATGCAGGATGCGGGCAGCGGACCAGTCCGGCGCTGCATGGATATGGGCAAACGGGTCTGGCAGGCCCTGTCTGCTGGAAGGACGGAAAAAAGACCGTGTGACCCGGCTGTCCGGGAAATTGCTGTCGGCGTGGGTCTGAAAGAGGGCCCGTGGATGGGGCATCTGCCCATCAAGGGTTTTGTGGGCCCATTGGCCAAGGCCGGTCAGGCACCAGTTGACAGGGAGATGACTGGTTTTCTGGAAGGTCTCTGCCCCCAGTTCTGCCTCCATCCCGGTCAGGAACGCCTTCACGGAGCCGCCATCAGGCGTGAAATATTCATCCACGGCCAGCTGGATGATCCAGTCGAAATGGTCGCCCTCCTGCTGGAGCATGGTCAGCAGGGCATCCTGATGGCGGTGCAGGCTGTCTGTTTCCTGGCGGTCCGTTGTCAGCAGGCGGATGTCGTAGTTGCGGGCTGCCTGGGTCAGGATGTCCTGCGTACCATCGGTGGAATGGTCGTCACAGATGAGCAGGGCCGAAAAACCCGCCGCCATATGGTGGGCGATCCACCAGCCAAGCCTGTTGGCTTCATTGTGGACGCAGAGAAGGGCGGCGGTCCGGGGCATGGGTCAGTCCATCTTCAAGGCGGCGAGGAAGGCGCTCTGCGGGATTTCGACCTTGCCGAACTGCCGCATGCGTTTCTTGCCCTCTTTCTGCTTTTCCAGCAGCTTGCGTTTACGGGAGATGTCACCACCATAACATTTGGCCGTGACATCCTTGGAGAGAGCCCCCAGCGTCTCACGGGCGATCACCTTGGAGCCGATGGAGGCCTGGATGGCGATCTTGAAGAGCTGGCGGGGGATGAGGTCTTTCAGCTTGGCGCAGATGGCCCGGCCCCGTGTCTCGGCCACGGTACGGTGGGCGATGAAAGCCAGGGCATCCACTGGCTCGTGATTGACGAGGATGGAGATGCGGACCAGATCGCTCTCCTCGTAACCATCCATCTGATACTCGAAGGAGGCATAACCCCGCGTGAGGGATTTCAGACGGTCATAGAAGTCGAACACCACCTCGTTGAGGGGCAGGCGGTACACGACCATGGCCCGGTCTCCAACATAGGTCAGGTCGATCTGGACGCCACGACGTTCCGTGCAGAGGGTGAGGACGGACCCCAGATACTCGTCCCGCACGAGGATGGAGGCCTTGATCCACGGCTCTTCGATATAGTCGATCTTGCTGATCTCCGGCATGTCGGCCGGGTTGTGCAGCTCTTCGACCTCGCCGTTGTTCATGTGCATCTTGTACACGACGGAGGGAGCGGTGGCGATGAGGTCCAGATTGAACTCACGGGAGAGACGCTCCTGGATGATCTCCAGATGCAGCAGCCCGAGGAACCCGCAGCGGAACCCGAAGCCGAGGGCAGCCGATGTTTCCGCTTCGAAGTGGAAGGAGGCGTCATTGAGCCGCAGCTTGCCGAGGCTGGTGCGCAGCTTGTCGAAATCGTCGGCATCGACAGGGAAGAGACCACACCAGACGACCGGTATGGAGGGCTTGAAGCCGGGCAGGGCCTTTTCCGCCGGGCGGTTGTCCAGCGTGATGGTGTCACCGACATTGCAGTCCGCCACGGTCTTGATGGCGGCGTTGATGTAGCCCATCTCGCCCGGGCCGAGGGAATCGACCGGCTGCATCTTGGGCAGGAACACGCCGACCTGGTCGACATGATAGGTTGCCCCGGTCTGCATCATGCGGATCTTGTCGCCCCGCTTCAGGCGGCCTTCCTTGATGCGGACAAGGATGATGACGCCGAGATAGCTGTCGTACCAGCTGTCCACCAGCAGCCCCTGAAGGGGAGCCTCGGCATCACCCTTGGGGGCAGGCAGGCGCTGGACGAGGGCTTCCAGCACGCCTTCGATGTTCAGGCCCGTCTTGGCACTGATCTCCACGGCATCATCTGCCGGGATGCCGACCACTTCCTCGATCTGGGCACGGACACGTTCCGGCTCAGCGGCCGGGAGGTCAATCTTGTTGAGAACGGGGACGATCTCATGGTTGGCATCAATTGCCTGATAGACGTTGGCCAGAGTCTGCGCCTCGACGCCCTGTGAGGCATCCACGACCAGAAGGGACCCTTCGCAGGCGGCGAGGGAACGGCTGACCTCGTAGGCGAAGTCCACATGGCCGGGCGTGTCCATGAGGTTGAGCGTATAGACGTTGCCATCCTTGGCGGGATAGGTCAGCCGGACAGTCTGGGCCTTGATGGTGATGCCCCGCTCCTGCTCCAGCTCCATGGAATCGAGAACCTGCCCCTTCATTTCACGGGCAGTCAGGGCGCCGCAGGCTTCGATCAGCCGGTCGGCCAGGGTGGATTTGCCATGGTCGATATGGGCGATGATGGAAAAATTGCGGATGAGGTGAAGCGGTGTGTCGGTCATGACGCCCTAATTAGGTGATTCTGAAAGTTCTGTCAGCATGTGTGGTGGCGGGGAGGCCCCCGCCACGGGTGAAGGGGGCTAGCGGTCTGTCAGGCGGAACTCGATCCGTCGGTTGCGGGCCAGAGCTTCCGGGCTTGAGCCATTGTCCAGTGGCTGATAGCCGGAGAATGCCGTGGCAGCAATGTGATGCGGGTCCACCCCATTGGTGATCAGTGTTTTGACGACCGTAATGGCACGGGCGGATGACAGCTCCCAGTTGCTTGGGAAAGTGGAGCGGATCGGCTTGCGGTCCGCATGGCCATCAACACGGAGAATCCATGGGACATCAGACGGAATGGTGGCCGCCACCTCACGGAACGTACGGGCCAGGGTGAGGAGCTGTTTCTGGCCTGTCGGGGTGAGAGTTGCGCTGCCGCTGGGGAAGAGAATCTCGGACTGGAAGACAAAGCGGTCGCCCACAATGGAGATTCCTGGCTGATTTTTGAGAATATCCCTCAGTCTGCCAAAGAACTCGGAACGGTAACGCTGAAGCTGGTTGACCTTGTCAGCGAGGGCGATGTTGAGCTTCTGCCCCAGCTCGGCGATGCGGGCATCCTTGTCCACCTCGTTCTTCTTTTCAATCTCCAGGGCACTGGAGACGGCCTGGAGCTGGCGGGTCAGCTCGGTGATCTGCGATGAGAGATCGGCAATGCTGCCAAGCTGGGCGCTTTCGACCTCTTTTGAGTGGGTCTGCATGTCGTCCAGCTGATGCTGTCGCTCATCAAGCTGGCTCTTCAGCGTGGCGACCATGGCACGCTGTTCCTGCTCGGCACTGCTCAGCGTTTTGACCTTTGCCTCACTGAGGGAGAGCATGTCACTGAGATGGGTGAGCTCCTGCTTCAGGTTTTCCAGAGCGTGTTCTCTCTGGGTGATGGTCGCAGAGAGGAATTCCTGCCCGAGGACGAAGACGAGCAGGACGAACGTGACCACCATCAGCAGGGAGGAGAGGGCGTCCACATAGCCCGGCCAGGCATTGATGGAGCCGGAGCGGTGACGGCGGCGGGCCATGGTCAGCCCTCCCCACGCCGGGAGATGAAGGGGCTTTTCTCACTTCTGGCAAGGGAAACGATATCGGTACGCAGGCCGAGCAGCTGCCTTTCCATGTCCTGAAGCAGCTGGGTGACGGCCGGATCCTCGAAGTGACGCTGGCTGACGCTGCTGCTCAGGGCCTTCATGGTCCGCAGTGTGGCCTGGTTCCCTTCTTCGATCTGCTGAAGGATCTGCTGGAGCTGCGAGAGGTCCTGCGCAGGGGCGGCAGGGGGGGGCTGATGGCTGCGGAGGGTCTCGTTGATTTCTGTCAGCTTCTCAATGATGTGCGTCTGTCCAGCCCGGATGGCCTCATCATGCTGATGGGATGTGGTTTCACGTTCATGAGGCAGGGCTTCACGGATCTCCGCCAGCTTCTCGATGATGGCGGCCTGCCCTTCACGGAGGACTTTATCATGAGGCTGAGCGGCTGCTTCACGATGATGCAGGAGATTCTCGCTGATGCGCGTCAGTCTCTCAATGAGAGACCCCTGATTTTCACGGGATGTGTCATGTTGCGTCGCTGGAGCTCCCTTGCGGAAGGTCTCATTCATGCTGGTCAGCTGGCCGAGAATGGCGGACTGGTCCTTGTGGAAGGCACCATCGGCATAGAGCTTGTGCATGGTTTCGTTCAGGGCGCGCAGGCCAAGAATGATCTTGGCGTTGTCCTCTCCGTCCACCTCCAGGATGCGGCGCAGGATGGTGATGTTCTGCTGGAGCAGGGCCACATTTTCCGTCGTGAGCCGCATGAAGTCCTGCACACGTGGCAGCCAGGCTTCCATGGTGGCCAGCCTGTCTTCTGCGGGGCTCTCAGGTCCTGTTTCCGGGTTTTCGAGAAAGGTCTGGTCAGCCAGCCATTCTTCGATCTCATTGGCAAAACGGTTCTGCGCCTGTCCTGATGTCAGGTCGAGGAAGCCGAGAATGAGCGACCCCGCCAGACCGAACATGGAGGCAGAGAAGGCCGTGGACATGCCACCGAGCGGTTTGACCAGTCCTGTTTTGACGTGCTCGAACATGGTGGATATGTCCGCCCCGCCAGAAGGCATGGCGCTGATGACATCTGCCACGGAACGTACGGTGAGAATCAGCCCATAGAACGTGCCCAGCAGCCCGAGAAAGACCAGAAGCTGCGTGATGTAGCGGGAAATCTCCCGGCCTTCATCCATGCGGGCTTCCAGGCTTTCCAGCATGGCCCGTGTGGTCTGGGTGGAGAGGGAGAGACCGGGATTCTCATCCCGCCGTGCCCGCAGGACACGGGCCATGGGGGAGAGAAGCCGGGGCGGCTCCGGCACTTTCAGCCCGGCTCGTGGCTGGCGCAGGATGTTGACCCAGCGGACTTCAGGAAAGAGCCGGATGGTCAGATGGAGGTTCCAGAGAATGCCCAGCAGCAGGATGGCGATGATGACACCGTCCAGTCCCGGATTGACCATGAAGGCATGGACCAGCACATCCCGCAGGGCAAAGGCCAGCCCCATGATGATTAGCAGAAAAACAACGATACGGACGAGATAACGGGTCGGGCGCGTCATGGTGCCGTGTTTCCTTTTTCAGGACTGTCTGAAGGAGAGGGGTTGGCTTCGGGGAGGATGTCCAGCCTGTCCGCAGGGGCGGTGTCGGTACTGTCTGGCCGCCCTTGGGCGATGGGATAGATGCGTGTCGTGGCAATGCCGCTCCGTACCAGCAGGCCACGCACGGCCAGGGCACGGGAGAGGGCCAGACGGCGGGGTGCAGAGATGTCGCTGCCGGGCACCGTGGCATAACTGCGGAGTACGAAGCGTGTGTCTGCTTTCGGGGCCATGGTCTCCGCATAATGGCGGATGGACTCGATGGTTGTGGCGTTCAGGCCGGTGCTGCCGGTGTCGAACAGGATGCGCAGGGCGTCCGCCTCCTGCGGCTCGGTATGGCTGTGGCTGCTTCCGTCGGGCTGGACGTCCGCTGCGGGAACGGCAGGGTGCAGGATGACAGGGAATTCTGGTGGGGTGATGACTGTCGGTTTGGGAGCCTCAGCAGCAATGCTGGGAACCCGGGTATATCCCGGCGGTACGGGCGGGGCCTGCGGTACGGGGGCAGGATGGGTCACCGTGCGATTTTCCTGCCGGGCGGATTGCCGGGGTGTCTGGGTTGCTGGTGCAGCCTCGGGGAGGGCATCCAGATTCGTGGAAACCTGGGCCCGCACCGCCGGGGCGCACAGAAGCCCCGCCACGAGAGGCGTGCAAAGCAGAGGGAAGAGGGAAGCCAGCCGGTTTTTCATGCCTGCATCCTATGCGGAGGAGCCGCATCCTGCAATCTTTATGGCAGTACCATAGCAGAGAACACGGCTCCATCCCCGGTCATGGTGGAATGATGTTTCAGTCCTGCGTGAGGGCGTTGTGCACCAGTTCACGCAGGGGGGCATGGAAGTGCTGGTTGCCAGCGACGACATGGACATCATCATCAAGGGTACCGAGGTCGTTGCCCTCAACATCCGTGGCATGGCCACCGGCCTCCCGGACAATCAGCAGCCCTGCGGCACAGTCCCACGGCTTCAGGCCCAGCTCCCAGTAACCTTCATAGCGGCCGGCAGCCAGCCAGGCGAGGTCCAGGGCGGCAGCGCCGCAGCGGCGGATGCCAGCGACCTTGGGCATCAGGCTGCTCAGCACGCGGCCAAAAGGCATGCGGTACTGGGCTGGTACCTTGGCGAAAGGAATCCCCGTGGCAAACATGGCTTCCGAAAGCTTGCGCCGGGCAGAGACACGGATGCGCCGGTCATTGAGGAAGGCACCAATGCCTTTCTCGGCCCAGAACATCTCATGAGAGGCCGGGTTGTAAACGACGGCGGCCACCAGCTCGACGTCCCCATTCGGATGACGACGCTGGAGGGCGATGGAAATGGCCCAGTGCGGAATGCCGTGGAGGAAGTTGGAGGTGCCGTCCAGCGGGTCGACAATCCAGCGCCATGTCCAGTTGTCACCGCCAGAGGCCCCGCTCTCTTCCATAAGGAAGGCATAGCCGGGACGGGCACGGGCCAGTTCTTCACGGATGGTCTTCTCGGCCCGCATGTCGGCCTGGGAGACGAAGTCTCCCGGACCCTTGATGCTGACCTGGAGCTGCTCGACCTCGGCAAAGTCACGCAGGAGAGACCGCGCCGCTTTCTGCGCGGTGTTCTGCATGACAGCCATATGGGGAGAAAGACGCATGATCAGTCCTTGGCACGCTCGACGTAGGTGGCGTCTTCCGTGCGGACGACAATGCGCTCACCAGCCTCGATGAAAGGAGGCACCATCACCTTCACGCCGTTGGAGAGCACGGCAGGCTTGTAGGAGGAGCTGGCCGTCTGGCCCTTGACGACCGGGTCGGCCTCGGCAATCTCCAGCGTGACCTGCGGCGGCAGGGTGACGGCCACCGGGTCGCCCTCGACCAGCTTGACGCTGATGGTCATGTTGTCCTGAAGGAAGGGGAGCTGATCGCCAAGGATGTCCTTCGGCAGCATGGTCTGCTCGAACGTCTCGGGGTCCATGAGGACGATGTTGTCGCCATCCATGTAGGAATAGATGTAGTCGTTGTCCTCTGTGACGAGACGCTCGACGGTGTCGGCCGTACGCCACCGCTCGTTGCTCTTGTTGCCGCTGGCGAGGTCGCGCATCTCCACCTGGATGAAGGCACCGCCCTTGCCGGGGGTCAGAATCTGCTGCTTGAGGACGGTCCAGCGGCGGCCGTTATGTTCGATGACCTGCCCGGCCCGGATGAGGTTGGCTTGCTGTTTCATGTCAGCTCCTGATGTACATGCAAAAGATCGGGTATTGCTCAAGGCTTCTGGCCATGCAGGCAGGGCAGAAGCGGAAACTCTCTGATGAACTTCAGGGAGACTTCTAGCCGCGTCGGTGGGGCGGGCGCAAGCTCCCTCTGTACACTCTAGGTAAAAGGGTAAGGCTTTCCGTCCGGTCCCCGTGCCTGCGAGGAG
This sequence comes from Parasaccharibacter sp. TMW 2.1891, assembly GCF_023337675.1. Taxonomy (NCBI): domain Bacteria; kingdom Pseudomonadati; phylum Pseudomonadota; class Alphaproteobacteria; order Acetobacterales; family Acetobacteraceae; genus Parasaccharibacter; species Parasaccharibacter sp. TMW 2.1891. Next base: position 6,945 of record NZ_QORT01000005.1, on the reverse strand, counting down.
CCGGAGCTTTCATCGGCCGGGGTGGAGACGAGATAATCCGGCCCGAGTGGAACCTTGCCTTTCCCGCCCGGTATGTCCACGACATAGGTCGGCCAGACCAGCCCGGAGACCCGGCCCCGCAGGCTTTCCAGCAGGGCACGGCCTTCCTCCACCGGCACATGGAAATGCGCCGTGCCGGGGGCGGAATCGAGGTGATGCAGGTAGTAGGGCTTGATGCGGGCGGCGATCAGGGCACGGAGGAGGGCCTCCAGCGATTCCGTCGTGTCATTCACGCCCCGCAGCAGGACGGACTGGGACAGGACGGGGATACCCCGGCCCAGCATCTGCCGGACAGCCACACGGGCCTCGTCCGTCAGCTCCCGGGCATGGTTGATGTGGGTAACCATCCAGAGGGCACGGTCAGTCTCCATGGCGTCGAGAAGCGCCGTGGTCAGGCGTTCCGGGGCGGCGACGGGAACACGGCTGTGGATGCGGATGATGTCGATGTGACTGATGGAGGACAGGCGCTGGATGATGTGTTGCATCCGGCGGGGGGAGAGCATCAGCGGGTCGCCCCCGGTCAGGATGATTTCCCGTATCTGCGGATGTGCCTCTATCCAGTGGAAGGCGGTTTCCAGAGCCTCTTCCCCCAGCAGGCCGCCATCGGGCCCTACATGCTCCCGCCGGAAGCAGAAGCGGCAGTAGAGCGGGCAGACCAGCAGGGGCTTGAGCAGGGCCCTGTCTTCATAGCGATGCACGATGCCGGGAACGGGGGAGAGGGCCTCATCACCGATCGGGTCTTCGCTTTCATGGGGCATGGTCCGCAGCTCCCGGGCATCGGGAATGACCTGCCGGGCGATCGGGTCATCCGGGCTGGTGATGAGCCGCTGGAAGGCGGGGGGAATGGCCGTGGCATAATGCCTGGCCACCTCCTCCAGTGCCGGGGCCTGTTCCGGCGTGATGAGCTTCGCCTCGAGAAGCGATTGTGTGCTGCGGAGGGTTCTGCCTGACGGGGAGGATGAGGCGGTATCGTGCATGAAGTTGCTCTAGCGAAAGGCCGCGTCGTCCTGCAAGAAAACTCTGCCTATGGTGCCGTGCGGGGCCTCTGGCCTATAGGGAGGGGACGGCATCGCCGGATGAGGGTGGAAGGAAACGGTCATGGAGAGTTCCAGCGCAACACAGACGACAGCCCGGATACAGGAGCGCCTGCCCCTGCTGCGCCGACGTGCCCGGATGGTGCAGGCCGTGCGGGCCTTCTTTGAGGGCAGGGGGTATCTGGAGGTCGAGACACCCTATGCCGTTCCTGCCCCGGGGGAAGAGGTGCATCTGCGCTGTTTCCGCACGGTTCTGGAACGTCCTGATGGCACGGACGAGGTCCGTTACCTCCATACCAGTCCTGAATTTGCCATGAAGCGTCTGGTGGCGGCCACGGGGCAGCCCCTGTTCCAGCTGGCCCGTGTCTGGCGCAACGGGGAGCGGAGTGCGACCCACATGCCGGAATTCACCATGCTGGAATGGTATCGTCCCGGTGCCGGGCTGTCGTCCCTCATGGATGAGACGGAGGACCTGCTGCGTCGTGTCCTGCCGCCCCGTCTCTCTCATGGGGATGTCATGCTGGAGCTGGACCGGCCTTTTGAACGCCTGACGATGCAGGAGGCTTTTGCCCGTCATGTCGGGGTGGACCTGCTGGCCAGTGCCGGGGATGCCGACCGTCTGGCCCGTGAGGCCGGGGTGGTGCTGCGGGAGGGAGAAAGCTGGGAGGACCTGTTCTTCCGCCTGCTTCTGGAAAGGATCGAGCCGCATATAGGGCGGGAGCGACCGACCTTTCTGACGCATTGGCCTGCCGAACAGGCGGCTCTGGCAAAGCGTGATCCGGCTGATCCTCGGGTGGCCCTGCGTTTCGAGCTGTATGCTGCCGGGCTGGAGCTGGCCAATGCCTTCGAGGAGCTGACGGACCCGCAGGAGCAGCGCCAGCGTTTTGAAACGGACCGGGCACGGCGGATGCAGATCACACCAGAGCAGGACTGGCCGCTGGATGAAGCTTTTCTTGAGGCATTGGCCGACATGCCGCCGACTTCTGGCATTGCACTGGGCTTCGACAGGCTCGTGATGCTGGCAACGGGTGCCCCTCGTCTTGAGGAGATTCTTTGGTTAAGCTGAGGCGGAGCGGAATTTTCTGTTTTCAGGGTGCAGGCGTGCGGAACAGGGGGAGGAATATGGAACGAGATGTGAATGGTTCGGGAAAGCGCCGGGCATGGCTGGTCCTTGGGGCTGTCATGCTGCTGGGCGGGTGTACGGTCCCGGCCCTTCAGCGGCCAAAGGTTCTGGATTCCATGGTTGGTCAGTCAACCGTTGAACTGCTGCGGCGGTTTGGGGTTCCGGCCCGTACCTACGATGTACAGGGGCACAATTTCCTCTCTTATATCGAGACACAGACGCAGGTTTCGCCGGGCTATTCCAGCTGGGATTGGGGCTGGGGCGGTGGATACGGGTACGGCTATGGTGGCGGCTGGGGGGGCATCAACATTCCCCCGAGCTATTACAGCGCTACCTGTCAGACGACATTTGAGGTTGTGGGAGACAAGGTTGTGGGATGGAAGCTGTATGGGGGAGGATGTTGAGCCTGATGCGTAGCTCTTTTGGAGGACAGGCTCTGTCCGTGAGGCTGGGTCTGTCCTGTATGGTTCTTGCCGTTCTGGTGGGTTGTTCTGGCCATCGGGTGGTCCGGCAGGATCCTGTTGACGTACATGGCTCAACCCATGCGGAGGCCTTGCCCGAGGCGAAAAGCATTCAGGCGACATACCGGCCTGCCGCACCGGATGCGCCTCCCAATCCGCAGGTCCGGTACCACATGCCGCCTGCTTTCTCTTTTGAGGACAGGCCGTTGAGCGACAATCTGGCCAGTGCCATTGAGCTGGCCGATTTTGAGGCTGCCGTCATAAGGGCGGGATACTGGTCCATTCTTGAGGGAGAGAAGGATCATACCGTGCTGGCTGTTCCCAATGGGCCGTTTGAAGCCTTCAAGCATGAGGTCAGGCCGGACCTCATGAGGGCAACGGGGCATGGTTATCTGACAGGCTTCATTGGCCAGATGATTCTTGTGGGGCACTGGGACATGCCGACAATCCGGCGCAAGGCGGCGAAGAGGGGCGGGAGCATACAGGTGCGGACATTGGCCGGCCCCGGCTATGACGTGATCCTGAAGCCCACGGCCTTCGGGAATGTGGAAGTCATCGGCAAAGATGGCACCGTGACATTGGCCGGTGATGGCTATCCGCAGTCCAACGGGGTTCTGTATATGGTGGATTCAATCCTTCCCTACCAGTAACAGGGTTTCGTCAGGGGATGGCTGCACTTATGGCCGTGAAATGGTCCAGGCCATTCTCTGCCGGGTCCAGCGTGATGGCCAGAAAGTCAGCTCCGGCCTGGGTGGCCGCCAAGGCTTCTTCCGTGGTGCAGACATGCTCGGCCACGACAGGCAGTTCCGCAAACAGGCTCCACTGCTTCAGGGCTGTCAGCCCGATGGCGGGCAGGCTGACATAATCGGCTCCCTGTTCCCCGGCCAGCATGGCGTCATCCAGTGTCAGGCAATGGCAGCCGATCTGGAACGCTTCCGGTCTGTCTCTGCGTCCGGCAAAGGTTTTGACATCTTTCGGGCTGGAAAGATGGACGCCATCGCTCTCCTTGAGGGAGAGACCATGGAGCAGATCAAGGTTGGCGGGAGCCAGAATCAGGGCGACATCTCTTTCCCAGGCCATCTGACGAACGGCATCCAGCTGTTTCCGCTCTGGTGGCCTGTCGAAGCAGAGCCGCAGAGCCGTGACGGCCTCTTGCGCCAGCAGGGGAGGAAGCTGCGCCTGAAGCTGTGTCAGGGCGGGAAGTGAGGGGATGACAGGGTAGAGGTCACAGTGATTCATGAGGGTCAGATGTGACAGATTGTTGGCTGGTTGACCAGCATTTCGTCTCCTGGAAGAGAGGCAGGTCCAGCATGACGTCACCTTCTGGGCGGCTGGAGAAAAGGCGATGTTTCATGTCGTCGGGGAGTCCAGCACGGAAATCGCGGCAAACGACTCCGTCAATCCCTTCATGCAGGGCGCTGATGGCCAGTGAGGCGCTGGCACCGCAATCAAGAATGGAAGGGGCTTCAGCTCCTCTGGTGAGGTGGAGCCACCAGTCTACGCCCAGGCTTGCCCCGGCATGGAGGGGCGAGAGGATGGTGAAGGGCCGTGTGGCGAAATGTTGATGAGCCTTCAGGAGGGCAGGGCGGGTGGAAATGGTGATGAAGGGGCGTGGAAAGGGTGGAAAGGTGCTTGACGCACTGTAAAGATCGGTCATTCTGGCTTCATCTGGGAAATCAGCTGGATGGTCATGTTGGGAGTGCAGGGGAATCCTGCCATGGCAGACGTGCATCATAGGCCATGAAGGTGGGGGTGTCAGTGCAGGAGAACAGGCAGTTGAGTGTCATGCAGAAAAATCCGGATCTTGAACGGTTGGAAATTGCCCTTGTCCAGCTTGGTTTTGCTCTGGAGCAGCAGGAAATCCAGGCCGAAGCCGAGCGTACGGAACAGAAGGAAATGAGGCAGGCCCTGCTGGACAGGATCGATGCTCTTGAGGCCCGCCTGCGGACAATTCTCGAGATGGATGCCGGGGCGCTCGGGGCTGCTGCGTCTCCTGAAACAGAAGAAGAGGAAAGATAAGGGTCATGGCGCAGGTAACGCTTTCGGTCGGTGGCCTCAGCTACACGGTTGGCTGTCAGGATGGTGAGGAAGACCATCTGAAGGCGCTTGCCGCCTCCATTTCGCAGCGTCTTGAGGAAGTACGCAGAACATTGGGGCCGCGTGGTGATGGCGAGGCCATGTTTCTGGTATCGCTTCTCATGGCGGATGATCTTTACGAGGCTCGAAAGAAGCAGATGACGGATGAGGAGCGCAGTCTGGTAGAGCGTAGCCGCCAGATCGAAGCCTCCTACAAGCAGACGGCAGGGCGTCTGGCTGATGCTGCCGATATTGCGGCCAGTCTGCTCAGCAGGGTGGAAGAAGGTCTTCGGCCTTCTGGTAGTGCAGCGGCTGCGGGTGAGGCAGCGGCCGGTGAATGAGATTCTGTAGAGGCTATCGGTTCTGTCTGTGGCTGTAATCCGCAGAAAGCATGGCTCCAGTGCTTGTCTATCGCCGGGCAGGGGTGCAATATGAGAGGCGGAGCTGCCTGGTGCGTCAGGCAAGATCAACCTCTGGGCCGATAAGCACTTCCAAGGGAACTGGCTCTGTCGTGGCTGTGGTCACGTTATTACCGGTGCCCACCTGCCCTAGCAGGTCCGGGAGGGCTGATGAGACCAACGGCCAAGGCGGCTTCACCAGGTGATGGATTCCATGGCATTGCTTTCTCTTCCTTCCGATCAGACCAAGGCGATGATCCGTCAGGAAGTCCTGGCCCGTCGCCGTTCTGTCCTGCCCCGGCAGAACCGCCAGCTTGTTTCCAATCTTCTGGCCTATCTCTGTCGGATGCAACCAGCTGTCATTGCTGCTACCTGGCCCCTTCCTGGAGAGGCGGACCTGCGTCCGTTGTGTCGGCAGCTTGGTTGGGCGGGATATCGTGTGGTTCTGCCGGAAACTCCCCCCAGGGGTCAGCCACTCGTCTTTCGGGAGTGGCGGCATGACCGGCCGATGCGGAAAGGTCGTTTCGGGACGCAGCACCCTACAGGTAGGCGGTGGGCGCCGGATGTCATTCTGGTCCCCCTTGTGGCGTTCGACAGACAGGGAGGGCGGCTTGGTTATGGGGGGGGCTATTATGACAGGACATTGCCGCTCCACTCACAGGCTGCTCTTGTGGGGTATGGTCTGTCCTCGCAGGAAAGGGAGGCCCTGCCCATGGATGAACATGACCATCGATTGCCAGTCATCGTGACGGAGCGTGAGGTCATTCATATCAGTAAAGAATGAAGGATAGACATTGAGACTGCTATTTCTGGGAGACATTGTTGGCCGGTCAGGGCGTGAGGCTGTTCTTGGTGGGCTGAAAGGCTGGCGGGAAGAGCTGTCGCTGGATGTGGTTGTGGCGAATGCAGAGAATGCCTCTCATGGATTCGGCCTGTCTCCCCAGATCGCGCGGGATCTGCTTGATGGTGGCGTGGATGCGATCACGCTGGGCAATCATGCCTGGGATCGCAAAGACCTCATCGGTCAGCTTGACCAGCTTCCAGCTGTTGTCCGTCCGGCCAATTATCCTGAAGGAACCCCGGGGCATGGGAGCTGTGTCGTCACCTTGCCCTGTGGACGGAAGGTTCTGGTCATCAATGTGATGGGACGTGTTTTCATGGATGCGCTGGATGATCCATTCCGGGCGGTGGAGGCGATTCTCTCCCGGCATCGTCTCGGGGGAACCGTCCATGCGGCCATTCTGGATGTCCATGCAGAAACAACCAGTGAAAAGATGGGATTCGGCCATCTTTATGATGGAAGGGTCTCTCTCGTGGTCGGGACACACACGCACGTACCAACGGCCGATCACCGTATTCTGAGAGGCGGGACTGCCTATCAGACGGATGCAGGCATGTGTGGCGACTATGATAGTGTGATTGGCATGGAAAAAGAGAACGCCATTCGCAAGATGCTTAAGAAGGTGCCGACGGAACGGTTCCAGCCTGCGAGTGGAAAGGCCACTGTCTCTGGCCTGATGGTGGAGACAGATGATGCGACGGGCCTTGCCATCAGGGTCTGTCCGTTCCGGCAGGGGGGAGATTTGTTACCTTCCATGCCGAATTTCTGAGGTTGGATGATTCTATTATTTGGGTGGGCAGAGGGAGTGGATCGCAGGGTCCATTCCCTCTGCTGTTTTTGGGGGTGTAACTTTTTTTGAAGTTTTTTTGATTTTTTTGGTGTGATGGGGTTGTGCGGTGAGGGGGATCTGCGTATAAGCCCATTCACCGGCGGCGCTGGGGCGGGAGTTCTGGGGCGGCTGGGGTGGTCATTG
>NZ_QORT01000004.1:0-78974 GCF_023337675.1 Parasaccharibacter sp. TMW 2.1891 | reverse complement strand
CAGGTCCCCTCGCTCACCCACACCCATAAAAACCACCCACCAACGCGGGGTGGAGCAGCCCGGTAGCTCGTCAGGCTCATAACCTGAAGGTCGTAGGTTCAAATCCTACCCCCGCATCCATACCCACGAATACTCCCAAACAAGTTGATACGGAACCATCGGCATATTGCTTGTTAACAGTAGAGCTATGTTGTGGGGAAGCGTGCCTGCAGAGCTCTACAAATGGGCTCATGAATGGTTTGGGTGGATTGTTCGGGCAATTTTCTGCCCAGCAAGCGCTCTCAATGCCTGACCCGGGAGTGTTGGCCAGGAAGGTGATATCCCAGATTACGTTTGGATTTGGGTTCTGGGTTACCCTATTGGCAGCAGTGGCGCTTGTCATTACGACATTCAAGAAGAGACCTTCATGATGTCAGCGTGGCTATTGCTACACTACAATGAAGCAATCTCTTAAGACAGAAGGGCAGGGCGCTGGGTCAGCGCCCTGTTCCAACTAATCAGACCAGCGTAACGACTGTCTTGATATTTCCCTTCGTAGCATTGGCGTAGGGGCAGACGAACTCCGTCTTCTTCACCAGCTCAGCGGCTTTCGTCCGGTCCATACCCGGCAGGGACACCTCAATGGCAACTTCCAGCCCGAAACCGCCGTCAGAGCGGGGACCGATGCCGACTGTAGCCTGAACATGCGTGTCCGCAGGAATTTCGATCTTCTCTTCACCAGCAACAAATTTCATGGCACCGAGGAAACAGGCGGAATAACCAGCAGCAAAAAGCTGCTCCGGGTTATTGCCCTTGCCATTGCCACCCATTTCTTTGGGAACACCAAGGTCAACACGGAAGCTGCCGTCTGTGGTCTCTGCAAACCCATCCCGGCCACCGGTTGCGCGTGCCGTGGTTTTGTAAACAACGTTGATGGACATGAACCTACTCCCGCCCCCCATGCGAAGGGCCTGTTATGGTGGTTGGTTCCAGCCGGCCCCGTGGGATACCGACTGGAAACCTCTGCCTGTAGAGATGGGCTCTGCGTCGTTATAGACAATGGGGCTGCCCCATAAAAAAAATCAGGGCAGCCCCAACTCTTGTTCAAGATGTATAACTGTCAGTGGTGCTGTGGCGCATCTGTAAGGTTGGGTGTGCTGACAGGGAGGTCAGCCAGAATGGCAATGTCATGGCCACAGCTCAGGACAGCAGCCTTCTCCGCTGGTGTCAGCTGTGCCAGAGCGTCTTCCAGAGTTGCACTTTCCTGAAGCTTCAGGGAGCCAGTCAGCAGCGGCACGGAGATGGGGTCTCCTGGCTTCCGAGGGGGAGGCAGTGTCCGCAGGTGGGCATGCCTCAGGGCCGAACTGCTGCGAAGAGCGTGAAAAGCCTCCACAATTACAGGATGTGGGTGATTCCGTTCTTCATGTGCTTTCTGGATGATCGGCGGTGGCGCCGTTTCTTCAGGAATGAGAAGAAGACCAGCTTTACGCATTGCCTGACCAATCCGGCTGCTGCTGGTGAAGCCGACAAGAGGAATGGCCAGCAGCAGGCCGATCAGGACAGGCAGCATCCAGAGGAACAGGGAAAGGGACACGGACCACGCCGCAGCGCTCAGGATGAGGCCGAACAGGCTGTAGAACCAGTATTTTCGCACCGTATCAGCCCAGGGCAGGCTGCCATCGTCACGGTTCTGGGCCTTCCAGCCGGAATCACGGCCCAGCAGGATGGACAGGATGGCCGAGGTCTGGATCAGCATGGCAATCGGGGCAATGAGTGCCCCAATGAGCGTTTCCAGCAGAATGGACCAGCCAAGCCGTACCACACCACCTGCCTGTTCCCGCTCTTTGGGGTCAAGACAGATGGCAAGAAAAGCCAGAGCCTTGGGGGCCAGAAGGACGATCATGGTCTGGATGAAGACCAGCCGGGCCAGAATGGGATCCACGTGCGGCCAATGTGGGTAAAGGCTGCGCTGTGTGCTGAAATATTCTGGATGATAGAAATGTGCCTGCAAGGCAATGAGAATGCCAAAGAGCAGGAACAGCAGCCAGAGTGGTGACATGATGTAAGAACCGATGCCCACCAGCATGTGGGACCGGCTGACCCAGTGCATCCCCCTGGTGAAGAGGATACGGGCGTGCTGAAGGTTCCCCTGGCACCAGCGGCGATCCCGTACGGCAATGTCCGTCAGGGAAGGGGGGCTTTCCTCATAGGAACCACTCAGACCCGGAACCATGTGGATGGCCCAGCCGCCACGGCGCATCAGGGCTGCTTCGATGAAGTCATGGCTCAGAATATGCCCGCCAAAAGGTGGCTTGCCGGGAAGGTGTGGCAGACCGGCCTGCTCGGCAAAGGCCTGCGTGCGGATGATGGCATTATGGCCCCAGTAATTACCTTCCGAGCCATGCCACCAGGCAATCCCCTGTGCAATCAGTGGCCCATAAACACGTCCGGCAAACTGCTGCATCCGGGCAAAGAGTGTCTGTCCCCCCACGATGACAGGCAGGCTTTGAATGAGACCAACCTGCTCATGCTGTTCCATGGCGGCTGCCATGCGGACAATCAGTCCACCATCCATCAGGCTGTCTGCATCCAAGGTGAGCATGGCCGGGTAGGCCCCGCCAAAACGGGTGACCCATTCGCCGATATTCCCTGCCTTGCGGTCCGTGTTCTTGAAACGGCGGCGGTAGAACAGGTGCTTGCGGGCGTAATCCTGTTTGTGGAGGTCCAGAATGGCCTGCTCTTCCTGAACCCAGATGTCTGGATCAGTCGTGTCGGAAAGGATGAAGATGTCGAAATGGTCGCCCCGTCCCGTCTCCTGAAGGCTCTTGAGCATGGCCCGGAGATTGGTCATCACCCTCTGGGGCGGCTCATTGTAGGTGGGGAGCAGGATGGCGGTCTTGCCGGACAGTTGCGGCAGTGGGCCGGTGCGGCGGATGCCAAGCCCCAGCCCGCCATGACGCAGCATGGCCCAGAAGCCCCCGAGTGCTGAGGCGCAGGACAGGGAGATCCAGAAGCTGAGGATACTGAACAGCCCCAGCATGATGATCCCTAGCGTGCTTGTCCCCAGGGAGTTGAAGACGGCGTTGATCTTGACCACGCTGTAGCCGGTCAGGAGGAAAGCAGCCCCAAACACGGCCAGGCGCCGCAGCCAGAGCAGCGTCGGGGTCGTAGGGAGCCGCCAGAAGGCCCGGCCATGGCGGTCCGGTGCCTTGTGGAGGTCCTGCACGGGCATGGGCAGGGGAGATTCGGGAGGAAGAAAAGCAGTCTGCTGCGTGTGTTGCATCTCTCTCATGGGGTCCAGCGGTACAGCCATGTCTCGGAAACAGGCCCCTGCATGTTAGCCAGCTGGACCTGAAGCTCGCAGAGTTTCGTTTCCCCAGGGGTCAGCTGGAAGAAGGCCCGGATGCCATTGATGTCCGGATTGGGCATGAGTGTGATGGCTCCGATGCTGCCTGTCGATGTCTGGGCGACAAGGTGATAGGAAGCCGGATCGGAAAGTGTACGGAACGGCTCACCATCAAAATCCAGCACGAACTGGACCCTGTCGGGGTGATCCGTCACGGCACCGACACGGGTATCATGGATGCGGGCCAGATGGGTCGGCCATGGCGTGTCCCAGCCCCAGTACATGCGATACGTGAAGTTGTAGCTCTGCCCGGCCTTCATGGGGGACTGGGGACGCCAGAAGGATACGATGTTGTCGTTGACTTCACTGGGAGTAGGAATCTCCACCAGATTGACACTGCCCCTGCCCCAGTTGCCGACAGGCTCCACCCATAAGGAGGGGCGCCTTTCGTAATGCAGGGCGAGGTCTTCATAATCATGGAAGGACCGTTTGCGCTGCATCAGCCCATAGCCATAGGGCCCGGCATCACTGAAGGATGAGAGCTGGAGGTCGGTCGGGTTGGTCAGCGGGCGGTAGATGTTCTGGCCAGCGCCCGTCCATATCTGGAGGGCTTCACTGTCATGGGCGGCAGGTCGCCAGTCATTCACATGCACCCGGTCATTGGCATCGAAATAATACATGCCTGTCAGTGGGGCGATACCGCCTGCCGAGATGTCCACACGGGGGAAGAAGGTGGACTGGACATCAAAAAGGGTCGTCTCCCCGGGACGGATGGTAAAGCGGAACGCACCGGTCAGGGAGGGGCTGTCCATCAGGGCATGCAGGACGAGGGACTGGCTGCCCGTAGCCGGCTTCTCAAGCCAGAAGGCCCGGAAAACGGGGAATTCCTCACCGGTCGGTGTGCCGGTATCCTTGGCAAAGCCCCGGGCAGACAGGCCGTAATTCTGCCCTTTTGCCACGGCACGGAAATAGGAAGCCCCGAGGAAAACCGCACATTCCTCCATGACATCAGGCCGGTTGAGGGCATAGCGGATGCGCAGGCCGGAGAACCCCTCCCCGGCGCTGATGTTCAGAGAGGAATCCCGGCTGCTGAATGTGTCAGCTGTGCAGGTGATGGGGTGGGCGGCGCCATTTTCGACCTCAAAAACATCAACCTGCTGTTTGTACAGATAGCCACGGGGAAAGAACTGGACATCGAAGGCCAGATGGTCCTGTCCCCAGAGGGTTTTTTCAGGATTGAACTGGATGGACGAAAACTGGTCGAACGTCATGTGGGCCAGAGAGTCAGGCAGGTCCTTCGGTGGTGCATGGTAGCTTCTGCCGGCCAGAGCCTGGGCCAGGGAGCGCACGGTACCGTCATCAAAATGGGTCGGAGCGACGTCGACTGTCTGTGCCCGCAGGCTGCGTCCCCCTGCAAGAGCCAGTCCTGCTCCGAGGCTCATACCTGCTTTTACAAGTTCACGACGATGCAGTTTCATGATGTACTTTCAAAACCCCGCCTGTCCATACAGTCTTGTTCCCTGTCTAACCCGGGATCAAAGGGTGAGGGAATGGTAATTTCAGGGCAGATTACATTAAAAAAATGTAGTCTCAATGCTGATTAAAGGGGACTGTTCAGGTTCCATATTTCCTCCCAGGACGGAAACTGGCCCGTTATCCTGTTGATATCATGGGGCTCTGGTGTACCGGGAATTGCGGGAAGGTGATGGAGAGACCGGGTCCGTCCCAGCCGTTCCAGCGTCTGGCTGTTCTGGGGAGAGGCTGGCCCGTTGGTGATGAAGCCGAGGACAGGAATATCACGTCGATACAGGGCTTCCAGGCTGAGCAGCGTGTGGTTGAGCGTCCCCAGCCCGCTGCGTGTGACCAGAATGACGGGCAGGCCCAGTCGGGCGATGAGGTCGATCATCAGCATGGTATCTGTCAGGGGGACCATGAGGCCACCAGCTCCTTCCACGATCAGCGGAGCCTGCGGGACAGCAGGCAGGGTGAGCTGGTCAGGGTCCAGCGTTACCCCTTCCAGCAGGCCGGCCGCAGCCGGTGCCAGGGGGGCCTGAAAGGCATGGGCCGGGGGCAGGAAATGCCTGTCCGGCAGGCCGGTCAGACGCTGGACGGTGGGTGTATCCCCTTCTTCTTCAGCCAGACCGGTCTGGAACGGCTTCCAGTATGTGCCCTGCCACGCTTTCGTCAGGATGGCACTGGTGAGCGTCTTGCCAACGCCGGTATCCGTCCCGGTGACGAAAACGCCTTGCGGAGCCGCCTGTGGCAGAGGAGAGGGGGGGGAGAGGAGCATGGTGGTCAGTGTCCTTTCTGGAAGGCGCCGAAGGCGGCCTGATAGGTCACATGGTCGAAATGGCTGTCAAAATGGCGCATGGCCCTGCGCAGGCCCAGGGTCGGCTGATGCCCGTTTTTCGGCAGGGACGCCCCGATCATGCGCAGCCCCTTCAGGAAGTGCCGGGCCGAGGGGCTGGGGTCGTGGAGCGGGCAGGCGTCCCATTGGCCATGCCCTCCCGGTGGCCAGTCCTGCTGAAGCTGCGTGAGGGTGGGATAGTCCGGCACGCCACAGGGAATGGCGGCGGCCTCACAGCTTTCCTGCCATTCATGCAGGCTGCCCGCCAGCAGGGTGCTGACCATCAGTCGGCCGCCGGGCCGCAGGAGAGCCACAAGGTCACGGAAGGCTCCGGCCCGGTCCTCGAACCATTGCAGGCAGAGGCTGGAGGTGATGAGGTCGAACCCTCCACCTGTTTCATCCCGTGGCTGGGGATGTTCCCCATCCATGACATAAAGATGCACGGTTGCGGGCAGAGGAGCCAGAGTCCGGCGGACCCTGTCCAGCATGGCAGGGGCCAGGTCGGTCAGGTGAAGTTCCGCCTGCGGGAAAGCGGTCACCAGCTCACGGCTCAGCAGGCCGGTTCCGCAGCCGAATTCCAGAATCCGGCGGGGCGGGTGCAGGAGATGGCTCTGGCAGATGCGCCCGGCCAGCATCCGGGCGCATTGTTTCTGGATGAAGGCCGCCTGTTCATAATCGTGGGCGGCATCAAAGCGGGCGGCAATGTCGGTCTTGCGGTGGGATGTCATGCCAGAGGAGTGTCCCTGATGATGCGCCTGAGAAGGATGGCGCAGTCCTGCGGGTGCGTGAGGGGCAGAAGATGCCCGCCGGGCAGGCTGATGCCATTGGCTGCGGGACCCAGCCCGTTTCTGGCAGGAGAGAGCGGGTCATCCGGGCTGTGCAGGCTGTGGAGACGCCCTTCCCAGCGGGGCAGGAGGGGGCGGTGGTCCATCCCGGCCAGTGCGGCAAGACCGGTTTTCAGGGCTTCATGGTCCAGCGTGGTGGGGAGAACGGGATCGGTCTCTCCACACATCTGGCGGAACTGGCGCAGGACATCCCGTGGCTGACGGTCCAGCTGCCGGATCATGCGGTGAAGGATGCGTTCTGGCACACCGTCCGGGAAATTCTCGTCTCTGGTGAAGCGGGCAAAGCCGTTGATGCTGATGAGGCCAAGGCAGTGCGGTGCTTCCAGGGCCAGCAGGGAACAGGCCCCGGCGGAATGGCCCACGGCCCAGAAGGGAGTTTCCGGCAGGTCTGGCCGTGTCGTCGCTCCGAAATAGCCCGCATCAGCACAGACATGCCGGAATTCCGGCAGATGCTGCCGCAGTGGTGTCCAGAAGCTGGCATCATAGCCCCAGCCATGCAGGAAATGGAGCGTCATCATCGGGGCGTCACACTCCGCAGGCTGTCCAGCAGGGCGTCGCCGAGCTGGTCTATGGTGGTGGCGGAAAGGCGGCTTTCCAGAGCGATCCGCAGGCGGGCCGTGCCGGGCGGGACGGTGGGCGGACGAATGGCAATGCTGAGGAATCCTTTTTCCTCCAGAGAGCGGGCGACATGCAGGGCCGTTTCACTGTCTCCGATCATGACCGGAATGATCTGTGTGCTGGAGGGGCCTGTCTTCCACCCTGCATCATTCAGTCGCTGGCGCAGACGGCTGGCCTGATGCTGGAGATGCAGGCGTTCAGCCTCCAGTGAAGGGACGATCTCAAGGGCGGCATCCAGTGCCCCGAGGCAGGCAGGGGGCAGGGCCGTGCTGTAAATGAAGCCGGAGGCCTGATTGACCAGATAGTCGCAGAGGGCCCGACTTCCCGTCACGAAGGCTCCCATTCCACCCAGGGCCTTGCTGGCCGTGCTCATGGTGATGTCCGCCAGCCCGCTGGACAGGCCGCACCCACCCGGCCCCAGAACGGCGGTGGCATGGGCTTCATCAACGTAAAGGAAGGCCCCGTGACGGTCTGCCAGTGCCCGCAGGGCGGGGATGTCGGCCCGGTCTCCATCCATGGAGAAGACAGTCTCGGTGATGACGAATTTCAGGCCCTTCTGGTCGGCATGGCGGTCCAGCAGGGTTTCCAGATGGGCAAGATCGTTATGATGGAAGCGCACCTGCCGCAGCCCGGCCGCCAGACAGCCATGATGCAGGCTGGCATGGTTCAGGCGGTCCATGAAGAGGATGGCCGGATGGCCCGTCTGCTGGCGGGACAGGTGGTTGAGGGCGGGGAGCAGGGACGCATTGGCCTGCCATCCGCTGGCGAACAGCAGGGCCGCCTCGCTTTTCTTGAAGCGGGCCAGTTTTTCTTCCAGCTGCGTGTGCAGGGGCAGGGTACCGCTGACAAGGCGGGAGGCCCGTGCGCCTGTGCCGTACCGTTCCGCCCAGTCTGCCGCCCTCTGGCGCAGCAGGGGATGGTCCGCAAGGCCGAGATAGTCGTTGGAGGTGACATCAACCAGCTTCCGGCCCTGACGGAGCAGAGAGCCGCCCTGCCGTTCCACGGGGACAAGATGGCGGCGGGTATGCTGGCGGTCCCGCTCATGCAGGGCTGCCTGAAGGGCGGACTGGAGGGTGTTCATCCCAGATGGTCCTTCAGGACATGATGGATGCTGCCGGTCAGTCTGCTCAGCTCATCGGGCGTGATGGTGAAGGCGGGCGTGAGATAGACGATGCGCCGGAAGGGACGGACCCAGACGCCCTTTTCGATGAAGGCCCGCTTGAGGGCCTCCGGGTCATCCAGCGTTTCCAGCTCCACGACACCGATGGCACCCAGAACACGGACATCCCTGACGCCGGGCAGGGAGCGGCAGGGTTCCAGCTCTGCTGCCATCTGGGCACTGATGGACCGGACCTGTTCCAGCCGTGGCTCCTGATCGAACAGGTCCAGCGAGGCATTGGCCACGGCACAGGCCAGTGGATTGGCCATGAAGGTCGGGCCATGCATGAGGGCATGGAGCGGATCATCCGAGAGGAAGGCCTCGAACACGTGTTTCCGGGCAATGGTGGCGGCGAGGGGCATGGTGCCGCCTGTCAGGGCCTTGGACAGGGTGATGATGTCCGGCGTGATCCCGGCCTGTTCGCAGGCGAAAAATGTCCCCGTCCGGCCGAACCCGGTGAAGATTTCATCAATGATGAGCAGGATGCCGTGGTCATCGCAGAGACGGCGGAGATGACGGAGGGTTTCCGGCCCGTGGAAGAGCATCCCGCCTGCCCCCTGCACGAGGGGTTCGGTGATGATGGCGGCGATCTCGTGGCTCCGCTCGGAGAGAAGGGTTTCCAGTGCCGCCAGCGTCCCGGGCGTGGTGGGGAGGTCGGCAATGATCTGCGGTGTCAGGGCCTCTCCGAACAGGCGGTGCATCCCTTCTTCCGGGTCGCAGACGGCCATCATGGCCAGCGTGTCCCCATGATACCCGCCCCGGAAGGAGAGGAGCCTGTGCCGCCCTTCCCGCCCCTGGTTGAGCTGGTACTGGATGGCCATCTTGGCTGCCACCTCCATCGCCACGGACCCTGAATCGGTGAAGAAGACCCGCTCCAGATCGCCGGGCAGCCGGTCTGACAGACGCCGGGCCAGTGTCATGGCGGGCTGGTGGACCATCCCGCCGAACATGACATGCGGCATCGTTTCTGCCTGCCGGACGAGGGCCTGCCGGATATGGGGATGGTTGTAGCCGTGGCAGGCCGTCCACCATGAGGCGATGCCATCAACAAGCGTCCGTCCATCCGCAAGGGTGATGGTGCTGCCGGAGGTGGCGGCAGCCTCCACCGGCATGGGGGCGGTCTGCATCTGGCTGTAGGGCAGCCAGAGATGGGGGAGGGTGCTGGCAGTGGTCATGGGGCTGGGTCCGTCTGACAGTCAGGGAAACATGAACTGGTTCACTATCGGACCGGTGATGTCCCGTAAAGGTGGAAGAATTTTGCACGAATCCGACTTGACGATGGGGTTCCTGTTTCTGGAAAAAGGGATGGTTGGCCTTCCCGGGTGGTGCTGCCTGGAGGGATGTTCCTGTAATGGAAGGCTTTTTTCATGGCCCTGTCTGTATTCTGTGGTGGGCTGTTCTGGAGAGTGGAGAGACCATGTTGAAAACCCGTGGCCTGATGGCTGTCATGATCGTACCTTTTCTGGCTCTGGGTGCCTGTGTGACGCCGGGACAGGAGTCACGGCCGGATGTCTATGACCAGTCCCAGGTCAATACCGTGCAGCGGGGCCGTGCCGTGCAGATCATTTCCGTGTCTGCTGCCCGTGTGAACGTGGACAATTCCCGTAACCGCGATACGGCGAAGATTGTCGGTGGCATTCTGGGGGCAGCTCTTGGCAGTGGTCTGGCCGTTGGTGCTGGTCATGCTGGCTGGGGCGGTGGTCTGGCTGCTGGTGCCGGTGGTGCCCTGGGGGGATCCCTTGTGGGTGGGCAGGCTGTGGGTGGTCATACGCTTGTTGATGGTGTGACGATTGCTTACCAGGACCGGGCTGGCGGGGATGTCCTGCTCTCCACACAGGTGGGCCGGACTTGCGAATACCGGCCCGGTACGGCACTGCTGGTGTCAACGGGTGAGAATGGGACCCGTGTCCAGCCCAATGCGGCCTGCCCGAAGCGTTGAGGCAGAGTCTTTCCCGGAGGAGGATGGAATGATGCGTTCAGGTGGATGGAATCGTATGTTGCTGGCTCTGGTTCTGGCAGCTCCCTGGGAGATGGGGGGTGCCGCCCTTGCACAGGCGACAGACCCTGCCCAGCTCGAGACACTTGGGCGCATCCAGGACAGTCAGGACCAGCGCCGTCTGGCGTTGGAGGCCGCCCAGCAGCAGGCTGCCCGGGCGACGCAGCAGAGGCAGGAAAGGTTGCGGCGGCAGGCAGCGGACAGTGCCGCCCGCATTGCGGCTGCCCGCAATTCCCGCAGTGATGCGGAATGGCAGGATGACCGGCGTTACAAGGAGGCCAGCCGTGAGCTTGAGCTGAAGGAAGAGCAGCTCAAGCTGAAGATGCTGGAGACCAGGGCCAGCCGGGAGGATGACGTCATCAAGGCCGATCTCGCCCGGAAACAGGCCGAGACGGACCGTGTGATCCAGACCTCGCAGGGCGATGCCAAACTGAAGGCGGATGTGGGCACGGCCGCCCGGATGGCGCAGCGGCATTGGTGGGAAAGCAACTGACAGGCTGGTGACCAGCAGGGTCCTATGGTCTATAAGGCCGGACGACTGAAATGGCTCGGGACGGAAAAAAGACCATGGCAAAAGGTGGTGTGGCGGTGCGACTGTTGGGGGGGCTCTGGGGCTGTGTGCTTCTGTCGGGGGTGTCCGCCTATGCGGCGTCCAGCCTGCCCAACGGGGCCAGCTCCCTGCGGGAGCGTTATCAGGACTGGGATGTGGCCTGCCTGGCACCTGATGATGGGGCAGGGGGGGATGGTCATGTTCAGTGCGCCATGCAGCAGCAGGCGCTGGAGCCCCGGTCCCACAGGCGGGTCATGAGCATCCGTCTTGAGACTGACGGAACGCAGGTGCGTGGTGTGGCTACGGTGCCCTTCGGGCTGGACCTGGTTCGTGGCCTGACACTGACCAACGCCTCCCAGCCTGTAGGGGATGTCTATTCCTTTTCCACCTGCCTGCCGACAGGGTGCCTTGTTCCCCTGAGCTTTGATGACCAGCAATGGGCCAGCCTGCTGAAAGAGCCGAAGGCCGTTTTCACGGCCATGACGTTTTCCGGCAAGCCGATGAAGCTCTTTTTCTCGACGAAAGGGCTGGATCAGGCCCTTCAGCGTGTCCGCAGCCTGACGCAGTGAAAAGAGCTTTCCCCGCCTGACAGTGGCGGGGAGTGTCATGTCCCGCAGAATGTGTGGTGGACTTCCTCCTCTGGCCGGGGGGCAGCATCCAGCCCGTCATCGGCCTCGGCAAAAGGGGTCTTCAGGGCTTCATGAAGTTTGTGGAACAGCCGGTAATCGCCCGTCATGGCCTGTGACAGGGCCGCTTCAACCTGATGGTTGCGGGGGATGATGCGGGGGTTCGTGCCCTGCATGGTTTTCTGGCGGAGTTCTGGCGGGCGCGTTTCCAGCGTCAGGCGATGAAGGATTTCTGTCCGGCACAGGTCGAAATGGCCCCTGTTGCCGGGGAACAGGTCCCGCAGGGCTGAATAATCCCCGTCGATGGCGACTTCCGGGGAGCCCATCATGCGGAAGGTGTTCGTAAAATCGGCCTGCCCGGTATGCATGGTTTCCAGAACATGCTCCAGCAGGCGGATGTCATGGTCATCCCGTGTTTCCAGTCCCAGCTTGCGCCGGAAACCTGCCAGCCAGTGATGGTGGAACAGCCCGTCATAATCATGCAGGGCTTCCTGCGCCTGGTCGATGGCCCTGTCCTCATCGTCATCAAAGAGTGGAAACAGGCATTCTGCCAGACGGCTGAGATTCCACAGGGCTAGGGCGGGCTGCCGGCCATAGGCATAGCGGCCATCCCTGTCGATGAAGCTGAAGCGTTTCATGGGATCGAACCGGTCCATGAAGGCGCAGGGGCCATAATCCAGCGTTTCCCCGGAGAGGGCGCAGTTGTCAGTGTTCATGACACCGTGGATGAAGCCGGCCTCCATCCATCGTGCCACAAGCTGGGCCTGCTGTTTTATGGCGGTTTTCAGCAGCGCCAGATAACGGCCCGGCCCTTCCGCAGCGAGGTCGGGGAACAGGCGCTGGATGGTGAAATCCGCCAGCTGGCGGACATGCTCCAGCCTGCCATGCGCCGCAGCATATTGAAAACTGCCGACCCGGACATGGCTGCGGGCCACCCGTACGATCTGGGCACCGGGCACGGGGCCCTCGCTCCGGTCTACCATGTCACCGGTCGTCAATACGGCCAGTGCTCTTGTGGTAGGAATCCCGAGAGCATGCATGGCTTCACTCACCAGATATTCCCGCAAGGCGGGCCCCAGCGTGTTCTGGCCATCACCGCTGCGGGAGAAGGGCGTCGGGCCTGTTCCTTTTATCTGGAGCTCCACCAGACAGCCATCTTCCATCTGGCAGTCGGCAATGAGGGCGGCCCGGCCATCACCCAGAGAGGGAACGAACTGGCCGAACTGGTGTCCGGCATAGGCCATCGCCACAGGCCCTAGTGACGTGTCATCCCGGCCTGGCAGCAGCCCGCGGGAGAGAAAGGCCAGCCCTTCGGCAGAGTGCAGCCAGTCCACATCAAGGCCGAGCTGTTGTGCCAGGTCCGTATTCAGGGCAACGAGGCGGGGGGCTGTGGCAATAGGCAGGGTGAGGGGGCGGTAAAAGAAATCCGGCAGGGATGCCGCCTGGTGCGGAGGTGTCAGCATGGAGGGGCCTTCTGCTGTTGGGCAAGAGGGAGGCCATGGTGGCCCCGTTCAGTGCCTTCCAGATGGGGAGCTGGCTGGGAGAATGGAAGGGGAGAGAGGGAGGCACCACAAGATGAGCAAAAAGTAACAGCAAATCATATTGTGCCCTTGCTTGTGGCCTGTAACTGCCTATAGATTTCCGTCTGGCATGATGTGAGTGGGGTATCAGGCAGCAGAACGCCTGATGCGGGTGAAGAGACAAGGTAAGGATATTCTGTGGAGAACCAGCCTCCAACTGGCGAACAGTCTTCCGGGCAGGAAGCTGGAGGCCACAAGTCCAATACCCATGGGCCAGACCATGGCAATGCCAGGCCACAGCGTGTGAGCCCGGTCTATATTCGTCTGCGGGCCGTCATGGCAGCGGCGCGGTATCATGGTATCGAGCTGGATATACACGACTTTGCCGCAGAGCCTGGGGAGTCGTCTCCGTCGCCTGCAACCCTTGTCCGTTGGCTCAGGGATTTTGGGGCCGTGGCCAAGGGGATGCGCCTGCGGTGGCGGTATCTCGTAAAGCTGGGCTTCACGCCGCCTGTCGTGCTTCTGTTCAGGGATGGGTCTGCTGGCCTGCTGGTCCGTACGGACCCTGAGAAGGGTATTGTCTGGCTGCGGGACCCCCTCAAGGGCGAGGGAGAGCCACCTGTTCCGATTGATGAGCTGAGGCTGATGCAGCTCTGGACGGGTGATGTCGTCCTCATCAAGAAACGCAGCGATGAATCCGAGGCGGACGCCAATTTCGACTTTTACTGGTTCGCCAAAATGGTCATGCGGGAGAAGAAGGGCCTGCGGGACATCGTCTTCTCCTCCATGGTGCTGAGCGTTCTGGGACTGTTCCCGGCCATGATCGTCATGCAGGTGGTGGACCGGGTCATCAACTATCACTCCATGGCGACCCTGGTCTCCCTGACGGGTTTTGTCGTCATTCTAAGCCTGTACGAAGTGCTGCTGACTTACGCCCGGCAGGAATTGACACTGGTGGTCAGTACCCGGCTGGATGCCCGTATCTCCCTCCATGCCTTCAACCGCCTTCTTGCCCTGCCGCTGGAGTTCTATGAGCGCCAGCAGGCTGGTGAGGTGCTGGGGCGCTTCAACTCCATCTTCAAGGTACGTGACTTCATGACCGGGCAGGTGCTGAACACCATGCTCGACATGTTCATGCTGATGGTTGTCATGCCGGTGCTGTTCTATATGAGCTCCACCCTGGCATGGCTGACACTCGTTGCCGCCGGGGCCATCGGTCTGATCGTGGTCATCATGCTGCCTGTGGTCAGCCGTGTGGCGGGCAAGATGGTCCGGGCGGAGATGCAGCGGGGAGCCACACTGTATGAGACCGTGGCCGGTATCCGTACCGTCAAGACCCTGGCGCTGGAAAATACCCGGCGGGCAGCGTGGGACAATCGCACGGCCGTTGTCATCCACTGGCGTCTGGCGTCCCAGCGTCTGGCCAACTGGGTCAGCACGATGGTGCAGCCGCTCAACATGTTCATCAACCGGGGGATCATCCTGGTTGGTGCCTATCTGGTGCTGACGGACGCCAACACCATGCAGGGCGGTGCGCTCATGGCCTTCATGATGCTGGGCGGCCGTGTGGCTTCGCCGCTGGTCGGTCTGGCCAAGATCATGGAGTCCCTCAATGAAGTGACCGTGTCTCTGGGGGAAGCTGGCGAGGTGCTCAATCAGCCAACGGAAACCTACGCCCTGACCCACGGCATGCGTCCGCCCATCAAGGGAGCGCTGAGCTTCAGCAACATCAATTTCACCTATCCCGGAGCTTCGACCAGGGCCTTGTCGAACGTGACGTTCGAGGTTCCTGCCGGGACCATGCTCGGCCTTGTCGGGCGTTCCGGGTCTGGTAAATCAACCATCACCCGTCTTCTTCAGGGGGTCAGCCGGGAATATCAGGGTTACCTGCGTCTTGATGGTGTCGACCTGCGTGAGATCAACCTCCATTACCTGCGGCGGTCTTTTGGTGTGGTCCTTCAGGACAACTTCCTCTTCCGGGGCACCATTCATGACAACATCACCGCCGGGCGCCCGGGTCTGACACTGGATGATGTGATCCGGGCGGCCCGTCTGGCTGGTGCGGAGGAATTCATCGAGCGTATGCCCGCTGGGTATGAGACGTGGATCGAGGAAGGATCGACCAACATTTCCGGTGGCCAGCGGCAGCGTCTGGCCATTGCCCGTGCCGTGATCTCTGACCCCAAACTCATGATTCTTGATGAGGCAACATCTGCGCTGGACCCGGAATCCGAGGCCCTCGTCAATGCCAACCTGAAGAATCTGGCCAAGGGGCGGACCATGGTGATCGTGTCGCACCGTCTGTCCTCGCTGGTGGATTGTGACCAGATTGCCGTGATGGATCAGGGGCGGGCCATTGATATTGCTCCGCATGAGGTCCTGCTGGAACGCTGCGACGTGTACCGTACCTTGTGGCTCCAGCAGAACCGGCATCTTTCGCAGGGTGCACAGGCAGGTGATGGTCCGTCTTCAGGAGGGCAGGAATGATGAGCGAGAGCAGGCATACCGGGTCTGGCCCCGCACAGGAGACAGAGCAGCAGGCTGCCCCCAACATGGATGAGGACAATCACAAGGGGCCACGCAAGGCGGATGATCCGTTTGCCCCGGAGGACATGCCCATAGCCCTGCTGGAGTTCCATTCTCCTACACTGGGGATGGTCAATCTGCCCATGACGGCCTCGGCACGCTACATCACGTGGCTTGTGGGGTCGCTGGTGCTGGCCAGCGTGGCGGCCATGGCGCTGTTCCCGCTCAACAAGGTCGTGACTGTCACGGGGCGGATCATCTCGACCGCTCCCATCGTGGTGGTACAGCCTGTGGCCCAGGGGCGTGTCAGATCGATCAATGCCCGGGTTGGCGAATATGTCCATAAAGGGCAGGTTCTGGCCCGTCTGGATCCGACACTGAGCAATGTGGACATGGAGAATCTCTCCGCCCAGATGCAGTCCCTTCAGGCGGAGGTGTCCCGGCTCAAGGCGCAGGCCTCCGATGGGGACTATCAGGCAGACATGAACGTGCCAGCCTCCATCCAGCAGGCGCAGGTCTTCATGCAGATGAAGGTGGATTATCAGTCCCACGTTGCGGATTTTGACCGTCGCATCGCCGGAATGCAGAACGACCTTCAGGCGGCCAGGGCCAGTGCGGCCATGTATGCCAGCAAGCTGAAGGTCACGCAGGCCGTGCTGGACATGCGGGAACGGGAGCAGAAAGAAGCCGTGGGGTCCCGTCTTTCCACCCTCGGGGCACAGGACGCCGTGATGGATACGGAGCGGGCGCTGATCTCTGCCCAGCAGACGGCTGGTGCTACGGAAAACCGTCTGAGCGCCCTCAGGGCCTTGCGGGAAAGCTATATCCAGTCATGGAAGACGAAGATCTATGAAATGCTTGTGGTTGGCGAGCGGCGGCTGGATCAGCTGAGGAGTGACTACCGCAAAGGGCGTGTCCAGCAGAAGGAAATCGATCTGCGGGCCCCACAGGATGGTGTCGTGCTGACTATAGCCCCCATTTCTGTCGGAGCGACGGTGGAACCCACCCTGCGGGTGATGACGCTGGAGCCGACCGACAGCGGGCTGGAGGTGGAGGCTCTCATGAGCCCGCAGGACAGCGCCTACGTACGGCAGGGCCATCATGCCATCATCAAGTTTGCCAGCTTCCCTTATGTCCAGTATGGCGGGGCGAAGGGAACGGTCAGCATCATCAGTGCCGATACGTTCCTGCCACCTGAAATGGTCGAGGGGAACATCAGGGCCGGGATTGATCCTTCTGCCATGATGAAACAGGGTGATTCTGTCATTTTCTATCGTGTCCGGCTAAGAATTGACAAATATACCCTTCATGGTCAGCCTTCTTTCTTCCATCCCAGTGCGGGTATGCCAGTGACGGCCGATATTGATGTCGGCAAGCGGACGATCCTGAAATATCTGTTCAGTCGCGTTGTACCCGCAGCAACAGAGGGTATGAGAGAGCCCTCTTAAAGGCGGAGGTTGGCTCATGGCCATGGCACGCAGGCTTGCCATTTTTGACACCAAAGCTCGCAGGCTTGCCCGGGCAACCCGGTTGCTGGAAGAGGGGAAAACGCCACAGGCTTTTTCCCTCTTCGCAAAACTTGCAAATGCGGGCGTTCCAGAGGCGGCATACAGGGTTGGGCAGTGTTATCTGTCCGGTCAGGGGACGCCTTCTTCGTTGGAGGAAGGTGCCCGCTGGACGTTTGTTGCGGCGGAGGCTGGTCTTGGCGAGGCCAGTTTTACGCTGGCCACGCTGTTCGCCATGGGTGTGCCGGACGGATTTGACCCGGCCAGGACCGTTCCCGCAGGCAGTGGCCTCTATGAGCGTTTTGATACGGATGCCATGGATGCCCACAAGCCGGATTTTGCCCGGGCCCGCATATGGGCGGAAAAAAGTGCCGCCGCCGGGCATGTCGAGGCCCAGGCCCTTTTGGGGCATATTTTCAATCATGGTCCTGATGACCTGCAGGACAGGCAGGCTGCACGTCACTGGTATGGCGAAGCTGTGCGGGGCGGGTCATTGCAGGGGGCGCTCGGGTTGGGACTCATCCTGTTGGATGAGGCCGAGGATGACAGTCAGCGGGCGCAGGCTGTGGAGCTTCTCCAGCGGGCCGCAGAGGGTGGCATCGGTCTGGCCAATGCTGCCATGGGGTGGATTTACGAGCATGGTGCCAGTGGCCAGGCCCGTGATGCCGGGAAGTCTGCCAGTCATTATCTGAAAGCCGCCGAGCAGAACATTCCGTCTGCCCAGGCCCGGTACGGGCTGATGCTCCTGAAAGGCGTTGGGGTAGAGGTCAATGTCATCCAGGGGGAAAGCTGGCTGCGCCGGGCAGCCTATGGCGGGGATGCCGAGGCAGCGGCCCTGCTGGGAGATCTGTACATCCGGGGGGAAGAACTGCTCCGGCGCCCGATGGAGGCCGCCCGCTGGTATCAGCTTGCTGCTGAACAGCATCATACCCCTGCGGCCCGTGTGCTGGCCGTGCTGTATCTGACAGGAACCGGCGTCCCACGGGATGAGAGAAAAGCGGCCCAGTGGTTCAACCATGCTGCCATGCTGGGGGACCATATGGCCGATGCAGACCTTGGCAATCTGGTGCTGGCCGGTGTGACCCGCCCGGAAGATGAACAGCGCAGCCTCCAGCAGCGTCTCAGGCAGCAGGCGGAAGGTGGAAATCTGCTTGGTGCCTTCAATCTGGGCGTCTGTCTTGCGCAGGGTGTAGGGGGCACGGCAGATGAGACGGAGGCCTTCTACTGGCTGGGTCTGGCACGGGAAGGTGTCGTCAACGCACAGTACTGGTATGGCCGTATGCTGTTTGAAGGGCGTGGCGTGGCACAGAACAGGGAAGATGGTTTTCTCTGGATGGACAAGGCCGCCCGCCAGGGTATGCCGGAAGCCTGTGTCAGTGTGGCGCAGCTGCTCGTGACAGGGCAGGTGGGCGGAGGCCGGGACCATGCAAGGGCGCTGGAGCTGTACCAGAAAGCCGCCGAGGCCGGGTTGCCAGAGGCCTATTTCTCCCTTGGTGCCATGCACGGGGGTGGTCACGATGTGCCGGTCGATCTGGAGCGGGCCCGTGAATGTTTCGAGGAGGCCGCACAACGGGGGCATGGTCTGGCCCAGATGATGCTGGGGCGTTACCTGCTCCGGGGGCTGGGTGGGCCTGAGAATGGCGAGCAGGCCCGGTATTGGCTGGGGCAGGCTGCACGGCAGGGAATTGAACAGGCGCAGACCCTGCTGGACAGTCTGGCAGACCCTTCTGCTGAGGCCTCGCAGGACCCCGCCTTGATGGACATGGCGGCAGTGGAGACCGGGATCAGCCGGTGAAGATGCAGGCCAGCTTCATCCCGGGTTATGGTCGTCTTCTCCGGGTACAGGATGAGGCCCGTTGGACAGCCCGGCATATGCAGGCCATCCAGACTGCGTTTGATGAAGGCCGGGCCTGCCTGACCCAGGGCAGGCGGGAGGATGGTCTCTTCTGGCTGAAGCGGGCCGAAGCGCTGTCCGGGCGGGATGACAATATCAGCTTTACCTGTGCCATGGCTCTGCTGGAGAGTGGTGCCATTCCGCAGGCCCTGCCGCGGCTGGAACGTCTGTGGGCCCGGTATGGGCTGCGGGAAGCCGGGCTGGCTCTGGCAGGAGGGTATCTGCGATGCGGGGCCACCGGGCCAGCGGCCCGCATCATGGGGCAGGTCCTGTCCCGGAACAGTCTGACGGTGGAGCATCATGCCCTGGCGGACAGCCTGTCTTTTCCTCTCGGGGTGCCGGGCTGGGCCGTGCTGTCCAATGCGGGGGCTCTGCGGCTGCGTGCAGTTGGCCCGGTGGACCTTGTGCTGGATGGCCGACGTTTGGGAACAGTGACAGCCGGTGTGCATGATCTGGCCCGGCTGGTGCCGGAGGAGGCCGGACCATGGTGGCGGGGTCAGCAGCTTGTCGTGTTGTGTCATGACCGGCCGGTATTGGGGAGCCCGATCGACATACAGGCCCTGATACGTTGCCAGTCGCTGGTCATGGCGGAGGCGGAGGGTGTCCGGGGCTGGTTGTGGTATCCTGGTGAGCCGGACTTTCTGCCATGGTTGTGGGTGGAGGGGCATGAGGATCCGCTACGGGTGGACCGTCCTGCGGAAGCCTTCAGCAGTACGGCCCTGCTGCAACGGCCCCGGGGTTTTTACCTGCCTTATGCGGACTGGCCCCGCCTGCTGCACCGCCCGACCGGTTTTCAGGATCAGTATGACCGCCTGCTGAAGGGCGCTCCGCTTGATCCCGCCTTGGTACAGCTGATGCGTACGCCAGAAGAGGGGGGAAACAGGAGGAAGGGCTGGACGAAATCGGGGTGCCGCATGGTCCGGAAGCACGGCGGGGCCGACAGGCGGAAAGACGCTGTGGGGACAGGCTGTGCCATCATTGTGCCGGTCTATCGGGGGGAGGCCGAGGTGCGGGCCTGTCTGGCCTCCGTTCTGGCCACCATGCCGGACTCCTGTCGCCTCATCATCGTGGATGATGCGTCCCCGGATGCCGGGATTCGGGATCATCTGGACAGGCTGGCGGCGGCGGGCCGTATCACCCTGCACCGGCAGATGACGAACCAGGGGTTTGTCAGCAGCATCAATGCTGGAATGGCCCTTGTGCCAGCCGGGTGGGATGTCATCCTGCTCAATAGTGATACGCTCGTTTCTGGCAATTGGGTGGAGCGCCTGTGCCACTGGTTGCGTCTTGAGCGGGCAGGGACGGTCACGCCTTTCTCCAATGCGGGGGGGCTGACATCCTATCCGTCGCATGAGCGTGACAACCCGGCGCCTGATCCCGCAGCCTTGGCCGCCATGGACAGGCTTTTGCAGGAACAGGCGGAAAGTGTCCGGCCGGTGGTGGAGCTGCCGACGGCCAACGGGTTCTGCATGGGGATTGCAGCAGCCTGTCTGGCCGAGGTGGGGCAACTGAGAGGGGCTTATTTTGCCCAGGGTTATGCTGAGGAGAATGATTTCTGCCTTCGGGCTAGCGAGGCTGGCTTCCGCCATCTGGCCGCTGTGGATGTCTATGTCCTGCACCATGGGCATGGGTCTTTCGGGCAGGAGGCAGTGCCTCTCCTGCGTCGCAATCTGGACATACTGAATCGCCTGTATCCCGGCTATGAT
Organism: Parasaccharibacter sp. TMW 2.1891; assembly: GCF_023337675.1. Classification (NCBI taxonomy): domain Bacteria; kingdom Pseudomonadati; phylum Pseudomonadota; class Alphaproteobacteria; order Acetobacterales; family Acetobacteraceae; genus Parasaccharibacter; species Parasaccharibacter sp. TMW 2.1891. The sequence goes on along the minus strand of NZ_QORT01000004.1, from coordinate 58,357 downwards.
GCGGCCATACAGCGGTGGAAGAAGGTGAATCCGTTGCGGGATTACCGCCGGCTGCTGGACGGGCGGCGGCTGCGCCAGCACAGGGAGCGTTTTGTCGGAGCGGTGGCCCTGTTCCAGCATCGTGGGGGCGGAGGGGTGGCCCGTGCTGTGAGAGAGCAGGCGGCCCTGCTGGGGCAGGCGGGGCTTCTGCCCATCATTCTGGAGCCTACGGAAACAGGCTGCCGGGTGGTCAGCCCCGTGGAAGGGCTGGAGGCCCCCAATCTGGTGTTCACCCTGCCAGCAGAACAGCCCGTGCTGCTGGCTTTTCTGCGCCAGCTCGGCGTCCGTCTTGTTGTGTGGCACCATATGCTGGGCCATGAGCCGGGTCTGCGTGACCTGCCGCAGCAGTTGGGCGTGCCGTATGATGTCCATGTGCATGACCATGTCTGGTTCTGTCCCCGCATCGCACTGCTGGACAGGCATGGCCGCTATTGCGGGGAACCCTCCATGGCGGGCTGCATGGAGTGTCTGGGGCGGGGCAGCGTGTTGGCGGATGATGGGCTGACACTGCCTGCTTTTCTGGCCCGCTCGGACAGGGAGCTGCGTCAGGCCCGCAGGATCGTGGCCCCGTCCATGGATGCGGCCTCTCGGTTGAGGCGGCACATGCCCGGCCTTGGGGATATCAGCATCGAGCCGCTGGAAGATGACTGGCAGATCAGGGCATCAGGCCCCCTGTTGCGCAGTGAGCGCCTCCCAACGCCGGAGCGGCCTCTGAAAATACTGGTTCTGGGGGGAATCAGCCGCTGGAAAGGTCATGATGTGCTTCTGGCGCTGGGGCAGCACATCCAGAGGGAAGGGCTTCCTCTGCAACTCATAGTTGTTGGAAGTACGCATGATGACACGGCCAGCCTTGCGGCGGGCATCAGGGTGACTGGCTCTTATGAGGACAGGGATGTTCTGCCCCTGATAGAGGATGTGAAGGCGGATGTTGGTTTCGTGACATCCATTGCCCCCGAGACATGGTGCTATGCGCTGGGCTGGTTGTGGAAGGCCCGGCTGCCGGTCGTGGGCTTTGATATCGGTGCTTCTGCGGAACGTCTCAGGCAGGCGGGGCCAGCCTGGGGACAGGTTCTGCCGCTGGGGCTTCCGGTGGAACGGCTGGCTGGTGTTTTCCTGCGGGAAAAATGTCGCCAGGAGTGAACCGTGCCCATATATGACGATGACATTTTGCAGAATATTATCAAATCAGTTATGATTACAGGGACATTTTAAGATTTTCTGTGCAATGTGGGCGCCTCGCGCTTGACGCATGGAAGATGATCATCGGAGATAGCATGCCAGAGACGGACACAGAACAGCCTCGTCATCGTGTTGTGGACCTGAAGGCGGGAGCCCACGTGATGACGCTGGACGCCGGCGTTTTTTGTGTGTTTCACGCCCCGGGCCAGGTGGAAGCTGGGCCGAGCGGACTGCCGGGTGTGCGGATATCCCGGGCACCGGGTGTGCCGGAGGATGCCGTCGAGGTTGTCACGTTTGCTGCCGATGGCTGGATGGGAGCTGCCAACAGCGCTGCACTGGTAAGGGTGAGGCGTGGTCCTGCCGGTGTGATGGTGACGACCTATCAGGATGGTCAGGCAGGAAGTGAAACGCCCCGCCTTCAGGTGATCAGCCTTATCAGTGGGGTACCGGCGGACCCGGCTGCGGGCGCCATGGCGGAAGGGAACCGGGTTGGTGGCAGCAAGGCTTCCGTCTCTGGTGCTGTTGGTGGAGCAACCCGGGATGTTGTGGCCCATATCCAGCGTCGTGGTGATGTGGGCGGTGCTCTTGGTGAATGGATCGGACAGGTCGACAGCAAACGCTGGATCGAGGGTTTCGCCGTTCGTCCCGAGGGGCCTGTCCGGGCCAAGGATATTGAATATCAGGCCGTTCTGGGGCGTGGTTGGTTGTCTCCCTGGTCCGAGGGAGGGCAGTTCTGTGGTTCACGGGGGATGTCCCTGCCGATTCTGGGGCTGCGGGTCCGCCTGAAGGGTGAGGCTGCCCATAAATGGACGGTCAGGCTGGCGGCCAGCTTTACGGATGGCACGAAGGTGGGGCCCATCGAGGGGGGAGAGGAGGCTCTTCAGGCTGAGAGTCTGGCCCCGCTGGAAGGGTTCCAGCTTGAGTTTGTCCCGGTGAAGGGGCAGGGGAAAAACCAGGCTGCGGCGGCTTCTGGCAAGCGCAAATAAGGCCGTAGAAGGGGGTTGAAGGCAACGGCCCTGACAGGGCGTCAGGGGCATGATCAGGCCGGGGGAAGTGGTGCGTTTTCTTTTTGTTCATCAGAGCTTCCCAGCGCAATATGCCCATATGGTGGCTCATCTGGCCCGCAGGCCGGAGCATGACGTTGTGTTCATCACGGCGGGCAAGGGGCCGGATATTCCCGGTGTCCGCCGGGTGCTCTATCGTCCGCCGGAGGTGAGGCAGGATGGGGCGCATCCGTTCGTCCGGGAGATGGACCACGCCATCCATCGGTCTGAGGCCATTGCGACAGTGGCCCGGTCGTTGCGGGATCTTGGGTTCCGGCCAGATATTATCATTGGGCATCATGGCTGGGGGGAGCTGCTGAATATCGATTCAGTCTTTCCCGGTGTGCCTGTGCTGGGTTATTTCGAGTTCTATTATGGTCTGGAAGACCGGGACATAGGGTTTGACCCGGAGTTCCCCATGCCGCAGGAAGCGGGCCTTCTGATCCGCTGCAAGAATGCCATCAATCTTCAGGCACTGGCCGGGCCGGGGGAGGGGCAGACACCGACCCGTTTCCAGCTGGGAACGTATCCGGCCTGGGCGCAGGAGAAGATCACCCTGCTGGATGAGGGGGTTGACCTCACCCAGTATCGGCCTGACCCTTCGTTGCGGCAGAAGCCATTCCGGCTGGGAAGCATCAGCGTTGCCCCTTATGAGACGCTGGTGACCTATGCTGCCAGGAATCTGGAACCATACCGGGGGTTCCACAGCTTCATGCGCTCTCTTCCCGCCCTGATGAAGGCCCGGCCGGACTGCCGGGTCATTCTGATGGGGCAGGAGGATGTCAGCTATGGTCTTCCCCCGGCGGGTGGCGGCACTTGGCGGCAGACCATGCTGAGGGAGCTTGAGGGCAAACTTGATCTTTCCCGCATCCATTTTGTCGGCTGGCTGGAGAGGGAGCAGATGGTCCGGGTTCTGCAGCGTTCGGATGCCCACATCTATCTGACCTACCCTTTTGTCCTGTCATGGTCGCTCAGGGAGGCCATGGCCGTGGGCTGTCCGCTTGTGGCCAGTGATACGGCCCCGGTGCGGGAATATCTGACGCACGGGGAGACGGCTCTTCTGGTTCCCTTCCTGCAACCGGATGCCATCGGTGATGCTGTCCTGCACCTTCTGGAAAACAGGACACTTGCCGAGACGCTGGCTCATAATGTACGGCGCCATGCAGAAAATGTGCTGGATGTAAGGCAGTACCTTGCCCAGTATGAGGCCTTGATAGGCAGAATGACAGGTCGTGAGGGAATATGAACATGCCGGAGATGGACAGGGCTGCCTTTCAGGCATTGGTGGCTGGCTGGATTGTCAAGAAATCCCCGTCTTCTGCGCCGCAGCGGCTGACGGAAGAGGACTTTGCCCAGCTGGAAGATGCTGCCTGGCGGAGCTGGTGGGCCGGGCAGGCTGGGGCTGAGGAGAATCCGGCAGAGAAAGCCATGCTGAAGAGCGTGACCGAGGGCTGGATCGTGCAGCGGGAGCGGGGGGGCATACCGGGGCCTCTGGGGGAAGAGGATTTCAGGGCGATCATGAATAGCCTGAAGCCTGAGAGAGTTCCGCCTGCCGTGCCTGAACCTGTTGTGGAGGCCGAGCCGGAGGCCGTGTCCGAACCGGACCAGCCTGTCCTGCAGCCCTTGCCTGCAGATGCCAACATCAAGGACTGGCGTGCCGATTACATGCCGGATGATCTGGGGGCCGGAAACGACGTCCTGCCGGATGGTCGTGCTGTCAGGGATGTCTTGAAGGAAGATCCTTTCTATTTCGCACGGCTTCATCTGGCTCTGTCCCTCTGAGGGCAGATACGGTGCGGAGATTGGGAAAGGGTGGCTGTGGCCACCCTTTTTTCATGCCTGAAAGGGATGCGGGTGTCGGGCAAAGAAAAAGGCATGCCCCTGTGGGAGACATGCCTTTTCCCGGTCAGCACGAAGCCCGAAGGCCCCGGTGTGGCCCAAACCCTTAGCGGGGGCCTGCTTCAGCCTGGAGGTGAGCCTCGAGGAACCAGAGGTTCTTGTCCAGCCCGCGGGAGATCTCGGTGAAGATGTCGGATGTATCTTCATCGCCAGCTTCGGCCGTCACCTTGATGGCTTCACGGACCTTGTTGGCCACGACGCCATAACGCTCTGCCAGAGCCTTTACGTGGTCATGCACGGTGTAGATGTCCGTGGGGTACGGAGCGCAGTTGGTGTTCTTCTGCACTGTCTGCACGGTACCGAGAGCCACGCCACCCAGCTGGACGGCACGCTCTGCGGCGGTATCGACAAAGCCATCCAGCCCGCTGCGGAAGCCGTCCAGCATCTCGTGTACGCCGATGAAGTTGACACCCTTGAGGTTCCAGTGGGCCTGCTTGGTCACCAGTGCCAAGTCGATCAGGTCAGCCAGACGAGCATTCAGTGTCTCGATGGAAACAGCCTTCGTGTTGTCCGGTGTGTTGTTGCTGGTGTGATAATGATTGATCTTGCTCATCATAGTGCTCCTTCGTGTTCTCCCGTCCTTCACTGGAGGGGAGAAAACTTTTTCAGAAACCGGGAGGGACTCCTCCGGGCCTCGTCACCCTCAGGACCATAAATCCTCTGGGTTGCGGAGGTCAAAGAAGGTCCTCAGGTCCTGCCGGAAATAATGTGGGTATGCCGGATCATTTTTAAAGAGCGGATTGTCTTTCCATCGTTCCAGCATGATCTGTTTTTCGTTGAAAAAACGGGCCTCATGTTCCGGGCGGTCGTCACTCCCCCGGGAGAAGCTCTCATGATGGACGGCTTCCGCCTCGGCGCAGAAGAGGATGCGGTACCCGTTGTCGCGGATTTTCAGGCAGAGATCGACATCATTGTAGGCAACGGTCAGGCCGACTTCATCAAATCCCCCCATGGCATCAAAGAGCGGGTGGGAGACCAGCATGGCAGCCCCGGTGATGGCCGTCACCTCGTGGCTGATACACAGGCGCCCGATGTAGCCGAAAGCTTTCGCCGGCTGGAGACGATGGACATGGACCCCGATGATGTCTGGCCCGACAGCCACACCAGCATGCTGGATGGTGCCATTGGGGTAGAGGAGCCGGGCCCCGACGGCGCCAACATCCGGTGCGGCCTGTGTTTCCTGCACCATCCGTTTGAGGAAATCCGGCTGGGTGACGATGACGTCATTATTGAGGAAAAGCAGCAGGTCGCTGTTGCTGTGTCTGGCTGCCAGATTGTTGAGCCGGGCGTAGTTGAACGCTTCTTCTACATGCAGGATGCTGATCCGGTCATGGTTCCGTATTCCGTCCAGCCATGCCAGCGTTTCCCTGTGTGTAGAGAAATTGTTCACAAGGATGATGTCGAAGGCACTGTAGGTCTGGGTGTCCAGGAGGGATTCAACACAGCGCCGTGTCATGTCCAGCTGGTCCCGGAAGGGGATGATGATGCTGACGGCAGGCTGCTTCCGGAACGGCCAGCGAATGGAATAGAGGCTGAGATGCTCCACGGAAGAAACGGTCGCCTTGATGCCACGGCGTTTCAGATGCTCGGTGATACAGGCTTCACCGGCCCGGATGGCATTGCCCTTGTTGCTGACATTGCTGGACGTGGAGTTGGGGCTCTTGCGCCAGTGGTACAGAATTTCCGGTACGTGGTGGATGGCCTCGCGCGGGATGATCTCCACGGCACGGAGGAGGAAATCATGGTCCTGTGCCCCGTCATGGCGGCTGTCCAGTGGGCCGGTCTGGCGGACAGTGTCTGCCTCCATGAAGGTGAGATGGCAGATATAGTTGCAACCCAGAAGGTAGCGGTAGTCATAGTCGGGTTTCAGGTTTGGTTCGAGGAAGTGCCCTCCAGCATCCACCTTGTCCTCGTCGCAGTAGAGCAGCCTGGCGCCGGTCTCCAGCGCAGCCCGGACCATGTTCTCCAGGGCGACATCCACCAGCAGGTCATCATGGTCGAAGAAGGCAATGTAGGCGCCCTTTGCGTGGCTGATGGCCTTGTTGGTTGCCCCGGCAATGCCCCGGTTCACTTTCAGTGAGAATGTGCGGATTCTTCTGTCTTTCCGGGCATATTCCCTGAGGAGCGCTCTGGTCCGTTCACACTGGCTGCCATCATCGACAAGGATGAGCTCCCAGTTTTCATAGGTCTGGTCCAGGACGGATTCGACAGCAGCGCGGAACTCCGCCTCATCTGGCCGCCATGTCGGGCAGAGGACGGAGACGAGAGGTGTTTCCTTCAGCGGACGGGCCTTGCGCAGCAGGGCTGTCTGTTCCCGCAGGAGGGGGTAATAGCTTTTTGCCCAGCGGTCATAATGCTGGAGGCTGAGCGGCTTGCGGGGAATCAGCGAGCGTGTGGTGTTGCGCAGGGCTGTCAGCTGCTGGTGCAGGGCGGCGATGCTGTTTTCAATCTGTACGAGTTTTGCCGTCAGCTGGTCATCGGCCAGGGCCGTGACCAGCGGGCTGCCGACAAGCGGGATTTCGTCAGGCAGGCTGGTAATGGTGATCTCGTGGGGAAGGCCATCATGATAGCGCTGGGGGATGGGCAGCTCGAATCCGCAGTTGGGGGCGCTTTTCAGGAACTCGACAACATCGCCCCGGTAGCAGTCGGCCCGGACAGTCCCGACCGGCACACCATCCACCCTGACAGACACGACAACATGGCCGGACCAGTCAGCCCCCGGATGATTGCGGGAAACGACCCAGCCTCGCAGAAGCCCTTCGAACATGCCATCAACGCAGCTCTGATATTCGGTCTGGGGCGGGCGTGAGAAGGTGAGGGTCTCATGCGCCCTGTCGGGCTGGTCCTCATCGGGGAAGAGAAGGGCGGTGCGGTCATCAAAGCGGATGGAGATGCCGTGCTGTGCGCCATCACAGGCTTCCGGGGGGAGCCTGAAGCGGAAGCCCAGCTTGTTGCTGGGAATACGCAGGATCTGGCGGACATCCTCCCGTTTGAGGTCGCAGAGAACCTGCATGACTTCCTGGCCATCCACCAGGACATGCAGCAGGACAACACGGGACGGCTCGTGCAGGTTGACAGCCCAGCCTGCAATGATGCCGTTCTGGCTGTCCACCGTATCAACAAAACCCTGGAACTGATGTGCAGGCATTGTCCTCTCCTGAAATCAAGGTCTGGTGAAAGAGGTCTGTTTCATAATTGTGAAATATTTCCGTGCCAGACACATGGCATTTTTCATTCCGAAATGAGGAATACAGAAAAAAGCGGGTTCTTCCACCATCAAAGTGGGACAATCGCTTTTTCTGACGGTTGTTCTTTGCGGGCAGGGACGGTAATGCACGAAGGCGAGGCATCCTTCATCATGAGGGCAGGCCTCTGAAGGTGAAACGGTCAAGGCTTCGGATACATGCGCATGACGCCCGTATTGCGTTCATCACACCGTAGAGCGGGGTTCGACGCCGTTTTCCATGGGTTGCTCCTGCTCTGCTCACTGCTGGTGCTGGCCATGCTTGGCGGGCTGATCCTGCTGATGGCCACAGGCGGCTGGCAGGCTTTCACAAGGTTTGGCCTTTCCTTTTTCACGACAGTCTCGTGGAATCCCGTCAAGGATACATATGGGGTTCTGGCCCCTCTGCTGGGGACACTCGTCAGCACGCTCATTGCCATGCTGATTGCCGTCCCCATGGCGTTTGGTACGGCCTTCTGGCTGACCTACATCGCCTCGGGGCGGTTTGCCTCCATCGTCGGGACGACCATCCAGCTTCTGGCGGCCGTGCCCTCCATCATTTTCGGCATGTGGGGGTTCCAGACCATCGTCCCGTTCATTGCCCGTGATGTACAGCCTTTCCTGAACCATCATTTCCGGCATGTGCCTGTTCTGGGGTCCGTGCTCTCCGGTCCTCCAGTTGGTACGGGGCTTGTGACGGCCGGTATCATATTGGCGGTGATGATCGCTCCATTCATCACGGCGGTGATGGTGGATGTGTTCGGGGCGGTTCCCCCCATGCTGCGGGAAAGTGCCTACGGGCTGGGGGCAACACGCTGGGAGATGATGCGCAAGATTGTCGTGCCCTGGTCCCGCAATGGCATGATCGGGGCGATCGTGCTGGGCATGGGGCGAGCACTGGGTGAGACCATGGCCGTGACTTTCATCATCGGTAACGTGACGACCGTGGGCTGGTCCCTGTTTGCGCCACGCAGCACCGTGGCCTCGCTGATTGCTCTCCAGTTCCCGGAAAGCCCGGAAGGCTCCCTGCGTCTCTCGTCTCTCATGGCGCTGGGCTTCATCCTCATGCTCCTTTCCTGTGTCAGCCTGGCGCTGGCACGTTGTCTCAGAGGGAAACGTCAATGACGGAACCTGTGATCTCTCCGGCATCTTCCAGCGAGGCCGACAGGGCCGGTTCTGAGTCGGGGCGATGGCGTCCGGGGCGCAAGGCCCTGCGGCGGCAGATGCTGGATTATGTGGCGACAGGCGTCAGTATTGTGGCGGGGAGTGTCCTGCTTCTGGTTCTGGTCTCCATCCTCTGGACGCTGCTGAGCCGTGGGCTGGTAGGTCTCTCATGGGCAACACTGACGCACAGGATGGGGCCTCCCGGTTCTGGTGGCGGGTTGGCCAATGCCATCGTGGGCAGCCTTTTGCAGACGGGTCTTGCCCTGTTGATGGCGGCCCCGGTCGGGCTGATGTGCGGCATCTATCTCTCCGAATATGGGCGCAAGGGCAATCATTTCGCCAGCGCCGTGCGGTTTGTGGCGGACATGCTGATGTCGGCCCCGTCCATTCTGATCGGCCTGTTCATCTATCAGCTGCTTGTCGTGCCATTCGGTCACTTTTCCGGGTTCTCCGGTGCCGTGGCGCTGGCCGTGCTGGCCCTGCCTCTCATCGTGCGGACAACGGAGGACATGCTCCGCCTGGTACCAACGGCCATGCGGGAGGCGGGAGCGGCCCTGGGAGCGGCCCGCTGGCGGGTCATCCTGTCCCTTTGCCTGCGTTCGGCCCGCAAGGGCGTGACGACCGGCATTCTGCTGGCCCTGGCCCGCATGGGGGGGGAGACGGCTCCGCTGCTGTTCACATCGCTGGGCAATCAGACCATGTCCACCGACATGACCCGGCCCATGGCCAGCCTGCCCATCGCCATCTACCAGTATGCCGGTGCCTCTTATGAGGACTGGGTGCAGCTGGCCTGGACGGGTGCCCTGCTGGTGACGTTCGGCGTACTGCTCATCAACATCACCGTGCGGCTTTCATCCCGTCACTGAAATCAAGGGAAGAGAATTTCATGCCTTCTGCTTCGATGTCATCTGCCAGCCTGTCGGGCAGGGAACCTGTACAGGATGTCGCCCTTTCAGTACGGGACCTGAACTTCCATTACGGGACGCACCATGCCCTGCATGGCATTTCGCTGGATTTCCCGGCCCGCTGCGTGACGGCCATGATCGGCCCCAGCGGGTGCGGCAAGTCCACCCTGCTGCGTGTCTTCAACAAGATTTACGCCCTTTACCCCGGCCAGCGGGCCACGGGTGAGGTGATGTTCGATGGACGCAACATCCTTGATGATTCCATCAATCTGGACATGCTGCGCTCCCGCATCGGGATGGTGTTCCAGAAGCCGACGCCGTTTCCCATGTCCATTTATGACAACATCGCTTTTGGCGTGCGCCTGCATGAGAAGCTGAACCGTACGGAGATGGACGAGCGGGTGCAGGACGTGCTGACCCGTGTCGCCCTCTGGAACGAGGTGCGGGACCGGCTGAATGCCCCGGCGACCGGGCTTTCCGGCGGGCAGCAGCAGCGTCTCTGCATTGCCCGCAGTATTGCGACCAGGCCGGAGGTTCTTCTGCTGGATGAGCCGACCTCCGCTCTGGACCCGATCTCCACAGCCCGGATTGAAGAGTTGCTGGATGAGCTGAAAGAAGAGTTCACCATTGCGATCGTGACGCATAACATGCAGCAGGCTGCACGTTGTGCCGACCGTGTCGCTTTCTTCTATCTCGGCAGGCTGGTGGAGGTGGATACGGCAGACCGTATCTTCACCAACCCTCGTGAGAAGCAGACACAGGACTACATTACCGGCCGGTTCGGATAAGCGGGAAGGGGAGAGAGATCATGCCACACGAGCGTTCTCATATCGTCTCGAGTTTTGAGCAGGAGCTGGAACAGCTCCGGGCCATGATGGTGAAGATTGGCCGTATCGTGGAGGAGCAGGTGGGGCTTGCCCTTCGTGCCATTTCCGACCATGACGAGTCCGCCGCTGAAGAGGCCACGAGGCTGGACCCGGAGGTGGACGAGCTGGAGCGGGAGGTCGAGAGTCTGGTCATTCGTCTGCTGGCCCTGCGCAGCCCGATGGGGGCGGACCTGCGGGAGATCGTTGCGGCCCTGAAGATTACGGGGGACCTGGAGCGTATCGGCGATTATGCTGCCTCCATTGCCCGCAAGGCCATCAAGGCGGCGTCCGGTGATGGACAGATTTCCCTGTCCGGCCTGCGGAGCATGGGGCGGCTGGTGAAAGAGAATCTGGGCCGGACTGTGGATGCCGTCATTGAACATGATGCCAATCAGGCGATGGAAGTCTGGCACGCCGACCGGGGCGTGGACGAACATTACGTGACCGTGTTTCGTGAGCTGGTCACTTACATGATCGAGGATGCCCGGAACATCCGTGCCTGTACGGAGCTTCTCTTCATTGCCAAGAATCTGGAGCGTATTGGCGATCATGCCACCAATGTGGCCGAGCGGGTCTACTACGCCGTGACGGGTGAGAACCTGCCCACGACCCGCCCTCGCGGAGGAAGCCCAACCCGCTCACTCGGGCAGGGTGAAGACACGGACTGATCTGCTCCTCCTACCGGCTCCCGGGAGGGCCGGCCAGCAGACATGAAAAACCCCCGGCAGGCTCAGGCTCTGCCGGGGGTTTTGTGTGATGGCGGGATGCCGGGTCCCTCAGGACTCGGCCTCGTCATCATTGCGTTTCAGGAGCAGCCAGCCGCCATAGAAGATCAGGGCCAGAACAGGGATGGAACCAACCGTGATGGTGCCGGATGGATAATCAAAAGCCATCATGATCAGGACCATCACCAGGAAGGCCAGTGTCAGCCAGCCTGTATAGGGGGCTCCCGGCATGGCGAAGCCCGTCCTGGCGATGCGCCCCTGTTTTATGGCTCTGTGCAGGCGCAGCTGGCAGAGCAGGATGGTGGCCCATGTCCCCAGAATCCCCAGAGAGGAGATGCTCAGCACGATCTCGAAAATCTGCGTAGGGTACAGATAATTCATCAGTACGCCAATGAGATAGATGAAGAGTGTTGCCCCGATCCCCACATAAGGGACGGCATTGCGGTTCAGCTTGCTCATGGCCTGTGGGGCAGAGCCACCAAGGGCCAGGGCACGCAGGATACGCCCTGTGGAATACAGGCCGGAGTTGAGGCTGGAGAGGGCGGCCGTCAGCACCACGAAATTCATGATGCTGTCAGCAGCAGGCAGGCCCAGCTTGTGGAAGAAGGTGACGAACGGGCTTTCTCCGGCATGGTAGGCCGACCATGGCATGAGGCAGACCAGCAGGGCGACAGACCCGACATAGAAAACCACAATGCGCCAGATCACGCTGTTGACGGCATTGGGGACGACCTTGCGGGGGTTTTCACACTCACCGGCGGCAATGCCGATCAGCTCTGTTGCAGCATAGGCAAAGACGACACCCTGGATCAGCATCAGCGAGGCAACGACTCCGTGCGGGAAGATGCCGCCGGACTCGGTAATGAGATGGAGACCCGGCGTGTATGAGCCAACGTGCGTGCCGCTCAGCAGGACATAACCGCCCACGCTCAGAAAGATGACCAGCGTGAGGACCTTTACCAGTGAGAACCAGAATTCAATCTCACCAAAGTACCGCACGCCTGTGAGGTTCACCGCTCCGACCACAACCAGAGCTCCCAAGGCAATCAGCCACTGGGGAATATGGCCGAACATCGGCCAGTAATGGATGTAAAGCGCAATGGCCGTGATGTCGACGATGCCGGTCATGGCCCAGTTGAGGAAGAAAAACCAGCCAGCCGCATAGGCGGCGCCTTCTCCAAGAAACTCACGGGCATAGGTGACGAAGCTGCCGCTGCTGGGCCGGTACATCACCAGCTCCCCCATGGCCCGCAGGATCATGAAGGCACAGATACCGCAGATGGCATAGGTGATGGCCAGCGACGGCCCAGCAATCTGGAGGCGGGACCCCGCCCCCAGGAACAGACCGGTGCCGATGGCTCCACCGATGGCGATCATCTGCACATGCCGCCGGCTCAGATCTTTCTGGTAACCTTCATCCGTGGCGCTGGCCTGTCTGGGTCTGGTCTGGTCGGAGGGAGATGTAGTCATGCGATGATCCTGCAATGGTCGGTCTAGAAGGCCCATGGCCCGGCAGGGTGATACCTTTTCGCTTCCGTCTGGTCTGCCATGTGTTTTACGAATAGATTCTATAACTAACACTAAAGGCTTTGCCAATGCGCAGCGGAAGGAAAGAAACTTTTAACAACCTATTATTTTGCGGTTACTGGTCTGCCATGCCTGTCATGCTGGCTCTGGTGCGGCATCCATGCAGGAATATGCGGAGTCCTTCTTCCAGATAATGGTGCAGGTTTTCCCTGTCACGTGCCGGCCCGCAATGGGCAAGCCGGGACAGGATGGGGCCGCCGATGGTCAGGCCAAAAAGGTGGTCTGCGGCATCGGCAGCATTGCCAAAATGCAGCAGTCCGGCCTTTTTCTGTACCTCAAGCCAGTTCTGGATGTTTGTCTTGCTGCCGGCGTTATGGAAGAGCTCTGTCATGAGCTGCTGGATGGAGGGGGAACGGTTTGTTTCACCGATGATGGTGCGCATCAGGCCGAGGCGTTTTTCGCAGAGGAGAATTTCCGCCATCTGGAACACCATGGCACGGAGCTGGTCTTCCATCCCGGTTTCCGGGATGGGGGAGGGGGTAAGCGGGACGAAAAGCTCGGAGAGCAGGAGCTGTTCCAGCAGGTTCCGTTTGGAGGGGAAAAAGAGGTAGAGCGTCTTTTTCGACATTCCTGCATGGTGGGCGATATGGTCCATCGTGGTGTGATGGTAGCCCTGCTGTTGCAGCAGCGTGCAGGCGACCCGGAGAATGGTGCTGCGGCGGTCCGTGTCATCATGAGGCTGCATGGCACCACGCTCCTTGCGAGATGGAAGAAGAAGTTTTGCCTTGTGCCCGATTCCGGCATGGGTCTGTCAAGCCCTGCATGAAAAGAGACCGTTTTCATGATCTTTTTGTGAGAAGAGAGCAGGGATGGGATTGACCGGCGGGGAGGAAACTGGATAGTTTCCTCTTCCACTACGTTTTTTTCATGGCGTGATATGGTGCAGGCGGTCTTTTTTGCCTGTAGCTTTGTTGCCCCATGTCCATTCCTCAGAGAGGCCGTCACGTTTATGCTCATGTTCCGCCCGAAACTGGCTGTGCGTCTGTCCCAGACGGTCATTTATGGCAGTACGGCCCTGCTGGGTTTTGGGGTTCTGGCCGGATGTCAGAAGAAAACGCCCCCAGCACCGCCGCCCCAGTCCGTTGCCGTCATGACACTGCACAGGCAGAGCGTTCCGCTGGAAACATCACTCCCGGGTCGGACGGATGCCTACGAACAGGCACAGATTCGCCCGCAGGTCAGCGGCGTGCTCGTTTCCCGCACCTTTGAGGAGGGCAAGGACGTACAGGCCGGGCAGCCTCTCTATCAGATTTATATTGCACCGTTTCAGGCGGCGTATGACCAGGCCCGCGGGCGGTTGATGGAGGCCCAGGCCAGCGCCATCCGTGCCCATGCCCAGCTGAAGCGTTACAAGGCTCTTGTCGGGCCCAGGGCCATCAGCCGTCAGGAATATGACAATGCGCTGGCTACGGCCCGTCAGGCGGATGCCGAGGTGGTGCAGGCACAGGCCGCCGTCGAAACGGCCCAGGTCAATCTCAACTACACTCATGTGCAGTCACCAATTGATGGACGCATCGGCCGGACGCTTTACACGGCAGGCACACTGGTCACGGCCAATCAGAGTACCCCCATTGCCGTGGTTACACGGCTGGACCCGATCTATGTGGATGTCAATCTGGCGGCAGAAGACATGATCCGCCTGCGGCGTGAGCTGGCATCTGGCCAGCTGGAGCGGAACGGCAGCGAGGCCGCCGTGACGCTGGAACTGCCAGATGGCTCCACCTATGGTCAGACAGGTCAGCTGAAACTTTCTGAAGTGACGGTCGATCCCGGTACGGGGACGCTGGTGATGCGTGCTGTCATGCCCAACCCGGACAAGCTGCTTCTGCCGGGCATGTTCGTCCATGCCCACATCAAGGAGGGCAGCGACCCGAATGCCCTGCTCCTGCCGCAGGTTGGCGTGCAGCGGACGCCCAAGGGTGAGCCTTATGTCATGGTGGTGGATGGGCAGAATCACGTCCATCTGCGCATGGTCGGGCTGGGGCAGACAGTTGGGGCCCGCTGGATGGTTACCAGAGGCTTGAAGGATGGGGAAAGGGTGATCGTTGAGGGCTTGCAGAAAGTTCATCCTGAAGGGGAGGTCAGACCCCATGAGGTCAGTCTGGCTGATCTGGGGATGGAGTAACGGCCCATGTCACTGTCACGTTTCTTTATCGACCGCCCCATCTTTGCCTGGGTGGTCGGGCTGATCATCATGCTTGTGGGTGGTGTGTCCATCACCCAGATGCCAATCGCCCAATATCCCACCATTGCTCCGCCGCAGATTGCTGTCAGTGTGGATGATCCCGGTGCCTCGGCCGATACAGTCAACAACACGGTGGTACGGCCCATCCTCCAGCAGATGTCTGGTCTGGACCATCTGGAGTATCTGTCTGCCCAGTCCTATGGCAGCGGCCATATGGAGATCGACCTGACCTTCGAGCAGGGGACGAATCCCGACATCGCCCAGGTGCAGGTGCAGAACAAGCTCCAGCTTGCCCAGCCCCGTCTGCCGCCCGAGGTGGTCAGCCAGGGGCTGAGTGTCACCAAGGCAGCCAAGAACTTCATGCTCGTCATCGGCTTCATCTCCACTGACGGGAGCATGAACGGGAAGGACATTTCGGATTACGTGGCGTCCAACGTGATGGACCCGCTGTCCCGCATTTCCGGTGTGGGGGATCATACGCTTTTCGGGTCCGAATATGCCATGCGCATCTGGATGGACCCGGACAAGCTGTACAAATATGGCCTGACCGTGAGTGACGTGCAGAGTGCCATCCAGAGCCAGAACATCCAGGTGGCATCCGGTGAGCTGGGTGGCCTGCCTGCCCGCAAGGGGATCGGGCTTGATGCCAACATCATCGGCCCTGTCCGCCTGACGGAACCGGAACAGTTCAGCAACATGCTGCTGAAGGTCCAGCAGGATGGCAGCCAGGTCCGCATGAGAGATATCGGGCACGTTGAGCTGGGGGCACAGAGCTACAATTTCACGTCCCGCTACAACAACAAGCCGGCCACGGCCATGGCCCTGAAGCTGGCCCCCGGTGCCAACCAGCTTGTGACGGAAGATGCCGTCCGGGCGAAGATTGCCCAGCTGTCGCAGTTCTTTCCCAAGGGGCTGAAGGTCGTCTACCCGCTGGATACGGCACCGTTCATTACCCACTCCATTGAGGAGGTGATCGAGACACTGCTGGAGGCCATTGCGCTGGTCTTCATCGTGATGCTTGTCTTCCTTCAGAATTTCCGGGCGACCCTGATCCCTACCATCGCTGTTCCGGTGGTGCTGCTGGGAACGTTCGGCATCCTGTCGGTGCTGGGTTATAGCATCAACACGTTGACCATGCTGGCCATGGTGCTGGCTGTGGGGCTGCTGGTGGATGATGCCATCGTGGTGGTGGAAAATGTCGAACGTGTGATGAGCGAAAAGGGCCTTTCCCCACGGGACGCCGCCCGTGAATCCATGGATGAGATCTCTGGAGCGCTGGTGGGTATCGTGCTGGTCCTCAGTGCGGTGTTTCTGCCCATGGCCGCCTTTGGCGGGTCCACCGGGGTGATTTACCGTCAGTTCTCCATCACGGTGGTGGCGGCCATGTGGCTGTCCGTTCTGGTGGCCATGGTCATGACGCCGGCTCTTTGTGCCACCATGCTCAAACCCATGAAACATGAGGTCCATTTCCGTCCGGCAGTCTGGTTCAATGAGCGGTTCGACTGGCTGACGAAACGGTATGTCAGTGGCGTGCGCCGCATGTTGCATTTCCGCACCCCTGCCATGATCGTTTTCCTGGCCCTGACAGGGCTGGTGGGCTTCTTGTTCATGAAGGTGCCAACGGGCTTCCTGCCAGACGAGGATCAGGCCCTCATTTTCGGGCAGGTCAGCATGCCTGCTGGGGCAACCGATGCGCAGATGGGGGCCGTCAACCACCGCATCACCGAATACGTGCTGAAGACCTATGGCCGGGATGTGGAATCCGTCTTCACCATGAATGGCTTCAGCTTCGCCGGGCAGGGGCAGAATGCCGGTGCGTTCTTCATCAGGCTGAAACCGTGGGACAAGCGGCCTGGTTATGCACATTCCAGCATGGCCATTGCCAACAGAATCATGGGGCATTTCTGGGGGGATCCGGCAGCGCAGATTTACGCCCTGAACCCCCCTGCGGTGATGGAACTCGGTAATGCCACCGGGTTCGATCTGGAGCTGGAAGATAACGGCCATATCGGTCATCAGGCCTTCCTTGCCGCCCGGAACAAGCTTCTGGCAGCGGCGTCCAAAAATCCGCTTCTGTCCGCTGTGCGCCCGATGGGGCTGGAAGATGCCCCCCAGTTTGTATTGGACCTCAACCGTGAGAAGGCCAATGCACAGGGCATCAGCAATGCGGAGCTCAACACGACGATCCAGGGGGCCTTCGGCTCGATTTACGTCAACCAGTTCACCCGCAATGACCGTGTAAAGCAGGTCTATATCCAGGGTGAGCCTTTCTCCCGCATGACGCCAGAGGACCTGAACCGCTGGTATGTTCGCAACAATCTGGGGGACATGGTACCCTTCAATGCGTTTGCCACGGGCCACTGGATTCTCGGTGCGCAGAAGGTGGAAAACTATAATGGCCTGAATTCTTATGAGATTCAGGGTGTGCCTGCCGTTGGGGTCAGTTCCGGCCGTGCGGTGGAGGAAATCGAGAAGATCATCAAGACCCTGCCGCCGGGAGTGGGGCATGAATGGACGGGCCTGACCTTTGAGCAGCTGGCGTCCGGCAACGCTACGGGGCCGCTTTATGCGCTGGCGGCCATTGTGATCCTGCTCTGTCTGGCTGCCCTGTATGAGAGCTGGGCCATCCCGTTTGCCGTGCTGCTCGTGCTGCCGCTGGGCGTGCTGGGGGCCATCGGTTCGACACTCTGGCGTGGGCTGAGCAATGACGTCTATTTCCAGGTCGGGCTTCTGACAACCGTGGGGCTGGCCGTGAAGAATGCGATCCTGATCGTGGAATTCGCCAAGGCCTTTTATGAGCAGGGCGACACGCTGGAAGATGCTGTCATGAAGGCCGGGCAGGAGCGTCTGCGTCCCATTCTGATGACCTCCATAGCTTTCGTCTGCGGTGTGTTCCCACTGGCTATTGCCACGGGTGCCGGTGCAGCCTCCCGTGTGGCGATCGGGACCTGTGTGGTAGGCGGTATGCTTACCGCTACCATTCTGGCCATCTATTTCGTGCCGCTGTTCTTTGTGGTTGTGCTGCGTCTCTTCAGGGTCAGGCGGCTTTCGGAACAGCCTCATGCAGGGCAGGAAGGAGATCACGCATGACCATGAAGCAGCACGGCAGGAACAGGGCCGTTCTTGCAGGGATGATGGGGCTGGGCAGCCTGCTGCTGACTTCCTGCAACCTGTCTCCGAAATATCATCGGCCGGATGCGGCCGTCTCGCAGACCTACCCGGCCGATGCAGAGATCAGGCCGGGCCAGCCCGCCCATCAGCAGGTGTCCGATCTTGGTTGGGAAGATTTCTTCACCGATCCACGGCTGAAGGCCCTTATTGGTCTGTCCCTTGCCAACAACCGGGACCTTGCTGCCCAGATGGCTGCCGTGGCGGCCGAACAGGGGCAGTATCAGGTGCAGAATGCCGCCCTGTTCCCGACCATTTCAGTCGGGGGTGGTGCGCAGTATTTGGGGCCGTCTGATACGGCCGGGTTCTCCTTTGCACCGGGGTCTGGCACATCGGTGTCCACCCTGCGTTTCTATCAGACGTCCATCGGGTTTTCGTCCTATGAGATCGACCTCTGGGGCCGCATCCGCAATCTGAGCCAGGCCCAGAAGGAACAGACGCTGGGCACGGTCGAGAATCTGCGGAACCTGTGGATCACCACCGTCTCACAGGTGGCAAGCACCTACATCCAGTGGCTGGCGGATCGGCGTCTGCTGGACCTCGCCCACTGTACAGCCCGCACGAGGGCGGATACATGGCGTCTCAACAAGCTGGAATATGATCATGGCGAGCTGGATGCCCTGACCTTGGCCCAGAGTGCGACCGAGCTGGAGCAGGCCCGTTCTGACGAGGAGAAGGAAACAAGGGCTGTGGCGGATGACGAACATGCGTTGCAGCTGCTCGTCGGCACGCCCCTGCCTGCAGACCTGCCGCCGCCCCTCCCGATGGGACGGCAGACGATGATTTCCGACCTGCCAGCCGGTCTGCCGTCCGACCTGCTGCAGCAGCGGCCCGACATCATGGCGGCCGAGCACAGCCTGCTGGGAGCCCATGCCTCTGTCGGGGCGGCCCGGGCCGCTTTCTATCCCCGTGTGACGCTGACGGCGAGCGAGGGGACCAGTTCTCTCCAGTTCCGCCGCCTGTTCAGCCATCTGGCCGAGACATGGGGCGTCTCCCCCAACATCAGCATCCCGCTGCTGACATGGGGTGTCAATGAAGGGAACCTGCGGACGGCCAAGGCCAAGCTGAAGCAGGGCATTGCCGAATATCAGAAGGCCATCCAGTCGGCCTTCCGGGAAGTGTCCGATGCGCTGACAGCACGGGAGACATACCGTCGGCAGGACAGTCATATGATCGTGCTGGAAACACAGGCCCAGCGGGCTTACGATCTCGCCCGGATGCGCTATCATGCTGGCATCGACAGTTACCTGACCACGCTGGTGCAGGAGCGCCAGCTCTATCAGGCCCAGCAGACCCGCATCATGGTCGAGGCGGCACGGTTTCAGAACATGGTAACGCTGTATCGTGCCCTGGGTGGCGGCTGGAGCCGCAAAAGCCAGGGGACATCAAACACACCACCCGGCCATCTGTAAGGGGTCGGGCCGAGGGGAGACGGCATATGCGTTTTATGAAACAGGCTGGCCTGCTGGCAGGAACTGGCATGATGCTGATGGGTGTGGCCGGACTGGCTCCTGCGCAGGCTGATGAGGCTGATTCGGTTGTCAGAAAGCCGATGCCCGGCTCGTCCCTGCCCAGGGTACATGCCGATTATAGCATGTTTCATTTTGTTCCCCGGGGTGATGAGGTGACCGTGCAGCCCGAGCGGAACCGCCTGCTGTTCCGCAAGAAAAGTGGTCAGCCAGATGGCTATGGCGAACGCCGTGGGGCAGCCATCGTCTATTATGATTCCAGCGGGAAACCCGTCCGCATCCAGCGTCTCACGCCGGAAGAGCTGGATCGGATGAACCAGTAGGAACGGTCCTGCCTGTTTCGGGGGGTCAGCGTTTCCACTTCCAGTAGCCGTAGAGGCCGAGGCCGGTATAGCCGGCATAGAGCAGGGCCGTGATGGTGAGAGAGCGGTTGATGAACAGGCCCGTATAGATCACGTCAATGCCGGACCAGAGCAGCCAGCTCACACGGTGGCGCCGGGCTGTCCAGAGCTGGGCAAGCAGGCTGGCTCCGCTCAGCCCTCCATCCAGAAGAGGAGTTGGGTCGTCACTCCAGCGTTGCAGGGACAGAATCCAGAGAATGGAGAGAATCAGGAAGAAGCCCGTCTCCAACATGGCCCGGTTGAAGGCGAGAGGGCGGGCGGGCAGGTCATCTGCCGGGCTGGATGGCCTATCGTGGCGGAGATTCCCTCCGGCCTGTTTTTCTCGTGCCCACAAGGCCCAGCCATAGAGGATGGCGATGCTGAAGACACCTTGCAGCACCGTGTCTGCATAGAGATGGGCCTGGAAGAACACCGTGCCATAAAAGAGCGTTGCCAGCAGGGAGATGGGCCAGCCCATCATGAGGCGTTGTGCTGTCAGCCAGACGCCGGAGGCACTGAGCAGTGCGGCGATCAGTTCCGTCATGGGTCAGTCTCTTTCCAGCATGGCCAGCAGGGCCCGGCCACGTTCCGTCTGGAACCAGCGTGCATGGCCGATGAGGTAGTCCCGCCGGGATATGTTGGCGGCGTTCCTGTTGCCGAGGACATGGCCGTAATAGGCAACCTCTGAAAGGGCAAAGGTGACGTGGCAGAGGGGTAGCCAGCAGGCGGTGAGGCGTTTCTCGGCAGGGCTGCGGGGCCGCTGGACATCATAGGCGTGCAGGAAGGCCCTCAGCTGCTCCTCATGCACGGTCGGGTAGCCATCCGGGGCCAGCCAGCTGATGAAGCTGCGTTCCATGGCCACGGCGAGGTCGAAGCTGGCACTGGTCAGGTCACACATGCCGAAATCGAAGGCACGGGCAGCCACGAGCCCATTACTCTCCCTGTGCCAGAGGAGGTTGGCCCCGTGCCAGTCCCCATGCCCCCAGAGGGGGCGGTCTTCTGGCAGCAGGGGGAGCAGGGCTTCATGGAACGGGGTCAGAAGGGGCAGGACATCCCGTTGCAGCGATGAGAGGGGATATGTGTCTGTCAGCCCTTCCTGTCGGGTGATCCACGGGATCAGGCTGTCCGCCAGCCTGTCGCCCAGCAGGGGATGCCGGGCGGAAATGAGGGGTGGGTCATGGCGTGGTGGGGCCTGATGGCCCTCGCTGGCCTGATGCAGCCGTGCCAGAAGTGTTCCGCTGGAAGCCGCCTGTGCCGTGTCGTGATAGGGCCGCCATGAGTCCAGCCCCCGATAGGCGTCCTGCTCCGTGTAAAGGGGGAAGGCTTCGTAGGTATGCTCAGGCGTGGCCAGGGCGGTCCGGCCATCCAGCATGGGCAGTGGGGCGGCGGCTGGCAGGCCCCGCTTTGCCAGATGGCTGGCGAAGCGGTGTTCTTCCGTCAGTGTTTCCACAGAGCGCAGGGCACGTCCGTGGCGTTTGAGGAACAGCCGCCCCCCATCTTCCAGCGCCACGATGGCCGAGGCGGAGAAGGGGCGCCGGCTGTGCCAGAGGAGGGGATTCCGGGCGGGCCGGACGCCCCAGTGCGGCAGAAGGGCCGTGACGTCACCGTCTGTCAGGGGAGGCCAGACGCAGCCATTGTAACCGCTTTCCAGACCAAGAGGGCGTGCCGACATGCTCAGAATCCAGCCGTCAGGCTGGCAAGGGCGGCGAAGGGGGCCCCGATATAATAGCCCGGGGCCGAGCCGCTGACCCGCCCGCCATGAAGGCCGGTCGTGTCATGGGCATTCAGGGTGGTGGAGTTGATGCCCGAGAGATAACGCTGGTTGCTGATGTTGCTCAGGTTCAGCCGCAATGTGGGTTGATGCAGGAAGCCCACATTGTTGAAGCGGTAACCAAGGGTCAGGTCGGCTGTCATGATGGCAGGGATGCGCTCGTCATTCATGAAGGTGGAATATTGATGGCTCATGTAATGCATGGAGATCATGCTGAAGAAGTGCCCATCATCATAGCGCAGGCCCGCTCCTGCCTGAAAATGGGGGCTGCGGACGGCTGTTTTGCCCGCTGTGGGCAGGATGTCGCTCCCGGCGGCGATGTTGTTGTCGATGGTGGCATGGAGATACTCGAAGGACGCATAGGGGCTGATATGGTGCCATGGGCGTGTACCGAGTTCCACATCCACACCGCGGGAGGTCTGTTTCCCGGCATTGATGGTCGTGGTGATGTTGGGGTTGCTCGCTTCCCCGGTCTGTACCTGCCGGTTGCGGAAATTATAGTTGAAGAAGGTCAGGCTGGCTGTCAGCCAGTCTCCCGTGCGGCGGTAGCCGAACTCTTCGGAGACGGAATATTCATTCTTCAGGCGGTTGGTTCCGGCCTGGCTGATGGAACCGTTGGGTACGCCATTGGCATCCACACCGGCATAGCTGTTGTAATAAGTGGGAACAGCCGGTGTCCGGAAGTTGGTGTTCACGTTGAGGAAGAGTTGATCCTGTTTCGTGAAGTTCCAGCGCATTCCGAAGCGTGGCAGGGGCTCCTGCCTGTTGCTGGAGATGTTGCGCTGCGGCCCGGGTACGTCATTGGTCCCCCAGCGATGCAGCATGACCTCTTTGAAGCCGATATCCATCACCAGCCTGTCCTGCATCAGGGAGATGTGGTCTCCCACATAGAGGGCATTGGTCTGGGACATGGTGTGAAAGCTCCCGGCCAGATAGGGGTTGCCATCCGGCATGAGGATGCGGCTGCGTTTTTTGTCCGCCCAGATATTGGCGGCAGAGCCATCACTTCCGACAGATGTGAAGGGTTGTGGTTCGTTATCGTCTGAATAATCGTACCAGTAGCCCATGACGAAGTCGTTCCATTTATATCGGGCATGGAGAGCCATGTTCACGCCAGAGCGGTAGCTGCGCTGGGTGTAGTCGGCCCGTACGGTCTGGCCGTCCGTCACGGGCAGGGAGGTGACGGGCTGGGTGCCGTAATAGTTCCCCGTGCTGGAGAGTGTGGAGCCGGAGGGGAAGTTGCCATAGGCACGCTGGGCATAGGGCGTGATGTCGAAGGACAGACGCTGGCTGAAATGCAGGTGCACCGGTGCCCCGACATAGAGCGTTTCTTCCGGATCACGGGAAAGGCGCCAGTAACTGGTGCTGTTCTCCCCGGGTTCGAAATGTCTGGTCAGCCGACCGCTGCGGGTGCCGGAACTTTTCCAGTCCTCGAGGGAGGTGAAAGGGTAGTAGCTGGTGTCGGCCCTGTTCCATGATCCCAGAATGCCCGCCTGGTTTCCCTGCCCCCATTCTTTGAGCAGCCGGAAATCAATATGCTGGCGGGTATCATAGCCGCCACTGCGCCAGTTATCCGCATGTGTGTTGGAGTAGGAGACAAAGCCTCTCACGCCGCTATGGCCTATCTCACCCGTCTCCAGCCGGATGAAACCCCGCCTTGTATTGAAGGACCCGTAGGAGAAGGAGGCCAGCCCACCGGGCTTCAGGGACGGGTCGAGGAAAGAGAGCTTCATCAGCCCACCGGCGGCGTTGAGAACCGGGCTATCCAGATCGGCTGCCCCCTGCTGGAGACCGACCTTGCTGTAATTCTCCGTATCGGCGAACTGGTTGGGGTACCCGCCATAGGAGGCAACATCGTTGAGCGGCATGCCCTCCAGCACGTAGCCCAGGGCATCACCGTTCAGGCCGCGGACGCTGATGTTGGTGTTGGGCGAGATGCCGAAGGGGTCGGATGTCATGACATTGGCACCCGGCAGGACGGACACGAGCTGGAAGGCCGAGGCCGTAGGCGCCTGTATGTCCATGTAGCTCCGGCCCACCTCGCTGATGGATTGCGTGCCATGCTGGGGCTGGATCAGCCCGCCGCCCCGCTGCACGGTTTCCGGGGCCGCCCGGGTAGTGATGTATTCCACCTTTTTGGCCTGTACGGCTTTGGCCGGTCTGGCATGGGAAGGCTGTTGGGCCGGGTGGTGGTGTGCCGCCGACGGATGAGTCGGTTTTCCTGAGTCTGCCAGTGCCAAGCCGGGGCTGCACAGGAGCAGAAAGAGAGGGGCCTTTTTGTGGCTGGAAAAAAATAAGCGCATGGAATCTTCGCCTTCGGAGCACGATGGTGAAGGTTCGCTGTGCAGGCGTCAGTTCAGGGGAGATGACGGGGACATCCCGTTCCGTGCTGTTTTCCTGTCCCTTCGCCGGTACGAACCGGATCAGGTTCAAAGGGTTGGATGGGCCGGACCCACCCTCTCAGCCTTGTATGGTGAAGGCACCCCTCGGAACATTGCCCCCTGTTAGCAGAGAAGGCAGATCGTGTCCATTTTCTGTCATCTCTGTACAAATGAATGGCCATGTACCGGCGCAAAATGGGCTTCTCTTGTAAAAAAGCCTTATTCTGCCAATATCGGATGAAAATATGCATCTTCAGTTTTCAGAGAGAGGTTACATGCCCATCATCGCACCAAGCCTGCTTGCCGCCGATTTCTCCAATCTGCGTCATGAAATGGGCAGTGTGGCGGAGGCACCATGGCTGCATCTTGATGTCATGGATGGGCATTTTGTTCCGAACATTTCCTTTGGTATGCCCGTCATCAAGGCGCTGCGCCCTCACAGTAGGGCGCGCTTTGATGCCCACCTGATGATCGAGCCGGCAGATCCCTATCTGGCTGCCATGGCAGAAGCGGGAGTGGATCACATCACCGTGCATGTGGAGGGGAATGCCCATCTTCACCGTACTCTCCAGAGCATCCATGCGCTGGGTTGCAAGGCAGGTGTGGCCATCTGCCCTGCCACGCCGCCGGAGGCTCTCTCCGAGGTCATGGACATGGTGGACATCATTCTGGTCATGACGGTCAATCCTGGTTTCGGAGGGCAGAAATTCCTGCATGGCCAGTTGGCCAAGATACGGACCCTTGCCGGGATGATCCGGCAGAGCGGCCGTGACATCGTGTTGGGTGTGGATGGTGGTATTGATGAGACCACCACCCCACTGGTGACAGAAGCCGGAGCAACCATGCTGGTGGCTGGTTCAGCCATTTTCGGCAGGGATGACCGGGCGGCAGCGATCCGGGGCCTGCGTGCGGCGGCCAAGCCTGCCACACTGGCCCCATCAGGGGAATGATGGTTGTTTAGGTCCTTCAGGCGGTATTTCCGGTTGCTGCTCGTCTCCCTGCCCCAGCGGCAGCATGAGGGGACAAGCCCTGTCTGTCTCTATCAGGACAGGGAAGAGGGCGATGTGGACCAGGGCGCCCTGCTGACGGGGGGTGTGTTCCGTTTTGCCCAGAAAACCTACAGCTTGCCCCTGCGGGGGGTCTGGCAGAGCAATAGCTGGCCGGAGGATGTCCGGCGCTGGTTCTATGGGTTTGACTGGCTGAAGGACCTGCGGACCTTTGGTACGAATGGAGCCCGACTTCTGGCGCGCTCCATGGTGGCATCATGGGCAGACCGCCCCCCGGCTGATCCTGTCGCCCGGGAAAGCAGCGTGATGGGGCGGCGGCTGGCCAATTGGCTGGGGCATTATGAGTTCTGCCTTTCCACGGCTACGGAAGGGACGCAGCAGCTGGTGCTGGATGCCGCCGTGAAGGAGGCCCGTCGCCTTTCGGCCATGCTGCCTCTGCCTCCCATGGGGTGGGAAGGGCTGGCTGTTCTGCGGGGCTTGCTGGCCGTCTATATGGCCGTGCCGTATTATGATGGGTTCTTCAAACGGTTTGAGCAGCAGCTGCCGCTGGAGCTGAAGCGCCTGCTGGGTGATGAGGGCATTGTGGCCGAGCGCAGCCCGGAGGCCCAGTATCGTTGCGTGCAGGAGCTGACAGCCATTCAGGGCATGTTCACCACGTTGCAGTGGATGCCACCAGACTGTGTCCCGGTGATGCTGGGGCGGGCCTGTGCCGTGTTGCGGGCCTTCTGCCATGGGGATGGGGGGCTGGCCCTGTTCAATGGGTCGCAGGAGCGTGGTGCGAAAGCCGTGCAGGCTCTGCTGGAGCAGGCAGAGCGATACAAGGTAGTGGCCTCCAGCCTGAGCCGGGGCGGTTTTGCCCGCCTGACAGCCGGAAGGGCCCTGCTGCTGGTGGATGCCGCCGCACCACCGCCGCAGGGGATGGATGGTATGGCCCATGCCGGTACATTGTCTTTTGAGTTCTCCCACGACCGGCAGCGTCTGTTCGTCAATTGTGGGGCAGCGGAGGGCGGCCCCTGGCGGCGGGCCCTGCGCAGTTCGGCAGCGCATACGATTCTGGTCGTGGATGGTGAATCCTCGTCCGATTTCGGGAATGATGGCCACGTGACCCGCCGTCCCTCACAGGTACGCTGCGAACAGAAACGGCAGGGTCGTGTTCAGGAACTCCATCTGTCGCATAATGGGTACTACCCGTCCTACGGTGTCCTCTGGTCCCGCTCCCTGTTTCTGGAACCATCCGGGGAGGAGCTGCGTGGCAGTGAAACGGTGGAGGGGGAGCGGGATGTGTCTTTCATGCTGCGGTTCCACATCCATCCCGATGTCCGTGTGGAGCGGGAGGATGATGATATCCTGCTTCATGCGCCCTCAGAGCTGTGGCGTTTCCGTCAGACAGGCGGGGTGATCATGCTGGAGGATGATCTTTACATGGGACGGGGCGTGCCGGAACAGACAGCCCAGATTGTCGTCCAGTCCTGCCCTGGCCGTCCCCTGCCGCCTGCTGAGGAAGAGGCAACTGAAGCCGGGGGCAGGGCCGCCAAAGCGTCCAGACGCCAGCAGAAGGTGGACTGGGTGCTGGAGCATGTCCCACTATAAGGGTGTCAGGAAGACGCCTCCTTGCGGATGATGGCCTGTTGATGGGGATCATACGTATGGAGGTGGAGGGTGCCCTTCTGGAGGAGGTGGGCTGCCTGGCCGACCAGTTCGGCGTGGAGCAGGAACCATTCCTTCGGGTAGATCTGTTTTCCCAGTCGGTCCCGGACGTGAAGTATTGCCCGTGAGGGGGCAAAAAAGCGGTGCAGGCAGTCTTCCACCTTGCGATGGGAAAGATTGACCAGCGTATAGGTGGCTACAATCTCCACAGGGGCCATGAGAAAGGTGGGGTCATTGCGGGCATCAGCGACCCGGCGGCGAACGTCACCACTTGTGACGCCGATCTTGTAAAGTTTTCCCCGCAATTTACGGATTGATGGAACTTCGGAGAGGGAGCGGGCAACGTAAATGGTACCGGTGGCGTTGGCCACGGTCTCGCTCCCGGCGAGGGGCCCAAGGCCGATGCGGGAGATGAACCGGGCCGTTTTGTCCTCTGTCAGGGATTTACGGAAGGACGACATGAGCGGGTCGCTTTCCGTCCCATTGGAGAAGATGATGCGCAGGCGATGCTCTCTGTCGCCATGGCGATAGGTCTTTTCGTACTTCTCGGCGACATAGGCGATCAAACCGTTGCGGATGAAGAAATCGCCTTCTGCAGGTTCAAGAATCTGATTCTTTCTCACACGCCTTGCCGTACGGAGGCCGTTGGTTATCTCCTGCTGTACGGTCTCGAACAGGGCCTCATAATCCTGAAAATTGGCGCAGGGCGTGATGGTGGCCTGATGCTCCGGCACGGCCCGTTCTGCGGCGGGGCTGGAGTGGCGGAGGCTGAAGATGCTGGTATCCATCTCCAGATCATCATCATCGAGAATATCTTTCAGTGTGTGGGGGATGTCTGTGAAGGCCTGCTCATCCCGCCAGTCGGGCAGAGGGGGGGATGATGGCAGGTTTGGTCTGGCAAGCAGCCCCAGCCTGTCAGCTTTCTTTATGGCCGGGGAAGGGTTCTGGGCCAGACGATCAAGTGCGGCAGAGAGGCACATTTCTTCGTGATTTTCAGCCGTGTGCCTGGGAAGTCTGCCATTGTTTTCGACAAAACGTTCTGCTTCCTTCAGAAGGTCCAGTCCTGTCCTGCGGTTGGTCTGCCCTGTGCGGGCTGAGGAGGTATCAACCGGAAGCAGGCCGAGTTCATCATCTTCTGTAAAAATATCGTTCAGCGTGAGACGTTTCATCAGGTCAGCCCTGTTGCTGCTGGCGGAGAGTCCTGGCTTTTTCTCTGGCAAGATGAACCAGAGCCATGGCCAGACGCTGCTCCAGCTCATCGGGTGAATGGCTGTCTGGCATACGGCCTTCCTGGTCACGAAAAGCCTTGATGCGGGGCCAGAGGGCAATGGCCTCCTCAGTCGCCATGGGGTAACGCTGGGCGGTGAAGGCGGTCTTGATCTGTGCCAGCAGGGGGGCGTCCATGTCGCGGGAGATGATTTCAAACCGTTCCCGGAAGCAGTTGACGCTGTCGATCAGCTCAATATCGAGTTCTTTTACGTTGATGAGTCGTTGGACGAGGCTGAGCAACGTGTTGGGGGCGCTGGCCGTCTTGTCTTCCTCTGTGGTCTCTGTGGTGGGAGGGGTGCCCGCCCCGGATGAAGACCCGCTCCCGTGGGGTGGTGCTGGGGGTGTATCCGTTTCCTGAAGGGTCTGCCGGGCCAGTGTGGAAAGATTGATGCGGGCGGAAAGCTGCTGCCGGACAGATTCCGTTTCATCCTCTGTCAGATCAGGGTAGCGTTTCTCGATGATGCCGGTCAGCATGGGCTGGTTGAGGACCTCGGGGGCCGTGCCGGGGTTCAGGGCACGGCTGGACATATGTTGATGGGTGGTGGCGACAAGGTCGTTCATGTCCCTTTCGCAGATGTCACGGGCACGCTGGGTCGGCGGTTCATCAAGGTTGTGGATGCCAATGGTGACATGCCCCTGTGCATCCGTGCTGACAGGAGCACGGATATCGCCGTCTTCCCGCCTGTAGAACTTGAAGTTCGGTGCAAGCACCTGTTCCATCAGCAGGGAGCCGGAAATGGCTTTGAGCATGTCATTCACGGCATCCTGCACGATTTGCGTCTCCACCCCCGGCTCGGCGACCAGATTGGTGAAGACAGCCCGTGTTTTGGCGGGGGCGTCCCGTGTGGCCCGGCCGATGATCTGGACGATCTCCGTGAGGGAGGAACGGTAGCCGATGGTCAGGGCATGTTCGCACCAGACCCAGTCGAACCCTTCCTTGGCCATGCCGAGGGCGATGATGATGTCCACCTTGGCCCGGTCGGCTTCGTCATCCCGTTTGCCATCCGGTCCGGTGATGGTTCTGGCAAGGCTGGCCTTGATGAGGTCCCGGTTGGGGCCATCATCCACAAGGTCAGCCAGTTTGATGAGTTGGCCATCAGGCCGGCGGATGATGTCGAAGCCGGTTTCCGGGTCCCGCCTTTCAACCGTGCCGATGAGGTCGATGATCTGCCCGACTTCATCATATTTGTCACCAAAGGCCTCGGATGATCCACGGTGCGGAATGTGGATGATGGTCTTGCGTGTGGGGTCCAGAACATCCTTCAGCCCGTTGATGTAGGTGCCTTTATAGAACTCGTAGGAGATGCCCAGTTTCTTGAGGAACTCATAGCCCTCCAGCTGTTCGTAATAGCTGTAGGTAATGGGGGTGAAGCGGCTTTCATCTTCCGGGCGGAGAACGGGGATGGAATCCCCCCGGAAGTAACTGCCCGTCATCGCCATGAGGTGGCAGCGGTCCCGGCTCAGCAATTCCCGCAGGATGAAGCCGAGGCGGTTATTATCCCCCGCTGAAACATGATGAAACTCATCCACAGCGATGAAGCAGGAATCGAAACGCTCCACACCATCTTGTGCGATGACGGCATCATACCCAAAGCGGAAGGTAGCATGGGTGCAGACGAGCACCTGCGCCTTGTCATCCTGTAGAAAATCCTGAAAAGCCCGCACCTTGCGGGGGGAGCTTTCGTCACTGTCGAGGCAGAGATTCCAGCGGTCTTCCACCACCCAGTCACATTCAAAACCGGGGAGGGATGTGCTGCGGAAGGAGCCGCCGATGGAGGTCTCCGGCACGCAGATGATGGTCTTTTTCACATGCTGGTGGCGCATCTTGTCCAGCGCCACGAACATGAGGGCACGGCTTTTCCCGGCGGCAGGCGGGGCCTTGAGGAGGATATGCTGGGCCTGCCGAACATTGTAGACACGCTCCTGCATGGGGCGCATCCCCTGTGCGTTGGTGCCTGCCTTGCTATGGCCATAGGTCATGGTGAGCATGTTTGCCATCGGGTCAGCCCTCCTGCTTTTTTGTTGTGGAGCGTTTTTTGCGGGTAGTCTGTTTCTTCCGGCTTTGTGCCACACGGGCAGCATAACGGCGGAAGAGATGCTCCAGCCGTTGCGTATCGTTGGTGAAGGGCTGGCCCTTGTTGTACAGCCCCTCCAGCAGGGCATCATTGGCCCGATGGGCCTCCCGGAGATCGGCAGGCATTTTGTCCGGGTCGTACAGTTCTGCCAGATTTTTGTCGAAGTAGTACGCCCGTACCCGCATGATCGCCCGCCCGGACTGCTTCAGGGCCTCTTTGTCTGCCTCCGTGAGGGCAGGCACGGGGAAGGTGTGCCAGCCGAGCGTGTTGGAGTAGCGGAAGTCTGTTTTCAGTTTGCCGCAGACTGAGCTGATCCATGCCAGATGAAGGCGGGAAACCAGAAGGGCAAAGCACCATTCCGGGGCGTCATAGAGGACGAAGTTGAGGTCGGAGGAAATTGTGTCAGACTTGACCCGGATGGCCGGAAGATAGGGGCGGCGTTCCGAGCTGACACGGGGGACGAGGTAGGCGTGGCTGAAGGAAGGGGGAACGTTTAAGTATCCAAAACGCCATGGGTGGCTAGATAAGGAAACCGTTTCAGCTCGTTTGCTCTTTTGACGGAATAGGCTGACGGCTTCTATGTGTTTGGCAATGGGTGGAATCTGCTTTGCCTGTTTTAGTGTGGCTTCCTCAATCCAGAGGCAGTATCGCTCAAGATCATTGATGGCCTCTCTTGAGCCCATGAACCGCCGGATGAAGGGTTCAGCATGTGGGGCCTGTTGCAGAAGTTGGTCTTTTTCTTCTAATGAGAGGATGAGGTGGCCGTTATCAATAGGCATGTTGCCGAAAAGCATTTCAGGTAGGCCAAAGAGGCTTTTGCTGGCCTTTTCAATATACACATCTGGAGCATCCAGCAGATAGGCATTGATGTTCTGCGCCTGATGCTCCGTCTCTCCGGTGAAGAGCCGTTTTGGTGTTGCGATGGTTTTGGGTTCCGGGCGGTTGCGCAGCCCGACAATGATGCAGATGACAGCAGCATTATGGCTGGCATTGTTGCGCCATTTGAAGGAGGTATGGGCAAAGCTGATCTCCAAAGCTTCCCCCAACAGGTCGGGCCAGAGGGCATTGACGGCCTGCCCTTGGCAGAGCGAGTTGGTGGAAACCAGGGCGGCCTCTGCCTGTCGTCCCTGAATATAGCGGGCGGCTTTGAAGAACCATGCCGCCACATAATCCAGCCCCTTATAGTTTTTCACGGAGCCGGAGAAGGTGATGGCCATATCCTCTTTCTGTTCTGCATTCTGGTATTGTTTTCCCAGAAAAGGCGGATTGCCGATGATGTACACCAGCTCACCATCCCCCGGTGGCGGGCAGACCATATCCCAGTCGAGCCGCAGCGCATTGCTGCAGACAATATGGGCGGCCTCCCGCAGCGGCAGGGGGGCGATGGCCCGGCCAAAACGCTCTGCAAAGAGAGCATTGGCCTGATATTCCGCAATGAACAGTGCCAGCTTGGCCGTTTCTGCGGCAAAATCGGCACATTCTATGCCGTGAAAATTGGCAATCGGGATGGCAGAAAACAGCTCCATCGTGTCATTGCCGTTCAGCGCCGCCAGCCGTTGCAGGAGGGTCATTTCCAGTTCCCGCAGCTGGCGATAGGCAACGACAAGAAAGTTCCCGGAGCCGCAGGCAGGGTCAAAAACATGGATATGACCGAGCTTGTGCAGGAGCTTCTGTAGGGCAGCGGGTTTGTCCCAGTCCCTCTGGATATCGCTGCGTAGACCATCCAGAAAAAGGGGGTCGATGACTTTGCGGATATTGGGGACGGATGTGTAATGCATCCCCAGTTCGGCCCGGATGCCCGTATCCGCCACGGACTGGATCATGGAACCGAAAATGTCGGGGTTGATGTCCTTCCAGTCCAGCGCACAGGCATCCTTCAGGTAGCGGAAGGCCGTGACATCAAAGGTCGGTATGGCGATGTCCCCAGCAAACAGCCCGCCATTGACGTATTCCAGCGGGGCCGTCCAGTCTGGCAGGTGGCTGCGTTCGTCCTTTGGCAGGTTCATGGCCTCAAACCCTGCCTGAAGGACCGTATGCAGGGCCTCACCTTTTTTCCCGCCATAATCCAGTACGAGGCGGCTGAACTGGTCTTTGGGGAAGATGCCGACGTCCTCGGAGAACAGGCAGAAGATCAGCCGCATCATGAACTGGTTCATGATGTGCGTGTGGCTGGGGTCCTTCCATTCCGGGTTATGCCGGATGAGGGCATCATACAGTCTGGCCAGCTTGCCCGTTGCCTGCACGTCAACGGGGTTTTCCTCCACGGCACGGTAACGTTCTTTGCCGGCAGCAGGGAGGAAGAAGCCGAAATGTTTGGCCATTTCATTCAGCGGACAATGGAGGCTCTCCCCGCTGGCAGGATGGAAAGCGGCCAGCATGGTACCGTCCGTCGTGAGGAGGATGGCCGGTTTCGCCTGTTTGTTGCGGGTGGAGGCTTTCAGCTGGTCCAGAACGGCATCAACCGTCGTCTGCTCCGTCTCTCCGGCTGGGGCAAAATGGAACCGGCGGCTCAGCAGAACCCCGCCGGAGAGGTCGGAACGGTTCGTTGCCCCCTTGCGAAGCCTGTCCACGGTTGCTTTTGCGGCATCCGTAGCAAGGGCAAACTCGTAGGGAAATGCGCTGGCATCGTAGGGCTGAGAGGTGAGGTCCGAGAGAGCATCGTAAATTTCAGTCGGATTCACAGCATTAACCCTATATTAATAATGAGGGATAAGCGGATCACATACCGTCAGTTTTGTCCAGAGGTGTTGCGGCATGTCACGCTGCCAGAGAGGGCGCTGCTTTCCCTCCCTGACGGCGTGGTGTGCGGTTACCCAACCCGGATGAGGATGTGCTTCTTCTTGCCGGAGGACAGTTTCAGCGTGCCGTCCGTCAGGTCGGCGGGGGTGACGGTCTGGTTCTCATCCTTGATGACGACGTCATTCAGCCGGGCACCACCGCCACGGATAAGACGGCGTGCCTCGCCCCCGCTGGCGGCCAGGCCTGCCTCTGCAAAGAGCCTGAAGGCAGGCACACCCTCGGCAAACAGGCTGGCGGGCACGGCAACTTCCGGCAGGGCGGCCTGGACGCTGCCCTGCTCGAACACCTTGCGGGCAGTTTCGGCAGCTTCCTCGGCGGCTTCACGGCCGTGGCAGATGGCCGTGGCCTCGGTGGCCAGAATCTTCTTGGCCTCGTTGATCTCTGCCCCTTCCAGCGCACCGAGGCGTTCACATTCCTCCACGGACAGGTCCGTGAACATCTTCAGGAAGCGGCCCACGTCGGCATCCTCGGTGTTGCGCCAGAACTGCCAGTAATCGAAGACAGGCCGCCGCTCCTTGCGGACCCACACGGCCCCGTTGGCGGACTTGCCCATCTTGGCCCCGGAGGAGGTGGTGACAAGCGGCGTTGTCAGCCCGAACAGGCGTGCCCCATCCGTGCGGCGGGCCAGGTCGATGCCGGAGACGATGTTGCCCCACTGGTCGGACCCGCCCATCTGGAGAATGGCCCCGTGGCGGCGGTACAGCTCCCGGAAGTCGAACGCCTGAAGGATGGAATAGTTGAATTCAAGGAAAGTCAGTCCTTGTTCCCGGTCCAGCCGCTGCTTCACGCTTTCGAAGGAAAGCATCCGGCTGACGGAGAACTGCACCCCGACATCCTGAAGCAGGCTGATGTAGGAGAGCCTGTCCAGCCAGTCCGCATTGTTGACGAGACGGCACGCCCCATCCCCAAAATCCAGAAACTGTCCCAGAGAGGCCCGCAGCCCGGCAAGGTTGTGGGTGATGGTCTCGTCCGTCATCAGGGAGCGGGCCTCATCACGGAAGGATGGATCACCGATCTTTGCCGTGCCGCCGCCAATCAGGGCGATGGGGTTGTGCCCGTGCTTCTGGAGCAGCCGCAGCATCATGATCGACATGGCATTGCCCACATGCAGGGAGTCTGCCGTGGGGTCAAAACCGATATAGGCCGTAACGGGACCTGCCAGCATCAGCTCGTCCAGCGCCTCGAAATCGGTGCACTGGAAGATCATCCCACGGGCCTGGGCTTCCCGCAGGAATGGGCTTTTAAGTGATGTATCGGTCATGAAGGGCATCTTTCCTGATGGCTGTCCTGTCGGGGCGGAGCGGGCTTAGCCCACGGCCTCTGCCGCAGGCTGGATCATGGCGTCTTCAGGGGCGAAGAGATTCCGCTGGCGGGTCGTCACATGGTCCTCCAGCGCATCGGCAATCAGTTCTGCCTGCTGGGAGAAGATATGATCGGCCTCGGGGAAAACACGGTAATCCACCGTGACATTCTTCTGCGTGTTCAGCTTGTCCACCAGCTTGCGGATGACGGGCTCGGGGGCCATGCTGTCCTTTCCACCGGCGATCATCAGGCCGCTGCACGGGCAGGGAGCGAGGAAGTTGAAATCGTAATCGTCAGCCGGAGGAGCGACGCTGATCCAGCCACGGATTTCTGGCCGACGCATGAGCAGCTGCATCCCCACGAAGGCACCGAAGGAATAACCGGCGATCCACAGCTCCGAGGAGTTGGGGTTGATCATCTGCATCCAGTCCAGCGCAGCGGCGGCATCGGAGATTTCCCCGATTCCACCATCATACCGCCCCTGGGAGCGGCCAACCCCACGGGAGTTGTAGCGCAGGACAGAAAAGCCCATGGTCTGGAAACGGCGGTACATGGTGTAGGCGATGCGGTTGTTCATCGTCCCGCCATGCAGCGGATGTGGATGGATGATCAGGGCGAGAGGGGCGTTGGGGTCTTCAGAATGATGGTAATGGCCTTCGAGCCGCCCATCCGGGCCGGCAAACATGACTTCAGGCATGTGTCTCTCATCTCTTTGTCCACCCCGTTGCCTGCTGAAGGCCCAGAGCGGTTATGCGAACCGATAATGCCCGGGTCCCTGTCCGGGCCCGGGCATGATTTTACGCCCCGGGCAGAAGGCACGGCCCCAGTCCGGGAAGAACATACCGGCGTTGTATATCGGTTCCATCCTCGTGATTTCTACCAAAATCGACTCTTCTGCGCTGGTTTTTTCAAAATGGTAAAGAAGATTGTATCTATCATCCTGTTTGGGCAGGGTTTGTCATGGGGCTTGCGGGAAAGGCACTGTCCCGGATGTGCATGAGCGGAGCAGAAGGTTTTTTTCATGGTTCAGGATACAGCTGTGCAGCAGGGCCCTGTCTATCTCGATGCCAATGCAACCGAACCCCTGCGGCCTGCTGCACGGGCTGCCATGCTGGCCGGGCTGGAGCAGACAGGGAATCCGTCTTCTGTCCATGCCGCAGGACGCAGGGCCCGCATCATGCTGGAAGAAGCCCGCCAGACGATGGCCTCCGCTTTTGGCAGGGAGGCTGACTGCTGTGTGTTCACGTCAGGGGGAACGGAGGCGGATACGCTTGTCCTGCATGGCTTTGGTCGGGCGGAAGGCCGTGCCATTCTCATTGGTGCCACCGAGCATGATGCCATCCGCAAAGCTGCCCCGGAGGCGTCCCTCATTCCGGTTGACGGGCAGGGGGTGATCGACTGCATGGCGCTGGAGGAGATGCTGGCAGCCCATACTCCCGGAACAGGTGATCGGCCGGGGCCGCTGGTCTGCATCATGGCGGCGAATAATGAGACGGGGGTATACGCTCCCCTGCGGGATGTAGCCTCTCTCTGTCGCCAGCATGGTGCCTTTCTGCATGTCGATGCCGTACAGGCTGCAGGCCGGATGCAGGAGCGGGACGAGTTCTCACTGGCTCTGAAAGACGGGTCCCTGGCGGGGGCCAGTCTGGCCCTGTCCGCCCACAAGATGGGTGGTCCCAAGGGGGCCGGTGCCCTGCTGCTGCCGGAGGACAGGCCCCTGGCTCCCCTGCTGCCCGGTGGCGGGCAGGAACGGGGACGGCGGGGTGGCACACCGGCCCTTGCATCCCACATGGGTATGGCCGCTGCTCTTGAGGAGAGCCGGAAGCAGGACTGGACCCTCCTGGAGGCGCTGCGGGATGAGCTG
The DNA here is from genome assembly GCF_023337675.1 of Parasaccharibacter sp. TMW 2.1891. NCBI lineage: Bacteria > Pseudomonadati > Pseudomonadota > Alphaproteobacteria > Acetobacterales > Acetobacteraceae > Parasaccharibacter > Parasaccharibacter sp. TMW 2.1891. The sequence continues at coordinate 22,410 of NZ_QORT01000004.1, read as the reverse complement.
GAGGGTGTCATGGTGCAGGCTGGAGCCCTCATCATGGGGCATGGTGTGGCCCGGCTGTCCAATACCATCAGTGCGGTCCTGCCCGGTGTGGCGGCCCAGATGCAGCTCATGGCGCTGGATATCGAGGGATATTGCGTTTCAGCCGGTTCGGCCTGTTCATCCGGCAAGGTGGCCCGATCCCATGTGCTGGAGGCCATGGGGCAGGGGGAGGCAGCCGGGCAGGCCATCCGTGTCTCGCTGCCGTGGAATGCCGAAGCTGGAGCTGTCAGGGCATTTGGGCAGGTTTATGCTCTCATGGCCCAGCGTTTTGCCGGACGTGGCCTTCTGAAACGCAGCTCTCTCCAGGGAGGTGGCCGTGCACCCTGAAGCTGATGTGATCTATCTGGATTACCTTGCTACGACTCCGTGTGATCCAGCCGTGCTGGAGATCATGCTGCCATGGTTCACACAGTATCCCGCCAACGCAGGGAGCCTGCATCTGCCGGGGCAGAAGGCCAATGCGGCCGTGGAGCAGGCCCGGGAGGAGCTTGCCGGGGCTCTCGCCGTCAGCCCGCAGGAGCTGATCTGGACCTCCGGGGCAACGGAGGCCAACAATCTGGCCATCAAGGGAGCCGCCCGTTTCCTGAAGGAACAGGGTGATGGGCGACGGCGCCTTGTCACCGTGGCAACGGAGCATAAATGTGTGCTGGAAGCTGTACGGTCACTGGAGGGCGAGGGGTTTGAGCCTGTCATCCTGCCGGTGGAGCCGGATGGCCGCCTGTCACCGGATCGTCTGGCAGAGGCCCTGAAGACACCCGCGCTGCTGGTCAGCATCATGGCAGCGAACAACGAGACAGGCGTGGTGCAGGACCTTGGGCGCCTCATGCCGCTGGTGAAGCAGGCCGACGCCCTGCTGCATGTGGACATGGCCCAGATGTTCGGCAAGCTGCCCTGCACGCTGGAGGGTGTCGATCTCGCTTCATTTTCGGCACACAAGATATATGGTCCCAAAGGCGTGGGAGCGCTGTATGTCCGGCGGCGGCCCCGTGTGCGGCTGCTACCTTTGTTTTCAGGCGGCGGGCAGGAGCGCAGCCTGCGTTCTGGCACGTTGCCGGTCCCGCTGATCATCGGCATGGGGAAGGCTGCCCGGCTGGCCGTGGAGAGCGGGAAGGAGGAGGCTGACCGTCTTGCGGGCTTGCGGGAGAGGCTGTGGCAGGGTATGCGGCAGCTGTTCCCGGTGGTGCGTCTCAATGGTGCGCCTGCCCCACGGCTGCCGGGCGTCTTGAATGTGTGCCTGCCCGCCGGGCTGGAGGCCCAGCAGGTCATGGCAGCAGTGCCGGGGGTTGCTTTTTCATCCGGTTCGGCCTGTTCAGCGGCATCTGGGGCACCATCCTATGTCCTCAGGGCAATGGGATTGACAGAGGCGGAGGCACGCAGGAGCTTGCGCCTGTCGGTGGGACGTTTTACCTCGGCAGGTGATGTGGAGTGCGCAGTGGCCCGTTTTGGGCAGGGCCTTGCCGGGAGGTGAGACCGCTGCATGGATACAGGGAGTAGGGACTTATGCCCCGGATGGTTTTTGTTGAGCGTGATGGTAGCCGCCACGAGGTGGAGGCACAGGCAGGTCTCTCTGTGCTGGAGATCGCCCATGAGAATAATATCGACCTTGAAGGGGCCTGCGAAGGCTCGCTCGCCTGTGCGACCTGTCATGTGATCGTGGACCCGGCCTGGGCGGACAAGCTGAAAAGCCCGACTGATGATGAGGAAGACATGCTCGACCTCGCTTTCGGGCTGGAGAAGACATCCCGTCTGGGTTGCCAGATCGTCATGACGGAAGAGCTGGACGGTCTTGTCGTCCATCTTCCCAAGGCTGGCTGAGGTTTCCAGTCATGCGCATCCTTGTGGCCATGTCTGGTGGGGTGGACAGTTCCGTGGTGGCAGCCCTGCTGAAGCGGCAGGGCCATGAGGTCATCGGAGCAACCCTCCAGCTTTACGACCATAGCGGTCCGGCAAAGCCTGGGGCTTGCTGTGCTGGACGGGACATCATGGATGCCCGCATGGTCGCCGAGCGTATCGGCTTTCCCCATTACGTCATCGATGCGGAGAGCCGCTTCCGGGAAAGTGTGATCGAGAGTTTTGCCGATTCCTACGCTCGGGGGGAGACCCCCGTTCCCTGTGTGGCCTGCAATCAGGGGGTTAAATTCACGGACCTCCTGAACATGGCCCGGGACCTCGGCTGTGAGGCCATGGCAACCGGTCATTACGTACGTCGGCTGGAAGGCCCGGAAGGTGTGGAGATGCACCGCCCGGTGGACCGGGACCGGGACCAGAGCTGGTTCCTGTTTGCCACGACCCGTGAGCAGCTGGAGTTCCTGCGCTTCCCGCTGGGCGAGATGCCCGACAAGGCCCATGTGCGTGCTCTGGCGGAGGAGCTGGGGCTGGATGTGGCTACCAAGCGGGACAGCCAGGATATCTGCTTTGTCACGAACGGCTCCTATGCCGGGCTGGTGGAGAAGATGCGGCCGGAGATTGAAGGGCCGGGTGACATTGTGGCTGAAGACGGGACCGTGCTGGGCCGTCATGAGGGCATTGCCCGTTATACGGTTGGCCAGAGCCGTCGTCTGGGGGATATTCATACGGGGACGGGGGAGCGCCAGATGGTCACGGCCATTGATGTGCCCTCCCGCCGCATCATTGTTGGCCCCCGCCGGAAGGTGACCAGTGATGAAGGCCGCCGGACCGTTCGCCTGCGGGATATGAACTGGTTGATTGACGCCCCGGCAGAGGGTGTGCGCTGTGGTGTACAGCTGCGGGCACGGGAAGGGCTGCGGCAGGCCCTGGTGCGGCCCCTGGAGGGGAACCGGGCCGAGGTGCAGCTGGATGAACCCGCCCTGCCAGCCCCTGGTCAGGCCTGCGTGATGTATGAGGGTGACCGTGTTCTGGGGGGTGGTTTCATCCTTGCCTGAGGGGATGGAACACACTGTTTCCCCAAGCCTTCACACAATATTTATCCAGCCCTTCGGGAGGGTTGTTCCGTCTTGCAGGGGCGGTCGATTGAAGCGGAGGGACGGACATTCCTTGCCGTGCTGCCTTTCTGGCATTCGGAAACGTTTCGTAACCCGAATATAATTTGTGCGAATCGCATTTTTGGATATGGACAACACCCCATGTTTCATGGTCTGGCTGGAGATAGAGAAGTTCCTTCTCCTCTAACAACAGGAAGTGGTTGTCACGCGATCAGCTTGAAGGTTTGCTATGGCTTATTTTGCACGTCATTTTGGTTCATTGCCGGAACGTTCTGCTCTGCGGAAGGCCATCGCCGAGAAGATCCGGTATCCAGAGCAGGAGTGTGTGGAAGCGCTTCTTCCCGCCGCTGAACTGAAACCTGACGAGGAGATCGTGGCTGGCAAGGTGGCCCTTGCTCTGGCCCGCAATCTGCGTGATCACCGTCGGCCCGGCCTGGTTGAGACGCTGGTGCAGGAATTCAGCCTTGGTTCCGCCGAAGGTGTGGCACTGATGAGCATGGCCGAGGCCCTGCTGCGTACTCCTGACCACGCAACCCGGGATGCTCTGATCCGGGATCAGGTTAGTGTCGGTGACTGGCTGTCCCATATGGGGCGTGACAGTGGGCTGATCATCAATGCTGCCTCTTGGGGGCTTGATGTCACGAGCCGTCTTGTATCCCCCAAAAAGCGCATGGGGGCAATTCATGACCTGCTGCGCAAACGGGGTGAGCCGGTTGTCCGCAAAGCCGTGCAGTTTGCCATGCAGATGATGGGCCAGCAGTTCGTGCTGGGCCAGACCATCGAGGGGGCGCTGAAGGATTCCCACAAGCGGCAGGCCCAGGGCTTCAACTACTCTTACGACATGCTGGGTGAGGCAGCGCTGGACCGTAACGATGCCGAGAGGTATCAGGCCTCCTACCATGCCGCTCTGGAGGCGATCGGCTCCATGGCCAGGGGCAACACGGTTTATGAGCGCCCCGGTCTGTCCATCAAGCTGTCTGCCCTGCATCCTCGCTACGAGCGTGCCAAGCGTGAGCGTGTGATGGGTGAGCTGCTGCCGACGGTCAAGGCACTGGCCGTACGTGCCAAGCATTACAATATCGGCCTGAACATTGACGCTGAAGAAAGCGAACGTCTGGATCTGTCCCTGGATATTCTGGACGCACTCTGCCGTGACCCGGAGCTGGCCGACTGGGATGGCATCGGTTTTGTTGTGCAGGCCTATGGCCGCCGTGCCGCTGCCGTACTGGATTACATCATCGCTCTTGGCCGTGAGACGCACCATCGCATCATGGTCCGCCTCGTCAAGGGGGCCTATTGGGATACCGAGCTGAAAAAGGCCCAGATTGATGGTGTGCCGGACTTCCCGGTTTTTACCCGCAAATGTCATACGGATGTCAGCTATATCGCCTGTGCCCGCAAGCTGCTGGCCGCTGGTGATGCCGTTTTCCCCCAGTTTGCCACGCATAACGCCCGCACGGTGGCGTCCATCTACGCCATGGCTGGCCGGGACTTCCACGAGGGGCAGTACGAGTTCCAGTGCCTGCATGGCATGGGCGAGGCTCTTTATGAAAGCGTCGTAGGGCAGAAACATCTGGGTCGCCCCTGTCGCATTTATGCCCCGGTCGGAACCTATGACACGCTGCTGGCCTATCTGGTCCGCCGCCTGCTGGAGAATGGAGCCAATTCGTCCTTTATCAATCTTCTGGGAGATTCGAAGATTTCCCTGGAGAAGCTGGTGGAGGACCCGGTCAAGACAACCCGGTCCTACACTCCGGTTGGGGCCCCTCATGCTGAGATCAGCAAGCCGCTCGACATGTTTGAGCCTGACCGCCACAATTCGAAGGGCATGGACCTGAATGATGATCTCGTTCTGGCCCGCCTTGGAAAGGGGCTTGAGGGACTGCCGGAGCATTATGAGGCGGCTCCGCTGGTTCCGGGCCTTGGCAAGGCCGAACGCCCTGTCCACCCGGTGACGAACCCGGCGGAGCGGAGTGACCAGGTCGGGACAGTGACATTCGCCGTGCCAGAGGATGTCACTCGTGCTGTGGATGTTGCTGAGGGAGCTTTCGAGGAGTGGGCAGCCCGGTCCCCTGATGACCGTGGCGCCATTCTTGAGCGTGCGGCCGACCTGCTTGAGGAACGCTACATCGCCTATATGGGGCTGGCTGTCCGGGAGGCTGGCAAGTCCTATCCCAATGCCGTAGCTGAGGTACGGGAAGCGATCGACTTTCTCCGGTACTATGGCGGGACGGTCCGGCGTGAGTTCAGCAGCAAGACCCACCTCCCATTGGGGACAGTTGTCTGCATCAGCCCTTGGAACTTCCCGCTGGCCATTTTCCTTGGGCAGGTCTCTGCCGCTCTGGCCGCTGGTAATACCGTTCTGGCCAAACCGGCAGAAGAAACGCCGCTGATCGCCATGGAGGCCGTCAAACTTCTGCATGAGGCTGGCGTGCCGGAAGAGGTCCTGCAACTCCTGCCGGGTGAGGGTGATGTCGGTGCTGCCATGGTGGCGGACAAGCGCATCGCTGGTGTGCTCTTTACCGGTTCCACGGTTGTGGCGCAGATCATTGCCCGCCAGCTGACTGGCCGTCTCGGGCGCAATGGGCAGCCTGTGCCGCTCGTGGCGGAGACGGGTGGCCTGAACGCCATGGTGGTTGATTCTTCGGCCCTGCCGGAACAGGTGGTGAAGGACATCGTTGCCTCCGCTTTCGACAGTGCCGGCCAGCGCTGTTCCGCCCTGCGTGTTCTCTGCGTGCAGGACGATGCAGCCGATCGCATCATTTCCCTCCTGAAGGGCGCCATGGAAGAACTGCGGATCGGCATCCCGGCCAAGCTGGCCACGGATGTCGGGCCGGTCATCAGTGAAGTGGCCCGCAAGGGAATTGTCGATCACATTGAGGCGCTGCGTGGCCGTAACCATCCGGTCTTCCAGGCGCCGGTCGTGAAGGACGAAACGGCTGACGGCACCTTTGTTCCGCCGACACTGATCGAGGTCAATGCGATCGCTGATGTGGGGGGTGAAATCTTTGGCCCGGTGCTGCATGTGCTGCGTTACCAGCGTGAAGAGCTGGAGGCCCTGATCACCCGCAGCAATGCGGGCGGCTATGGGCTGACCTTCGGCGTGCATAGCCGTGTTCCGTCCCGGATCGACTATCTGGTCGAGCGTGTCGAGGCTGGGAACATCTACGTCAACCGCAACATTGTCGGGGCGATTGTCGGTGTCCAGCCGTTTGGTGGTCATGGCCTCTCAGGGACTGGCCCCAAGGCAGGTGGTCCTCTGGCCCTGCGTCGGCAGCTCGCCCATGCGCCCCGTACGCTGCTGGCCAAACCGGACGCCATGCCTGCCATGGCACGGTCCTGGCTGCTGTGGCTGGGAACGGATGACCGTGAGCTGGTCCGTGAGGTGACGCCATGGATGGATCATGGCCTGCTGGATTGCCGTCTGGAGCTTCCTTCTCCTGTAGGTGAGCGGAATACGTACAGGCTTGAGCCCCGTGGCCGTGTGCTGGTTGTGGCAGAGACACCTACCGGCCTGAAGCGCATGATCAGCTATGCGATCAGCTGCGGGAATGAGGTCGTGGCGCTGGCTGCTCCTGCGGTCATTGCCTCTCTGGATACGCTGCCTGATGTTCTGCGGGAGGTGATCAAGCCAGCAGATTCTCTGGGGGATGTGGAAAAATGTTCCGTCATCCTGACGGAGACCATCAATGAAGGGCTGTGGCAGATCGTTGCAGACCATCTGAAGAACCCGGATGCACCTGTCCCGCTGGTCTATTGGGCTGACAGTGTGACGTTGCAGCCGGAAGCCCTGTTGCAGGAGCGGGTGGTCAGCGTCAATACGGCAGCTGCCGGTGGCAATGCCGAGTTGATGACACTGAGCTGACAGGCTGAAAGGAGCCGGGCTGACAGGGTCAGCCCGGTGTTCCGGGCATGTTGTGTCTGTAGATGAAAGAACGGGTGGAGGAGCCATGCTCTTCCACCCGTTCTTTCATGTTGGGATATGGAGTCTGCCCCGGGGAGAAGAGCCCTTCAGGTCGGGATCTTCGTTTTGGGCAGCGGCAGGCAGCCATCTGGTGTGGTAGCCCGCAGGAAATTGGCCAGCTCCCGGAAGGATGTTGCCCGTGGGTCGGATGGACGCCAGACGAGGCTGATGGTCCGGCGGGCTTCGCTCTCACTCAGCTCCCGGACTGTCACAAGGCCGTCAAATTCCTGCCGGTTGTTCAGGGCCAGACGGGGAATGAGGGAGAAACCTTCTCCGGCGCCGATCATGTGCCAGAGCATTTCCAGACTGGTGGCCAGACGCTGGTCCTGCGAGCGGAAATTGCTGGGGCAGAGGGAGAGGGCCTGGTCCCGCAGGCAATGTCCGTCTTCCAGCAGCAGCAGGTCCGGCCGAGCCAGGTCGGCAATGGACAGATTCTTCTTGGTGGCCAGCTCATGGTCTTTGGGGAATACCGCCAGGAAAGGTTCCTGAAAGAGCGGTGCATGTTCCAGTGTTTCGGTAGCAGCCGTGGGTGCCATGAAGGCAACATCCAGATCGCCCTGCCGGAGAGCCTGTACCAGATTGGGCGTGGTGTTCTCATTCAGCCTCAGGCCCAGCTGGGGGTACTTCTGGCGCAGGCGGGGCAGAAGGCCGGGGATGTAGTACGGCCCGAGAGTGGGAATGACGCCGATATGCAGGAGGCCGTCCAGCGGTCCTGTATGGGCCCGGGCGACTTCCAGCAGATTGCGGGCTGAGGCCAGCACATCCCGCCCCAGGGCGATGAGGCGCTCACCTTCCGGTGTGGGAGCCACATGCCGACGGGAGCGTTCGAACAGGGTGACATTGAGAAGCTGCTCCAGCTTTCTCACCTGCTCGGACAGCCCCGCCTGACTGACCCCGCAACGCTCAGCTGCACGGGAAAAGTTGCGCAGGTCATCAACTGCGACGACGTACTCGATGTCCCGAAGGGACAGACCGGAAAGAGGAACGTAGGACATAAGGATACCAATAAGCTGAGTTGGAGGCAGGGCCAAGGGAAAAAGACTGGAATCGCATAAGGATTGATAATGATTCTCAATTATACTGATAACAACCCTCAATTAGACGGTTTCAGAGCCGTGGGCTAGAAGGTGAACATGCTTGACATTCCCAAGGTTGGGCTGTCCCTTTGAGGGGACATCCGCAGGCCCTGCGGAAGTCTACAATTCTGAAAGTGAATGAGGAGGTTTCCATGCCTGCTATTGGTTCCGAGATTAAGCCGTTTACCGCCCAGGCTTTCCGTGATGGCAAGTTCCTTCAGGTCTCTGATGCAGACCTGCGTGGCAAGTGGTCCGTCGTGTTCTTCTACCCGGCTGACTTCACCTTTGTCTGCCCGACAGAGCTGGAAGACCTCGCCGAGAACTATGAGACCTTCCAGAAGATGGGTGTCGAGGTCTTCGGTGTCTCCACAGACAAGCACTTCACCCACAAGGCATGGCACGACACGTCCCCGGCCATCGGCAAGGTGCAGTACACCATGATCGGTGACCCGTCTGGCGACATCGCCCGCAACTTCGATGCTCTGCGTGCCGATGGCAGCCACACGGCTGACCGCGCCACGTTCCTGATCGACCCGGAAGGCAAGATCCAGTACATCGAGATCACCTCCGAGGGTGTGGGCCGTAGCGCTGCCGAGCTGCTCGACAAGATCCGTGCTGCCCAGTACATCGCTGCTCACCCGGGTGAAGTCTGCCCGGCCAAGTGGAAAGAGGGTGGCGACACGGCAACCCTGAATCCGTCCCTGGACCTGGTCGGCAAGATCTGATCACGTCCTGAAAACGGGAAGTATGGTGGGGGGCCTCTCCCCACCGTTGAGGGGAGGCGTGCTGCGTTGTGGTGCGCCTCCTTTTTCATGGGGCCGATTCCCCGGTCTGCCAGACCCTGAGCACCAGAGATTCTGGAGAGAGAATTCATGCTGAACGACGAACTCAAAGGCCAGCTGAGAGGGTACCTCCAGCATCTGCGCCACAACATCATTCTTGTTGCCTCCCTTGATGAGGGCGACAAGTCCCGTGAGATGAAAGAATTTCTTAACGAAATTTCCGAACTCTCTGATAAGGTTTCCTATCAGGAAGGTGGCAATGACGCCCGTCGCCCGTCTTTCCTGATCCGTGCCGCAGATTCAGATGTTCAGGTCTGCTTTGCGGGCATCCCGATGGGCCACGAGTTTACGTCTCTGGTACTGGCCCTGCTTCAGGTTGGTGGTCACCCGCCGAAGGTCGAGGCTGAACAGGTTGCGCAGATCAAGGCCCTGAAGGGTGATTTCCATTTCGAGACCTATTTCTCCCTGTCCTGCCACAACTGCCCGGATGTCGTTCAGGCCCTGAACACGCTGAGCGTGCTCAACCCCAACATCCGCCACACGGCCATTGATGGTGCCCTGTTCCAGGATGAGGTGAACGAGCGTGATGTGCGTTCCGTCCCTCAGGTGTTCCTGAACGGTGAGCGTTTCTCCACCGGTCGCATGGAACTGCCGGAGATTCTGGCCAAGATCGATACTGAAGGTGCTGCCAAGGCTTCCGAGAAGCTGAATGACGAGGCTCCGTTCGACACGCTGGTGATCGGGTCTGGTCCGGCTGGCTGTGCCGCCGCCATCTACACGGCCCGCAAGGGTGTCCGCACTGGTCTGCTGGCTGAGCGCTTCGGTGGTCAGGTCATGGATACGGCTGGCATCGAGAACTTCATCTCCGTACCGGAGACCGAAGGTCCGGCCCTTGCCAAGAATCTGGAGCAGCATGTTCGCAGCTATGATGTCCGTGTCATCACGGCACAGCGTGCTGCCAAGCTGATCCCGGCCGAGAAGGAAGGTGGCCTGCACGAGATCGTGCTGGAGAGCGGTGCCCACCTGAAGGCCCGTACCATCATCGTGGCAACAGGTGCCCGCTGGCGTCAGCTGAACGTGCCGGGTGAGGAAGAATACCGCACACGGGGCGTCGCCTACTGCCCGCATTGTGATGGTCCGTTCTTCAAGGGCCGTCCGGTTGCTGTTGCCGGTGGTGGCAACAGTGGCGTGGAAGCCGCCATCGACCTCGCCGGTATCGTGTCCCACGTGACGCTGCTTCAGTATGACCCTGTGCTGACGGCTGATGAGGTCCTTCAGAACAAGGTCCGCAGCCTGCCGAATGTCGATATCGTGGTGAACGCCCGCACGACCGAGATCCGTGGTGATGGCCGCAAGATGACCGGCCTGAGCTGGCAGGATGTCAAGGATGGCAGCGAGTACAGCATCGACGTGGACGGCATCTTCGTCCAGATCGGCCTGCTGCCGAACACGGACTGGCTGAAGGGTGGCATCGAGATGTCCCGCATCGGTGAGATCGGCATTGACGAGCGTTGCCGTACCTCCATCCCCGGCGTGTTTGCTGCCGGTGATGCCACGACGGTGCCGTACAAGCAGATCATCGTGGCGATGGGTGAGGGTGCCAAGGCTGCCCTGTCTGCCTTTGACCACATCATCCGTGTCCCGGCTGCTTCCTGAGGGAACATCTGATAGGCCCGGACTGCTTCTGATGTGGAAGTCTGGGTGACTGGATGAAGAGACCGGCCTGTTTCAGGCCGGTCTTTTTTGTTTATGGGTGAAAAAGGTCCGGCTGGGGCTGGAGGTCCATGAGGCCCAGTGTTGAAAGCTGGCTGTGATGCAGCAGATGGACACCGGTGGCATGGGCCAGCTGCCGGGCTGGGCGGGTATAGCCAGCGTTGGAGACGACAGCTGCATACTGGGCCTGACGGTGCTGCCGGGCTGTGAAAATTTCCTGGACAGCCTTGTTCCCGACCGGCCTGCCATAGAGTTTGCATTGTATGACGAGCCGGACTCCGCTCTGCTCGGCAATGATGTCCATGCCCTGGTCTGCCCCCGGTGGTGTGGTGCGTGCCTGCCATCCGGCCTGACGCAGCAGTCCGGCGCAGAAACGTTCATAATCCAGCGGGTCCATGGTGGCGGTGAACTGCCGTGGTGTGGTGCTGCTTCCGGCGGCGGCTGGGGGAGGAGATGTCCTGTTGCGCTTGAGAAGGATTTTTACCACACGGCTGATGCGGCGAAGGGTCCGCCGCCGCAGGGAGGGCCATATGTCAGCCAGATTTTCCTGCATCAGGCAGGTGAGAAGGATGCTCTGGCAGAAATAGTCCAGCTCCCTGTGCCAGCGTTGTTTGTCCACGACGCCATAATGGTTTTCGGTCAGGCAGGCCTGTTGGCGTTGCGCCAGTGTATGCTGATGCCGGGCAATGAGCTGGCAGAGAAGCTGCCAGGCCTTGCGCCTGCGTCGCACACGATGGTGGTACTGGAGAAACAGGACCAGGAAAAAGCCGAGGAGAAGTGCATCCGCAGGAAGGATGGCAATACCATGCCCGGGCAGGAAGGAGGGTGTTACGCTGCCGTGGTGAAGTGCTGGGGGCAGTGGACCGGAGCGGGGAAAAAAACCACCATCCGGTTGTCCCGCCATGTCCGCCTTCGATCCTGTGTAGGGGAAGCTGGTGCCGACACTCGGAATTGAACCGAGGACCTACTGATTACGAATCAGTTGCTCTACCCCTGAGCTATGTCGGCATCGGGTTGAGCCTATACAGAAAAATGAGGTGACAGGCAACGGTGTATGTAAAATATTTATGGATAACGGCCTGAAAGGGGTTGCAGACCCCTCTCTGGCGGCGCAAGAGGGGTGGATGTTCAGAAAAGATCATTTTCACAAAGGATTGTGGAGCCAGGGCGGAGCCTGTTCCTTCCTGCGGCATGATGTGGACCAGCCCGCACTCAAGGTGGTGGCCGGGGTGGATGAATGTGATGTCTGTGGTCTCTTCCAGCATGTTCCTCACCTGCGGCCAGGACATGTTCTGAGCTGCGCCCGTTGCGGAAATACCATGGCACGACGGCGCAGGACTTCGGAGATTGGCGGCCCGCTGGTCTTCTGCCTTTCAGCTCTGGCGCTGTATATCGTGCTGCTGGTCAGCCCGCTCATGACGCTCAACATCTACGGGCGGGAGAACATGGTCACCCTCATGAGCGGCCCGCTGGAAATGGCCCGGCAGGGTTATGGGAGCATTGCCATACTGGTGGCTCTGGCCAGCGTGCTCATGCCTGGCATCGTGCTCGTCTGCATGACGCTGATTCTTTATGGTGCGTCCCGGGATGAAATGCCCCGTTGGGTCCGTCCCCTGCTGGCCTGGTATGAAAAGCTGCGCCCGTGGTCCATGGTCGAGGTGTACGTCATTGGCCTGCTCGTGGCCTATACCAAGCTGGTTGATCTGGCCCTGGTCATCCTGCAACCGGGCGTGTACCTGCTCGGGGGGCTGATGGTGATGATGGCAGCCATGGATTCGGCCTTTGATGCCGACATGATATGGAGGCACAGGTCCGTCACCAGGCGCCCTGGTCTGGGCATATACATGGCGGAGGGGCGTGCCCTGCCGCCGGAGAAGCACATGCTGTCCTGCCATGCCTGTGGACTGGTTTTTGTCGCCCGTGGCCCGGTGGATGATGAGCGTGACATGGGGGATTGCCCCCGTTGTGGGCAGATACTGCGGCGGCGCAAGCGGAACAGCCTTCAGGCGGCCATGTGTTTTCTGGTGGCGGCTTTCATTTTCTACATTCCGGCCAACATGCTGCCGGTCATGGCCTTCGTGAAGGTTGGGCACGGACACCCCAGCACCATCATTTCTGGAGTGATCCAGCTTTGGGAGGCTGGCCTTTACTTTCTGGCTCTGCTGGTGCTTTTTGCCAGCATCACCGTGCCGGTCCTCAAGGTGTTCCTGCTGGCCCTGATGATCGGCTGTGAATGTCGGGGCAGGGCCTCTCACAAGGCGCTGAAGCGTCTGACAGGCCTTTACAAGGTCGTGGTGTTCATTGGTCGCTGGTCGATGATTGACGTGTTCATGATCTCCATTCTGGCGGCTGTGGTCCGGTTTGGCTTCATGGCGAGCGTGACGGCCGAGCTGGGCGTGGTCTTCTTTGCTCTTGTGGTTGTGTTAACTATTTTTGCCGCAGACCTGTATGATCCCCGGCGTATGTGGGATGCTGCAGGCTATAACCGGCAGGGTCTGGGCCATTCCAGGCAGGGTGGAGAAGAGGATGTGACGGAATTACGGGATATGGAGCCTGAAAAAGCGTGAGAGATGAGCATCTGAAGCGACATTCCGAAGGTGGACATGGTGCAGAGGCCAATGTCCGGCTGCCACGGTTTTCCGTGCTCTGGATCATTCCCATCCTTGCTCTGCTGATTGCCGGATGGTTGGCCTGGAGGCACTTTGCCACCATGGGGCCGAGCATTGTCGTCTCCTTTGATGCTGCTGATGGCATTGTTCCGGGGCAGACGCAGGTCAAGAACAAGGCGGTGAACCTAGGTGTGGTGCAGGGCGTAGCCCTGAGCCCGGACATGACCCATGCTGATGTGACCATCCAGATGAGTGGCATCGATCCGCGGACGCTCAATGAGCATACCCGGTTCTGGGTTGTCAGCCCGCGCATCAACGGGGCCAGCATCACGGGGCTGGATACGCTTTTTTCTGGCGCCTATATCGCCATGGACCCGGGCAAACCGGAGGGAGGCCATTACCAGACCCACTTTAAGGGTCTGGAAACGCCTCCCGGTATCCGCTCGGACAAACCGGGCAGCACATATTGGCTGGTTTCGTCCACCCTGGAATCCCTCGGGGCCGGGGCTCCCATCTTCTACCGGGACGTACAGGTGGGGGAAATCCTTGGCTATACCATGCCGCCTGGTGGAGAGGGGCCTCTTTTGATCAAGGCCTTCGTGAAGGCGCCCTATGATCGTTATCTGAGGGCTGACAGCCGGTTCTGGAATGTATCGGGGATGCAGATAGGCTTTGGAGCCGGGGGCATGAACATTCGCCTCCAGTCATTCCAGGCTCTCCTTTCCGGTGGGGTGGCGTTTGGTCGTCCTGACAGTGCACAGACTGAGGATACGCCGCCTGCGGTGGCCAATTCCGTTTTCCATCTCTACAAGACAAAGGAGGATGCGGATAATGCCCGTTATCGTCACAAGGTCCCTGTTCTGACCTATGTCGATACAGCTGTGGCTGGTCTGACGGAAGGCAGCAAGGTGACGATGTTCGGTCTTCAGGTCGGACAGGTGACAGGTGTGCATCTGGAGTTGGGAGGTAATAAACGTGGTCACGCTCCCCGTGTCCGGGTGGAGATGCAGCTTGAACCTGAGCGTGTGATTGCTGACGATGAGCAGGATTCCGCCCGGAAGAGCGATCTGCTGGGCAGTTTTGTGGCTGAAGGGATGCGTGCATCTGTCCAGAATGTCAGTTTTCTGACAGGGGAGGCCATGATTGCCCTGTCTTTTGCGCCTGACAAGACGCATGAAGGGCAGCAGATAACGTTTGAGAATGGTGTAGCCGTGATTCCAAGCCAGCCCGGCGGCATGGACAGCATCCTCCAGTCAGTGTCCACCATCACGGACAAGATTGCGGCCATGCCGCTGACCCAGATCGGTGACCATCTGAATGAGATTCTCGCTCATGGTGATGAACGTCTCAGAAGCCCCGAGGTCACACGGGCCATGGCCGGCCTGAGTGGCTCTCTGGTCTCGCTGAACCATCTGCTGGACCATGCGGATGAGCATCTTCCAGAGCTGATGGTCAATCTGAATGGCACACTGGCGCAGGCCCGTACGATGCTGTCCTCCTATGGGGGCAATCCGGACTTCCGCAGAAATCTTGAAGAGCTGATTGTCCAGCTGACACGGATGTCCCGCTCTTTCCATCTTCTGGCGGACTATCTGGACCATCATCCATCATCTCTCATTACCGGTCGGGGGCCCTGATCCATGAAGCGTTTTTTCTACCCTTCCTTCGTGCGTTCATGTGGGCTGCTGGGAGCTGTCTGCCTGGGAGGTGTTCTGTTGGCCGGGTGCAGCAGTACACCTACGACCTATTATGTTCTGGCACCGCAGACCGGGCCAGTGGCGTCCCCTGTGATACAGGCGGCCCTGCCACAGGCCATTGAGGTGCTTACCCCATCCATCACCTCCCGGCTGGATCGGGATGGTCTTTTGAGGGTGATGCAGGATGCCCAGGATCATATGGTGCCTGCTGCTGCTTGGAGTGAGCCGCTCGGCGAGATGCTTGGTCATGCCCTGGCAGCCGACCTGAGGCAGCGCCTGCCCGGCCATGTGCTGTTTTCCCAGAATGATTCTGTAGCCGTGACGGCTGGAGCCTATCTGGAGCTGAGCCTGTCCCGGTTTGAGCAGGATGTATCTGGTCATGCTGTCATTACTGGTGTGCTGTCTGCCCACAGGGCAGGGGCGCCAGATTCACAGGCTTGTGCAGTGAATGTGCAGTGGGTATCGCCGCAGCCTGTCGGAACGAAGCCAGCCGACATGGTGCGGGTTCTGGCGGAAGGTATGGGAGTACTGTCCGACCAGGCCATCCAGCTTCTGTATTCGCTACCGGCACTGCCGGTCCATGAGGAGGCCTCCAGCCTGTAACGGAACAGGGCTTCTGCCTGATGGGGAAACCCTGTACGGCCTCTGGAAGGCTGTACGGGGTTTTTTCATGCCTTCATGAATGAGAAGGGGAAGCCATAAAAAAACCACCCGCTTCAGACCATGAAGGGGTGGTTTCTTTGGAAAGGAACGAAGGCCCTTCCTTCAGAGTTTTTCGACCTGATTGTAGTCCAGATCCACCGGTGTGGAGCGGCCAAAGATGGAGACGCTGACCTTGAGGCGCTGGTTCTCCGTATCGACTTCTTCGACACTGCCATTGAAGGATGTGAAAGGCCCATCGGAAACCCGCACCTGCTCGCCAATCTCGAAAGACAGGCTGGAGCGGGGACGCTCGACACCTTCCTGAGCCTGCTGGAGAATCCGCTTGGCTTCAGCATTGCTGATGGGCGTTGGCTGGTTGTTGCGTGTACCCAGAAAGCCCGTCACTTTCGGTGTGTCCTTGACGAGATGCCAGGCACGGTCCGTCAGTTCCATTTTGACCAGAACATAACCGGGGAAGAATTTGCGTTCCGTGTTCACCTTGCGGCCACGACGGACCTCGGTCACTTCCTCGGACGGTACCAGAATTTCTTCGAACTGATCGCTCAGCCCCTTCTTTTCGGCCTGTTCACGGATATGATCGGCAATCTTCTTCTCGAAGCCTGAATAGACATGCACAACGTACCAGCGTTTTGCCATGATGCTGCTTTAGCCTCCGATGCCTAAGATTTTGCTGATCCCCAGGCCGATCAGCTGATCGACGACGAAAAAGAAAATACAGGTGGCGACGACCATGGCCAGCACGGCACCTGTTGTAATGATGGTATTGCGACGCGTCGGCCACGTAACACGTCTGGCCTCGGCACACACATCTGAAAAATATCTACGAAGGCTGAATCCTGGGCCTTTCTGGGCCGGAGGCATCTTCGGTGAATTGCCTTTCGGCTTTGTGACCGACACCATTATCCTCAAATCTATCTCGGCCCGAGCCCTGTCACCCGGGTAAGGCAGTCAGGCGGGCAGGGTATGACGTGGCAGGGGTGGAGGGTCTCGAACCCCCAACCTCCGGTTTTGGAGACCGGCGCTCTAGCCAATTGAGCTACACCCCTTCAGGGTCGAATCGACCTGCGACCGTCCGCCCCTCAGGGCTTGACGATGGGCAGGAAAAGATAACGACAGGCCCATAAAGTCAAGCACTATCTCCAAGAAAATGAAAAAACCTTTCACATCTGCAGGGTGGGGTGAATCCCCCCTTGTCTTGCTCTGGGAGAGCGGTTATATCTCCAGCCCGAAACAGAGCGGGCGTAGCATAATGGCTAATGCAGTAGCCTTCCAAGCTTCTGATGAGGGTTCGATTCCCTTCGCCCGCTCCAGTCTCCTGAAAAATTGACACTCTGCGCATGGGCCTCGCCATCTATCCATCTAGTAAATGGATGGAACGGGGGCTGCTTGGTGCTGGAGTCCGCGGGCATTGCATCCCTGCTATGCTGGCCGGTTCCACCGGTGTTGTGGGCCGTGGCCCGGTTGGTCCTCTGGTTGCGCTGGAGGGCCCCGCCGTGTTAGTGGACATGGACGAAACACTGGCCGGGTTCCGGCTCTGGGACGCCGTGCTGTCACGCAGCATGTTCCGGGGCATGCCGGTTGGGTTGTGCCGGGAAACCGGTCGTGAAAGCAGAACCTCATGAAGACGGAATGAACCCGTGACGGTTGCACAGGAAAAGCAGATCAGGGCGCCAGGCGAAGTGGCGCAGCGTTATGCCCGGGCCTTTGAGGACTATCTCTCGGACAGCAAACAGGACAAGGCCACCGTGCTGGAGCAGGTGCGGGCGCTGCGAAAGGCCATCGCCCAGCTGCCGGACCTGCGTACCGCTCTGGCGGATCCCCGGCTCGACATCAGCCAGACGGAAAAACTGGTGAAAGCCCTTGGCTCCGCTCTCGGGCTTGGTGAGGCCCTGCAGCGGTTTGTTGGCTTCATTGCCCATCAGCGCCGTCTGTCTGGCCTGGATGAAATCCTGTCAGCCGTTCTTCTTCTGGACGCCCGCCAGCGTGGCGAGGTGCGTGTGGAAGTGACGACTGCCCGTCCAATGGAAGATGGGCAGCGTGAAAGCCTCCGTGCCAGCCTCCAGCAGGCCGGGTATGCCAATATTGCCATGACTGAACATGTTGATCAAACCCTGCTTGGGGGTATGGTTGTGCGTGTTGGTTCAGTTCTTTTTGATACATCGATCGCCGGGCGTCTGGCCCGTCTGCAGAACGCCATGAAGGGAGCCGCGTGATGGAGATCCGTCCCGCCGAGATTTCAGAAATTCTCAAGCAGCAGATCGCGTCCTTTGATCAGCCTGCCGCTGTTTCAGAGACAGGGACCGTTCTGTCCATTGGGGATGGGATTGCCCGCGTTTATGGTCTGACCAATGTTCAGGCCGGTGAAATGGTCGAGTTCGAGGGGAGTGGCGTGCGTGGCATGGCTCTCAACCTCGAGAGCGACAGCGTTGGTGTCGTCATTTTCGGTGAGGGTGACCTCATCAGCGAAGGTGATACCGTGCTGCGCACCGGCAAGGTTGTGGAAGTTCCCGTCGGCAAGGGGCTTCTGGGGCGTGTCGTGGATGCTCTGGGCAACCCGATTGATGGCCGTGGTCCGCTGGAGAATGTCGAATATCGTCGTGCTGATGTCCGGGCTCCGGGTATCATGCCCCGTCAGTCCGTCAGTGAGCCGATGCAGACCGGCATCAAGGCCATTGATGCCCTCGTGCCGATCGGGCGCGGGCAGCGTGAGCTGGTGATTGGTGACCGTCAGACAGGTAAGACCGCCATCCTGATCGACACCATCGTGGCCCAGAAGGGTGTCAATGCCGAGGGTGACCCGAAGAAGTCCCTGTACTGCATCTATGTTGCTGTCGGGCAGAAGCGGTCCACGGTGGCCAACCTTGTGCGCAAGCTGACAGAAGCTGGTGCGATGGATTACTCCATCGTCGTGGCTGCCACGGCCTCCGATGCTGCCCCGATGCAGTATCTGGCTCCTTATTCTGCTTCTGCCATGGGTGAGTATTTCCGGGATAACGGGATGCACTCCCTGCTCTGTTATGATGACCTCTCCAAGCAGGCTGTGGCCTATCGCCAGATGTCCCTGCTGCTGCGCCGTCCGCCGGGGCGTGAGGCTTTCCCGGGTGACGTGTTCTACCTGCACTCCCGCCTGCTGGAGCGCTCCGCCAAGATGTCCGAAGAGTTCGGTGCCGGGTCCATGACGGCCCTGCCGGTGATCGAGACACAGGCTGGTGACACGTCCGCCTACATTCCGACCAACGTTATTTCCATTACGGATGGTCAGATCTTCCTTGAAACTGACCTGTTCTACAAGGGTATTCGCCCGGCCGTGAACGTGGGTGGGTCCGTGTCCCGCGTGGGGTCGGCTGCGCAGATCAAGGCCATGAAGCAGGTTGCCGGTACCATCAAGCTGGAGCTGGCCCAGTATCGTGAGATGGCTTCCTTTGCCCAGTTTGCCTCTGACCTTGATCCGGCAACACGCCGTCAGCTGGATCGTGGTGCCCGCCTTGTGGAGCTGCTGAAGCAGCCGGAAACCTCCCCGCTGGCTGTTGAGGAGCAGGTGGCTGTTCTGTACGCTGGAACCCGTGGCTATCTGGATTCCGTGGCAGTCAACCAGGTGACGTCCTATGAGGCTGCTCTCCTGGAGGAGCTGCGCAACGGTGGCAAGAGTGTTCTGGCCAGGATCCGTACCGAGCAGAAGCTGACACCGGAGATCGAGGGTGAGCTCAAGTCCCTGCTTGAGGCCTTCAGCAAACGTTTTTCAGCCTGAGGGTTGTAGCTCATGCCTTCATTGAAAGAACTGCGCGGAAGGATTGCGGGGGTCAAATCGACCCGCAAGATCACGAGCGCAATGAAAATGGTCGCTGCCTCAAAGCTGAGGCGCGCCCAGAATCAGGCCGAGGCAGCCCGCCCCTATGCTGATACCATGCGGCGTATGATGAGCGAGCTGGCAGCGGCATCGCAGGGGATGGACCCTTCCACCCTGCCGCCGCTTCTGGCTGGCACGGGACGGGACAATGTGCATCTTCTCATTGTTCTGACGTCCGATCGTGGACTGGCCGGTGGCTTCAATGCCAACATCATCCGTGCTGCCCGTCAGCAGATCGAGGACCTTCTGGCGCAGGGTCGTACCGTGCGTCTGCTGCCCGTTGGCCGCAAGGGCGCTGAGATCTTCAGGCGCTATTATCCGGACATGGTTGTGGATTCGCTCCACAACAAGGCGGGGACCCAGCAGGATGCTTATGCCCTTGCCCAGGATCTGGCGAAACGTGTTGCCGATCTGGTCGAGGGTGGGGAGATTGATGCCTGCACCCTGATGCGCAATCGCTTTGTCAATGCGATGACCCAGACGCCACAGGCCCTTGGTCTTGTTCCTCTGCCTGTTGCGGAGAATGACAATGCCGGGGAGAAGAGGACAGACGGCGCTGTCTACGAGTTTGAGCCTGATGAAGGCCACCTTCTTGCACAGCTTCTGCCACGCAATCTGCTTGTGCAGTTTTATGCTGCCGTGCTGGAGAGCGCTGCCGGTGAGCAGGGTGCCCGCATGACGGCCATGGATAATGCCAGCCGCAATGCGAGCAAGGCCATCGAGCGTCTGTCGCTCCGGTATAACCGGACACGTCAGGCCAATATTACTAACGAGCTGATCGAAATCATTTCCGGCGCAGAAGCCGTCTGAGATCATGCAGGAGAGAAATCTGATGTCTGAGGAACTCAACCGCTCTGCTGAAAATGCCGGTGTTGGTGTTGGACGGATCACCCAGATTCGTGGCCCGGTGGTGGATGTCCAGTTTACGGACAAGCTGCCGCATATTCTGAATGCCCTTCATGTCATGAATGGTGATCAGACGGTCGTGCTGGAAGTTGCGCAGGAAATTGGTGAGCGTCAGGTCCGTTGCATCGCCATGGAAGGGACTGATGGTCTCGTTCGTGGTGCTGAGGTGACCGATACGGGCAGCCAGATCACCGTGCCGGTTGGTCCGGCTACTCTGGGCCGCATCATCAATGTCATTGGTGAGCCGGTCGATGAGAAGGGGCCGATCAAGACGGAAACCCGCTTCCCGATCCACCGCCCCGCTCCCTCCTTTGAGGAACAGGCTGCCAATACCGAGATTCTGGTGACAGGTATCAAGGTGATCGACCTTCTCTGCCCGTATCTGAAGGGTGGTAAGATTGGTCTGTTTGGTGGTGCCGGCGTGGGTAAGACCGTCATCATTCAGGAGCTCATCAACAACATCGCCAAGGCGCATGGTGGTGTGTCCGTGTTTGCCGGTGTGGGTGAGCGTACCCGCGAAGGGAACGACCTGTATTACGAAATGCAGGGTGCCGGTGTTATCAAGATTGATGAGAACGGTCATACTGACGGTTCCAAGGTGGCACTGGTCTATGGCCAGATGAACGAGCCGCCGGGTGCCCGTGCTCGTGTGGCCCTGACGGGTCTCTCCGTGGCCGAGTACTTCCGTGATGTGGAAGGTCAGGACGTCCTCTTCTTCGTGGACAACATCTTCCGCTTCACGCAGGCTGGTTCCGAGGTCTCCGCTCTTCTGGGTCGTATCCCGTCTGCTGTGGGTTATCAGCCGACACTGGCAACGGAGATGGGTGCCCTTCAGGAGCGTATTACCTCCACGAAGAAGGGGTCCATCACCTCCGTTCAGGCCGTGTACGTGCCAGCCGATGACCTTACCGATCCGGCTCCAGCTGCTACCTTCGCTCACCTTGATGCCACGACGGTTCTGAACCGTTCCATCGCTGAGATGGGCATCTATCCGGCTGTGGATCCGCTGGATTCGACCTCCCGCTCTCTGGACCCCAAGATTGTGGGGCAGGAGCATTACGAGGTGGCCCGTGCTGTCCAGAGCACGCTCCAGAACTATAAGGAGCTTCAGGACATCATCGCCATTCTCGGCATGGATGAGCTGTCCGAGGAGGATAAGCTGGTGGTGGGCCGTGCTCGCCGCATCCAGCGCTTCCTGTCGCAGCCTTTCCATGTGGCGGAGGTCTTCACGGGGTCTCCGGGCAAGCTGGTGTCTCTGGAAGATACCGTGCGGTCCTTCAAGGCCGTTGTGAACGGTGAGTGCGATGACCTGCCTGAGGGTGCCTTCTACATGGTTGGCGCCATTGAAGAGGCGCAGGCGAAAGCCGAGAAGATGAAGCAGGAGGGCTGATCCATGCCGCTTCGCACCGAAATCGTCAGCCCGGAAAGACGCTATACGGACCGTGAGGTCGATATGGTTGTTGTTCCGGGTACGGAAGGGGACATTGCGGCCATGCCTGGCCGTGCCCCGTTGCTGTTGCAGCTTCGTGGTGGGGTGATCACTCTCTACAAGGACGACCAGGTTCTGGAACGCTGCTTCGTCACGGGTGGTTTTGTCGACATGACAGCGGATCACTGCACGATTCTTGCCGATTCGGTGCGGGCGCTTGAAGACCTGTCCATTGATGATGCCAGCCAGACGCTGGATGAGCTGAAGAATCAGTGGACAAGGGTTGGCCCTGATGAGGTTGAGCTTCAGGAAAGCTTGGGACGTCAGATTCAGGCTGCCCGTGCGGAGATTGAGGTTGCTGAAAAGGTGAAGCAGCACGATCTCAAGTCTCTTTGAAGCCTTCTTGGTCTCAGACTGTTTTGGGAAAGCCGGTCTCCTTTCAAAGGGGACCGGCTTTTTCTTTTCCATGTTCGATTCTTTTTGGTGGGGTGATTCGCCGGGGGGTGTGTTTTTGGGGTTGGGTGGCGGTTTTCTGGGGTTTTTGGGGTTTATGTGAAGAAACTTTGAGAAAGTTTCGGGAATCGTGTTGACCGTGTGGGGGTGGGTGCGTATAAGCCCATTCACCGGCGGCGCTGGAGCGGAAGTTTCGGGGCGGCTGGGGTGGTCATTGACAAGAGAATATGGGTTATAAAGTAGAGACTGGAAGGGATATGTTGGCGGCG
>NZ_QORT01000003.1:0-281741 GCF_023337675.1 Parasaccharibacter sp. TMW 2.1891 | reverse complement strand
CTTAAAGTCAGATACATCAGCTTCCGTCTTCCATCAGCCTTCGCTAACGAAAACGCCGCCAACATATCCCTTCCAGTCTCTACTTTATAACCCATATTCTCTTGTCAATGACCACCCCAGCCGCCCCGAAACTTCCGCTCCAGCGCCGCCGGTGAATGGGCTTATACGCACCCACCCCCATACGGTCAACACGATTCCCGAAACTTTCTCAAAGTTTCTTCACAAACCCTTCAAAAACCCCAGAAAACCGCCACCCAACCCCAAAAACACAGCCCCCGGCGAATCACCCCACCAAAAAGAATCGACAACAGAAAAAAGGCCGCCCCCTGCGGGGCGGCCTTCCATCACGCCATTCAGCTCTGGGCTGCCGAATGTCCATTTATGAGCAGTCCCTGATCATTGGCCGAGATGGTCACCTCATCTCCGTCATGGATGGTCCCTTCCAGCAGGAGACCGGCCAGAGGGTTCTGCAACTCACGCTGGATCACCCTCTTCAGCGGACGGGCACCATAGACCGGATCATACCCAGCCTCGGCCATCCACTCCCGTGCCTTCTCATCCAGAGACAGGGTGATCTTGCGATCAGCCAGAAGATGCCGCAGGCGGCCCAGCTGAATCTCCACGATCTGGCCCATGTCCGCCCGCTGGAGACGGGAGAAGAGAATGATCTCGTCCAGACGGTTCAGGAATTCCGGCCGGAAATGCGCCCGGACAACCTCCATCACCTCATTCCGCACGGATTCGGTTGATTCACCATCCTTCTGATGCGCCAGAACCTCGGAACCAAGATTGCTGGTCAGCACGATGATCGTATTGCGGAAATCCACCACACGACCCTGCCCGTCCGTCAGGCGGCCATCATCCAGCACCTGAAGCAGGATGTTGAAGACATCCTCATGCGCCTTCTCCACCTCATCAAAGAGGATGACCTGATAGGGACGACGCCGCACGGCCTCGGTCAGCACGCCACCCTCATCGTAACCGACATACCCCGGAGGGGCACCGATCAGACGGGAGACGGAGTGCTTCTCCATGAACTCGCTCATGTCGATCCGCAGCAGGGCACGTTCATCATCAAAGAGGAACTGCGCCAGCGTCTTGGCAAGCTCGGTCTTGCCCACACCGGTCGGACCAAGGAACAGGAAGGAACCGATCGGGCGGTTGGGGTCCTGCAACCCGGCACGGGCACGGCGCACGGCATTGGACACGGCCACCAGAGCCGATTCCTGCCCCACGACACGCTCACGCAGCACGGACTCCATCCGCATGAGCTTGGAACGCTCACCTTCCAGCATCCGGTCCACCGGCACGCCGGTCCAACGGGACACAACGGCGGCGATTCCCTGATCCGTCACGGTATCAGCGAACAGCGTATTGCCGTCAGACTGAGCCTCTTCCTGCTGGGCCTGTTCGATCTGACGTTCCAGCTCCGGAATACGGCTGTACATCAGCTCGGATGCCCGCTGGAGATTTCCCTGGCGCTGCGCCACCTCAACCTCGGACCGGGCGTGGTCAAGCTCTTCCTTGTATTTCTGCACGGCATTCATGCGGTCTTTCTCCGCATGCCAGGCCGCACTCATCGCATCAGACTTCTCCTGAAGGTCAGCCAGTTCAGCTTCCAGAGCTTCCAGACGCTCACGGGAGGCCGTGTCATCCTCCTTGCGGATGGCCTCACGCTCGATCTTCAGCTGGATGATGCGGCGGTCCAGCTCATCCAGAGCCTCAGGCTTGCTGTCGATCTGCATCCGCAGGCGGCTGGCGGCTTCGTCAATCAGATCGATGGCCTTGTCCGGCAGGAAGCGGTCCGTGATATACCGGTTGGACAGGGTCGCTGCGGAAACCAGTGCATTGTCGGTGATCCGCACCCCATGATGCAGCTCGTACTTCTCCTTGATCCCACGCAGGATGGAGATCGTGTCCGCAACGGACGGCTCACCCACAAAGACCGGCTGGAAGCGGCGGGCCAGCGCAGCGTCCTTCTCGATATATTTGCGGTACTCATCCAGAGTCGTGGCGCCAAGGCAGTGCAGCACACCCCGGGCCAGTTCCGGCTTGATGAGATTGGACGCATCCATCGCCCCGCTGGAACGCCCTGCGCCAACGAGCGTATGCATCTCATCGATGAAGAGGATGATCTGCCCCTCGGCACTCTCAATCTCCTTGAGGACAGCCTTCAGGCGTTCCTCAAACTCACCCTGATATTTCGCACCGGCAATCAGTGCCCCCATGTCGAGAGAAAGCAGCTTCTTGTTGCGCAGAGCCTCCGGCACATCGCCATTGACGATACGCAGGGCCAGCCCCTCCACGATGGCGGTCTTGCCAACACCGGGTTCACCAATCAGCACGGGATTGTTCTTGCTGCGGCGTGCCAAAACCTGAATGGCCCGGCGGATTTCCTCGTCACGCCCGATGACCGGGTCCAGCTTGCCTTCCTGCGCCTGAGCCGTCACGTCACGGGCATATTTCTTCAGCGCATCAAAATTGTTTTCTGCCGAGGCCGAATCCACGGTCCGCCCTTTGCGGACGGTCGCAATCGCCTTTTCCAGAGCCTGAGCAGACGCCCCGCCCTGCCGCAGGGCCTCACCGGCCGGTGTCCTGCTGGCCGCAATGCCTGCCAGCAGACGGTCCTGCGCCACGAAACTGTCACCAGCCGCCTTGGCAGCCGCCTCCGCACCATCCAGCACCCGCACGAAGTCAGGCGTCGGCTGGGGCTGGGACGCTCCGCTGCCCTGCACAGCCGGCAGTTTGGCCAGGGCCGCATCATTGGCCTGCCGGACGACCTTCGGGTCCCCGCCTGCGGCACGGATCAGCCCTGTCGCCGCTCCCTGCTCGTCATCCAGCAGGGCCTTGAGCAGATGCTCCGGCGTCAGCTGCTGGTGATAGTCTCGCAGGGCAATGGTCTGGGCAGCCTGAATGAACCCCTGGCTCCGCTCCGTAAATTTCTGAATATCCATGATATTTGCCTCTCCTTCTCGCCCCATCCTTGGCAGCGATGACTGTTCAGCCTGCCCCGATATGGCGACAGACCGTGCCTAAAATTTAGGCACGATCACATCGGTTTCAAGAGGGCGTTTCTGGATTCACCCACAAAAACGCCTGTCTGCAAGGAGATTCCGGGACCTTTCAGACTGGTAAAGTCTGAGACCAAAACAGAAGGCAGGCAATAGAAAGGCAGCCCCGCAGAAACCTTATGCCTCCCCCACTGAAGCCGTAAGTGAGGACGGTTCCAGCCCTACACTCTCCAGCGCACGCTGCCATTTTGTGGAGGGATCCGCTCCAAAGACAATATCTTCATCAGCCGGAACAACATACCAGGCATTGCCATGGAGAATCTCTTCTTCAAGCTGCCCGGCGGCCCATGCGGCATGGCCAAGCAGCAGCATGGCCTGCCGTGGCCCCCGGCCTGCCGCCAGCTCCCGGATCATCTCGATGCTGGCACTGACTTCTGCCACGGGCGGCTCATCCGGCAGGACGGTCATGCGGCTGCCTGTCCTGCCACGCCCAAGGCCTCCACCTTCCGGCGAATGGAGAACAAAACCCCGCCCCGGCTCCACCGGCCCGCCAACACCCACACCAAAAAGACGCTGCGGCGGGTTGGGCGATACATCCAGATGGCGCAGCAACGCACTGATGTCCGGGTGGGTCAGCCGACGATTGACAATCATCCCCATGGCTCCATCCTCGGCGGAATGGGCGCAGAGATAGATGACCGTCTGGGCAAATTCGGTCCCTGCCAGAACAGGGGTGGCAACCAGCAAACGGCCCGTCAATGTCTCGATCGGCTCAAGAATCGGCATGAACACCTCTTACAAACAGGGGATGCGTCCAGCATAACAGAAGACAGTTCTGTTTTTCATTCTTCATACACGGAGTTCCCACAATGACCCAGCCACAGACCATCCTCGTGACGGGCGCCACATCCGGGTTCGGCAGAAGCATCGCCACACGGCTGGTCCGGGAGGGGCACCGTGTCATCGCCACGGGGCGCCGGAGTGAACGGCTGAGCAACCTGCATGAGACACTCGGCACCAGCCTCCTCCCCCTCACACTGGACATGAGCGACCGGGACGCCCTGCGCGCCCTGCCTGAAACCCTGCCAGAGGGCTGGCGCCATGTGGATGTTCTCATCAACAATGCCGGGCTGGCACTGGGCGTCACACCCGCACAGGACTCCAGCGTGGATGACTGGGAAACCATGATCGACACAAACATCTCCGGCCTCGTGGAGATCACCCACGCCCTGCTCCCCGGCATGATAGAACGGGAGCGCGGTTACATCCTCTCCATCGGCAGTACGGCGGGTCATTACGCCTATCGGGGCGGGAATGTCTATGGGGCGACGAAAGCCTTCGTCTCCCAGTTCATGAAGAATCTGCGGACCGACCTGCTGGGCACGCCACTGCGTGTCACGACCATCGAACCCGGCCTTGTGGGTGGCAGTGAGTTCAGCAACGTGCGGCTGCGTGATGATGCAAAGGCACGGGCCGTCTATGAAAACACCACACCACTGATGCCTGCCGATATTGCAGAAACCGTCTCATGGCTGATTGGCCTGCCGACCCACATGAACGTGAACCATCTGGAGATCATGCCCGTCTGTCAGGCATCTGGCGGGCTGGCCGTCATGAAAAAGGAGGGGTAACCCCCTCCCTCTCCACTTCAACGGCGATGGAATCAGCTCCGGCGGCGGGTGGATTTCTCGCCGCTGCGGGCCGGGCCGGAACGACGTTTGAAGGATGACGGGCCACGGCCCCCTTCCCGACCTTCACGCCCCTCACGACGTCCCCCGCCACCGGGGCCACCAAAACGCCCTTTCGGTGCACCAAAGCGACGCCCACCCGGCGGGCCACCACGACCCCGGCGGGGACCGGCCCCACCGGCAGGAGCCTCGGCTGGCTCAATGGTCACCTCGTCCTGCTCTGCTCCTGCCCGACAGGCATTGAAGCGGGCCAGCTTTTCATCAGAAATCTGGAAGAGCGTGTCATCCTGCTGGATGCAGATATTGCCAATATCCCGCTTCTGCACGCCACCAAGACGGCAGATGAGCGGAATCAGCCATTTGGGATCGGCCTTTTCACTACGCCCTACGCCAAGGCGGAACCACGAACCAGCCATCTCATACCCACGTCCCCCTTCACGGGCAGCACCACGGGCTGGTGGCTCGACAGACACAGGGCGGATATCTTCCACACGGGGCAGATGCGCCTTGTGGAACCCTACCAGAGCCCGGGCCAGCTGGGTGGCATCGAAACGTTCTGTCAGCTTGGCCACGATCTCTTCCGGCACGGCAACGGAGGCTTCCCCGGTCAGGATCGGATCTTCCAGCAGACGCTGTGCATCCTGCTCGGCAATGGCCTCTGCCGTTGGTACCGGCTCCCACTCAGCCTTCACACGGGCCTGCGCCAGAACACGCTCCGCCTTGCGCCGCTGGTTGAATGGTACCATCAGCACGCTCACGCCCTTGCGCCCTGCA
The DNA here is from genome assembly GCF_023337675.1 of Parasaccharibacter sp. TMW 2.1891. Lineage (NCBI taxonomy): Bacteria > Pseudomonadati > Pseudomonadota > Alphaproteobacteria > Acetobacterales > Acetobacteraceae > Parasaccharibacter > Parasaccharibacter sp. TMW 2.1891. The sequence goes on along the minus strand of NZ_QORT01000003.1, from coordinate 276,268 downwards.
CGACCTGTCCGGCCGGAACGATGCAGGAACGTGTCGGAAGAAGACGGCACACTGGCATGGACAACCAGGCCGAGGGCCGGGACATCAATGCCACGGGCCGCCACATCGGTAGCCACGCAGACACGGGCCGCACCGGAGCGCAGGCTCTCGATGGCACGAGACCGCTCATTCTGCCCCATCTCACCGGAAATGGCGACGGAGGCAAAGCCCCGCTCCAGCAGGGCTGCCTGAACCTGATTCACCAGCAGGCGGGTGTTGCAGAACACCATGGCTGTCTGGCTTTCATAATACCGCAGCACGTTGACAAGCGACCGCTCCACTTCCTGCGGGGCCGTCACCACGCAGCGATGGGTGATGTCGGCATGCTGCTTCTGGCCGGAGACCGTATCAATCCGCTTGGCGTCCTGCTGATAGCGCCGTGCCAGGGAGGCGATTTCCCGAGCGATGGTAGCGGAAAACAGCAGGGTGCGGCGTTCCTTCGGGGATGCATCCAGCAGCTGTTCCAGCTCCTCACGGAAGCCCATGTCCAGCATCTCGTCAGCTTCATCCAGCACAACGGCACGCAGGCCCGTCAGGTCCAGCTTGCCACGGGAGAGATGGTCACACAGACGGCCCGGCGTACCAACCACGATATGAGCACCACGCTCCAGAGAGCGGGCCTCACGGCGGGCATCGGTCCCACCGATGCAGCTGGCGATACGGGCCCCGGTCTCGGCATAAAGCCATGAAAGTTCTGTCTGAACCTGCATGGCAAGCTCACGGGTCGGGGCAATCACCAGCGCCAGCGGGGAGCGGGTCGGGGCCATCCTGTCCCCTTCCGTCAGCAGATCGGTCGCAAAGGCGAGGCCAAAAGCCACTGTCTTGCCAGAGCCCGTCTGCGCAGAGACGAGCAGATCACGCCCTTCCAGCCCCGGCTCCAGCACGGCCTCCTGTACAGGCGTTGGCTGTTCATAGCCACGTGCAGCCAAAGCACGGGTCAGGGCGGGATGGGTATCGGGAAAAGGCATCGTCAACGAACACTCGGTCATACACATGCTGCCACGAACCAGTTTGTGGCAGCCAGAAAAACGGTGAATACCCCTTTCTGCCCTGCAAGGCCAGAGACGATCCACCACCATATTGAAAAGCTGGATTACAGCTCAACCTGCCACAGGACGGCGGCCAATGACAGCCCGAACCGTATCCTGCCATGCTGTAAGGTCTTCCGGCGGGACAACCTCACCGGTATCCAGCTCCGCAAAACCGGCCCGCTGCATGAGGGCACTGGTGAAACGGACCCGGTCTTCCGGCTCCAGCGCCTGCCAGATGGCCACGGCCTTGGCCGGTACGAATCTGTCGGAAAAACTGATGATCAGCGGCGCACCGGGCCGCAGAACACGGAACAGCTCTTCGATGACCTGCTGCGGCTTTGTCAGATAGGCCAGCCCATCACAAAGGAGAGCTCCATCAAAACTCGCCTCATCAAACGGCAGGACAGGCGTGCTGTTGAGGTCCTGTTCCACAGCGCTGCTCAGGGCCTGATTGGCCTTGAGAGCCGCCTTGCTGACATCCAGCCCGATGAATTCCTGAAAGGTGGCATCCTCCGGCAGATGGCTCATGGCCCCGCACATCAGGTCCAGCGTCCGCCCCCCCACGGGCAGGGCGGTACGGTAAAGGGCAGTAATGGCCGTGCGGGCTCCCATATCCATCAGGGAATCCAGCTCCTGCCGGGCCCAGAAAGCCTCATCCGGCTCTGAAGATGCCTGTGTGAATGCTTTTTCGTGTAGGCCCTGCACGCCTTCCCCTTTTCGGCTTGTTCCTTGCTGTCGGCTCTTAATATAGGGCAGCTGGATTCCTGAACAATGCCTGCCCCGGCAGGAAAAACAGACCGGCAGCAGGAAGGCTTCATTTTACCCCGGCCATGCAACATTATAGAAAGAGGCGGTTTCATCACGTCTCAGAGGGGCATCATGGGCGTTTCCTTCACGAAAATGCATGGGTTGGGGAATGATTTTGTCATTCTGGATGGCAGAACGACACCACTATCCCCCTCCACCACACTCATCAGCCGCCTCTGCGACCGCCGCACGGGCATCGGCTGCGACCAGCTTGTGACACTTTCCGCCCCAACACGGGATGGTGCGGACGTGCGGGTCCGCTTCTTCAACCCGGACGGCTCAGAGGCCGGTGCCTGCGGCAATGCCTCCCGCTGCGTTGCGGCCCTGCTGGGCGGCAGCCCAACCCTTCAGACACAGAATGGCCTGCTCCCCACATCGCAGAAAAACGGGCTGATTTCCGTCCTCATGGGCACGCCCCACCTGGACTGGCAGACCATCCCTCTCGCCCGGGAATGCGACACGGCCCGTCTCCCCCTTCACGACGGAGCAGCCTGCTCCATGGGCAATCCCCATCTCACACTGTTCCGCTCCATTGAAGATGCCGCCGCTCTGGGACCAGTTCTGGAAACCGATCCCCTCTTCCCGGAACGGGCCAATATCGGCTTTGCGGAAATTCTCTCCCCCACCCACATCCGCCTGCGGGTCTGGGAGCGGGGTGCCGGGTTGACCCTTGCCTGCGGATCAGGCGCCTGCGCAGCGGTCGTCAATGCAGCACGGCGTGGCCTTGTGGAACGGACATGCCGTGTCACCATGGAATGTGGCTCCCTGACCATCACATGGCAGGATGATGGCTCCGTCCTGATGACCGGCCCGGCCCAGACCGTTTTCACCGGCACGCTGGATGAGAGCTGGCTGGAAAAAGGACAGACCACCACACCATGAGCGTCACCCTTCTCACCTTCGGCTGCCGCCTGAACGCCCATGAAAGCGATGCCATGGAGCATCTGGCCCGCCTGGGGCAGATGCGGGACGAAGAGACCATCATCGTCAATACCTGCACGGTGACGGCAGAGGCCGAGCGGCAGGCCCGCCAGACCATCCGCCGTGCACACCGGGAAAATCCGGCAGCCCGCATCATCGTGACAGGCTGCGCCTCCGAGCGGGCCGCAGATGCATGGGCTGCCCTGCCCGGTGTCAGCCGGGTGATTCCCAATACGGAAAAGACGCTCCCTGCCACATGGGGCCTGCCTGATGAGGCAGGGCAGGCTCCCCCACCATCCCGCTACATCCGGGCCCTTCTCCAGGTTCAGCAGGGCTGCGACAATGACTGCACATTCTGCGTCATTCCGGCGGGCCGGGGGCAGTCCACCTCCATGCCTCCCGGGGAGATCATCCCCAAGGCCCGGGCTCTTGCAGAAGCGGGACATTGTGAAATTGTCCTGACAGGCGTGGACATTGCCTCATGGCAGCAGAAGGATATGGGGCTGGGCCAGCTCTGCCGCCATCTGCTGGATGAAGTGCCGGAAATTGCCCGCCTGCGTCTCTCCTCCATCGACCCCATGCTTCTCACGCCAGATACAGGGGACAAGGCCCTCTGGGACCTGATCGCTGATGAGCCCCGCTTCATGCCGCATCTGCATCTTTCCCTTCAGGCGGGCTCCGACCTGATCCTGAAACGCATGAAACGCCGCCATAATACAGCTGACGTAGCCGGACTGATCGCACAGGTCCGCCATCTGCGGCCTGATACCGGCTTCGGAGCTGATGTGATTGCCGGCTTCCCCACCGAGACGGATGCCCTCTTTCAGGAAACGTACGATTTTCTGGCAGAGCAGGCCATTCCCTTCCTCCATGTCTTCCCTTACAGCGAACGCCCCGGAACCCCGGCAGCCCGTATGCCCGCCATGCCGAAAGCCACAAGGCAGGAACGGGCCGCCAGACTGCGGGCACTGGGCCAGACCATACGGGACCGTTTCCTGAACCGCTTTGTCGGGCAGGAAAAAACCGTCCTCATGGAAAGCCCGACAACCGGCCATACACCCGAATTTGCCGCCTTCACACTTCCGCAAGCGCAACCATCCCACCGGGGACGGCTGGAGCGCATCCGCATCACAGCTGTGCAGGATGGTATGCTCATGGCAGAAATCCCCTGAACAGGGCTTGACGGCTCCCCCCTTCTCACACCAATTCGACAGTCATGGCTGGATTTTTTTCTCGACTCAAACAGGGTCTGTCCCGTTCAAGCGCACGCCTCAATGCGGTGTTTGTCAAACGGCAACTTGATGATGAAACGCTGGAAGAGCTTGAAGACGAGCTGATCGCTGCCGATCTCGGTCCTGCCGTGGCCGGACGGATCATCGAACAGTTCCGTGAGAAGAGCTTCGGGGAGCACATCACCCCGGAGGAAATCCGCCAGACACTGGCCGCCGAGATTTCCCGGGTTCTGGAACCCGTAGCCCAGCCTTTCAAACTGGACGACAGCAAGAAACCGCATGTCGTTCTGGTGGTGGGCGTCAATGGTGTGGGCAAGACCACGACCATCGGCAAGATCGCCCATCAGTATCACCAGCAGGGCAGGTCCGTCATGATGGTGGCGGGCGATACCTTCCGGGCGGCAGCAGTCGAACAGCTCCAGATATGGGGGGAGCGCACAGGCTCCCCGGTAATCTCCGGCAAACCGGGCGGCGATGCCGCCGGACTGGCCTATGACGGACTGAAACGGGCCACGGAGGAAAAGGCCGATCTGCTCCTCGTGGACACGGCGGGCCGCCTGCATAACCGACAGGCCCTGATGGATGAACTGGCCAAGATCATCCGTGTGATGCAGAAATTTGACCCCTCTGCGCCCCATAGCGTCCTGCTGGTGCTGGATGCCACAACCGGGCAGAATGCCATTGAGCAGGTGCGGGTCTTCCGGGAGCTTGTGAATGTCAGTGGACTGGTCGTGACCAAGCTGGATGGTTCCGCCCGTGGTGGAATCGTGGTGGCTCTGGCCGAACAGTTCAAACTGCCTGTCCACCTTGTCGGCGTTGGCGAACAGGCCGAGGATTTACGGCCATTCTCTGCCGAAGATTATGCCCGTGGGCTGGTCGGCGACGCCAAAACGGCGTAACCTGTCCCCGTCACGATATGACCATCTGCCCAGAAGGAGGCATTTTCTCATGTTCAGAGCACTTTTGAGATTTGCGGTCGAAACAGTCATGACTGTCGTTGTCGGAAAGGTTTTGAAGAAACTGCTGGACAGGCTGTTTCCCGACAACAAGGCCTGAACGGCAGTCAGGCTCTCCTCAACAGGACATCAGACAGAAAAGGGAGTGCCCAGAAACTGGACACTCCTTTTTTTATCTCTTCCCGCCTGAAGAAAGCTGTCATTCGACCAAAATAAAAAGGCCAGCCTCTACAGGGCTGGCCTTCATCCAACATGACCTGACGACTGATCAGCCCTCGAAAGGATCCGTCACAAGGATGGTGTCCTCACGTTCCGGGCTGGTGGACAGCAGGGTGACCGGCGTGCCGATCAGCTCCTCAATGCGGCGGACATACTTGATGGCCTGCGCCGGCAGTTCTGCCCAGGAACGGGCACCACCGGTTGTCTCATTCCAGCCCGGCATGGTCTCCAGAATGGGCTTCACACGGGCCTGGGCCCCCGGTGCGGAGGGGAAACTGTCAATCTTCTGGCCGTCCAGCTCATAACCGACGCAGATGGACACTTCCTTCATGCCATCCAGAATGTCCAGCTTCGTCAGGGCCACGCCACTCACGCCACCAACACGCACGGCCCGGCGGACCATGGCCGCATCGAACCAGCCACAGCGGCGGGGACGGCCCGTTACGGTCCCGAACTCACGCCCACGTTCGGCCATGCCCTTTCCGACCTCATCAAACAGCTCGGAAGGGAAAGGCCCTTCACCAACACGGGTTGTGTAAGCCTTGGCAATGCCCAGCACGAACCCGACGGATTTCGGGCTCATGCCGCTGCCGGAAGCCGCAATGGCCGCCACCGTGTTGGAGCTTGTCACGAAAGGATAGGTCCCGTGGTCCACATCCAGCATGACAGCCTGTGCCCCCTCGAAGAGGATACGCTTGCCAGCCCGGTCCGCCTCGGCCAGACGGTCCCACGCACAGCAGGCATAGGGCAGGAGACGGGGCGTGATCTCCTTCAGGAAGTCCAGAATCTGCTGCTTGGTGAAGGTTTCCGCTCCCAGACCGGCCAGAAGCGTGTTGTGGTGGAGCAGCAGCTCGTCGATCTTCCAGTCCAGCGTTTCAGGCTCGGACAGATCGCAGATGCGGATGGCCCGGCGGGCCACCTTGTCCTCATAGGCCGGACCAATGCCACGGCCTGTCGTGCCGATCTTGTGGTTGCCACGGGCAACCTCACGGGCACGGTCCAGCGCACCATGCAGGGGCAGGATGAGAGGGGCCGTCTCGGCGATCCAGAGCGTTTCCGGCGTGACGGTCAGTCCCTGTTCCGTCACACGGTCGATCTCGCTCATCAGGGCCTTGGGGTCCACCACCACGCCATTGCCGATGACGCCAATCTTCCCGCCAACCAGACCGGAAGGAAGCAGGGAAAGCTTGTAGACCTGATCGTTCACGACCAGCGTATGGCCGGCATTGTGCCCGCCCTGAAAGCGGACAACGATATCGGCCCGGCTGGCCAGCCAGTCAACGATCTTGCCTTTACCCTCATCGCCCCACTGGGTTCCGATTACGGTAACATTGGCCATAAGAATGTCTTCCCTCAACGTCTCACGATGGCGGCCCCTGCCTGCACCTCAGCGTGCCAGTACGACGGGTTTTCCATCTTTCCAGATATGGCTGCACCGCAGATGATGCGCCTCCTGCTCCATCTCGCCTGATTCCCCAAGCGATGCGATCGTGGCATAGCCTGCCTCATGCAGGCTGGACAAGTCTTTCTGCGCCATTACGGGCGGAACGAGGCAGCGCTGCCGCCGCTTCGGCTTTTCCGCAACCCGCAAAAAGGCATGGGGGTTGAGGGTCAGCCCGCAGGCGGGCTCCTCTCCGGCCAGATAGCGGCCGCCACGTCCCAGCTCCTCACGGGAATGCATGGCAAAAACCGTCACGCAGACCCCCGTATGGTACCGCCAGCCCCGGAAATCCACCGGGTCCACTGTCAGGCGGGCATCCGGCAGACGGGCCAGAATCGCCGCCACATCAGCCTTCAGCCGTTCGACATGAGGTTTCAGCATGTCGGGGAAGTCCAGCATCGCCAGCTTTTCCAGAGCGATGGCGGCAGGGCCAACAGCCGCCATCATGCCCAGAAGAAGCTCCGCCCACGGGCCGCCACAGTCCCGCACGGCGGCTGCATCCCGCCTGTCCAGAGCATGAATGATGCTGTCCCGCTCGACGCCGGAGAAACTGTCCTCAATCAGGCTCCAGATCATGACAGGCATGGAAAGGTCGAAGGACACATTGGCAATACCCAGACGGGCCAGAGCCTCTGCTCCGAGGGCGATCACCTCGGCATCCGCCTCGGCCCTGTCCGGGCCAATCAGCTCAATCCCGGCCTGCGATATCTGCCGCTGTCCCTCACGACCGAGCGTGCCGATCACCACACAATCCCCCGCATAGGAGAGACGCAGCGGGCGGGGACTATCCTGCATCCGCACCGCAGCAATGCGGGCAATCTGGGTCGTCATGTCCGGCCGCAGGGCCATCATCCGGTGAGAGGACGGGTCCAGCAGACGGAAACTCTGCTCCGCCAGGGCTTCACCGGCCCCGCTCAGCAGGGAGCCCTCAAACTCCAGCAGAGGCGGACGGACACGCTCATACCCATGGCACGAAAACACGTCCATCACTTCAGCAAGGCCACGGGCCTCCGCCTCTGCCTCGGCAGGGAGAAGGTCCACGAACCCCATCGGCAGCAGGGCGGGACTGGATGTCTCGGGACCGTTGATCATGACGCAGCAAACTTCTCTTCAATACGGGCAAAAGCCCAGTCCAGCCAGGGCAGAAGGGCCTCAATATCCTCGGCTTCCACCGTGGCTCCGCCCCAGATGCGCAGACCGGCGGGCGCATCACGATAACCGGCCAGATCGTATCCGGCCTTTTCCTCCTCCAGCAGGCCCGTCATGGTCTTGATGACCTTGGACCGTGCCGCATCATCCAGTGCCTCGAACCACGGAGCGATGATCTTCAGGCAGATGGAAGTGCAGGAGCGTGTCTCTTTCTTCTCACTGAGGAAAGCTACCCAGTCACGAGCCGCTACCCAGCGTTCCACGACGGACAGATTCTTGCGGGAACGGGCCTTCAGGGCCTCCAGTCCACCAACGGACTCGGCCCAGCGCAGACCATCCAGCGCATCCTCCACGCAAAGCATGGACGGCGTGTTGATGGTGTCCCCCCGGAAGATGGCCTCATTCAGCCCTTTTTTATTGGTCAGGCGGAAAATCTTGGGCAGCGGCCTCTGGCTGCCTTCTTCCAGCCGCCGGACCGCCTTCGGGCTAAGGGCCACCATGCCATGAGCTGCCTCACCACCCAGGGCCTTCTGCCAGGACCATGTGACGACATCCAGCCGGTCCCACGGCAGGTCCATCGCAAAGGCCGCCGAGGTGGCATCACAGATCACGAGGCCATCATGCTGCGCCGGAACGCTCTCCACGGAGGGGATGCAGACACCTGATGTCGTGCCATTCCATGTCAGCACCACATCACGGGACCAGTCGATCTGCGCCATGTCAGGCAGCTCGCCATAGGGAGCCTCCAGAACACGCAGGTCTTCCAGCTTCAGGATGTCCTTCAGGTCCTGCGCCCACGTGCCAGAAAAGCTCTCAAAGGACAGGACATCCATGCCACGCTGGCCTGCCAGTGCCCAGAGAATCATCTCCACGGCTCCCGTGTCGGAGGCCGGCACGATGCCGACCTGCCAGTCCTCCGGTATGCCCAGCAGGGCCGCCGACCGGGTGATGACCTCATGGAGCCGTGCCCGTCCCTCTGCCGCACGATGGGACCGCCCGAGGAAGGCCCCCTTCAGGGCCTCTGGTGTCCAGCCCGGACGTTTGACACATGGGCCGGATGAAAAATAGGGCCGCTGAGGACGGTGCGAAGGCTTGGCTGCGGTCATGATTGGCAGGTCATCCATGATTCAGAAGGCGCAAGAAACCATACGTCCCCACCACAGGCAGGCGACAGCGGCCCCTCACGGCAAACGGTTACTTTTTTCCTAGGTGTCACAGGCACCAGAAGGGGTCAAGCCAGCTCATCCAGGCCAGGCCGCCACATCACTCTACTGTCATGACCTGTAAAAATGGTGCGAAAGAGGGGACTCGAACCCCTATGCCTTGCGGCGGTCGATTTTGAGCCGACTGCGTCTACCAGTTCCGCCACTCTCGCCCATGATCTGCCTGCGCCCCACGGGGCGCAGAAAACGTCCTGCTTATAAGATATCCCGGCACAAAGGGCCAGAGAGCGGCCCGAAAAAAAATCGGATAGGCTGCCCGACCCTTCAGGTGATGTCCTGCCCACTCATCAACAGGATGTTACGCATGGCCGCACCGGAAGCCCCCTTGCCAAGATTGTCCAGAGACGCTGTCAGAAGGGCCTGCCCGCTATGGCCACTCACACGCAGCTCCATGTCATCCCGGCCCGCCATGGCTTCAGCCACCAGCTTCGGCTCGGACTCCACAACACGGATGGTTTTCGCATCCCTGTAGAACTCTCTGAGAACAGCCGTGACGTCCTCGATCATCGGTACACCGGGGAGAGATACCAGATGCAGCGGAATGGACACGATCATTCCCTGCGGGAAATGCCCGACAGACGGCACGAACAGCGGGTTGCGGGTCAGGCCGCCATACTGCGTCATTTCCGGCAGGTGCTTGTGCTGAAGGTTCAGGCCGTAGAGGAAGAAAGCCGGACCACCCGCCTCCTCCTGCTGCTCGATCATCGTGCGGCCACCACCGCTATAACCGGACACCGCATTGATGGAGACATGGGCATCCACCGGCAGCAGCCCCGCCTGAACCAGCGGGCGAAGCAGGGCAATGGCCCCTGTAGCATAACAGCCGGGATTGCTGACAAACCGGGCCTTCCTGATCCGTTCCGGCTGGGTGGCATCCAGCTCCGGCAGGCCATAGACCCAGTCTGGATGCACACGATGGGCCGTGCTGGCATCCAGAAACCGTGTCCCGGTATCCTGGCCAAGGGCCACGGCCTCACGGGCGGCATCGTCCGGCAGACACAACACGGTGATATCAGCCTGCGCCATGAGGGCACGACGGGCCTGCGGATCCTTCCGCTGGGCAGGATCGATGCTCAGCAGCTTCAGGTCATGACGATCCGCCACGGCCTCGACACGGCGGCGAATCCCCAGGCCCGTCGTGCCTGCCTCACCATCAATGAATATGTGCGTCGTCATCGTCCCGGCTTCCCTGTTGCCTGCCCCTGACCGGGGCGGTGCCATTCACCACTGGAACAGCATCCGCCTCTTTTCATACAGAAGCATGATGTGCCCGTCCCGCTCGAACTGGTCAAGCAGACTCATGCCGATGCTACCCAGCACGATGCGGGAAGGCCGGTTATCCTCACGGGCGACGGCAACGACACGCTCCACCCCCGCATCCAGAACAAAGGTGAGGGCCGTACCAGCGGCCTCACGGGCGATGCCACGCCCGGCAGCCCACGGGAACAGGGCAAAACGCAGGCCGATTCCCCGGCCATCGGGGCGTTCATGCACGCCCGTCATGCCGACAAAACGCCCCTCCTCAAAAATGGAAAAGATGCCGATGCCCCGCTCGGCCCAGAAAGCCACATCCTCGGCCATCTCGGCTTCCGCCCGGACACGGGTCCGCACACCACCCAGCATGGCCCCGAACGCCCCGACATCCGCTTTCAGCCGTGCCATGTCCTCCATGTCCGGCCAGTTGACCGGGCGGAGGATCAGGCGGGCTGTCCGCAGCTCATTGCCTAGCACAACATGCCGCCCGGACGGCGATCAGCGGGCGATGGGGCGGTAACGGATGCGGCTCGGCTCCGTGGAATCAGGCCCCAGACGGCGGCGTTTGTCTTCCTCGTACTGCTGGAAGTTGCCTTCGAACCACTCCACGTGGCTGTCCCCCTCAAAAGCGAGGATATGCGTGGCCAGACGGTCGAGGAACCAGCGGTCATGGCTGATGACCACGGCGCAGCCTGCGAAGGATTCCAGAGCATCCTCCAGCGCACGGAGCGTATCGACATCCAGATCGTTGGTCGGTTCGTCGAGCAGCAGGACGTTGTTGTCCTCCTTGAGCATCTTGGCCAGATGGACACGGTTGCGCTCACCACCGGAGAGGACGCCCAGACGCTTCTGCTGGTCCGGCCCCTTGAAGTTGAAAGCCCCGACATAGGCACGGGACGGCACGGCCCGCTTGCCCAGATGGATGACGTCCGTTCCGCCGGAGATTTCTTCCCAGACGGTCTTGCTGTCGTCCAGATCATTACGGGACTGGTCAACATAGCCCAGCTTGACCGTATCGCCGATCTTCAGGGAGCCTGAATCAGGCTGTTCCTGCCCGGTAATCATCTTGAAGAGTGTGGACTTGCCAGCACCATTCGGCCCGATGACCCCCACGATGCCACCCGGCGGCAGCTTGAAATTGAGATTGTCGATCAGCTGGCGGTCACCAAAGCCCTTGCAGAGATTCTCGGCCTCGATGACCGTCTGCCCCAGACGGGGACCGGGCGTGATGACGATGTCCGCCGTGCCTCCAGCAGCTTCCTGCCCGGCAGCCAGCATTTCCTCATAACGGGTGATACGGGCCTTGCTCTTGGCCTGGCGGGCCTTGGGCGAGCTGGCGATCCACTGCTGTTCCGCTGCGAGGGCACGCTGGCGGGAGCTTTCCTCTTTCTCTTCCTGAGCCAGCCGCTTGCGCTTCTGCTCCAGCCAGGACGAGTAATTGCCCTCGAACGGATAGCCACGGCCACGCTCGATCTCGAGAATCCAGTTGGTGACGTTGTCGAGGAAGTAACGGTCATGGGTAATGACCATCACGGTGCCCTTGTACTCACGCAGGGTCTTTTCGAGCCATGCCACGCTCTCGGCGTCCAGATGGTTGGTCGGCTCATCAAGCAGCAGGATGTCGGGCTTCTCCAGCAGCAGGCGGCACAGGGCCACACGGCGCTTCTCACCACCGGAGAGCTTGTCCACCGGGCTGTCCGCCGGAGGGCAGCGCAGCGCATCCAGAGCGATCTCCAGATGACGGTCCAGCTCCCAGCCATCCTCGGCATCAATCTTTTCCTGAAGCTCGGCCTGCTCGGCGAGAAGGTCGTTCATCTCCTCATCGGACATGGGCTCGGCAAACTTCATGGAGATTTCATTGAAACGCTCCACGGCCTTCTTCAGCGCACCGAAGCCCTGTGCAGCGTTCTCGCCCACGGTCAGGTTCGGGTCCAGCTGCGGCTCCTGCTCCAGATAGCCGATGCGGACACCTTCGGCAGCCCAGGCCTCACCGCCGAATTCTTTCTCGATTCCAGCCATGATCTTCAGCAGGGTGGACTTACCTGCGCCGTTCACCCCGAGGATACCGATCTTCACCCCCGGCAGGAAGGAGAGCGTGATCCCCTTGAACACCTCACGGCCGCCCGGATAGGACTTTGTGACGTCCTTCATGACATAGACATACTGATAGGCGGCCATGGAACGGTCTCCTCTAGAACACACGAACGAAAAGGCAGGAAGCAGGACTGTGCCCCCTCTCGCCCGGGGCGTTTCCCAACAAATACAGGCGGCTCCACATGCATGGAGGCGTCACCTGCGCCCGGCAGGACTCGAACCCGCAACCTAGCCGTTATGAGCGGCCAGCTCTAACCAATTGAGCTACAGGCGCACAGACATTTCGCCACATCGCTCATACGCAGTTTTTTTTCAAGCCCCTGCGGGGCAAAAACACGCCTGACAGGGCAAATAATGCGCTTTCTTTTTCCCGACTTCACCGCAGCAGAGAGGCCGCAGGCAATACACATATACAACACCGGGCATATTCATTAATAATGCGCCCATCACATCACCCACAGACACGGATGGAGCAGACGATGGACGTTACCAAGATTTCCCCCGGCAAGGATGTGCCGCATGACATCAACGTCGTGATCGAGATTCCACAGGGGTCCCAGGTCAAGTACGAAGTGGACAAGGACAGCGGCGCCATCTTCGTGGACCGTTTCCTCTTCACGCCGATGGCCTATCCGGCAGCCTATGGCTTCATCCCCAACACGCTGGCCGCTGATGGTGACCCGGTGGATGCGCTGGTCCTGACCCCGGCTGATGTCCTCCCCGGCAGTGTCATCCGCTCCCGCCCAATCGGCGTGCTGAAGATGGAAGATGAAAGCGGACAGGACGAAAAACTGATCTGCGTACCGCATGACAAGATTCATCCGCAGTTCAGCAAGATCGACTCTCTCGACCAGCTGCCGGAAATCACGCTGAAGGCCATCGCCCACTTCTTCGAGCGTTACAAGGACCTCGAGCCCAACAAATGGGTGAAGGTTTCCGGCTGGGGCGACAAGGCCGAGGCTGGCAAGGTCATCGAAGCCGCCATTGCTGCGGCAAAGAAGTAATCTTTACTGCTGCTGGAAAGTCGGGCAGTCCCTTCGGGGACTGTCCGTTTTTTATGTCCATTCAGCAGGACCGGGAAAAACGGCAGACACAAAAAAACCACCTCACCCGATCCGGCAAAGTGGTTCTTCCGTCTTTCTGGAGCGGGCGAAGGGATTCGAACCCTCGACCCCAACCTTGGCAAGGTTGTGCTCTACCCCTGAGCTACGCCCGCATCACATTGTCACCAGCAGCTCTCCAGACCCTGAAATCTGGAGCGGGCGAAGGGATTCGAACCCTCGACCCCAACCTTGGCAAGGTTGTGCTCTACCCCTGAGCTACGCCCGCATGCTGTCGGTGGGAGGCTTATGCCTCAAAGAAGCTCCCGACGCAATCCCCCCCAACACATTTTTATTTTCCTTTTTTGAAGGTTCTGCCCCCCTTGCCTCCATGCCCTGTGGAAACAATTTTAACTGGAGCGATTGTGACAGACTCCCCCGCCAGCTGACAGAGGTTGCCGACCATGACAGAAGCCCTTTTCCCATCCAGCAGCCCCTCCCGAACCATGGAGGTGGACCAGTCAAACTTCATGGAACAGGTTGTCGAGGCCAGCAGGAACACGCCGGTTCTTGTGGAGTTCTGGGCGGCCTCATCCGCTTCCTGCAAAAAGCTCTCCCCCGTGCTGGAAAAACTCGTCCAGACCACGGAAGGCCGGGTGAAGCTGGTACGGCTGGATGTAACCGCCAACCGGCCACTGGTCAGCCAGCTGGTGCAGATGGGCCTGCCCATACAGTCCATCCCGGTAGTGGTTGCCTTCTGGCAGGGGCAGGTACGGGACCTCCTGCAAGGTGTACAGCCGGAAAGCGGTATCCGGGCCTTCATTGAACAGCTCCTGAAGGACAGCGGACAGGCCATGCCCGTTGCCGAACAGCTGAAAATGGCTGACTCCGCCCTCAAAGAAGGTGAGCTGGCTGAGGCCACCAACCTCTACGCCGCCGTGCTGGAAAGTGAACCGGAGCATCCGGCAGGGTGGGGTGGGCTGATCCGCTGCATGATCGCCATGGATGACCCGGAAGGCGCAGAAGAAGCAGCCTCCCAGATTCCCGAATCCATTGGCGGGGAGCCCCTGATCACCAGCGCCCTGAGCAGCCTGAAACTCTATCAGGAAGGCCGGGACAGCGCCGGAAGGATCGATGAAATCCGCCAGAAACTGGAGCAGTCCCCTGACGATGCTGCCCTTCAGACAGAGCTGGCCAAAGCACTGAATGGCACGGGCCAGCGGGAGGAAGCGGCCCAGCGCCTGCTGGACATCATCGCCCGGGACAGGGAAGGAGCCGGACAGGCTGCCAGGGCCGAACTTCTGAAATTTTTTGAAGCCTGGGGCATGGCAGACCCCGCCACCCTGGCGGCACGGCGCAAACTGTCCTCCCTGTTATTCTCATGACCGGATGATCCGGCACAGACACGACCATATGCAGGGAAATGGTCCATCCATGATGCAGTCCCTGCCTGCCCCGCTGGAGGAGACGCCCCATGCCTGATGCCCACCACCCTGCCCATGACACACCCTGCGGCTCCAGACGCCGGATCCCCGTCCTGACAGACATGACACTGGCGGACCTGCCCCCCCGAATCGGCCTGCTGCCCCTGGGCAGCACGATTCTTCTGCCGCAGGGGCAGCTTCCCCTGACCATCTTTGAACCCCGCTACCTGACCCTTCTGGAAGACTGCCTCGCCCAGCATCGGCTCATCGGCATCATCCAGCCCTCCGAAACGGCCCGTTACGGCGACATGGCCCCTCCACTGGAGCATGTCGGCACCATAGGGCGGGTAACCTCCTTCATGGAGCAGGAAAGCGGGCAGTTCTTCATCACCCTTACAGGGGTCTGCCGCTTCCGCCTGCTACAGGACAGGCTGACTGACAGGGGCTGGCGGGAAGGGCGCATCAATGCCATGCCTTTCTCCCACGACCTGCTGGAGAACCCTTCCCTGAATCTCGACCGTGAAGATCTTTCCATCGTCCTGAAAAACTATGGCGAGCGCCATGCCATGGCCATCAACTGGGAAAATCTGAAGAAACTGGACGACAACACCCTGCTGACGATGCTGCCCATGCTGCTCCCCTTCTCCGCCGGGGTGAAACAGAAACTGCTGGAATGCCCGGACACGACGGAACGGGCCAGCCACCTTCTGGACGAACTGTCCCGCTAGGCGATGAGCATGCCATCATGTAAGGCTGGTTCCCTGTCTCAGGGTGCTTTCAGGTACCCTTCGCCCCCAACCGCATGGACTGAAAAATCATCATGACCCACACCTCTCCATCCCCAGAACTGCTGGCCCGCCTCGTCTGCCCCGTCACGAAAGGCCCCGTACATTACGACCCGGCCAGCAACAGCATCATCAGTCCCCGGGCCGGACTGGCCTTTCCCGTACGGGATGGCATCCCCGTCATGCTGCCGGAACAGGCCACGAAACTGGAGGACTGATTCCTACCCGTCCCTGACGGATCGCCAATCTATTTCTGCCTAGGTGCAGGAGCCCCGTAAGACGCCTCGGTATGGGTCTGTGCAGGGAAATGCGGCAGATCATCACCACCAGCGCTGCCACCTTCAGCCGTATGAACAGTCCGACCGGAAATTTCATCTGGCGTGGGCTGTATGGCCTGCACCATGGGCACCATCCCGCCTGAATAAGGCGGCATGGGATGATGAAGCTCCCGGAACGGTTTTCTGGGATAGGCCTCCGTCATGTCCGCTTTGGGCAGGTGCCGGACAGGGGCATCTTCTTCTTCCGTCGCACAGCCTGCCATCAGGGTACAGCCCAGCAGACAGGGCCACAGGACCCGGCATACCGGACGGACAGACAGGACAGGGGGAAAAGGCAGCCTCATGACCTTCACCCTATAGCACTTCTGCCCAATTGACGAAGACCCACAGGCGTGAAAAGAACAGGCATGTTCAAAGGTACCCTTTCCACCCCTGCACGGCGGCTGCGCGCCTGGCATGACGCCCTGTTTGTGGACCATGCCATCTTCCGGCTGGTCTGGACAAATCTGGCCCCTGTCGTGCCGGGACGTGTCTGGCGCAGCAACCATCCCACACCGGGCCGACTGCACCGCTGGCGCAGGACATTGGGGCTTGTCATGGTCATCAACCTGCGGGGACACCGGCACTGTGGTGCCGATGCCCTGGGGCGGGAGGCCTGCCAGAGACTGGACCTCCCCTATCTCGACATGGCCTTCGAGAGCCGCAATGCCCCCCACAAGGACCGTATTCTCCGCTTCCATGAGCTCTATGAAACAGCCCGGTTCCCCCTGCTGCTACATTGCAAGTCCGGAGCGGACAGGGCCGGGCTTGCCAGCGGACTGGTGATCCTCTTTGAAGGTGGAACGGCCGAAAATGCCCTGAAGCATCTGCACTGGCGCTTCCTGCATTTCCGTCGGTCCCGCACGGGAATTCTGGATGCCTTTTTCCAGCTCTACCAGAAAACGGCAGAAGGTCGTCTGCCTTTCATCGACTGGGTGAAACAGGAATATGACGAAGAAGCGCTACGGAACGCCTACAGGGCCGGGCGCTTCAGCGCCTTTCTCAACGATGCCATCCTGCGGCGAGAGTAGCCCTCTCCGCTTCCACCCCCCTCATCTGGACCGTCTGGCCACATCCCGGATGAAATTCATGAGCTGCTGACGGATCTTCTCCTCCCGGATACTGTAATAGGCCTGTGCCAGTTCCATTGTTTCCGGCAACATGAGCAGCTCTATACCGCTCCCATTTTTCTCCTGGGGGGCCTCAGCCATTTTCTCCCCGCCCCCATCATCCTTCTGGAAGGGAGCCTGTTCTTCCTGAAGATTCCCCGGTCCTGCTGCGGGACTGGCGAAACCATCCAGCTCGTCAAAAAAGAAACCTACCGGCACTTCAAGAACCTGGGCCAGCTCATACAGACGACCCGCCCCGACGCGGTTTGCCCCACGCTCATATTTCTGAACCTGCTGAAAAGTGATACCAAGTGCCTTGGCCAGTTTTTCCTGTGAAAATTTCCGCAGCCCCCGAAGAAGCCGGATACGTTTGCCAACATGTGCATCGACAAACGACGCTAGTTCTGTCATCAATCACGAACCTCAATAAAAATCAGGTCAAAAGGTTTCTACTCTTCATCGATAGTGGTTAACAATAAATTATATTTTCAATTTTTTCAGGCTACACCGATCTGCCCTTTTCATCAAACCACCGCCCGACGAGAGCGGCCCCCACAAACAGCAGAGACATCAGCGCCGGTATCCAGCGCCCCAGCAAAGCAAAAAATGTTTTTGCTTCCGGTCCCGGAAGAGGGCGTACAAGCACCTGTTCCCTGCCCCATTCCGTTCGCCCAACTTCCCTGCCACGGGCATCATAAATGGCAGACACACCACGGTTATTGACAAAAACAACCGGCAACCCTTCTTCCACGGCACGCAGCCGCCCTGTTGCCAGATGCTGCCTCGGCCCGGCACTGTTGCCATACCAGGCATCGTTGGAGATCGTCAGCAGCCAGTCTGGCCGCTGCCCCGGTGCCACAACACCACCAGAAAACACGATCTCATAACAGACCATGGGACCGACACGACCAACCTGTGGCAGGTTCCAGGTCATCAACCCCGGGCCCGGCACCACCTCGGCCGGCAGCAGGTGGAAGGGCAGTATCCAGGGGTCATACTCTCCAAACGGAACCAGACGGCTTTTGTCATAAATGGCCTCTATGTGTCCATCCGGGGCCAGAGCCATCAGACTATTGTACCAGCGATCCACACCGGCGGCACGCCTGTCCGACCCAAGCAATACCGGTGCCCCGGAGGCAGCGGCGGCAATGGCCTGCCTTGCCCAGCCTTCCTCCTCCAGAAGACCGGGGAAAGCAGATTCCGGCCAGACGACAACAGCCGGGCGTCCCGGCACCAGGCGCTGCGCATCTCTCACGCCCTGCGCTGTCAGCTCCAGATAAGACCGGAACTGTGAAACCGCATCATCCCGCCCCAGCACCTCATCTTCTGTCACGTTGCCCTGCACAACCACGACAGCCGGATTGACATGCCCCGGCAGAACGGCCTCATGCCCAGCACGCCATGCCCCCCAGCCACACCAGAGACCTGCACAGGCGACCACGGCCAGCAGCCCCCGCCGTCCCTGCCATACGGCCAGTGAAGCCAGCACCAGCAGAAGCGTCAGCCCATCCACACCGATCAGGGACGCTGGCTGAATGAGCCAATCCCCCAGCCATCCTGGGACTTCTAGCGCACTGCCCAGAGGATTCCAGGGGAAACCGGAAAAATAGAAAACCCGGGCCATGTCGGCCAACGTCCAGCTCCCGGCGAACATCGCCACACGTGGCCAGCCCGGCGGTACGGAGCGACAGAGCAGGGCCGGAACCATCACGAGAGGTGCAATGAGCAGCGCAACACCAGGCGCTGCAAAAGGCACCACCCACCAGAACTCATGCACCCGGGTCAGGATTGCATTGGTCAGCCAGTAAAGACCCGCCGTATGATACCCCATCCCGAAAAGGAATCCCCACAGGGCAGCCTGACGGTGCCCCGGTGCGGCACAGACAGCCTTGTAGAACAGCCCCAATGCCAAAGGCAGAATCGGAAAAAAACAGAGCGGTGGCAGAGCCAACGCTGCCACCGCCCCCAGAACCAACATGAAGACGGCGCCGCGCCACCCTCCCTGCTGTGGAAGGGAGCACAATGCCTTCACCACCATGGAAATCCCTTGTTAATCCAGCGCGTCCTTCAGACGACGCTCATAATGACGGTAATATTTGTCAGCCAGCAGCTCACTCTTGACGAGCACGGCCACATCCGTGGTGTTGAACTGTTCATCCACCACGGCACCATCACCAACATACCCACCAAGACGCAGATACCCCTTGATGAGGGGTGGCAGCTTGCTGAGGCAGGTGCGGCGGTCCAGCGTGGCAGGGTCTGTCCGGCACATGCTGACATAGCGCTCTGGCAGGGCCCGAACCCGCAGGGCGGGCGGCGCCAGATGGTTGTGATACAGCCATGTCAGCTCATCACTCATCATATCCGGTGATGTCCCATGCAGGCTGGCACAGCCAAACAGCACGTCAATCCTGTGCAGGAAGATATAGGAGGCTATGCCCCGCCAGAGCAGCTGCATGGCCGCACGACCACGGTAATCCCGTGCCACACAGGACCGCCCGACCTCCAGAAGGCGACCGGGGAAATCTGTCAGACAGGAAATGTCATACTCATCCGCCGTATAGAAACGGCCACCTTCCCCCAGCGAATCGGAACGCAGCAGACGATACGTCCCCACCACGCTGTCTGCACCACCACCACGGGCATGGTCCACCACAAGAAGGTGATCTGCAATCTCGTCGAAGCGGTCAGAATCCAGACGGGTCCGCAGGGCCTCCTCACTGGGATGAGCCCCCATCTCGTCAAAGAACACACGATAACGCAGGGCCTGTGCCGCACGGATCTCTTCTTCCGTCGTGGCAAGCCTGACACCCAAGCTGCCGCCACGCAGTTCCTGAAAACCGCCTTCACGGTTCAGGGCAAGAGTCGCCAGGGTATCCATCTGCCGCTGCGTTTTCTCGCTGCTGATGAATCCCCCCGCCTCCGGCTGCTCTGCATTACAGGAAGGGATGCATGCATCCCCAATGGTATCTGACGGCCTCTTCCCGGTCATACGAAATCAGTCACTCCTTATGCCCGGCCTGTTGGACTGGACCTGTTCCCATCCTCGGGAGCGGCATCTTTCTTCTTTTCGGGTGCCGTACGCCGTCCGAAAAGCTCCGCCCGGTGAGACATGAGATCAAACCCCAGTTCCGCAGCAATCTTCGCCAGCAGGCCGACCAGTTCATCATTCTCGAATTCGATGACGTTACCACTATCAATATCAATCAAATGATAATGATGCCCATTTTCACTGGCTTCGTAGCGGGCACGGCCCCCGCCAAAATCCCGGCGTTCCAGAATTCCTTTTTCTTCCAGCAGGCGGACTGTCCGATAAACGGTAGCAACGGAAATGCGGCTGTCCAGTTCCGAAGCACGGCGGTACAGCTCCTCCACATCCGGATGATCCTCCGCCTCCGAAAGGACACGGGCAATCACCCGCCGCTGTCCGGTCATCTTCAGACCATGCTTGACGCAGAGACGTGCAATGGGCGAATCACCCACAGTATCCCCGGACGCAGCACCCTCGCGCCCCATTTTTTTTGTGCTCATCACCATACTGATGATCTATCCGATTATGATACGGTTTGTCCAATCCACATCATAATACGAAACGCACCTCCTCCATCATGCAGACTCAACCGGGTCTGTCCTGAGAAACAGGACAGACCATCCTGATTACCCCTCGCTCCCTTCACGGCGGCGGCCAAGACCGATGCGCCGTGCAAGGGAAGAACGATGATTGGCATAGTTGGGAGCAACCATCGGATATTCCGGCGGCAGCCCCCAACGCTCACGATATTCCTGCGGTGTCATGTTGTAGGCTGTCTTGAGGTGACGGCGCAGCAACTTCAGCTTTTTACCGTCTTCCAGGCAAATGATATAATCGGGGAAGACCGACTTGCGGGGCGGTACGGCCGGTACCGGTTTTTCGGGCTCTGCCTCCACGGCAACACCGGCCCCTGCAAGGGCACCGTGCACCGAACGGACAAGATCCGGCAGAGTTTCGGCAGCAACATCATGACTGCTCACATACGCCGTGACGATCTGTGCTGTCAGCTGACGCAGGGCCTGTGTTTCTGTCTCAGACGACGACATAAAAAACCTATCTCCCAAGAAATTTAGTTCGACCTATAACGGATTGTAGAAAAAGACAACAAGAAAAACCGTTTCTGTAATAGTAAACACTTGTTGATAAGATAAGAAAATCCACAACATAGACAGAAATTCTTACAAAATCACGACATTACATAAGAGAACTTCTCCCTTCCGCCTGCGCTCAAATAACACCATTTATCACAGGGAAATACAGGCGCCCTACAAAGATCATGCTGTTTTATAAGGAATATTCATCATGAATGACATGACAAGTCTTATAGAAGGCTGTTACCTGGAGCAGACAAGGAAAGACGTTACAAGAACATAACAGCTGCAAGATCATATACATGATGACCTGCCATTACAGGCATACCACACAGCCTGACCGCCCCTTGTTCAACAGCTATTCCAGCATTACACGGCCCATACGTCGTGCCATGCAAAAGAAGACAGGGTATGACCTGTCAGGGCGACCACCTCAAAAGACGGGCATCCTCACCATCGTCGTAATAACGACGCCGCACCGCTATCTGCTGAAAGCCGCACCGCCCATACAAGGCAAAAGCGGCTTCATTACTGAGCCGCACTTCCAGAAACAGGGTGGCTGCCTCCTGTCGGGCCCGATTGATGAGATGGGAGAGCAACCGATGCGCCAGACCCTGCCGCTGCCATTGTGGATGCACCCCCAGAGACAGGACCTCACCTTCATCCAGCACATGACGACTGATGATGAAACCCACAGGAACATCACTCACGCAAGCCAGCCAGGCCTCCACACCCGGCAGGGCCAGAATCTGCCCGCAGGCTGTCTCATCCCAAGGGTCACGTCCCGAAAAGGCCGCATGATGCAGGGCCGACACGACACGGGCTGCCTCTGGCCCCACAGCCACCAGCTCAGGCCCCTGCACGTCCGACCGGACCTCCCTCTGGCCATCATGATCCGCCCTGTCCGGACAGCCCGTGCCAGACATCACTGCGGTGCCGGTCTCAGACCACCTGCCGGGGGTTTTGCCTCCGGGGGGTCCACATAAAGGGGTTCAAGCGGGTAGGCCTCGACCGTCCCATCATCCAGACTCTGGCAGGCGGCCCTGAAAATGCCTTCCGCCGTCGGAGCGGCATGAGGCAGGCGGACCACGTTACTCCCCAGAACACCACAGCCTGTCTGGCCACTCAGCTCCGGCAAGGCATCATCCCCATGGACGGCATCACCTGCCACGACCGGCCAGCTCCCCGGCTGAATCTCGCCTACCGGCAGGGCACAGGCCTCCCGCCCCGGCGCATCCACAAAAACCCGCCCCCGACGGGCAAGGCACAGGATAGTGGCCTCATCATGCTTCATGGTCGCCCGCAGTGCATCACCCAGCCGAACACCTACGCCCCGACAGGACCATCCCCGGACCAACCCGGCAGCAAGGGAAAGAGACGCTCTCAACCCCGTAAAAGAGCCCGGGCCAACCACAGCCACCACCATCTCCGGTGGTTCTTTCCAACCGGCCCGGGCCAACATGGCCTGCACGGCCGGAGCAAAACGTTCCGAAGCACCACGCCCGGACAGCACCTGTTCATCCACCACCTGGCCATGTTCCAGCAGGGCGATCAGATTGCTCTGCCCCCGTCCGGCTCCCGCCCCGTTCATGACGAGACACCGCCCCGGCATCACAGCCACAGGCAGACTTCCTCATAAGGCAGGCGGGGCGCCCGGGGAGAAGATGCTTCCCCCCCGGGATAACCCAGTGCCACGAGGAAATTGGCCCGCCAGCCCTGCTTGCGGAAACATTCCTCCTCCACCATCACGGCATCAAAGCCGGACATGGGCCGCACAGCCAGCCCCAGCGCACGGGCTGCCATGATAAGATAGGCCCCCTGAAGGGTACCGTTGCGAAACGCCGTCTCGTCACTCAGCCCGACATCAGCCGCATACCAGTCCCGCAGGCCGGGCATGGGGTTGAGAGTCTCGAATTTCTCGAAAAACAGGGGATCATACCCGACAACAACCAGCACCGGCGCCGTCATGGCCATCTCCGCATTGCCCAGAGACAGGGCAGGCCGGATTTTCTGCCGGGCCTCTTCCGTCTTCAGGAAAGCGAAGCGGGCCGGTGAGCAGTTGCCCGATGTTGGCCCCATCCTGAGCAGATCGTAAAGACGATGCAGGACATCATCACCCACTGGCCGGTCAGAAAAACAGTCTGCCGTGCGGCAGCGTGTAAAAAGCTCCTCGGCCAGAACAGGGCTGGAGACCTCTCCTTCTGCCGGCTGCCCCTCCGGGGCTGGTGATGATGTCATCAGCTTTTACTCCTCTACAGGTTCAACCGCCGTCACCTCCGGGATGTAGTGACGGAGCATGTTCTCCACGCCGTGCCGCAATGTAGCCTTGGAAGACGGACAGCCAGAGCAGGCGCCCTGCATGCTCAGATAGACGACACCTTCCCGATAACCACGGAAGACTATGTCCCCCCCATCGCTGGCCACGGCCGGACGGACCCGTGTATCCAGAAGCTCCTTCACCCGGGCCACGATCTCGCTATCCTCGGGAAAGATGTCAGCCTCCGGGGCAGCGATGTCTTCTGCAAGGGCTGGCTTCCCGCTTTTGAAGAAATCTGTCAGGGCCACCAGCACCTGCGGACGCAGTGCATCCCAGTCGGCTCCATCATCCTTCGTGACAGAAACAAAATCACTTCCCAGGAAGACACGCTTCACCTCGGCCATGCCAAAAAGAACATCTGCCAGAGCAGAACGCCCCGCCACGACCCCGGCCTCTGCAAAATCGACAGGGGACCGGTCGCCCGTCACGTCACGACCCGGCAAAAATTTCAGTGTCGCCGGGTTGGGAGTATCTTCAGTTTCAATCATCATAAGATCATTCTGTGTCATGAACGCCTCTCTTATCAGATACCCGATGGAATGAGCACCCTCTAACGCAACTCTACCACTTTTGGACCTTTATAGTCCTATTTACAGACAGTATGTATATCAGACTGGCAAAACAGGCTACCTCTGCCACGTTCCCCTTCTCCAGCTCCACCCAAGAGGATCCATGACACCCCCCTCCACCGCACTCCCTGCCAACAGCATGTCGGCCATTCCGCCGGGTGTGGCCACTGGCGGTGCATACCGTACCCTGCTCCGGGCCTGCCAGATGGGGGGCTATGCCCTTCCGGCTGTCAATGTCAGCAGTTCATCCACTGCCAATGCAGCTCTTGCCGCAGCACGGGCCAACAGGGCTGACATCATCATCCAGATTTCCGCCGGAGGGGCCCGCTTCTACGCTGGCCAGTCCCTGCCGGATGAGCAGCAGGCCCGGATTCTGGGGGCTGTGGCTCTGGCACGGCATGTCCATCTTCTGGCCCGCCATTACGGGGTAGCCGTCATCCTCCATACGGACCACGCCAACCGTCCCCTGCTGGGCTGGATTGACGGGCTCGTGGAGGAAAGCCGCCGCCACCACGAACAGACAGGCCAACCCCTGTTCTCCTCCCACATGCTCGACCTCTCGACAGAACCGGTCGCCGACAACATCGCCACGGCAGCGACCCTGATGAAAAAACTGTCCCCTCTGGGAATCGGCCTTGAGATCGAACTGGGAATCACGGGGGGAGAAGAAGACGGCATTGGCAACGAGCTGCATGGCACCGGACCGGCTGACCATCCCTCCCTCTATACAAGTCCGGAAGATGTTCTGACCGCATGGAAGACCCTGTCCCCTCTGGGGATGCTTTCCATCGCTGCCTCATTCGGGAATGTTCACGGGGTCTACGCCCCCGGCAATGTCCGCCTCCGCCCGGACATACTCCGCAGGTCCCAGGCTCTCGTGGCCGAGCGGCTCCAGACGGGCCCCAATCCTGTTCCTCTGGTCTTCCATGGCGGGTCTGGATCGGATGAAGACGCCATAAAACGGGCTGTCAGCTTCGGGGTCTTCAAATTCAACATCGATACAGACACCCAGTTCGCCTACGCACAAGGTGTGGCCCGTTACATGCAGGAACATGAAGAAGCCTTCGCCCATCAGGTCTCACCCGTAACGGGGCGGCCGCTGAAAAAACAGTACGACATCCGTACCTGGATGAAGGCCGGAGAGGACAGTTTCATCCAACGGCTGACAGACAGTTTCCGTGTACTCGGGGCTCAGGGGCGCAGCATGGCCCGCCAGCCCTGACCGTCCGCTCCATCAGCGGGCAGATGGAACCGCAGCCGGTTTCTGACAGGAAACCGTCTCCACCGCCCCTTGCCCACAAACAGGCAGGGGGCCATGCCGCCCCGGCAGGGGCCAGAAAATCTCAATACCCAGAGAGACAAGCATGAGCAGGGCTGCCAGCAGCACCCATGGCAGAAAACGTGGCCTGTGACCCAGAAGAGGCGGGATACCCGTCTCCCGCTGGAACCGGCGCCCTTCCTCCAGCAAAGCCGCTGAATCCGGGACAGGACCAGCAGGCCGGTCTTCCTCTTCAGGGAAAAGGTCAGAGCCGGACACGTCTCAGCCCTCCAGAACAGCCTGCATCTCTGTCCACTCCCGCTTCGTCAGGCCGGATGTTTCCTGCGTGACACTCTCCCCGGCAAGGCGGCGGCGCAGCACCTTCAGCATCCCGGCAGAGAAGCTGTAAGCTCCGAGGCGATAATCCTCAAAAGCCTGTGCCGTATGCGGTACCCATGCCTTGAGAATCTCGATCATCTTCTGGGCATAGACACGGATTTCATACTGGGCATGTGGGTCGGACCGCAGCGCCAGAAAATGCATCAGATTATGGAGGTCAATCTTCCAGTACCACTGCGTGTAGGTGTTGAGTGTCAGATTGATGCGGGCCAGTTCCCGGGCCACACCCAGCCCCTCCGGGTCGAGCAGCTGCTCATAGTCGCCATAACATTGCAGGGCATCCCGCTGGAGAATGGACAGCACCTCTGCCGCTGTCTCTGCGCTGAGGGTCTCGCCCCGCCCCTGATTGTTGACCTTGCTCTGCGCAGCAATCTGCGTGGCATCGGGCAGATAGAACTCCCTGTCCAGTACGGAATACCGGGCAGAATATTCATTCACGCTGGCCATGCGGTGACGAATCCACTGCCGGGCGACAAAAAGTGGCAGTTTCACGTGAAACTTGATCTCGCACATTTCAAACGGTGTGGAGTGACGATGCCGCATCAGATAGCGGATGAGCCCGGCATCTTCCGACGTCTTCCGTGTTCCTTTGCCGTAGGACACACGGGCCGCCTGCACGACAGCCGAATCATCCCCCATATAGTCCACGACACGGATGAAACCATGATCCAGCAGCGGGAAAGGCTCAAAAAGAAGTGCCTCCATGGCCGGAACGGTCGGCCGCACCGTCTGGTTGGGGGCGGCACGCACGGCCTCTATTTCGGAACGCTGCTCGTCTGTCAGGGCCATGACTTCTCTCCCGCTCATCTGGCTGTGCCGGGCTATTATCCACGGAAGTGGATCAGCACGGCCATCCACCTCCCCCAGCTACTGAATGTAACCATAACGGTGACAGATGTAACCGCCCAGATGGCAGAAGGGAAGGCCCGTTTCACCTTGCCATACCGGACATAACTGCCTATATTTGTCCCTGCCGGAGGCTTCGGCCTTGGCTATGGCGATAAACGGTAGATGGAATAAGTGTTGTGGACCCGGGGGCAGTGCCCGGCGTCTCCACCATCAGCCTTCCGGGCTGGCGCTATGGGGACGAAACAGGCTCGACACGCATGGTAAAGATCTACTTTTTGCCCGGTATTGTTCCGCCGTCATCGGGCTGACTTTACAAGTGCCAACGATAACTCTGAGGTGCTCGCTGTTGCTGCATAAGCGATAAGCGCGGTCCGGGGGGTGCACCGGGCAACAGAAGCCCCCCCACCTGTTTCTTTTCTGAAACACCATCCCACGATAAAAGGTCGGGCCGGAAAATATGCAACCCGGCCCCTTGCGATTTCATGCCGCCTGTCGCACACCTGAGGTAACTTCCCAGATGCAACAGGTGATGGTGCTGTTCCATGAGTGATGATACCAACGGCTCCGACGGGCTCGGCCCCTCCATGCCAGCCAGCCTCCTCCCTTATGACCGCTGGATGGAGGATGCCCAGCGTATCGTCATGATCAAGGCGCTGGACCATGTCAGCGAACATGGCCTCCCTGGTGACCATCATTTCTACATGACATTCCGTACCGACATGCCGGGAGTGGACATCCCCTCCCGCCTCAAGGATCGCTACCCGGAAGAAATGACCATCGTCCTGCAACACCAGTTCCAGAACCTGACGGTGGACCATGACACCCGGACCTTCTCTGTCGGGCTGTCCTTTGGTGGCATCCCCAGCACCCTGCACATCCCTCTGGGAGCGGTCACGGCCTTTGCGGACCCTCACATCCATCTCGTCATGCATTTCACGCCCCAGCAGCACATGGCAGATGCCGACACTCCGACAGACCCTGACCTCCACGGAGGGGACAAGGGCGGTCTGGCCGAGGTCCACACCTTCCACCCCTCTGCAGACGAACCGAAGGCACATGCCGGAACCAGTGCAGGCCATGACGGTGACTCCCATGACCAGGAAAATGAGGGGGCGAAGGTTGTCAGTCTGGCAGCCTTCCGCAAGAAACCCTCAGGCAATGATCCCTCTGGAACCCCTGATGACAGGGACCGCTGAGCAGGGACCGGACGTGTGACCCTGTCCTCCCTCTCCTGGCGCTCCCATGGGTCACGATGGGCAGAGCTGGTCTTTTTTTCTGCCGTGATTTCCGGCCTCTTCATGCTGCTGCATCTGACAGCGGGCATGATGCTGGGCCCCATGGCGGCCGGCATCATCCTGTCGATCAGGAACCGTGGCGTCACCATCAAACCCGTTTTCTTTACCATGGCACAGGCCATACTGGCCTGTGTGGTCGTCAACAGCCTGACAGGCTCTGTCCTCCACCACATCATGTCCCACTGGGTACTGGTTCTTTTCAGTGTCCTCTCCGTCATCCTTGTCAGTTTTTCCACGGGGGCCTGTCTGGCCTGGTTCGGGGTCATGCCGGGGACGACGGCCCTCTGGGGCACATCACCGGGCGCAGCCTCCACCATGGTCATGCTCTGCGGGTCTTTCGGAGCTGATACAAGGCTGACAGCCTTCATGCTCTATTTCAGGGTCATCATGGTTGCCGTTGCCACGTCCCTGATTTCATGGATCGTCATACGCACGGGCCACGCCACTCCCACGCCCGCACCAATGCGAGGCAACCTGCTACCTACACTGCTGCTTGTCGCCATCAGTACAGTCATCGGCCTCAGGCTGCGTTCACCAGCGGCAACGCTTCTGCTGACCATTCTGACAGGTGCCACAGCCCAGCTGAGTGGCCTGTTCCAGATCAGCGCCCCTTTCTGGATCCGCATCCCGGCCTATCTGACCATCGGCTGGTCCATCGGGCTGCGTTTCACCGCACCCGTCCTGCGTTACGCACTCCGCTCCATCCCAGCGGTCGCCCTCTCCTCCATGACGCTCATTGCCAGCTGCGCCCTGCTGGCCCTGCCGGTAGCCCATTTCGCCCGGATTGACCTCCTCAGTGCCTACCTGGCCACAAGCCCGGGCGGGCTGGACACCATCATCGTCATCAGCGCCAACGTCCCGATTGCCCTGCCCTTCATCATTGCCATGCAGACAGCCCGGATGCTGGCCATCATCACGCTCGGGCCAGCCATTGCCCGTCCCCTTGGCCGATGGCTGGAACGCCACACCAGCCGCACGGCCGCCATGCCTGAGCAGATGGAGCAGCTGCCCCGCTCCCCTTCCACAAGCAAGTAACCCCGGGAGAGGGCACGGCCACGCCGCCTGCTGGCATGACGGCAAAGAAAAACCCTCCACGAAGGAGGGCTTTTCCATATTCCAGCACTGCCTGAATGGGTTGAGCCCCCATCCTATCTCAGAGCATCAAACTCACTGACTGCATCCGCCTGATAAGACCGGCGGGCCTTTTCGAGATACTCTTCCCACTTCGGAACGTAATAGCCGTACCCAGCCGGATTCTGGAAGAACCAGTGACGCCAGGCATGGAAGACATGATCATGCTCACGATAGGCCGGATCATTCAGCAGATGCCGCGCAGCAGGTGGCTTGGCCGCATGAAAATGGACGATGGTAGCGTTGTCATCCACCCCCCAGTAAGGCTTCCAGTTGAAGCGGGCGGAAAGTGGGCTCCACTGTGCATTGTAGAAAATGCGCAGCAGCTCCTGATCATACCCAGCCACATGGTCCAGATTATCGCACAGGAAATCCACCATTGCTGGCAGGTCACGGCGCATACGCTCGAGGTTCATCACCATGACCCCCGAGTTCATGTCCACGTAGTAATCCTGCTTGCCGAACTGCCCGCAAGCCGCAAAGATTTCCGGCGTGCAGAACTCGACCTGCGGGTCTTTCAGGAACATCACGTCACAGTCGGTGTACAGGACGTACTGGTCATCCTGCTCCAGCAGGGGCAGCTCCAGCCGCATGAAGGCACCAGCCGCCGTAAAAATGTAATTGGGCCATTCCGGTTTGAGGCGACGCTGGGCCTCCAGCAGGCGGTCATAGAAATGCAGACGGTGAAAAATGACATTCACCCCGGCAGCCCGCATCTCCCGCGTGAAGTCACATTCGTTTCCATCAAACACCATGTGCGGGATCAGCGTCGTATTCTCACGGGCCGACTGTACGGCAGCCCGGATACAATCGATAAAACCATGATCAGGGTCGTTGGACAGTGTCTTCTCTGTAATCGCAAAAAACCACTTCATCCCTCAACGCTCCCTGACACCCAGTCTCTCAGAATCATATGATCATTCATTCGCCATGCCCCACTGACACGTCACCAGTTCCGGGAAATCAGCCAGAACTCTTCGGACGTCAGCGTCACCGTCCCCTGTCCTGCCGTATCTGCGGCGGCTCTGGCAAGAGCATGTATACGCTCGATCAGGATCGTTTTGCGCTGATGCGCCTCAGAGGTCTCCTTCTCCCCGGCCAGCGTCTGCAGGGCCAGCTCGGCAGCACGGGCAACACGGCCTGCATCCAGCGCAGCGTAAGACATGATCTCGTCCTTCAATTCCTACCAATAAAACCATTCCCCCGCCTCGGGCAGGTACAGAACGGAGCAGCTCCCGCTGCCAGCCAATATAATTCTCTCCACAGTAGTCCCGTTTCCTTCCTTTTTTCAATCCCCTACCTTCCATTAAACCTCTTTTATAACGTGATCTTTACTTATAAAAACCAGGCTCCTCTCTGCCCTCCATCATTTCCATGATAGGGAGAGGAAGCTCACGCATGTCCCTGTTCAGGAAGCCCCCATGATACGCACTGCCCCGTCCTCTACCCTGCGTATGGTCCGCCTCTGCCTTGCCCTGCTCCTCCCTGCCCTTCTGGCAGCCTGCGCCACACGTCCCAGCGGCAACAGCCCGACCATGCCCGTGCTGGAGGAACAGGCAGACTATCAGGCCCATGCCCGCTCGCACTACACACCGCCCGGCCCGCCTGAAGACCCCTGGGGGCCTTACATCAATGAAGCATCAAACCGTTTCGATGTGCCTGCTGAATGGATCAGGGCCGTCATGCATCAGGAATCAGGGGGGCATCTGTATGACCGTTATGGCAACTTCATCACCTCCACGCCCGGCGCCATGGGACTGATGCAGATCATGCCACCCGCCTATGACGACCTGCGGACCCAGTACAATCTGGGACCTGACCCCTACGACCCGCACGACAACATTCTCGCCGGAACAGCCTATATCCGCCAGATGTATGAAATATACGGCTCTCCCGGCTTTCTGGCTGCCTATAATTATGGCCCGGGCAGTCTGGACCACTACCTCCGCCAGAACAGGGCCCTCCCACGGGAGACACGCAATTATGTGGCGGCCATTGCCCCCAAGATCATGGGCATCTGGCCGCATCAGCGCTCCCGCAATGACCTCATCGTGGCCCGCCATGACAGGACGGCGCAGGGGCCCGCCCGCATGGATACGGCCACACCTCTGGATGGTGATGGGAGCTATGACGAAACCACCACGGCCGGACAGGCTGTCCAAACAGCCGAAACACAGGATATCCGGGCCGCATGGGCCGCCCGCGGTTTTTCCTCCCCTCAGCCGCAGCCAGCAGCTCCCATCGCCCGGCCCCATTCGCCTCCACCACGCTCCTTTCCGCCAGAACCACAGAGAAATACGCTGCGCATCCAGTCCATTCCCCTGGCTGATGCCCCAGCCAGACGGAGGGGAGCAACAGACATGCTGGCCGAATCAACCCATGACTGGGCCATCCAGCTGGGGAGCTATGCTGGTGAAAAACAGGCCCTCATGGTTGCCACACAGCTACGCCCCCGCATTACCCCCATTGCCGGCGGGGCCTCCGTCCATGTCATGCCCGTTCGTACGGCCAGAGGTACACTCTACCGGGCCCGGCTCATCAACCTGACGCACAGCCAGGCTACCGGGGCGTGCAGGCATCTGCGGGGGACCATAGACTGCCTGACAATTCCCCCCAACGCTCCCTGACCATCATCGGAGGAACACACGGGACATGCCGCACACACCGCACCATGTCGGCACGGCCAGGTCACTCCGGCTCGCTGATGATGTCACCAGCACGGCCCTCTATGCCGGGCCGGGTGACTGTTACCGCTATACGCTCAGGCGTATCTGGAATGAGACAGGGCCCCTCATCATGTGGATCATGATGAATCCCTCTGTCGCCACGGAATATGGAGATGACCGTTCCGTGGCCAAATGCCAGCGTTACAGTCGGCAATGGGGTTATGGCGGCATGTTCGTGGGCAACAGCTTCGCCTATCGCTGCACGGACCAGAAACGCCTTCTCGAGGTCGCCGACCCCGTCGGCCCGGAGACCGACCACTACCTGCTGGACATGGCCGGACAGGCTGAACTCATCGTGCTGGCCTACGGCACCCCGCAGGCCAAGGAGCTGCGCTACCGGGGACCTGAGGTGGCACGGCTGCTGCTCCGGGCTGGTCACAAGGTCACGGCCCTGCGGCTGAGCCGCAAAGGCCATCGCCCCGAACACCCGCTCTATCTCCCGGCGGACCTTACACCCGTCCCCCTGACGGCAGACGATTTCTGATCCACCTCCCACCACGCAGACAGGGCTTTCCCGCAAGGGGAGGCCCGCCCATCTGGCTTCAGACGCTTTCTGCGACCCAATTTTTCTTCTTTGTCTGACGGCCAATGCCGGGATTCAAACAGTTGCAAGGATCGAGCGAGCGGTAATGGGCGGCCATGCTCTGCGGAGCATGATAGAGGTGCCCCACATTATGCTCGGCCGGATAACGGGCTCCCCGTTTGTCCAGTATTGGCCACATCATGGTCGTCTCAACTTCCATGGGGTCCACACCAGGCCTGACAACATAATCCTGATGCATGACATGGCAGAGGAAGTGCCCGTAATAGAGCTTCAGCAGCAGCTGATCGTCCACCTCCGGCGGAAGACGCTCCTGCCACTCCCAGTCATTGCGGCGCAGAGCGACATCCAGTGCCATCATGCCGCCCGTCTTCCTGCCATGAACAGCCACATACCGGTTTGCTGCCCCCGCCGCCGCAAACCGGTGCAGAAAAGCCAGCGTCCCCTCCTGCGCCGTACACTCAAAGAAGGCACCCTCCACCTCCTGCCCTTCGGTAAAGAAGCTCTCCAGCCATGGGCGGACCTGCCGGGCCAGCGTGCCAGATACACGCAGCATGAGGTGATGGTCATATCTCTCGTGATAGGCCCTCATGCGGGCTGGCACCTGCGAAGGCAGGAACCGGCTGCCAGACTGCATGAGCAGGTCGCTCAGCCCGTCCGGTACCCATGAGAAACGCCGGGCGAAGGCATCCACACGAGCCTTCAGACGGAACATGAGCGGCAGATGTTTCGTTCCCAGAAAGCGGATCAGCGCCACGGTATCCCGTCCGTATTCATCCGCAATGGCAAAAGCATCCCGATGCATGTATTCACCCGCAACGGGCAGCTCCTCAAACGCCGTCAGAAGATGCCGCCGGACCTTTTCCAACGTATCGGTCCGGTTGGTGCCAAGATAGAAGACGGCCGTATCCTTCGCTGCCGGGAAGGTATCCAGCCGCACGGCAAAGACGATCAGCTTTCCCGCATTACCGGATGCCTCGAACAGACGGCCCGGGTCCGCATTGTAACGCCCCGGGGATGCCTCATCGACCTGGCGGATACGGTTGACGTAATCATCATCATGGGCCTTTCTCGTGCCCGACCAGTCCACATCATCCGGGCTGTAATGACCATGTTCCAGCGCATCCAGCACGGATTCTGCCACAGCTTCATCCGGGAAGCGGATGCCCAGATGATTGACCAGATTCAGCCTGCCCTCGGCATCCACCTGTCCATAGAGGGCCATTTCCGTATAAGCCGGACCACGCTGCACCAGGGCCCCGCCCGAGTTGTTGCTCACCCCCCCGAGGACAGAAGCCCCGATGCAGGAAGACCCGATGACCGAATGGGGTTCCCGCCCCAGCGGAGCCAGTTTTTCTTCCAGCTCGTAAAGATCCGCCCCCGGCAGGCAGACAACCTGTCGGCCTTCTCCCAGAAGCTGGATACCTTTCAGCCTGCGTGTGCTGATGAGAATGATCGGCCTGTCATAATCGTTGCCATCCGGTGTGGAGCCGCCCGTCAGCCCTGTATTGGCCGCCTGCATGAGAATGATGCGCCCTGATTCCACCGCCAGCTTCGAGACACGCCACAGCTCAACCAGAGAGCCGGGAATAACGACGGCTTCCACCCGGCCATCACCAAACCGGAACCCCTTGCGGTACCCGTAGGTCGCACTTTCCGAGGTCAGGACATATCTGGTGCCAACAACAGATTTCAACTCGCCAACAAGATCGACCATTCCATCCTCTTTCCGCCCCTTTCCTTCAAGATCAACTCCGGGAAGGAAAGGGCACATCCATGAAACAAGATGTGACATTACCTCTTTCAATGCGATGAAAACCATAGAAAGGCCCTTTGGGCCGCCCTGTTTTCCTGTCAAAGAAATGTGAAATGCCTTTCGGCACCAGTATTACCTGGTCCGCCCGAAAAGTTTCTCCAGCCCGTCCTTGTCCAGCTTCAACCATGTCGGACGGCCATGAGGGCAGGTATTGGCCCGGGGATGCTGTTCCATGCCCCGCAACAGAGCCTCCATTTCCTCCTGCTTGAGAATACGGCCGGCACGGATGCTGCCATGACAGGCCATCCGGGCCATGATGGCTTCAAACCGCCCATCCAGACTGTCTGTCTGCCGGGCTGGCAGGTCAGGCATCTGCACGAGTTCATCCGCCACATCCCGCAGAAGGCCCGCCACGTCACTACCGCTCAATGGGGCGGGCAGACTGCGGACCAGAACGCTCCCACTGCCAAAAGATTCTATCTCCAGACCAAAACGGGCCAGCTCCTCCGCACATCGTGACAGCGCCTCGGCCGCCCCATGCGGCAGATCAACCACCTCCGGCATCAGAAGGGCCTGCGCCTGCACGGCCCCTTCAGCAAAACGGGCACGCAGGCGCTCATGGGTCAGACGCTCATGGGCAGCATGCTGGTCTGTCAGGATCAGGTCACCATCCGGGGCAATCGAGAGAATATAGGTGGCATGAATCTGCCCGATCGGCACACCAAGTGGCTGCTCCGGCTGTCTGCCGCCAACAGACGGATGAGGCACCTCCTCCCCTCCGCCATCTTCCACCTGCGCAATCCGGCCCGACGTCACATAACCCTGCTGCGGCTCTGCAAGGCCGGGAGCAGACTGCCGCTCCATCACGGCAGACGAAGCAAAACGGCGAACGGACGTCCCCAGACCAAGATCGGCCGGAGGAACAGCCCGAGCGCCCGTATGATCATATGAATAGGACGTACCCGGCACGTTCTGCCCAATGGAAGCCGCCCGGCGGCCAATGATGCCAAGATCGGCCTGTATGCCTCCACCGTCCCCGGCGCTACGGGCCAACGCACGCCCCACAGCCCCGATGACAAAAGCTCTCACCTCGGCCTCATCCGCAAACCGCAGCTCTGTCTTGGCAGGATGGACATTCACATCCACACGATCAAGCGGAAGGCGCAGATGCAGCAGGAGAACAGGGAAACGCCCTTTCTCGATCACGGGCCGATAGGCCACCCGTATGGCAGTCCGCAGGATGGGGTCCATCACAGGGCGATTATTGACCAGCATGAACTGGCCGCTGCCTGTCCGCCTGGTTTCACCCGGACCACAGATATACCCGCCCAGCCGCATGGGGCCACGCTGCTCATCAACCGTCAGAAGGCCATCTTCGGGCACTTCAAGAATGCTGGCCACACGGGCACGGACATCCTGCGGCGGCAGATTG
The DNA here is from genome assembly GCF_023337675.1 of Parasaccharibacter sp. TMW 2.1891. NCBI lineage: Bacteria > Pseudomonadati > Pseudomonadota > Alphaproteobacteria > Acetobacterales > Acetobacteraceae > Parasaccharibacter > Parasaccharibacter sp. TMW 2.1891. The sequence continues at coordinate 240,832 of NZ_QORT01000003.1, read as the reverse complement.
AATATCTCCCGCCCATCCATGACGAAACTGATGGCACAATCCGGCGCACTCAACGCCACACGCCGCATGACGGCTTCAGCGTGATTGCCCTCCACTCTGGCTGTCTTGAGAAATTTGCGGCGGGCCGGTGTCGCAAAGAACAGGTCCCGCACCACAACACGGGTCCCCACAGAACCAGCAGAAGGCACCGGCCCGCTGACAACACCCCCCTGCACGGAAAGCTCCCAGGCCGTTTCAGCCGTTTCTGTCCGTGATGTCAGGAAAAGGCGGGCACTGGCCCCGATGGATGGCAGCGCCTCCCCCCGAAACCCCAGTGTTTTTATGGCCGTCAGGTCATCATCCGGCAATTTGGAGGTACAGTGCCGCTCCACCGCCAGGGGTAGCTCCTCGGCTTCCATCCCCCGGCCATTATCCCGGACATCAATCAGCTCACAGCCGCCCCCCCGCAGGGTGACCTCAAGACGGGTCGCCCCGGCATCCAGCGCATTTTCCACCAGTTCCTTGAGCGCCGCCGCCGGGCGCTCCACCACCTCACCAGCGGCAATAAGATCCACAACATGGCTGGAAAGACGGCGGATGACAGGCCTCATCATGACTTCTCCTCAGACAGGAGGCAGAACAGGACGGAACACCAACCGCAAAAGGAGAGCCTGAAAGCTCTTATTTGCCACCCTTCCGCAGGGTCGGCGTGGCGCCTTCAGCAAAGCTCTGCCCCAGGGCCGCATTCTTCTGGATGCGGCGATTTTCCGCTTCGCCATCCACGACATTGCCAGCCCGGCCACCCCGCCAGAAAAGAAGACTGTCCACAAATCCAGCATCAGCATCGCCAAGTTCGGCATTGTTCGGACCACGGGCCGCCGATGTGGCCCGCTGGACAAGGGCCTCCTGCCCGACGCTCTCCGTCCCCTCATTGGGGTGAAGAGCGACATCCGGGGCCAGCGTCTCCAGCGCCTGCATACGGGGACTTTCATCCGGGCGGTTGGCACTGGCTGCCCCCGGAAGGGCCAGTTTCTCCGAGGGTGGCATGGAGAGTGGCGCACGGGTCGTCACGGCGTATTCATCCGGCAGGCTGCGCTGAAGGCCGAAGCCACGCGCCACATCACTGCCGGAGCACCCAGCCAACGCCAGCCCGAACGTGGCCAGAGCACCCAACCGGACTCCGTGACGTATAACTGAAGGAGCAAAAAGCCGCATGACAGGTTCCCGCACTGCACTCACAAAAAGATGCCCAATCCTATAGGGCCTGCCTGCAATGGGCAAGCCGGTTGTCACTTCAGCCATTCCGGCTCCGCCGCTCCGCCAGAAAGGAGTCCAGCAGCCACAGGCCAACACCACAGACAATGCCAGAATCCGCAATGTTGAAAACATACCAGGACCATCCCCCGACATGAAAATGCAGGAAATCCACTACAGCCCCGTAATGAAGACGGTCTATCACATTGCCAATGGCGCCCCCGATGATCCCGCCGCAGGCAAGACTGACCAGCCGACGGCGTGACCGCAGAAGAACGACCAGAAGCCCCAACACTGCCAGCAGGGAGATGGCAATGAACAGCCAGCGTCCGTGCCCGCCGAACATGCCGAACGTCACGGCGTGATTCCATACCATCGTGAAGCTGAGGCAGGGCATGACATCCATGGTCCCCCGTGCCGGCAGGTTCAGCCCGTAGAGAATCCATGCCTTGCTCGCCTGGTCCACGAACAGGACAGCAAGAGCCGTTACCAACCCGACCAGCCGCCACCGTGGCGACCCCGGTACAGGGGCCGGGGATGCGCCGCTCCCTGTACCTTCAGCCCGGGCCGACCTCATGCACTCACCGCACCAAAACAGCGCAGGCAGAGATGGCTGTGGTCCTCATTCTGCCCGACATCAGGCAGGACACGCCAGCAACGGGCACATTTCTGCCCGTCCGCACGGCTGACCCTCACCTCATCCTCGGCCTGACCCGGCTGCACATGGACCTCGGACGCCAGGCAAAGCTCCGCCCAGTCGATCCCTTCGGACACGACCTGCTCATCGGCCGTCAGGGGCAGATGGACCTGGGCCTCCAGCGAGGAGCCGATCAACCCTTCCCGACGGGCGACTTCCAGAGCCGTGGTGACACGGCGGCGGACCTGACGCAGGGTCTCCCACCGTCCGGCCAGTTCAGGATCATGCCAGCCTTCTTCCGGCACGAAGAAGCGCTCCAGATGCACGCTGCCTTCCTGCCCGAAACGGGCCTGCCACGACTCTTCCGCCGTGAAGACCAGAGCCGGGGCCAGCCACGTCGTCAGGGCACGGTGCAGCACGTCCAGCACGGTGCGGGCCGCCCGGCGTGCATGGGAGTCCGTCGGATCGCAGTAGAGGACGTCCTTGCGGATGTCGAAATAGAAGGCCGACAGCTCATTGTTGCAGAAATTGTGCAGCAGCGGATAGACGCCGTTCCACTGATGGGTCTTCACCGCCTCCTGCACACGCTGGTACAGCTCGTACAGACGGTGCAGAATGTACTGCTCCAGCAGCGGCAGGGCCTTGCGGGCCTTCACCGTTGCCTTGTGGCGGAGGGCACGGGCCGCCTCGTCCGGGACCAGCCTGTCCAGCATCACGTCCACCGGGGCGGACACGTCATCCCAGCCCAGCGGCAGGGCCTCGGCCTGCGTGAAGCCATCCAGTGCCCCCAACAGCCAGCGCAGCGTGTTCCGCACACGGCGGTACAGCTCGCCCTGCTGCTTGAGAATCTCCTGACTGATGCGGAGGTCCTCATTGGTATCAGAGTTCAGGACCCACAGGCGCAGCACGTCCGCACCCAGCGTCTTCGTCACGTCATCAGGCACGATGGTGTTGCCGAGGGACTTGGACATCTTGCGCCCCTGCCCGTCCAGCACGAACCCGTTCGTCACGACCGTCCTGTAGGACGCCACGCCTTCGGCCCCCACACTTTCCAGCAGGGAGGACTGGAACCAGCCGCGATGCTGGTCGGAACCTTCCAGATACAGGTCAGCCGGGTAGTTCACGCCCTCCTGATGCAGGACGAAACGGTGGCTGCATCCGCTCTCGAACCAGACGTCAACAATGTCGAAAACCTGATCATAGTCTTCCGGATTGCGGCCTTCACCGAGATAGACGGCAGGGTCCGTGTCATACCAGGCATCCGCCCCACGCTCCCGGAAGCTCTGCACGATGCGGGACATCACATCGGCATCCCGCAGCACCTCACCGGTGCGTTTCTCCACGAACACGGCGATCGGCACGCCCCAGGACCGCTGGCGGGAGATGCACCAGTCCGGCCGCTGCTCGATCATGCTCGTCAGGCGGCGGCGGGAGCTGGCCGGTACGAAGCTGATGTCATCAAGGGCCTTCAGGGCACGCTCACGCAGGCCGGGGCCACCCTCATCCCCTTCACGGGGCTCCATGGCGATGAACCACTGCGGCGTGGCCCGGAAAATCACCGGCTTCTTGGACCGCCACGAATGGGGATAGGAATGGACGATCTCCGCCCGGGCCATAAGGCCACGGGCCGGGGCACCGTCCTGCCGGGCCTGATCCCGCACCTGTGTCAGCAGATCACATACGGGCTGCGTGGCCTTGAAGACATGAACACCCCCAAGCTCCGGCATCCAGTCCACATAGGTTCCGTTGTCGCAGACCTCTTCCGTCACTTCCACGCCGTGGGCACGGCAGAGCATGAAGTCGTCATGACCATGCGCCGGGGCCATGTGCACCAGACCGGTACCGGCATCCGTCGTGACGAAATCACCAAGCAGCAGCGGCACGTCATAATCAAACCCACGCCCCCGCAGCGGATGGGCGAACACGGCTCCTTCCAGCGCACGGCCGGGAAGGGTGTGAAGGACCTCATGCCCGGTAACGCCTGCGCCGGAGAGGAAGTCTTCCAGACGGTCCACGGCCACGATCAGCTTTGCCCCGACCGGCACGAGACTGTCCTCGGCCACGCCGGTGACATGGATGACCGTGTAGGTGATATCCGGCCCGGCAGCGAGTGCCCGGTTGACGGGGATCGTCCACGGGGTCGTGGTCCAGATCACGGCCGAAGCACCGGAGAGCAGCTGCCCTTCCGTCGGGTCCTTCACATTGGGGAAAGCCACGAACAGGGTCGTGGAGGTGATGTCGTGATATTCGACTTCCGCCTCGGCCAGGGCCGTCTTCTCGACCGGACTCCACATCACGGGGCGCAACCCACGATAGAGACGGCCATTGAGAAGGAACTTGCCGATTTCCTCGGCAATCTGCGCCTCGGAGGCGAAGTCCATCGTCACGTAGCGGTTGTCCCACTCCGCCTGGATGCCCAGACGCTTGAAGTCCTCCCGCTGGGCCTCCACCCACTTTGCGGCATATTCCCGACACTCCGCACGGAACTGGAGAACCGGCACGGCATCCTTGTCCTTGCCCTTCCGGCGATATTCCTCCTCGACCTTCCACTCGATCGGCAGGCCGTGGCAGTCCCATCCCGGCATGTAGCGCACCTGCGCCCCATTCATGCGCTGGGCACGGTTGATGACGTCCTTCATCACCTTGTTGAGGGCATGGCCGATATGGATATGCCCGTTGGCATAGGGCGGACCATCATGCAGCGTGAAGATGCTGTCCGCCCGACGCCCGGCCTCCGCTATCTGGCCATCCAGCCCCGTCTCCGCCCAATGGGCCAGCATGTCCGGCTCCCGCTTTGGCAGGTTGCCCCGCATGGGGAAAGATGTCTTGGGCAGGAAGACCGTTCCCCGGTAACGCTCCTGCTGCTCACGGAAAACGGTATCGGTCTTTTCTACAGGCTCAGACATGGAATAGGTGCGCCAGCTCTCAGTACGGGATAAAAATAACTGTACTTATGGAGAGAGCCTGCCGTCCCGGTCAACCCCCTGTCTTGCCGAGCACCTGCTTCGCCTGTGCGGCATCTGCCGCAATATGGGCCTTCAGCTCATCAAGGGAGGAAAAGCGTTTCTCGTCCCGGAGCAGGGCAACCAGCTCCACCCCCAGAATCTGGCCGTACAGGTCCTCATCCACATCGAAAAGATGAGCCTCCAGCCGGCTCTCCCGCCCGTCATTGATGGTCGGGCGGCGGCCAAGATTGGCCACGCCGGGCACGAGCCGGCCGTCCGGCATCTGCACCCTCACGGCATAGACACCCCTGGCAGGCTCCAGATGCTCCTTCAGCGCAATGTTGGCTGTCGGGAACCCCAGAAGGCGCCCCCGCTGATCCCCCTGGACCACCTCTCCCGTGATGGCCCAGTTGCGCCCCAGAAGCTCCGCTGCCTTCTCGGGATAACCCTCCTGAAGGAGACGGCGTATCCGGCTGGAAGACACCGGCCCTGCCACATCCGCCAGCTGCGGGACGATACTGACGCCCACACCATGCTCCACCAGAAGCTGCTCCAGAAACGTGACATCACCCTCCCGCCGGTGCCCGAAGGCGAAGTCCGCCCCACAGGCCACATGAGCCACATGCAGCCCCTCGATCAGCACATCCCGCACGAAGGCCTCGGCACCCAGATGGGAAAAAGCCTCATCAAACTCTGCCTGCACGATGCAGCTTACGCCCTGCTCCTTCAGGGCGGCGGCACGCACCTCCGGCCGCATGAGACGGAAGGGTGGGTCCTGCGGACGGAAAAAAGACCGTGGATGTGGCTCGAAGGTCAGCACCCCCAACCGACAGCCGGGGCGAGCCATCTTCAGGCTCTGAAGCAAATGGACATGACCTCGATGCACGCCATCAAAATTGCCCAGAGCCACGGCCGCACCCCAGCAGGAGCGGGGCACGGCCCGCCAGTCTGTGCAGAAAGTCATATGGGTATCATCGGGTCTTCAGGTGCCGGAACTGTTCCGCAGAGCGGGATCAGCGGGAACGGTGGCTTTCATCATCAGCCATACGGGCATCCGGCTGCTGATGGGGCGCTGCCGTACCCTGCTGGGGCTGGGGCGGGGACAGACGTTCGTCAGCCTGCTGCGGGGCGGCGGTTCCCTCCCGGTCATCCTCGGCCATGCCCTTCTTGAAGGATTTGATCCCCTTGGCGAAATCGCCCATCAGGCTGCTGATCTTGCCGCCACCCCCGAACAGCACCAGTACAATAACGGCAAGGATTATCCAGTGAATCGGACTCATGCTGCCCATAGGACCATACTCCCTGATAAGGTTGAGGCGTCCCCCATGTGGCAGGGGCGTACTGATTGTGCAACCCCCGGCCCATGGGCCCACCCATGTCGTGAAGGCATCCTAGCGCATTGGCAGGATAAAACCATAGGTGGGATATGCACGCCTGCCCATACTTCCTGCCGGGGCCCACCAGACCCGGACCAGCGACCAGTCCCCCCTTGGGGAGATGTCCTCCACCGGCACACTGTGCTCAATACGCCCGCCAACCCAGTTGGCATGATCCACTTCAATCCGCCGCCTCGTCCGCAGGCGCCGCACGACCGACACATGCCCATCCGGAATACGGGAGCTTGCCCGGAACACCAGCACACTCCCCGGCTGTGGCCTGTGGCTACGCTGGTAATGGCCCCGGGCTTCCCACCACCAGCTGGCAGCCCGCCCCCGCAGGTTGACCCCACTCACCTGCCGCGCATAAGGCGCACACTGCACCGGCCCATGATAGGATCCGACCGAGCTGCATGCTCCGAGAGTGAGGCAGACACACAGGGCCAGCACCTCCTTCCGGCGGTCCCACATCTGCCATCCCTGCATGACAGCCCCGCTTTTCTGCATGGTCCACCTCACGCTCTGCCCATTCTCGCCAGACATCAGCCTAACCGGACATTGAGGCTGAATCTGGTTCCTGCCCAACGGAACATCACAGGGACCGGAATCCGATAATCAAATCTTCCGCATCCTCCCTGTCCATTCCAAGCGCCTTCTCCGCAACATCCTGCGAAAAACCGTTGCGGGCAAAAATGGCCAGTACCTTCATGTGTTCCTTCTCCGGCCTGTCGGGCCTGTGGAATGGCCCGACCGCCCTTTTGCGAGCCAGGATGAGTGCGGCGGCCAGTTCGGCCTGATGGGCCTGCTCCTCCCCTGCCTCTCCCAGGCTCTCATCCACCGCCTGCCGGACCGTCTCACCATCAACGCCCCTTGCCTGAAGATGGGCCTGCACAGCTCGGCGGGACCGCCCGGCACGGGCCAGATTGCGGGACCTGGAACGGGAAAAGGCCGCATCATCCACAGCTCCGAAGCGCCCCATCTCCTCCACGATCTGGTCGATAACCGGCAGGCAGACGGCCTCATGTGCAGCGACCTCCTCGGCAAACATGCCAGCCCGGGCAGCCCGTACCCCCCAGCGGCGAACACGCCGCTGCAACATCTGCCGCAAGCTTTGCCGGGTCGTGGCAAAGCGGGCCAGATGGGCCAGAGCTGCGTCTTTCAGGCTCTGATAATCTGGTGAAGGTGGGATAACATCCATGCGATCAGTCCATAACTTGCTCTTGCCCTGCCCGTCCAAAATCTTCATCACTGGTAACAGGCCTCTCCATAGTACCCGCCAGTGAGTTCTCATGCACGCACAACACTCCATCCTGCCCCGGACCGGGCGCCTGAAGGAAGAAATGCACGCCACGGCCACCCGTTATCCCGGCCCCGGTGGAGCTGTTGCCGTCCTGCATGAGGGGGAAGTGATCGCCCGGCACTGCTGGGGCTATGCCTCGCTGGAACGCCGCCTGCCTTTCACGCCCGCAAGCCTGTTCCGCATCTGTTCCATCACCAAGCAGTTCACCTGCGCCACCCTGCTGGACCGTTACGAAAACCCGGAAACCCTGGCCCCATACATCCACAGGCGGCTGCCCCGGCTCCGCTCCGACCCGCCCACTGTCACACAGCTGGCTCACAACCAGTCCGGCCTGCGGGATTACTGGGCCGTGGCCATGCTGCATGGTGCCGCCATTGAAGGCACATTCAGCCCGGCGGATTCCGACAGGGTCATCACCGGGACACGGTCCCTCCAGTTTCTTCCCGGCACATCCTATTCCTACGTCAACCAGAATTTCCGTCTGATTTCCGAGGCGATGGAAGAAGAAAGCGGGCTGAGCTTTGCCGAGCTGCTCCAGCAGCATGTTTTCGACAGGGTCGGCATGAGGCGGGCCATCCTGGCGGCGGAAACCAGCGCCCTGCCCGATGGCACAACCGGCTATGAGGGGACACAGGAGGGCGGCTACTGGCCCGCCCGCAATCACATCTACTGGACAGGGGATGCCGGGATGGCAGCCTCGCTGGATGACATGATCGCCTGGGAACGTTTCATCGACCAGCAGCGTGATGACCCCGAAGGCCTCTATAACCGCATGAGCCGCCCCGTCCTGTTCGATAACGGGCACAAGGCGCCTTACGGCTTCGGGCTGCAGCATGGCACCATCGCAGGCCATGAGGTCACAGCCCATGGCGGCGCCCTGCGGGGCTGGCGGTCCCACCGGCTGCACTGTGCCGCCTTGCGCCTCTCTGTCGTGGTCCTCTTCAACCACATGTCCCCGGCCCAGCAGGCCGCCGCCAACCTGTTCCGGGCCTTTCTGGGAGAAGAGGGAAAACCGGCTGCCCGACAGGCCCCCTCTGGCAGACAGGCTCCCCATGCACTGGAGGGCCTCTGGCTGGATGAGGAAACCGGCCTCTCCGCCCGCATCACCGCAGCAGCACCGGGCAAGCTTCAGCTCCGCTACCTCATGCTGCCGGAAACGCTGGACATCATCTCCCCCCAGCTTGCCGAGGCCGGGAACCTCCGTGTGCGGCATATACAGGGCGAACACATGCAGGCCAGCACACAGGAAATCCCCACGCCCCACATCATCATGGAACGGCCAGGGGAGAACCGGCATGCCCTGCTCCGCCCCTACCCTGCCAGCCCCCAGCCTGGCCTGGAAGAACTTGCCGGAGACTATGAATGTGAGGAGCTGGACGGCTCCCGTTTCACCATCACCAGCCAGAGCGGGCTGCTGCATGGCGGGTTCTCCGGTTTTCTGGGAACAGGGCGGATGGAACGGCTGACCGGACTGGGACCGGACCTGTGGGCCTTCCCCTGCCCCCGGGCTCTGGATCACACCCCGCCCGGCGACTGGACCCTCCACTTCGAACGGCGGAACGGGCGCCTCCACCAGCTGCGTGTCAGCTGCTGGCTGGCACGGAATCTCATCTATCGGCGGCTGCCGGACTGAAGGCCATGCGTCCGGCTGCAAAGCCCTCCATGGCCTGCCTGCAAAACAGGGTTTGACGATTCCCCGTTCTGCAAGCAGTATGGTCGGGCAGCTCCCCCTGATCTGAAAACCGGACAGGGGTATTTTCCGTTGGAGGCATGGAACTGATGCGCCACCGGATACGGGCTGTATGTCGTTGATTTTTCAGACCGGGAACGCGTCCACCATGATCGCCTCCATCATGCCGAACTACAAACGCTTTGACCTTGCCTTTGAGCATGGCGAAGGCCTCTGGCTCACCGGCACGGATGGACGACGCTATCTGGACTTCGGAGCTGGCATTGCCGTGTCCTCCCTTGGCCACAGCCACCCGGCCCTCGTGAAGGCCATCACCGAACAGGCCAGCAAAGTCATCCACGTCTCAAACCTCTATCAGGTTCCACAGGCCAGGGCCCTGGCGGACATGCTGGTGGCGAACAGCTTTGCGGATTCAGTCCTCTTCTGCAATTCCGGTGCGGAGGCCAATGAGGGCCTCATCAAACTGATCCGGCGGGCCCAGTACAAAAATGGTCACCCTGAACGCACACGCATCATCTGTTTCAACAATGCCTTTCATGGACGGACACTGGCCACCATTTCCGCAACCGGCAACCCGGCCTATCTGGAAGGGTTCGGCACACCGGTGGAAGGGTTCGACCATGTGCCCTTCAACGACCTCAACGCCGTCCGGGCCGCCGTGACAGACCAGACAGCCGGCATCCTGCTGGAACCCGTGCAGGGGGAAAGTGGCATCCGGGCAGCAGACCATGAATTCCTGCAGGGCCTCCGTGCCCTGTGCGATGAGAAAGGCCTCTATCTGGGCATTGATGAGGTACAGAGCGGCATGGGCCGTACCGGTACGCTCTTCGCCTTCGAGCAGGCAGGCATCACACCGGATGTCGTGTCCTCCGCCAAAGGCATTGGCGGGGGCGTACCGCTCGGGGCTGTACTGGCCCGTGAAGACCTGGCTCAGCACCTCACACCCGGCACGCATGGCACCACTTATGGCGGCAACCCACTGGCCTGCTCGGCCGGGCTGGCCGTGCTGAAAGAGATTCTGTCACCCGGCTTTCTGGAGCATGTCCGCAAGACCGGTGCCGCCTTTGGCACAATGCTTGAAGCCTGCGTGAGGGAATATCCCACCATTTTCGAGGAAGTCCGTGGTGTCGGACTGATGCGGGGCCTGCGCTGCCGCATCCCTGTCGGGGATGTTCTGGCTGCTGTCATGGCCGAGGGCCTTCTGGCCATAGGCGCAGGGGACAACGTGCTGCGTCTGGTTCCGCCCCTCATTGCAACCGAGGCTGACTGTCAGGAAGCCTGCACCCGCATCGGGCGTGCTGCTCACGCCCTTGCCAACAAGTAAGGAGACACCTGCGTGAGTACCACCAAGGCCTCATCGCCCCGTCACTTCCTGGACATCAAGGACCACTCCACCGAGACACTGCGGCACATCCTCACGCTCGCCGCACGGGTCAAGGCTCTCCAGCAGGGGCGCAGACATCCGCTCTGCCCCGGCCAGCCACTGGCCGGCCGTGCGCTGGGGCTGATGATGTCCCGCCCCTCCACCCGCACCCGTGTCTCCTTTGAAGTCGGGATGAAACAGCTTGGCGGGACCGTTAACGTGCTGGCTCCATCCGACATGCAACTGGGGCGTGGAGAAAGCATTGCCGATACGGCCCGTGTCCTCTCCCGTTTTCTGGATGTCATCGTGCTGCGCACGGGCAAGGATGCCAACCTGCGTGAGCTGGCCCGCTGGAGCAGCGTGCCGGTCATCAACGGGCTGACACCGATCTCCCACCCTGTACAGATTCTGGCCGACATCCTTACCTTTGAGGAACACAGGGGGCCGATCACCGGCAAAAAACTGGCCTGGATCGGCGATGGCAACAATGTTGCCACCTCCATGATCGAGGCCGCAGCCCGCCTGGGCTTCACCCTGCATCTGGCCACACCGGAAGGGGAGTTCACCCCGTCCGAAACCGCAGTGCAATGGGCCCGGGACAATGGCGGTGACATCCGCCTGACGCATGACCCCAAGGAGGCCGCAGCAGGAGCGGATGCCGTCATCACGGACACATGGGTCAGCATGGGGGATGAAGATGCGGAAAAACGCCTCAGGCTGTTCCGCCCTTACCATGTGGATGAAACCCTCATGGCGCTGGCCTCACCCCAGGCCCTGTTCATGCACTGTCTGCCTGCCCATATAGGGGAAGAAGTCAGCAAGGCCGTGTTCGAAAGCCCGGCCTCCATCGTGTTTGATGAAGCCGAAAACCGCCTGCATGCCCAGAAAGGGCTTCTGCTCTGGTGCATGGAGAAGGATGATCTTTCGGCCTATCAGGGCTAGACCCTTCCGCCTGATGCCTGCCCCGGAGGGGGTACGGCATCAGGCCAGACAGGCCCGACAGAGAGGATTGTGACCCCGGTGACAGAAACCACCACGCCCGCAGCAACGCCCCGCCCGCATGATGTCCCCGACCTCACGGTCGCCCATGCCATCACACCGTTCCATCTTGGCCATGTGCCAGTACGGGGGCGGCTGATCACACTTGGCCCGCTGGCCGGGGCCATCCTCTCCCGCCATGATGAACTGCCAGAACCGGTCCGCCTCCTTGGCGGACAGGCGCTCGCCCTCGTGGCAGCCATGGCGACGGCCCTCAAATTCAAAGGGTCCTTCTCCCTTCAGGTCAAAGGAGACGGACCTGTTTCCCTGTTCCTTGCAGACTGCACCGATACAGGCGAACTGCGCTTTACCGCCCGCATGGCTGAAGATTACACCCTCCCCCTGCCGGAAGATGCTTCCGGACTGCTGGGCAAGGGCTATATGGCCTTTACCGTGGATCAGGGGCCGGATACCGACCGTTATCAAGGCATTGTCGGGCTCGAAGGCCCCACTCTGGCTGACATGGCCGAACATTATTTCCAGACCAGTGAGCAGCATGACTGCGCCATCCACCTCTTCTCCCGCCATACGGAATCGGGCCGGCAGGCCGGAGCCCTGGTACTGGAACGCCTGCCAGACAGCACCCCGATTGCGGGCAATGATGACCACAGACCAGCCGATGCCACCATCCAGGACCTGTGGGAAACGGCCTGCACCTTTGGCCAGACCCTGACGGCAGAGGAGCTCTTCAACCCACAGCTCTCCCCCGGGGCGCTCATCAACCGTCTCTTCGGCACGCTGGATGTGGAGCTGGCCCCGGCCAGGCCTCTCTCCTTCGGCTGCCGGTGCAGCCGGGCCCGCCTCCAGGGTGTGCTGGAACGTTTCAGCGGGGAGGACCTCGACCACATGGCACAGGATGGCGTGATCTCCATGGAATGCCATTTCTGCAACACGGCTTTCACCTTCACCCGTGAAAGCCTGCCCGATGGCCAGAAAAACGGTGATGCTGGAGCGCCATGACAGCAGGGCTTCCAGTACCTCTCCAGCGGGACGGACAGCCCGTCGAACGGCTCTATCCGGGCTGGCAGTGCAACGGGCGTCATCCGGCCCCTGCCGGGATGGAGGTCCTGAGTCTCCAGCACAGGCACACAGGGCAGGAAGCCTGCTGGTGGCTCACACCTGAAGGGGATATCCTCGCCTGCCACGCCCTGGCGCTGGACAAACACTGGAGCCAGAAGATCAGGGAGGCCGTTGCCCCCGCCCTACAGCAACTCAGCACGACGCTGCTGGGCCGGGTAACGCCTCTGCCAGCCGAGGCCTGCTTCCCGCATGAGGCCATGGCCCCACTCACCAACCTGCCGCACACGGCCCGCCTCCAGCTGCTCGGCCTCTGGTTCCGCTCTGTCAGCAGGTCGCTTCTTGTCCTGTCTCCCGCCACACTGCTGGATGGTGAAGAGACCTCACTGGAGCTGGAGGCAGCGGATGCAACTGGCCAGCCCTTTGCGCCCCGGTTCATCCGGGCCATGCTGGAGACACGGCCCGCCGGCCCCCACACGCTGGCCTGCTCCCCTTTCAGTGGCCGCATCATCCGGGCCGAACTGACCATGCCGACAGACAGAGGTGTGGCCTGCCGCTTCAGTGACGAAAGAAACGGAGAAACCTTCTACCTCTTCTGGCCCGGCCCGGCAGGACAGATAGACCCGCAAACAGCACAGCAGCCCCTTTTCTACCACCCGCAGGGTGAACTCCTGCTGGGAGATGGGCCGCTTACGCCACTGGTCCCCATCTTTCTCCTCTCATGGTTCATCAGCAACCCCAACTGCATTGAGGAACTGAAACATGCCCACCCCTTCCGGCTGGAAGATTATGGCGTGGGCAAGGCCTCGGCCCTGTGGAAGGACATCGCCCTGTCACCTTCGTCCTCCCAGACCGATACACAGGCCACCACACAGGAAGAGACTGGACAAAACCGGACATCTTTTCCATTTTCTTCCGGACACTGGGGGCAGTCTTTCTTTTTTGAGGCCGGTCGGACAGCAGGCCTGCCCGACCGGGACCGGCTCACCCCGCAGGACCACGAAAAAACAACAGGCGCCGGACATGAAAACCATGACGAACCATAGTGCCAGAACGCCTCATCTGGTCAGCCGCATGAAGCTGCGTTCCTCTCTCTTCAGCCTGGGAATGGGCTGTGCGCTGGCTCTGCTGGCAGGCTGTGCCTCCGGCGGTTCCGGAGAGGAAACATTCCCGTCACCGGATTACAGCTACCTGCCCCCCCTCAACCTGAATGTCAGCCAGGTTGATGTCAGCAACCAGGTCCAGCCCGACAGTGACGCCCTGTCCTCCCACAGCCCGACCAACCCCGCCGACGCTCTGGCCCTTATGGGGCGCCAGCGCCTGCACGCCATGGGGGCATCCGGTACAGCCAGCTTCACCATCACGAAAGCGGAGATGAGCAAGGCCCCGCACCATGCCCTCAGCGGGAGTTATACAGTCCAGCTGAACCTGAATGACACCGCCAGCCATCACCACGGCTTCATCACGGCGCATGTCCAGCGCACGATTGATGCCCCGGGCAAGCTCGGGCTGGAGCACAACCTCCATACACTCAACACGCAGCTCATGGATGACATGAATGTCGAGCTGGAATACCAGGTTCGCAGCCATCTGGCCTCATGGCTGACGGACGCAACAGGCACACCGCTGAATGCCGCCACCATCCAGAGCCAGGAGCTGAGCAGCACGGATCTGTCCGGCACACCCCCGGCTGCACCGCAGCCCCCGGCCAGCACGGTCGTGACCGGTGCCACCGCAACGGCAGACCGGGCCGTTGGCAATACTGCCAGCACTGCCGGCAGCTGGCAGAAACCGGCTGATACGGAAACAGGCCAGGCACCTTCCGCAGGCCGCATCCATTCTCCCCAGCCCCACATGCTCACCCTGCCCCAATAACGGACCTGGGCGCCCAATGCGGGAAAAAAGGCGGAAGAAAGCAGGCATGACAGCTGGTTAACTTGTCTTCTGCTGCCTTTTTTCCCATTCTGCCCCCTCTTCTGGACTTTCTCAAACCGGGCCGCCCTGTGCGATGACATCATCTTCCTCCCCTCCCTCCCACGATGCTCCTGCCCCGCTGTCCCGGCGTGGCTTCATGGGAGGGGCAGCCTCCCTCTCCAGCCTTCCCCTGCTCAGCCATGCCGCCCGGGCAGACGAAAAGGATGGGAAACAACAGCCCGCCCCCCCGGATGATGACCCCGCCCATTACAGGCCCGTCTTTTTCAGTGCGGAGGAATATCTCTTTCTCTGCCATGCGTGCGAGCGCATCTTTCCGCAGGATGAAAACGGGCCGGGAGCCCAGGCCCTCGGCGTACCCCGCTTCATCGACAGGCAGATGACCACCCCTTACGGCCGGGGTGACCTCTGGTACATGAAGGCTCCCTTCGTGAATGGACCGCCAGAGCTGGGCTACCAGCTGCCCTACAGCCCACAGGACCTCTATCGTGGGGCCATCACGCCCATAAACACCCATTGCCTCATGCTGCATGATGCCGTTTTTGCAGCCCTCTCGCCACAATGGCAGGATGAGGTGCTGCATGCGCTGGAAGATAACAGGCTCCACCTCAATGACATTCCCGGTGCCGCCTTCTTCGAGCAGCTGCGGACCAATACACTGGAAGGAGCCTTCTCCGACCCTGCCTATGGCGGCAACCACAACATGGCTGGCTGGAAAATGATGGATTTTCCCGGTGCCAGGGCGGACTTCATGGACTGGATCAACCAGAACGGGGCCCGCTATCCCCTGGGCCCGGTCGGCATGCCTCCAAAACCGGACCCATACAGCGCCTCTTTCCAGAATGAGGAGGGATGAACCATGACAGACCAGACATTCCCTCCCGCGAAGCCGGATGTCGTTGTCATCGGCGCTGGCTGGGCCGGCAGCATCATGGCCAAGGAACTGACAGAGGCCGGACTGAACGTCACCATGCTGGAACGTGGGCACGACCACAGCACAGCCGTGGAAGGGACCTATCCCGGCTCCATTGACGAACTGCGGGGCGCCGTGCGCAAGCGCCTCTTCCAGAAACTGGCCCGCACCTCCCTGACCATCCGCAACCGCCCGGACCAGACTGCCCTGCCCTACCGCCAGCTGGCCGCCTTCCTCCCCGGCGAAGGCGTTGGTGGTGCCGGACTGCACTGGTCAGGCTGCCACTTCCGCGTCACGGAGGATGACCTCCGCCTGCGCAGCGCCACCATTGAGCGCTACGGGCAGAAATTCATCCCCAAAGACATGCACCTCCAGGATTACGGAATCAGCTACGGAGAACTGGAACCGTTTTTCGACAAGGCAGAGAAGGTCTTTGGAACTTCGGGGGAGGCATCCTCCGTGCAGGGGCAGAAAACAGGCCGTGGCAACGTCTTTGCCCTGGACCGCTCCAGCCATTTTCCCCTGCCGCCCATGGCAGACACCTTCTCTGCCAGCGTCTTCCGCCAGGCAGCCCGGGAGGCAGGCTTCCACCCTTACAGCATGCCTGCCGCCAATGCCTCCCAGCCCTATACCAACCCTTATGGCTGCCAGATGGGCCCCTGCAACTTCTGCGGTTATTGCAGTGGCTATGCCTGCTATCTCTATTCCAAAGCCTCCCCGAACGTGAACATCCTGCCCGCTCTGCGGCAGGACAAACGCTTCCGGCTCATCACACAGGCCCAAGTGCTGGAAATCCTGCTGGATGACACCCGCAAGAGAGCCACCGGTGTGCGGTACATCGACCTCAAAACCGACTCCGAACAGGTCATTGAGGCGGATCTGGTCATCCTCAGCGCCTTCCAGCTGCACAATGTCCACCTCATGCTGACATCCGGCATTGGCAAACCCTATGACCCGGTCAGCCAGAGCGGGACCATCGGCCGCAATTTCACCTACCAGACCATCACCTCCTCCCGTGTCTGGCTGCCGGAAAACCGCTGCACAAACCAGTTTGTCGGCGCCGGCGGCGCTGGCGTGGCCATTGATGACTTCAACCAGCCCGGTTTCGACCGGGGGCGGGCCGGTTTCATTGGCGGGTCTCCTGTCTGGGTCAATCAGGCGGGCCTCAAGCCCATTGCTGCCGCACAGGGCAGTGGCGGAAAAGGATCACCCCGCTGGGGAAGTGCCTACAAGGCCGCCATGATCGACCAGTACAGGCATTCCTTCAGCATTGATGCCCATGGCAGCAACATGGCCTACCGGGATGTCTATCTCGACCTAGACCCCACATGGCGCAATGCCTATGGCCAACCCATGCTGCGGATGACCTTCACATGGAAGGACAACGACATCCGCATGAACCAGTATGTCGTCAGGCAGATCGGCGACATTGCCCAGGCCATGGGGGCCACACGGACCAGCCTGAACAGCCTCCAGCCGGGCCAGCTTTTCGACAGCCGCATCTATCAGACAACACATCTCAGCGGTGGTGTCATTCTGGGCAGCAACCCGAAAACCAGCGCCCTGAACCGGTATCTCCAGAGCTGGGACGTCCCGAATCTCTTCGTCATCGGCTCCAGCGCCTTCCCGCAAGGAATGGGATACAACCCGACAGGCCTGGTGGCAGCACTGGCCTACTGGTCCGCTTACCATATCCGCCAGACCTATCTCCGCAATCCCGGCCCGATGGTACACGCCTGATGTCCCTGTTCCTCCGTTCCACCGGCACGAAACGCACATCCCCCCTTCGCCCCCTGCTGATGATGGGGCTGGGTCTGCTGGGCATCGTGGCTGCCACCCTGCCCACCCGTCCTGCACAGGCTGATGATGCTCCCCTGCCTGCCGGACTGATTGAAGAGGGCCATTATCAGGCCGTTCTGGGCGACTGTGCCGCCTGCCACACCCAGCCGGGGCGGCCACCCTACAGCGGGGGGATGCCCTTCAAGCTGCCCATAGGCACCATCTACTCCACCAACATCTCGCCAGACCCCGTCCACGGCATCGGCCACTATACCGAAGCCGAATTCGCCCGGGCCGTCCAGCTCGGCATCCGCAAGGATGGCAGCGCCCTCTATCCGGCCATGCCCTATCCCTCCTACGCACGGCTGAGCAAGGCGGACATCCATGCCCTCTATGTCTATTTCCAGAGGGGGGTGACACCGCAGCCTGTTGACCCGCCCGCCAATGGGCTGATCTGGCCACTTTCCATGCGCTGGCCCCTGCATATCTGGCGCTGGCTGTTCTCACCCTCCATCCAGTCTGCCCAGCTGCGCACCAACAACCAGTTCTCCGACCCCATACTTGCCCGTGGAGCCTATCTGGTGGAAGGACCCGGCCATTGCGGGGCCTGCCACAGCCCCCGCAGCATCACCCTCAATGAAAAAGCCCAGACAGCCAAGGACGGGCCGCTCTTCCTCTCTGGCGGGGGCGTGGTGGAACAATGGGTCGTCCCCTCCCTCCGGCAGGAAAACCGGACAGGACTGGGCCGCTGGAGCGAACAGGACATCGTGGATTTCCTCCGCACGGGGCGGTCCCGGACTGGTGCCAGCTTTGGCGGGATGACGCCTGTCATCGTCCATAGTGCCCATGCCTTCAAGGAGGCGGACCTGCACGCCATTGCCCGTTACCTCATGCAGCTGGCCCCGGCACGGAAGGAAACACCCTGGGTCTATGACCCCACGACGACCGACATGCTCCGCCGTGCCGACCTCTCCCAGCCCGGGGCACAGACCTACATGGACCGCTGCGCCGCCTGCCACCGCACCGATGGTGCCGGGTATGGAACGGTCTTCCCCCCACTGGCTGGCAACCCCATCGTGATGACGGATGATGCCACATCACTCATCCATATCATTCTGGCTGGCGACAGTATGCACGCCCTGCCTACGGCGGCCTCCGCCTTCACCATGCCGGGCTTTGCGGACACGCTCTCTGACAGGGAAGTAGCTGATGTTGTCAGCTTCATCCGGCAGAGCTGGGGCAATAACAGCAGCCCCGTGAAGGAAAGTACCGTGAAACACATCCGCCACTCCATCCCGCAGGCAGAAACACCGGACCAGCTTCCCAAAAACTGACACCATCGGCACGGAAGGAAGAAACACCCTTGGCGGTTTTTTTCCTCCGTACCCATACAGACGGAGCGCTGCATTCCATGACATTCCTGTAACCTATGCTCCCGTCATCTCGTGACAGGATGAGGACTGTAGAACAGAAGCAGGGGCCTTTCTGCCTGCCCTACAGAAGAAGGTGCCGTACCTTACGGAGATGTCATAACTCAGACTAAAACAGTATTTAATTCGCCCTGTCGTCCTTTTTGCCTAGATTGTCCCGGCTTCCTTCTGCCTCTGGAATAAAACTGGAACAGTCCGACCCATGAATGCCATTGTCATCACCGCCCTGAAGCGGCCTCTGACCTTTGTGGTACTGTCCATCCTGATCGTGATGTTCGGGGTGATGTCAGTCTTCAAAACACCGACTGACGTCTTTCCGAATATCAAGATTCCGGTGGTCTCTGCCGTCTGGACCTATGGCGGGATGCTGCCTGAGGAATTTGCAGGCCGCATCATCTACAATTACGAGCTGATGGTGACCTCCACCGTGGAGGGCATCGAGCACATGGAGTCCAACTCCTATTACGGGCGTGGGATCGTGACGATCTTCTTCCAGCCCGGGTCTGAGATTGGCGAGGCAGAGGCGGAAGTCACCGCCATTTCCCAGACCGTCATCAAGCAGCTGCCAGTGAACATCCCGGCCCCGATGATCATGCGGCTGGATGCGTCTTCCGTTCCAGTCATCTCGCTGCAGATCACCTCGGACAAGCAGACGCCGTCCGACCTCTACAAGCTGGCGATGATCCGTGTCCGTCCGCTTCTGGTCACCGTCGAGGGGGCCGTGGTGCCGCATCCCTATGGCGGGATGGACAGCTTCGTGATGGTCACGCTGAACCAGGACCAGCTGCGGGCGCACCATCTCTCGGCCATGGACGTGCAGAATGCCATGCATGACCAGAACATCGTCCTGCCCGCCGGTGACCAGAAGATCGACGCCGTGGACTGGATGGTGCAGACCAACGCCACCCCCAAGAGCATGAAGGCCATCGGCAACATTCCGGTCAAACGGGTGGGCAATGCGGTGATCTACGTTCATGACGTGGCGGACGTCTATCGTGGCGGCCATCCGCAGACAAACCTCGTGCTCGTGAAGGGACGTCAGGGCGTCGAGGTCGTCGTCATGAAGAGCGGCGAAGCCTCCACGCTGGACGTGGTGGATGGCGTAAAGAAGGCCCTCCCCCGCCTGCGGGCCGTGCTGCCGGATGACGTGAAGGTCAGCATCCTGACCGACGCCTCCATCTTCGTGAAGGACGCCATCAAGGACGTGGTGCGGGAAATGGTCACCGCTGCCTTCCTGACCGGCATCGTGGTGCTGCTCTTCCTCGGCTCGTGGCGGTCCACCGTCATCATCGCCACCTCCATCCCACTGGCCATTCTCTGCTCGGTCATCGGGCTGAGCTGGGCCGGGGAATCCATCAACGTGATGACACTGGGCGGGCTGGCCCTGGCGGTCGGCATCCTCGTGGACGACGCCACGGTGATGATCGAGAACATCGACACCCATCTCGAAATGGGCAAGGAGCTTGAACCTGCCATCATCGATGCCGCCAACCAGATCGTGACGGCGACCTTCGTCTCCACCACCTGCATCTGCATCGTGTGGCTGCCCCTGTTCGAGCTGGACGGCGTGGCCGGTTACCTCTTCCGCCCGATGGCGGAAGCCATCATCTTCGCCATGATCGCCTCCTTCGTCCTCTCCCGGACGCTGGTCCCCACCATGGCAAAATACCTGCTGGCCAATCATGGTCACGGGCATGACATCCCGGACAGGGAGCAGCATACTGCCGATGCCAACGCTACTGCCGTGGCAGCCGGTCACCCGGCCAACCGTGGCGACGGGACAGACAGCCACAATCACTCCGCTCCCCTGCCACCACGCAGCGGTGTCATGGGCTTCTTCATCCGCTTCCAGCAGGGCTTTGAGGAAAAGTTCAACAGCTTCCGGGACGGCTATTACGCCATTCTGGTCCGCTGTGTGGAGCAGCGCAAACTGTTTGTCGGCATCTTCCTCGGCCTTTCCGTCCTGTCATTGGGGCTTTACTTCACGGCCGGGCGGGACTTCTTCCCGGAGACGAAGTCCAACGCCCTCCAGATGCATATGCGGGCCCCGCTGGGTACCCGTATCGAGGTTGCGGGCCGCATTGCCGCTCTGGTCTCCGACCGCATCGAGCAGGACCTGCCCGGCCAGGTGGAAGAGATCGTCAGCAACTGCGGCCTGCCGGAAGGGGCGCACAACCAGGCCTTCATCCCGACACCGACCATCGGGACGCAGGACTGCGACCTGACCATCGCCCTGAAAAACGAGGCCTCCCCCGTGTGGGATTATCGTGCCCTGCTGCGCAAGGACCTCTCCGCCCGCTTCCCCGGGACGGTCTTCACCTTCCAGCCGGCGGACCTGACGGCGAAGATCCTCAATTTCGGCTCTCCCGCACCGATCGACATCCAGATCAACGGGCCGGACATTGCCGACAATTATGACTATGCCCGCAAGATCATGACCCGCCTGCGGCACATCCCGGGGGCTGCCGATGTCGTCATCCAGCAGACGATGAAGACACCGACACTGATGATCCGTGGCAACCGGACCTTCAGCCAGGCCACCGGCCTGACCGAGGCCGACCTCGCCAACAACCAGCTGATGACGCTCTCCGGTTCCAGCACGGTGGACCCGCAGTTCTGGCTCGACCCCAGCAACGACGTCACATTCCCGCTGAACACCTACGTCTCGCAGGACCAGCTGACGCATCTGAGCGACCTGCTGACCATTCCGGTGGACAAGGGCGATGGCAACCCGACCGGTACGGGCGACCAGCTTCTGGGCAGCATCAGCACCGTCGTGCCGACCGGCACGCCGGGTGAGGTGTCCCACTTCAACTCCATGCCGGAGGTGGACATCTACGTCTCCACCGAAGGACGGGACCTCGGGGCCGTGCTGACGGACGTCAAGAAAGTCATCAGCGACACGAAATCCCTGCTGCCCAAGACGGCCGCAACGGAGATCCATGGGGCCGCCGTGACCATGTACGGAGCCTATGGCCAGCTCATCATCGGGCTGATGGTCTCCATCGTGCTGATCTACCTGCTGATCGTCGTCAACTTCCAGTCCTGGATGGACCCGTTCATCATCATCACCGCCCTGCCCGGCGCACTGGCCGGGATCGCCTGGGCCCTGTTCCTGACCGGGACACGCCTGTCCGTCCCGGCCCTGACAGGGGCCATCATGTGCATGGGGACGGCCACGGCCAACTCCATCCTCGTGGTGTCCTTCGCCAGGGAGCGGATCGAGCTGCATGGTGATGCCCTCCGGGCAGCGACGGAAGCCGGACGGGAGCGCATCCGCCCCGTGCTGATGACCGCCCTTGCCATGGTGGTGGGGATGATCCCCATGGCCACCTCCAACTCCACCAATGCCCCACTGGGCCGGGCCGTGATTGGCGGGCTGATTGTCGCCACGCTGTCCACGCTGCTCTTCGTTCCCTGTGTCTATGCAATCATCCACAACCGTACTGCGCGTCATAAGGAGACCGTCTGATGGCCAGCATGTCCCGCAAACACAAATTACTGCTCGGCCTGATCGCCCTGGTGCTGGGCCTCTACATCATCGTGCTGCTGCTCGGCCGCATGGCCCACAACGCCCACCTGCATGACGTGGCGGAACAGAGTGCCGTGCCCAACGTGGCCATCATCCTGCCCCACAAGGCGGACAGCAAGGTGAGCCTCACGCTCCCCGGCACGATTGATGCCTGGTATCAGGCGCCGATCTATGCGCAGGTCTCCGGTTACGTGAAGATGTGGTACAAGGATTACGGTGCCGTCGTCCATCAGGGTGATGTGCTGGCCGAAATCAACGCCCCGGCACTGGATGCACAGTACGCCCAGGCCCTGGCAGACCTTGATGCCCAGAAGGCCAAGTACAATCTGGCCTCCGTGACGGCCAACCGCTGGCGGGCCATGGGGCACTCCCAGGCCGTTTCCGGGCAGTCCGTCTCCGTCGCCACGGCGGATGAACAGGCCGCCTACGCCAAGATGGAAGCAGCCCAGCGCAATGTGGACCACTTCGCCGCCCTGGAGAAGTTCAAGCAGATCGTGGCTCCGTTCGATGGTGTCGTGACGGCCCGCTCCATCAATGTGGGTGACTATGTCAACAGCGGGGGCGGGCAGCTCAACGCCACTGGTGGGGCCTCCGAACTCTTCACCGTGGCGGACACGCACCGCCTGCGTCTCTTCATCTCCGTGCCGGAAATCTTCTCCTACATGCTGACGGACGGGCTGACGGCGGAGGTCCACGTGCCGCAGTATCCGGACCGCATCTTCACGGCCAAGTTCCTGACGGCATCCCTCGGCTATGACCCCAACACGAGAACGGCCGTCTCCGAATTCACGCTGGACAATGCCGACCACGCCCTCTGGCCGGGGACCTTCGCCTCTGTCTCTCTGAAAGCCAACAATAATGCCTCCCACCTGCTGAAGATTCCCACGGGGTCCCTCGTCTTTCAGGAAAAAGGAATGCAGGTGGCAACCGTGGACCAGAAGAACACCGTCCACTTCAAGAATATCCGTGTCGGCAAGATGGCGGACAGCTCCACCGAGGTTCAGGCAGGCATCACGGCGGATGACCGCATCATCAACAACCCGCCCGCCGACCTTCTGGAAGGCGACCCCGTCCACATCGTGACACCGGCCCGGGGCTATAACCAGAGCGGCTGGGAAGAATCCGGAGATGATGACTGATGACCACCATGATCTCTGACCGTTCTTCCTCCATGAAGAAGACCCGCCGCAGGCTGGGCCGTCTTGCCCGCCGGACTGCCCTTGGTGGCAGCCTGCTGGCCCTGACGGGCCTCGGTGCCTGCGACCTCGCCCCACGCTACGAACCGCCGCATTTTGTCGTGCCGGACAGCTGGCAGGGGCAGGCCCCCTTCGCCGTGGCACAGCCCGCCGATGCCACCCTCCCCAGTGACTGGTGGACGCTCTTTCATGATCCGCTGCTGAACGAGCTGGAAGACCGGGCCATTGCCGAGAATGGTGACCTCCAGGCCGCCGCCGAGCGTTTCCTTCAGGCCCGCTCCCTCGTGGCCAAAGCCCGGGCGGACCTGCTCCCGCATCTCAGCCTTGATGCAGGCGGGTCAGACAACAAGCAGTCGGCAGACAGGCTCTTCCGCAACGGGGCCACGCTGACCCAGACGCAGGAAGAATATGCCGGTCTGGCCTCGTGGGAGCCGGACATCTGGTCCGCCATCCGCAACCGTGTCCGCATGAACCGGCAGGCCGCCCAGCAGGAGGCCGCCCGCTTCGCCATGGCACGGCTGAGCCTGGAGGCCGAGCTGGCCACCGACTACATCCAGCTGCGTGGTTATGATGCGCAGATCGCCATCTACCAGCAGTCCATCGCCTATTATAACCGGGCACTGGATGTCACCCGCACCCAGCTGCAATACAAGGCGGCCCCCCGGCTGGACCTCGCCCGGGCAGAAGCCCAGCTCTACACCACGCAGGCCGCCCTGTATGACATCCAGGCCGCCCGTGAGGTGACGGAACATGCCATCGCCGTGCTGACCAACAGTGCGCCCTCCAGCTTCCACATCGACCCCGTCAAGGCGCTGGACTTCCACCAGCCCAACATTCCGGCGGGCGTGCCCTCAGGCCTGCTCCAGCGGCGGCCCGACATTGCCAGTGCGGAGCGTGAGATGGCCCAGGCCAACCGGGCCATCGGCATTGCCCGTGCCGCCTTCTACCCGCATTTCTCTCTCAATGCGGATGCCGGGTTCGAGGCCAACGGCTTCAAGCTGGCCAATCTGGCCAACTCGCTCTGGACCTACGGTGCCCGCATGAACATTCCGCTCTTTGATGGCGGCGTACATCGGGCGGAACTCCAACGGTCATGGTCCGCCTACCGGGAGACACGGGACCAGTACCGCACGACCGTCCTCTCCGCCTTCCGGGAAGTGGAGGATGGTCTCTCCCGCACCAACCGCCTGAATCTGGAAAACCAGGCTCTGGAAAAGGCCGTCAATGCCAATCTGGAAACCCAGAACATGACCATGACGCTCTATCAGGGCGGTGTGGGCACCTATCTGGATGCCATTTTCAGCCAGGAAAACACCCTCCGCAGCCGCATCACGCAGGTGGAGGTGGCCACAAGGCTGTATCAGGCTGATGTTTCGCTGATCCGCAGCCTTGGCGGCGGGTGGGACTCCAAGAACCTTCCCACGATGGCCGAGACGCTGTCGGTCGGTGCCTTCCAGTATGAGGGGCTGCACCATCCCAAGCAGGTTGGTGACGTCAATGCCTCCGAACATCCCGAGGCCCATGAGGACCTGACCCATGATGCCCCGGATGCCGTAGGCCGTGGCACCAATGCCCACCTCAAGCCGCTTCCCATCGGGGCGATGCCCTGAGGCAAAGAACGGTTCCACCCGCCCCATCCGGCGGGTGGAGTCTTCTGGTGCGGCCCGTCCACTTTTCTTCCCGTCACTGGTAACATCTGATACAGCCTACGAATTAGTTTCGTCACCTGTTGAGGAGAGCATCCAATGGCGCATTCCCCCCGCAAGGGCAGTCCGGCCCGCTGGGCGGCTGTCATTCTGCCGCCACTCTGTCTGGGTGGCCTGCTGGCCTGGACGGCCGACATTTTCAGTCCGGCCGCCATATCTCCTTCCCACTTCATGCAGCGCTTCCATAATGCTGGGGCTCCGGGTGATGGCTTCCGCCGTGCTCATGCCAAAGGCATGTGTACCACCGGCTGGTTTGATCCCTCTCCAGAGGGACGGGCCCTGTCCCGTTCCGGCATCTTCAGGGGCGAGCATCTGCCTGTCATGGGGCGTTTCTCACTGGCTCCGCCACTGCCGTATCTGCCGGACAATCCCGCCGTGGCCCGCAGCCTTTCCATGCAGATACGCTCCCCATCCGGTGATGACTGGCGGCTGGCGCTGGTAGATGCCCCTCTCCAGTCCATGCGGGATATTGCCGATGCTTACGCTTTCTTCGGAGCCGCAAAGCTGGACCCTGCCACCCACAGGCCCGACCCTGTGGCCGTTCAGGCCTATGCAGCCCAGCGCCCCTGGCTGAAAACGGCTTTTGAACAGGCAAAAGCCCACAAGCAGACATCCGACCTGACCAACGACACATACAACAGCCTCGACAGCTTCATCCTGACAGATGAAGCCGGAAAAAAGACAGCCGTCCGCTGGGCTGCCGTGGCGCAGGAACCCTTCAGCCCGGCTGACGGCAATGGCGCCAATGATGGCAACTATCTCTTCAAACGGCTGGTCCAGACGCTGGATCAACGGCCCCTCCGCTGGGACATCGTTGCCACGGTGGCCCGTGAAGGAGACCCGGTCAACGACTCCAGCCAACCATGGGACAATGCGGACCAGAAGGTAACGGTCGGCACGGTGACCTTCACGAAGGCCTACAGCGAGGATGAAAGCCCCTGTGGCCCCATGGTGTTCGACCCCACCATCCTGCCTGACGGAATCAGCGCCTCGGACGACCCGCTGCTGGCCCTGCGCTCGTCAGTCTACATGAGGTCCTATGCAACCCGGTCTGCCGAGCACAAAGCACCCAGCATGGTCACGCCGGGCGATGTTGCCAATCCGACCCTCACACAAGACGAGAAGGGCCAGTAACCCATGTCTTTTCCACAGAATACAGGCCATGCTACGCCCTTCCCCCGCCTCTCCATCCTGCTGCACTGGGTGATGGCGGTCCTCATCATCGTCATGCTCTTTGTCGGGCTGGTCATGGCGCATGACTCCACCATCCACTATGCTGGTCTCTTCACGCTGCATCGCACGGTGGGGTTCCTGCTCCTGCTGCTGGTGGTCATCCGGCTTGTCAACCGGTTTGCCAACCACACACCTGCCCTGCCAATGGACATGCCCAGCCCCATGAAGCTGGCCGCCCATGTCTCCCATATCCTGCTTTATGGCTTCATGATCGCCCTGCCGCTGGTCGGCTGGGCCATGCTCTCGGCTGGCGGATACCCGATCACCCTGTGGGGGGGCTGCCACATCCCGCCGCTCATGGGCTTCCATCCCCATCTGTGGGGTGTCCTGCGCTGCCTGCACAGTCTTCTGGCCTATGGGCTGATCCTGCTCATTCTCGCCCATATCGGAGCGGCCCTGCTGCACGGCATCATCCGGCGGGACGGTGTCATGGGCTCCATGCTGGGGCGATAAAAACCTCCAGACACGAAAAAAGGCGGCTCCATGATGGAGCCGCCTTTTTCATGACCAAAGATACGGGCCAGCCCGTTCTTCAGAACGGAGAGTCAATGTCCATGACATTGACGAGCTTGTGGTTCACGAATTCCTTGATCCCAAGGCTCATAAGTTCACGCCCATAACCGGAGCGGGCAATACCGCCGAAAGGCAGTTCCGCTTTGGTCGTGGTCGGGTGGTTGATGAACACCATGCCGGTACGGATCTTGGACGCCACACGAACTGCCCGGGCTTCATCCCTGGAGAAGATGGCGCCACCCAGACCATACGGAGAGTCATTGGCGATGCGAACGGCATCGTTCTCATCCTTGGCACGATAAAGCTGGGAAACCGGGCCAAAGAACTCCCAATGACGGGCCTCATTGTTCTCATCCAGTTCCGTCAGAACAACCGGCTGGAAAAACGCCCCCTGGTTAGGCACGGCTACAGGAATGGTCTCAGCCTTCGCTCCCTGCTTGACGGCTTTCTCCACCATTTCACGCAGATCATCCGCAGCCTGCTGGGAAGAAAGAGGAGCGAAATTGGTGTTCGGGTCCAAAGGATCCCCGGCCCTCAGCTCGGCAATGCCCTTCTTGTACAGTTCCACAAAGCGGTCATAAAGGCTGTCCACCACAATGATGCGCTTGGCAGAGACACAGACCTGACCGGCATTCCAGTGGCGGCCGAACACGGCCCATTTAACGGTCTTCTCAAGGTCGGCATCATCCAGAACGATGAAGGCATCGCTGCCCCCCAGCTCCATGGTCGCCTTCTTGAGAGCCTTGCCAGCAGCACCAGCCACGATGGACCCGGCCCGCTCGGACCCTGTCAACGCCACACCACAGGTACGGGGATCATCCAGCACCATCTCCGTGAATTTGTGCGGCATGTAGATATTCTGGAACAGCCCCTTCGGTGCGCCCGCTTCTTCAACCAGCTCCTGACAGGCAGCAGCACACTGCGGCAGGTTGCCTGCATGTTTCAGAAGGACCGCATTACCGGCAGAAAGCTGTGGCGCCACAATGCGCAGCACCTGATAATACGGGAAGTTCCAGGGTTCGATGGCCAGCACGATGCCCTGCGGCTCATACACCAGCTTGGCACGCCCCATCTTGGGGTCGGAGAGCTTCAGGTCTTCCGGCTTCAGCAGCTCTGCCAGGTTCTCGGCATAATATTCGCAGATCTGGGCAGACAGGATGGCCTCGGCCTTCCCTTCGGCCAGCACCTTGCCCATCTCCAGCGCAGCCAGACGGGCCAGCTTCTCCGCATCACGGCGCAGCAGGGCACCGATGTTCTTCATGAGCTTGGCGCGCTCTTCAAAGCTGGTTTCCCGCCATGCTTCGTAAGCCTCATGTCCCCGGGCCAGGGCGGCCTGAACGTCCTGTTCCGTTGCTTCCGGAAACTCTTTGACAACTTCATTCGTATAAGGATTAACAGTGGCAAATGCCATGATACACCTCGTTCTTCCCGGGTCCCTGCAGCGGAACCTGGGTGTGATATGGACAGTGTTGAATCACTGCCCAAAGGCCGGCTGGGGAGCAACAACACGGACCATTGCCGCCCCCCAACCAGATATTGGAACCTTACAAACTTCTTTCCAGAACTTTGCGGCTGATTTCTGACGTAATGTCCTGATGTTCACCAAGAGTTGTCATGCCATGCTCTTCCAGCTGGGCAATGATGGGATCAATACCAGCACGGTCAATGTCGTAGGCAGAGAGACGGACCGGAATCTCCAGCCCTTCAAAGAAAGCTTCGATACGGGCGATGGCGGCATCGATGCGCTCATCCTCCGTGCCTTCCGTCAGCCCCAGAACACGGGCGGCATATTGCAGCAGCTTGGCACGCTTCTGCTCCCGACGCTCCTTCAGCATGGCCGGGAAGACGATGGCCAGCGTGCGGGCATGGTCGATCCCGTATTTCGCCGTCAGCTCATGGCCGATGGCATGGGTGGCCCAGTCCTGCTTCACGCCAGCCCCGATGAGACCATTCAGGGCCTGTGTTGCCACCCACATCAGATTGGCACGCAGGTCGTAGTCATCAGCAGGAGCACTGGTGATGCGCTGGCCAATCTCATGCAGGCTCAGCAGCAGGCCCTCAGCGTAGCGATCCTGCACCATCGCATCCTGCGGCAGGGTCATGTACGCTTCCATCACGTGGACGAAGGAATCCGCCACACCATTGGCCACCTGCCGGGGCGGCAGGCTGAAAGTGCGGGTCGGGTCCAGAATGGAAAAGACCGGGAAGACGTGCGGGTTCGAGAAAGCCAGCTTGTCGCCCGTCTCCTTGCGGGAGATCACGGCAATGCTGTTCATCTCCGACCCGGTAGCGGGCAGTGTCACGACCGTTCCCAGCGGCAGGGCCTGCTGGACCGTCTCACCCTGCTTCAGCAGGATTTCCCACGGTTCGCCCTGATACGGCACGGCAGCAGCAACGAATTTCGTGCCATCCATGACGGAACCGCCACCAACAGCCAGAAGGAAATTCACCTTCTCCTTGCGGGCGACCTCGACAGCCTTCATGAGCGTCTCGTAAGTCGGGTTGGCCTCAATCCCGCCGAATTCGCAGAATGTCCGCTGCCCCAATGCCTTGCGGACTTCACCCAGCGTACCGCTCTTCTCGGCGCTGGCACCACCATAGAGGACAAGAACCCGGGCCTGCTGGTCGATCTGCTCATCCAGCCTGGCAATCATCCCTTTGCCAAAAAGGATTTTTGTCGGGTTATAGAATTCAAAATTATCCATGCTGTCCTCCTTGCCGCTCTTTCAGACCAGATCACATAATAGACCGGTCATCTTTAACGGCCATGTGAGATACCATTCTCTCCCTGGTCCCAAAGCCTTTAGGGAATCGGCCCTGAGCCTTCATCGGGAACACTCAATAAATAGACCGGTCATCTCGAAAATGAAAGACCCTTCCCGAAAAAAACTTTCCTGCTTCGAAAAAAGACAGGAAACCGGGATGACTCAGACTGTCACAAGATGACGGGTCGCCTCGAAAGCCTCCTCGAACGGAGCCTGCTGGTGCGTGACCTTGACCAGCAGAGTGGCTCCGAGCCACGTCTGATACACGGAAGACGCCAGATACCGGGCGGGCAGCGCCTTCGTGATGGAGCCATCCTTCTGCCCCTCCTCGACGATACGGGCCAGACAGTCCACGATCCGGGTCGTGCCTTCGGCAAGGATCAGCCGCATCCTCTCCGAAAGATCGGACACCTCCGCCGCCAGCTTGACGACAAGACATTTCTCATTGAGGCAGCCATCCTGCTGGGCATCCACCCAGCACTGGCAATACAGAGACAGTTTCTCAAACCCGGTCCTGCCCGTCTGCGCAATGAGAGCTTCCAGCTTGACCAGATACTGCTCGTTGTAAAGCTCCAGAAGGGCAGCCCCGAAATGCTCTTTCGACTCGAAATAATGATAGAACGAGCCTTTGGGGATACCAGCTGCCTCCAGAATCTGGCTCAGCCCCACGGCAGAAAACCCCCGCAGCCCAATGAGAGGGCGGGCAGATTCCAGAATACGCCGACGGGCCTGCTCATGCTTTTCTGCAACTGTCATGCTGTAACCCTATCAGGAAAGACCTGTTCTGTCCACAAAGAATAGACCGGTCATTCTATTTTTGGTGCCCTCCAGATCAGATGGACGCTCCCCCGGAAGGCAGGTTATCCTGCCCCCCCTATCAAGGACCAGACGACGCCCCGGCACCACATCATGCTCCCTCTTTCCTCCTCCCTGATGCCTCCCGGCCCCCCGTGGCACTACTGGCGGGCAGGCCATCCTGACGTGAAAGAAATGAGCATGGCCCGGGGCACCACGCTCGCCTTGCCGCTGCATTTCCATCAGGAAGACCAGCTGGCCTTCATCCTCTCCGGCTGTCGCCATTTTCTCATCGCTGGCCAGCCCGTCCACCTCACGGCGGGGCAGGCCCTGCTCATTCCTGCGGGTACGCCCCACGTTTCGCAGGATGCCGATCCAGCCCGTGTCGGGCAGACACTCTGCCTGAACCTCTATCTCACGCCCGGTCTCCCTCTGGACCAGGCAGACTGCGCCGCCCTCATCCAGCACTGCCTTGGTGACCATCCGTCCCATGTCCATCTGGCCGCCCCACCACGCCTTCCCCTGCCCATGCAGGACATGTCGCTCACGACGTCCATCCAGAGTCTTGCCCAACAGGCCAACATGAGCCGGGAGGCCTATTCCCGCCGTTTCCAGCGTCATTACGGCTTATCACCACAGACATTCCGCCTGCTCCAGCAGCTCAACCATGTGAAAACGCAGCTGCGGGCCGGTGTCGGCAGCCTTCAGGCCGCCATGGAGGCAGGCTTTGCCGACCAGAGCCACATGGGCCGCCTCTTCCGCCGGACATTCGGCACGACACCGGGCCGGTACCGGGCAGGCCCCCTGCCCCGCTGAAACCACGGCCTGTCACATTCCTTCTATACGGCGCAGCCTTTTTCCCGCCATCATGGCCGGGACCGTACACGGAAAGGACAGACCATGACATTTTCCTTCACGGGGCTGAGTGCCTTCCCCATCACCCCCATGCACCAGGACGCACCCGATGAGGCCCGCTTCGCCGCACTGATCGCCCGGCTGGTCGAGGCAAAAGTCGATTCCATCGGTGCCCTCGGTTCCACCGGCAGCTATGCCTTCCTGACCCGGAACGAACGGGAAAAGATCACCCGACTGGCTGTCAGCCACGCTGGCACGACGCCGGTTCTTGTCAGCATCGGGGCCATCAACCTGCGGGACACGCTGCTGCTGGCCGAAGATGCCCAGAAAGCCGGTGTCAAAGCCCTGCTGCTGCCCCCGATGAGTTACTTCCCCCTGCGGGACGAAGAGGTCTTCACCCTGTATGAAACGGTGAGCCGCCATGTGTCCGTGCCGCTGGTCGTCTATGACACCCCCGGCACGACACAGTTCCATTTCTCCGATACCCTGATGCAGCGCATCTGCCAGCTGCCGCAGGTCCGTTCCATCAAGCTCCCCAGCGGCTCCCCCACGGCAGAAGAGGCTGCCGCCCGGATGAAACGCCTGCTGCCTGCCCTGCCTGACAGCACCTCCCCCGGCATCAGCGGTGATCCGACCGCCGCCGGTGCCCTGATGCAGGGCGCCCGCATCTGGTACTCCGAATGGGGTGGCCTGTTCCCCCGTCTGGCCCGCCGGCTGACGGATGCGGCCCTGACTGGCCAGAGAGAGGATGTAGCCCGCATCGAGGCCATCTTCGCCCCCTTCTGGGAGATGAGTGCCCGTTATGGTGGCTCCCTGCGTGTGATCGCCTCTGCGGCGACGATCATGGGGCTGGCTGGACCCGGTGCGCTCCCCCGTCCGCTCCAGGGCGTGTCCCCGCAGGATGCGAAAAAACTTGCCACGCTGATCGACACCCACCAGCCGGGCTGATCCAGCAGGATGGGCCTCTGATCCCTGGGTCAAGGCCCATCATTTCCGGGACAGCAGGGCTTGGAGATGAGGCAAACTATGGTAGCGTCTGACACGATGTGTCCCATATTTCTTCTTCCGTGATGTTTGCCATGCATTTTTCTGCCTCAAGCCCTTCACCGCTCCGATGGAGCACCAAAATCCATTTTTGCCGGTACAGCCTCTGCACCGGGCTCATGAGTCTGATACTGGGTATTTCAGCCCCCACCCTGGCACAGGCCGCCTCTGCTGACTGCGTCCCCCTGAAAGCCCTCCAGCCCCCACAGGCCAATACAACCGCACCACACAAACCTTTCTTCATCGACACATCCGGCCTGAGTGGCTCTGGCGCCATGCCGATACATGATCCACATGATCCACTTTATCCTGAAGCCATTGACCTGCCCGACAACGCCCTGCCGCCTGTGGATAAAACAGGCAACTACATTCTTGGCACCTCCCACACACTCCCTGCACAGTGGCAGAACATACAGCTCCCGGAGGGGCGGATCATCAGCTTCACGCTGGCCTCATCCCCGACCAGTGGCTACAGCCCCGGCACTGTACGGGATGACCCGGTCCCCTGCACCACCAGCACAGGGGAAGCAGGCATGGTGCATGTCTCCACAAGCGTGCCGGGCGATCCATCCAATCTGACCGTTCCCGGAGCTCACCCGGCCCCATGGACCCGCACGGTGGATGTCTATATCCCCCCCAACACGCCGACCGACCGCCCCCTTCCCTTTCTCATCTTTGGTGATGGCAGCAATAATGGCCTCTATCCAGGACGGGATCTTTTCGCCATGGTGGACGGGCTGCTGAAAGAAAAACGTATTCCTCCCATGATTGTCATTGGCGTTGGAGCCGGGGGTGGCGACGCCCAAGGCAGTGAACGGGGACGGGAATATGACACCATGTCCGGCGCTTATGCCGACTGGGTAGAGGCGCATGTCCTCCCTCTTGTGGAGAAGAAGGCCAGCCTCACTCTCTCCCGCAACCCGGAGGAACGGGCCACCATGGGGTTCAGCTCCAGTGGGGCAGCGGCCTTTGCCATGGCCTGGTTCCGGCCCAACCTCTATCACCGGGTGCTGGCCTACTCTCCTTCGCTGGTCAACCAGCAATGGCCGCACGACCCCGCCCTGCCCGGCGGGGGATGGCAGCTTCACTCCCCATGGGCCGGAACACCGGAAGCCGTACCCCCCCATCCCGGTGCGGCGCTCATCCCGGCGGCACCACTGGCCCCGCTGCACATCTGGTACGAAGTAGGCGACCAGGACCTGTTCTACCCCGTTCCGTCCATGCCTGATGGCATGCATGACTGGGTGCTGGCTGGGGAAAACATGGCCCGCGTGCTGGCCGACAAGGGCTATGATTACCAATTTGTCTTTGCCCGCAATGCCCGGCATGTGGATGGCCCCACCATCGAACAGACCCTTCCCGAAGCTCTGGAATGGCTCTGGCGACCACATATGCCACCAACCACCCCATGACCCACCGGCGAACAGTTCGGTACAGGCCAGTGATGGCGGTCTGGCACCGAGTTTGTCCCCGCGTAGGCGGGGAACAGGGTCGCAGGCGTCGAGCTCGGTGATGATGATCCGGTTCATCCCCGCGTAGGCGGGGAACAGAATGTTCACCAATACCAAACACGACTGTCTTTCGGTTCATCCCCGCGTAGGCGGGGAACAGCTCTTGATACAATTTTGGCGAAGCAAGGGGAGCGGTTCATCCCCGCGTAGGCGGGGAACAGGCACTACTGGGCAGCGTGGGGAGATTTGTCAACGGTTCATCCCCGCGTAGGCGGGGAACAGGCCGGGCGATGGCAACTGAAAAAATCACCGTCCGGTTCATCCCCGCGTAGGCGGGGAACAGGCTCTCTGTCTTGGCTGGATGGCGTCCATCGACGGTTCATCCCCGCGTAGGCGGGGAACAGGGGCAGGACACACCCTCCACCAATGCCATCGACGGTTCATCCCCGCGTAGGCGGGGAACAGTGGCACAACCTTGGCCGGGACTATCTGAAAGGCGGTTCATCCCCGCGTAGGCGGGGAACAGCATATCGGTCCGGTGAAAATCTGACAAATGAGCGGTTCATCCCCGCGTAGGCGGGGAACAGCAAAGAGCCGCCCGGATTTACCCGCCGGGCGGCGGTTCATCCCCGCGTAGGCGGGGAACAGTACCCACTGATAGAGGCTCTGCGGGAGCCGATCGGTTCATCCCCGCGTAGGCGGGGAACAGACTTCCTGTAACCATTTGTATTATAAGTCTTTTT
This sequence comes from Parasaccharibacter sp. TMW 2.1891, assembly GCF_023337675.1. NCBI lineage: Bacteria > Pseudomonadati > Pseudomonadota > Alphaproteobacteria > Acetobacterales > Acetobacteraceae > Parasaccharibacter > Parasaccharibacter sp. TMW 2.1891. Next base: position 206,346 of record NZ_QORT01000003.1, on the reverse strand, counting down.
TAATTGTCAAAGAACTTACCGAATTAAATATAATTTTAATGACCTCGCCGAGGCAAGTCCTCTCCGGCCCTTACAGAAGAAAGTTGAGACGCTGAACAGCCAAAAACCACTCCAGCAAATTTTATCCACAAGATTGACAGCAAACATGAAAAAGGGAGGCCGGAGCCTCCCTTTCTCTACACACAATCAATTTTCAACGGCTCATCGCCTCATCACACGGGCAGGCTGGCCAGAACACCCTTCTGACGGATCAGCTCCCGATCACGCACAATCTCCTGCTTAATCTCTGGAGTCAGAAGATCACGCCAGCTGTCGAAAGCAGGCAGACCGATGGAAGCCTCAAAATCATCAGAGGCAGCAATGTTCAACTGTTCTGCCGTCAGGAACGGCTCCTGAAGCGCAATTTTCTCGCCTTTTTCATTCCTGCCCCGCAGCAGCTCCAGCAGGAGGGCCATGCAGTACACGATACGGGTCCGCTCCCGGCCACCCTCCAGCACGGCACGCACTGTTTCCGTCCAGAACACCTGCGCCTTGGATGTTGCATCCGAGGCAATACGGGCTACCTGGTCTGCCATGGCAGCGTTGGAGAAGCGGGTCAGAAGTGTCGCCTTATATTTATGCAGGTCCACACCCGGCGGAGCCTTCAGTGTGGGGATCACATCCTTTTCCAGAACAGAATCCACAAACTTATGCACACGTGGTTCACCCAGAACCTGGTCCACAAGTTCCAGATTCAGCAACATGCCCGCAGCACTGAGAATGAGATGGCTGGAATTGAGCATACGGATCTTGGCATGTTCATAGGCACTGACCTGATCGGTAAACTCCACCCCGACCTTATCAAAGGCGGGACGACCTGCCGCAAATTTATCCTCAATCACCCACTGGATGAAATCCTCGGACAGAAGCGGCTGGAGATCGTCCAATCCGCTGCGCTCATTCAGCTTGGCTTTACCCTCATCAGAGACAGACGGCGTGATGCGGTCCACCATCGCATTGGGGAAGGTCACGTTCTGATCGATCCACTCGGCAAGGTCCGCATCCACAGCCCGGGCATACCCGACAAACGCCTTGCGAGACACATCGCCATTATGCCGCAGATTGTCGCAGGACATGACAGTCAGACCACCATGACCCGCCTCACGGCGGCGGCGCAGCCCTTCCACCACGAAACCGAAGATGGTGCTGGGCTTTTTCGGGTTGGCAAGGTCCTCCTGCACGGCAGGCAGAGACGTACGGAACTCCCCTGTTGTCTCGTCAATATTGTAGCCGCCTTCCGTGATGGTCATGGAGACGATCTTCGTGGCCTTGTCCGCCAGAAGGGCGAGAACCGTCTCCGGCTCATCAGGCGCCTGGAGATAATCCCTCAAACATCCCATGACACGGATCTCCGCCTTGCCATCAGCGGCAATCTCCGTCAGAGAGTACAGCCCCTCCTGTGCCCGAAACTCTTCGGCCTTCCTGTCGGAGTTCCCACCGGAGCGCAGCCCGACACCTGTGATGCCCCAATGCTGCTGGTCCGGCAGGGCCAGAACACGGTCCACATAGTATCCCAGATGGGCTCGGAAGAAATTGCCCACCCCGAAATGCACAATGCCTGACGTCACCTTGCGGACGTCATAAGCAGGACCAGCCACCTTCTGCGGCAGGGATTTCAGGCTGTCATATGTCAGCATAACAGGTCTCCAGCAGGATCATGAACAAAACGGGCGGGAGCGTGGCTCCGGCCTCCAGCAGGCAAGGATGTCTCAGCCCTTGCGATGCTCTTCCTGTGCAGCGATGATTTTCTTGAGCAGCGGCACGAACTCATCAAGATGGGCAATACGCAGCAGGCCCGGCCAGGACGGGGCAGGCTTGTCAAGGTCACGCAGCAGCACGCAGGCCATACCGGCACGGCGGGCAGCCTCGACCCCGGCATCCGAATCTTCCAGCACCAGGCAATGCGCCGGATCAACCCCTTCCTGCTTCGCCCCGTGCAGGTAGATATCCGGGCGAGGCTTGGGCATGTTCAGGTCACGGCCGGAATGGATGCGCTCTTCCTTCAGAATCTTGTCCAACCCTGTGCTGGAAAATTTGGCCTCCATCTCTGCCTCGGAAGAGTTGGAGCCAACACGGATCGGCAGGCGAATCTCGTTGACGACATCACGCAGCATCTTCGTGGCACCGGGTACTTCCTTCGCCTTCTTCCGCATCATCTCCACAATGCGGTCCTGCATGATCATGTCCCAGTTGTCCGGGAGCTTGTCACCTGTCTTCTCGGCGATCATCTCACCAATCTTGGCCAGCTCACCACCACCGAAGAGCTTGTTGCCTTCTTCATCACTGATGTCCCAGCCATGGCTGCGGGCATCTTCGGACATGAGCGCTGTGGAGAGATGCTCCCCCCCTACCAGCACGCCGTCACAGTCAAAAAGGATCATATCAAGGCGCCCCGTGGGCAGCACCGCAGCAGGGGCCTGATCGGGGATCGGAAAATTCGTGTGCTTGCTCATGAATACTCCTTGTTTGCCTGACCTGATTCGGTCTCCGAAAAATTCGATGTCTGTTCTGTTTCCTCAAGGGTAACAGGCAGGAAAAAGATCGCAACATCTTGAAAAGATATTAATGCCCCTTATAGCCTTGCATACAAAGGTGCATCTCCCTTACACGGCAGCAGGGGGACACCCGCTGCCCCCTCTTCCCCATAGCAAGGTTCTCCCCGATGCTTCACCAACTCTTTCCGAATCTGGCTCTCAACATCTGGATGTTCCTGAAGCTGGTCACCGGCTTCGCCATCATCATTGCTTATCTCAACATCTCTGGCCGCAGCCAGGTCTCCCAGATGAACGCCATCGACCTCGTCGGCAACTTCATCCTCGGCGGACTCGTTGGCGGCGTCCTTTATACGACCAACATATCCTTCCATGAATATGTCATCGCCCTGCTCATCGGGGTTGGTATCCTGCTCACCCTGACACGCTTCTGCAGAAAAATCAACATGTTCAGAAACGTGACCATCGGCAGGCAGATTCCGATCATCAAGGATGGCCGCTTCCTCATGGAGAACATCCGTGACAAGAACAACAAGATCGACATGCTCAACATTGCCTCCCAGCTCAACATCCAGGGTATTTATTCCTTTGATGATGTTTACTTTGCCCAGATCGAGCCGAGCGGCGCCATTACTGCCATCACGGACAAGAAAAAACTCCCTGCACTGATCGTCTATTATGACGGGGTTGTCCGTGCTGATGACCTTGAAGATGTTGGCCTCTCCGAAGAAGCCCTTATGGAAGACATGAAAAAGCGGAACATCGAAAAACTGGAGGACATCTTCCTGGCAGAGATCAAGGATGGCCAGTTCCGTTACGTGCTCATGGATGGTAACGTCATCCCGCACACACGGCATGATGACCGGGATGGTGCACCAAAAAAGGCTCCTCACAGCCCCGGTGCGGCAGCGGCCCTGGCCAACGGCCTGACAAGCCCGCAGAAGGGCGGCTGATCAGAACAGCCAGTCCCAGAAATTTTCCCACCAGCCGCCCTTGAGCCTGTCCCGACAGGCATCATACTGCTGCTGATACTGCCGGGCACGGTGGCCCACCTTGCGGGCCACCGTCACCAGCCAGCCCTTGCTGGCGTAAGTCCGGCGACGATACCCCGTCCATCCCTCATGATAAGCCAGATACTGCCTCGTGGCGTCCGTGACGGGGATGCCATCCACCTTCCGGCTGTTGGTGATATACCAGTTCATGAAATTGAGAGCGTCGGCATAATCTGTCCGGCTGCCACCGGCGCCAGTCTGCCGCTGGTAATCACGCCATATCTCGTTCTTGGCCTGGGCATAGCCGTAAGCCGTACTGATATGCCCCCACGGAATGATCCAGAGTATGTAGGTCCGTCTGGTCCGTGCATTGGCCCGGAAACTTGATTCCTGATTCATGATGGCCATGGGAACGGATGCAGGAATGTGCCATTTGGCCTCCTGCCGCATGGCTGTGTGATACCAGCTGCGTTTTTCCTGAAAAATGTCGCAGATATTATTGGGATGCTGCGGGGGCGTTGCCGCACACCCAGCCAACAGGCCTCCCGCCGCAACCAGCACGGCACCAGCCTGCACCCGCCACCTTACGGCACGCCTGCTCCCCGTTCCGCCCATGTCCCACCCGTTCCCTGCCTGCTGCCTGCCTGTCCTGCACGACCCGATGGCACCCACCGGACCGTGCCTCATGAAAGGACAGGATCAGAACGGAATCTCGTCATCCAGCGCCTGATCACCCTGCCCGGAAGAACTGTCCCAGCCAGCACCGCCACCGAAGTTGCCACCCTGCTGACCACGACCACCGGCACCGCCACGGCCCGCCGGAGCGGACCCGCCACCAGCCCAGTTGCTGCCGCCATCACCATAACCACCGTCATAACCATCATCACCATAGCCGCCGCCGTCACCACCGCCACGCTGGCTGTCCAGCAGGACAAGATTGCCACGGAAGCGATCGATCACAACCTCGGTCGTGTATTTCTCCACGCCCTGCTGGTCCGTCCACTTGCGGGTACGCAGCTCGCCTTCGATATAAACCTTGCGGCCCTTGCGCAGATAACGTTCCGCCACATCACCGACACGCTCGTTGAAAATGACGACACGGTGCCATTCCGTACGGTCACGCCGCTCTCCTGTATTGCGGTCGTTCCACGTATCGCTGGTAGCGATAGCCAGATTGACGATCTTGCTGCCGGACTGGGTGTTCCGGACCTCCGGGTCACGCCCAAGATTTCCCACCAGAATGACCTTGTTTACGCTACCTGCCATGCGTTTTTTCCACTTCTCTCAAGAACTTTTCATTGCCACGGTTCGATTCTGGCACCGTGTACCCATATTGCCTATATTGCACAGATGGACCGCCCATGCATCCATACCTGCCACAAAGGCCGTAATGAGGACATAGCGTGACAGACACAGCCCGCCCTGCCAGCACAAGCCACATCATCGTCCGTGGTGCCCGTACGCACAACCTGCGGAACGTCAACGTCACCATCCCCCGGGACAGGCTGACCGTGCTGACGGGCCTTTCCGGCTCCGGCAAGTCCTCCCTCGCCTTCGACACCATCTATGCCGAAGGGCAACGTCGCTATGTGGAGAGCCTCTCCGCCTATGCCCGCCAGTTTCTGGAACTGATGGGCAAGCCGGATGTTGATTCCATCGAGGGCCTCTCCCCGGCCATTTCCATTGAGCAGAAAACAACCTCCCGCAATCCACGCTCGACGGTCGGCACGATCACCGAAATTCACGACTACATGCGCCTGCTCTGGGCACGGGCGGGTGTTCCCTACTCCCCGGCTACCGGCCTGCCCATCGAGGCCCAGAGCATCAGCCAGATGGTGGACCGTGTGATGGCCATGCCCGCCGGCACACGGCTCATGCTGCTGGCCCCGGTCGTGCGGGACCGCAAGGGCGACTGTGCGAAGGAACTGGCCGAGCTGACCCGCCGTGGCTTCGCCCGTGTACGCATTGATGGCACGCTCTACGAGATCGGCGACGCCCCGAAGCTGAACCGCAAGACACGCCACAACGTGGATGTCGTGGTAGACCGTGTGGTGCTGAAGGACGGTGTGGAAACCCGGCTGGCCGACAGTTTTGAAACCGCCCTGGACCTCTCGGACGGCCTGGCCTCTGTCGAGGAAGTCCTCCGCAGCGGGGAAGACCGTGAGCCGCTGAAGGCTTCCTTCTCCTCCCGCTATTCCTGCCCGGAATCCGGCTTCATGCTGGAAAGTGTGGAACCCCGCCTCTTCTCCTTCAACGCCCCGATGGGAGCCTGCCCGACCTGTGACGGGCTGGGTACGGAAACGCATTTCGACCCCAACCTCATCATCCCCGATGACAGCCTGACCCTGCGGGAAGGCGCCATTGCCCCGTGGCGGAATGAGCAGGACCCGCTCTTTGACCAGACCCTCGCCGCCCTGGCCCGCCATTGCGAGGAAACGCTGGACACCCCATGGAACAGGCTGAAGGACAGTTCACGCCAGTTCCTCCTGCATGGCGGGCCGGAAGCCGTCAGCATCCCCTATCAGGATGGCAAGGGGAAGACACACACCATCCACCGGCCTTTCGAAGGCATCATCAGCCATCTGCAACGCCGTCTGGCGCAGAGCAGTAGCGTCCATGTCCGGGAGGCCCTGGGCCGGTACCAGTCCGCCATGCCCTGCCCGGCCTGTCACGGTGCCCGCCTGCGGCCGGAAGCCCTCTGCGTGAAGGTCAATGACAGCAACATTGCCGAGGCCTCTGACCTGACCATCAGCGAGGCCCTTGCCTGGTTCAGCACCGTGGAGGCCAGCCTGACACCCCAGCGGGCCGAGATCGCCCGGCGCATCCTCAAGGAAATCACCGAGCGGCTGCATTTCCTCGACCGTGTGGGGCTGGACTATCTCACCCTCTCCCGCAGTTCCGGCACGCTCTCCGGCGGGGAGAGCCAGCGCATCCGGCTGGCTTCGCAGATCGGCTCCGGCCTGACGGGCGTCCTCTACGTGCTGGATGAGCCCTCCATCGGGCTGCACCAGCGGGACAATGCCCGCCTGCTCACCATGCTGGAGCGGCTGAGGAATCTCGGCAATACCGTCCTTGTCGTGGAACATGACGAGGATGCCATCCGGCAGGCGGACTACCTCATCGACATGGGGCCGGGAGCCGGAACACAGGGCGGGCACGTCATCGCCTGCGGCACGCCGGAAGAGGTCGCCCAGAATCCCGACAGTCTGACGGGCGCATGGCTGGCTGGCCGCCGGGGCATCCCCGTCCCCGCCACCCGCCGCAAGAGCAGACGCTGGGTGAGCATCCACGGGGCAAAGGGAAACAACCTCAAGAATGTCAGCGTGAAGTTCCCGCTCGGCACCTTCATCGCCGTGACGGGAGTTTCCGGCAGCGGCAAGTCCACACTCATCACCGACACCTTCTACAAGGGGCTGGCCCGGCAGATCATGAAGTCCGCTGCCGTCCCCCTCCCTTATGGACGGCTGGAAGGCACCGAGCAGCTCGACAAGATCATCGAGATCGACCAGTCCCCCATCGGGCGGACACCCCGCTCCAACCCCGCCACCTATACGGACCTCTTCGCCCCCATCCGGGACTGGTTCGCCGAACTGCCGGAGGCCAAGGCACGGGGCTACAAGCCGGGACGTTTCTCCTTCAACGTCAAGGGAGGGCGCTGCGAGGCCTGCCAGGGTGACGGCGTGCTGAAGATCGAAATGCACTTCCTGCCGGATGTGTTCGTCACCTGCGATACCTGCAAAGGGGCCCGCTACAACCGGGAAACGCTGGAGATCAAGTTCAAGGGCAAATCCATTGCCGACGTTCTGGCCATGACAGTGGACGAGGCCGTGCCATTCTTCAGTGCCGTGCCCCGCATTGCGGACCGTCTCTCCATCCTCCAGCAGGTGGGGCTGGGCTATGTGGCCCTCGGCCAGCAGGCCACCACCCTCTCCGGTGGTGAGGCCCAGCGTGTGAAGCTCGCCAAGGAACTTGCCCGCCGTGCCACGGGCCGGACCCTCTACGTGCTGGATGAACCCACCACCGGCCTGCATACCGAAGACGTCCACAAGCTGCTGAATGTCCTTCATGCCCTTGTGGAACAGGGCAATACGGTGCTGGTCATCGAGCACAACCTTGATCTCATCAAGACGGCGGACTGGGTGATCGATATCGGGCCGGAAGGCGGTGCAGGCGGTGGGCAGGTTGTCGCCACCGGCACGCCAGAAGACATTGCCGCCTGCAAGAAAAGCCATACCGGGCAGTTCCTCGCCCCCATGCTGGCCGCCGGGAAAACAGGCCCGGCACCAGCCACGCCGCAGCAGGGTACCGGCAGGGAAGGTGGCAGAAAAAAGAAATCCTGATATAGGATGTCGCTATGACGCCTTTTCTTGCCTGGCTCTTCCTGTTCGGGGCCATCCTGCTGGAGGTTCTGGCAACCAGCCTGCTCAACATCTCCAACGGGTTCCGCAGGCCCCTGCCCACCATCGGCTCGCTCCTGCTCTATGGAGCGGCCTTCTTCTGTCTGGCACAGGCCCTCAAATGCGTCCCTCTTGGCATCGCCTATGCCGTCTGGTGCGGGGTGGGGATCGTCTGCATCGTCCTCATCGGCGTGACCATCTTCCGTCAGCCTCTGTCCCTGACGGCCTATCTGGGCGTGGGGCTGATCATGCTGGGCACGCTGCTGGCCTGTCTCTCCGGTGGAGTCCGGCACTGACCCATGAAGGCTCTCTCCACCCACGGCCTGATGACCTCTGCCCTGTTCCGCTGGACGCCACTGCGCCTCCTCATGGTACTGGTCATGCTGCTGGGATTCGGGGCACAGACCCTTCTCACGGCCACCAGCCTGCCCGATGAAAACCCCCGGGCCGCCATCCTGCGGCTGACAGGCATCGACATCGCCCCCCGGCCAGAAGCCATCCCTGCCGCCATCATGCCGGGCATGGATCATGCCACCATGGGGCAGGGTGTGGAGCCACAGGCGCACTGCCATCCCCACAGCCCGACAGCACCATCAGCTCCCCTGCTGATGGACCATCATCATTCTGGCGGGCACCACCATCACGGGCTGGACTGTCCCCTCTGCCCCCTGCTGGACCATGTCCTGCTCGCACTGACCGTCCTTGCCGTCCTGCTGAGCTGCACCCGGCTGGCCCGCCAGATATGGCAGGCGGTTCCTCCCGCACAGGCACCGCCAGAACCGACCCGCCAGCGGCCACCGAGCCGTGGGCCACCCGTCACCATCCTGAGCCACGCATCCGCCTGACCGGCCCGGCCTGAAGAAGGCTGCGTGTCGGCCTTTCCGCATGTTTTCTTCAGAATGGATGACTCTTGTCTATTTTTCCCCGTTGCACGGGTGGACGTATCGTGCGTCCGGCCCTGACCACCCTGTTTCTGGGAGGTGTGATCCTGCCAGCCGGACAGGCCACCGCCCAGACCCTGCCAGCCTCCGGCTCCTCCCTCCCCGGCCCTGGGACCACGACCAGCCCCCCGGACAGGCCGCAGATGTCGCCCATCCGGCAGGTCCCCACCTCCCTGAAGCCTGGCCAGGCCCCAGCCTCCTCCAGCAACCGACCGGCTGAAGAGATCAGCGTCACAGCCATCCGACGCCCTTTCACGCAGGCAGCCGACACGGCGGCCCTGTTCCGGGACGTACCGGGTTACAGCAGCTACAGAACGGGCGGCATCGCCAGCCTGCCCGTTCTCAACGGCATGGCGGATGACCGGGTCGCCACATTCGTGGACGGAATGCCCCTGATGGCGGACTGCCCCAACCACATGAATCCTGCCCTCTCGCAGATCAGCCTAGATGAAGTGTCCCACAGCGTGGCCATTTCCGGGATCACGCCTGTCAGCCTCGGCGGAGACAGCACGGGGGGCACCATCTCCGTGGAACGGAAAGACCCGCAGTTCGCCCGGGAAGGCAACATCCTCGTGACAGGCGATGGAAGAGAAGACTGGCGCAGCAATGGCGGCGGCTCCGGTGCCGGTGGTTCCATCACGGTTGCCAATGACATGCTCAGCCTGCGCTACAGCGGCTCCTACACCCATGCCAGCGATTACACCGCCGGAGGGCGTGGCGGACGGGTTCTCTCCAGCAGCTATCTCAGCTTCAATCATGATGTGACGGCGGGCCTGAAACTGAAGAACCATCTCTTCAGCCTGACATTCGGACAGCAGGACACGCCCTACGAGGGTTTCCCCAACCAGTACATGGACGAGACCAACAACCGCTCCACCTTCGTGAACGGGAAATATGTAGGCACCTTCGGCTGGGGGACGCTGGAGGCCCGGGGCTACTGGCAGCGTGTGACCCATGCCATGAACATGCTGGCCGACAAGGGCGGCCACAGCGCCACGACCGGCATGCCCATGAACAGCGATGGCCGGACGGCAGGCTACAGTCTGGTCGCCACCATGCCGCTTGGGCGACGCCATCAGCTCAAGATCGGCAGTGCCTTCAGTCATGATGGCCTCAATGACTGGTGGCCGCCCGTCATGGGCAGCATGATGATGGGGCCGGGCACGTTCCACAGCCTGAACGGTGCCCATCGGGACCATCTTGGCCATTTCATCCAGTGGAATGCCCAATGGACGCCCCGCCTCTCCACCGAACTCGGCATGCGCAGCGACGTCATCATGATGAATACCGGCCCGGTCTCTCCCTATCAGGGCCTCTCCTCCATGAATGACATGGGAATGGGAGGAATGTCTGGCATGAACATGATGAGCATGGGCCACATGTCGGATATGGGCATGTCCGGCATGGGTATGTCTGGCATGAACATGGGCAGCACCAATCAGGCGGCCGCACGTGCCTTCAACAGTGCCCGCCGGGGCCGCACGGATGACAATTTCGATGTCACAGCCTTGGTGCGCTACAAGGCCAGTGCCTATCTGAACATTGAGGGCGGCTATGCCCGCAAGACACGCTCCCCCAACCTGTATGAACGCTATGGCTGGAGCCGGGACAGCATGACGGCCCGGATGATCAACTGGTTTGGTGATGGCAACGGCTATGTCGGCAACCTGAACCTGAAACCTGAAGTCGCCAACACCACCAGCGTGACATTCCGCTTCCACGATGCGGATGACCACCAGTGGGAGGCCATGATCCAGCCTTTCTACACCTACACGCACAATTACATGAACGTCGTGCGCATCGGTGCCCTGTCACGGGGTTTCAACCTGCTCCAGTTCGCCAACCACAATGCCCAGAGCTACGGCATCAACGCCTCTGGCCGGACGACCCTGTGGGACAATACACACTGGGGCACGGGGGAACTCTCCGCCACTCTGAACTGGGTGCGAGGGCAGGACTTCAAGACCCATTCGGGACTGTACCAGCAGATGCCGCTCAACGGGACCATCCGCCTGCATGAGCATTTCGGCCCGTGGCACGGCATGGCGGAAGTCGTGCTTGTCAAAGCCAAACATACGGTGGACTGGGTCCGCAACGAGCCCCGGACACCCGGCTATGCGCTGTTCAATCTCGGAGCCGGGTATCACTGGTCCCGCTATCTTCAGCTGGATGTGAGCCTCGACAACCTGCTGAACCAGCGTTACGCCCTGCCGCTGGGGGGCCGGGCCGTCAGCACGGCGGGCAGCCCTCCCGGGGCTGTTCTGGGCATGGGCCGGTCCGTCAACCTGACCCTGCGGGAACATTTCTGAACAAGATGGAGGCGTCACCCCATTTCGGGGGACGCCTTTTCCACGGCAGACCGGGGCTGAAAAGCCGGTCAGCCCTGCGCCTCATCCCCCAGATGGGCCTGTCCCCGTTCTGCCGCCAGCTGCGCCTGACGCTGGCGTTCACGATAACGCTGCCGCTGGGCATCCGTTCTCTGCCCGTAACAATGCGGGCAGCTCACGCCTTCCTCATACTGGGGCGACTCCTTGTCTTCCGCACTGATGGGCGCACGGCAGGCATGGCAGAGGTCATACCTGCCCAGTTTCAGCCCATGCCCGACCGAGACACGCTGGTCGAACACGAAACATTCGCCATCCCACAGGCTTTCTTCCTCTGGAATCTCTTCCAGATATTTCAGGATGCCGCCTTTCAGATGGTACACATCCTCCACCCCTTCCTGCCGGGCAAAGGCGGTAGATTTTTCGCACCGTATGCCCCCCGTGCAGAACATGGCGATCTTCGGCGTGCGGCCCTGTGCCTCCACCTCTTTCCGCCAGGTGCGGAACCACTCCGGGAAGGCACGAAATGTCTTCAGGTTCGGGTCCACGGCACCCCGGAAAGTGCCGATGGCCACCTCATAGTCGTTGCGTGTGTCCATCACGACCGTATCAGGGTCAGAGATCAGGGCATTCCAGTCCTTCGGCTCGACATAACGGCCAACGCAGACATGGGGGTCAATGTCCGGCTGCCCCATCGTGACGATCTCTTTCTTCAGCCGCACTTTCATCCGCAGGAAGGGCATCGTCTTCGCCCGGGACTTCTTGTAATCGAACCCGGCACAGCCCGGCAGGCTGTCGATGTAGGCCAGTACGGCATCGACGCCTGCATCAGGCCCGGCGATCGTGCCATTGATGCCCTCACGGGCCAGCAGCAGGCTGCCTTTCACGCCCTCCTTCTGGCACAGCTCCAGAAGGGGCTGGCGCAGGGACTTGTGATCCTCAAACGCCGTGAAATGATAGAGGGCGGCCACGCAGACCGGCAGGGATGTATCTGTCATCAGTCAACCATTCTCGCAAAGAAGGAACCTGACCGCCCTTCTAGCAGGCTGACCAGCAGATGGCACCCTCCGGCAGACAGGAGACGCTGCCGGGCCGCCACTGGAAGGCTCAAAGCTCCCAGTACACCTCATGCCTGTGCTCGTAATGCAGATTTCCCTTCACCATGGCGATCCGTTCTGCATCATCAGGCCAGGGTTCCCCGGCGGCCACAGCCGGTGGCACATAGCCATGATCCCTGCACAGCTTCTTGATGACGGACAGTACATACGATGTGCTGATGTTGCGTGTACATTCAAACGCCTTGTCCGTCCCTTTGTGCCGGGGGCAGAACAGATGATCATCATGCTGGAAGGGCGTCCGGATATCGTGCCAGCAACTGTTGCAGCCATGGTTGCTGAACACCCGGTACGGCGTATGGAACTCGTTGATCGGGTCCGTAAAACCACTGATCATGATGACAGGCGTACCGGTAGCCCAGGCCAGCCATGACAGGCCGGAGGACAGACCGACAAAAAACTCGGCATGTTTCAGCCAGCGGGCCCGTTCTGCCAGCGGGCGCTCCCCTGTTTCATCCTCCACGCCATTGGGTATGTGGTTCCAGGTAATATTGTGCCCGACCACCGGGTCCTTGTCGATACAGATGACCCGATACCCCATCCTCTTCAGATACTGGACCGTATCCAGCCACCCGAATGGATTCTGCCACATCTTGCAGGCACAGGAAGCCTGCACGGCCACCACGACATAAGGCTCCTCGATCGGGCGGGTATCAGCCTTCTCGATGACCACCTTGGGGCGGATCTCTGTTGGATCCACGCCAAGAATCCACCCCGCTGTCCTATGCAGGCCAACGGCACGGAAGTCCCGCGGCTGCCAGGCCTGTTCCACATCATGAAAGAACAGCCCGATGTAATAGGTGGCGTAGAATTCGTCCTTCACATCCGCAAATTCCTCTTCCTTCAGGAAGCGGACATGCGGATAGGCCGGCCCCATGAGGTCGATGATCACCTCACTGGTCACGATGGTCATTTCACAGTCATGATCACGCCCGAACCGGTCGGCATAAGGGACCCAGCCCAGCGGATCCCCCAGAGTGCCTGTCGGCATGAGGACAGCGACCTTCTTGCCCCGTGCATCATATTCGTGCGTCCAGACAAGCGTTTCACCATCGAACAGTTCGATCAGCACGTTCATGAAATACTTTTTGCGGGAGGAAACATATTCCCCACCAACCTTGCCGTCATACAGGCAGGTATCCGTATCCATGTCCCAGAAACGCAGCCGCCACTGCTCACCCTCCGGCACCTTCACCCGGACGCCGAAGTTGAAATCATACCGAAGGCCGTGGTCACCTTCCTGCGTCGGCTCCATGGCAGGCGCAGGAAAAGGCAGATGGGGCAGCCTCTCGATGCCATCGTCCTTTTCCTTCAACGATCCCGCATCACCTGCCCCGGATGGGACGGATGGCAGCTCCGCGGCGGAAAGAGAGGAGACAACAGACTGTTGTTCCCCCTGCTCCTCCAGGCCAGAACCTGCCGTCTCCTCCGTAAAGGGCAGACGTGATGCCGAGGAAGGGGCCTTGAGAGCGACGATATCCTGAAGAACACGTTCCGTTTTCTTTTCAGTCATTCTGACAGCTCTCCAAAACCCGGAATCCGCTCAATGGCCTTTTTGACCTGCGTAAAGGAAATCCCGCGTGAACACTCAAACATCCTCTCCGTGCCTTTATGATGAGGACAGAAGAAAGGATCCTCCGCTTGCAGGTCGATGTTCACATCATTGGCACAACCATTGCAGACATGCCTGTTGATGACACGGTATGGCGTATAAAACTCGTTATATGGCTCTGTATAACCACTGATCATGACCACCCGGGCTCCGGCTGCCCAGGCCAGCCATGACAGACCGGAGGATGTCCCCACAAAAAACTCGGCATGTTTCAGCCAGCGGGCCCGTTCTGTCAGCGGGCGGGGACCTGTTTCGTCCTGAGCACCATGAGGAATGGTCCGCACCGCCGTGACAGGGCCTGCCACACGGTCTTTGTCAATGCAGACCACCTTGTATCCCTTCTCCTTGAGAAAGCGGATCAGATCATACCAGCCACGGGGATTATTCCAGTATTTGCTCAGACCCGAGGCCTGCGCCCCGATGCAGACATAGGGCTCCTCCATCGGGCGCCCGCCCGGATCCACCACAATACGTGGTTTCCTGTCCTGCGGTGGCAGTCCCAGAATGTAAGCCCCCATATGGGAAAGACCCGTCTGCCGATAATCGTTGGGCTGACAGGTGAATTCCCTGTCCCCGAAGAAAACCAGAACCCTATACCGTGCGTAATATTGCCTGTCGCCCACGTCCTCTTCATCAATGAAGCGGATATGGGGATAAGCATCCTCAAAAAGGGAAATCAGAGCCCCGTTCACAAGAAAGCTTGCCCGGCAGCCATGCTCCTCCACAAAGGCGGCGGCCTGTCCTACCCAGGCAATATGGTCTCCCAGCCCGCCCAGCTGCATCACGATGAGCACTTCACGGTCCTTCAGGTCGCAGACATGGGTAAAGACCTCGCTGCCATCCTTGCAGACGGTGATCTCGAACCGGACATAGTAACGCTTGAGGCTCTGCACCATGCCGGACCCGTTGATCTCCTGAAAGAACAGGACAGTGTCCGTATCCACATCACGCAGGCTGACCGTCCAGCGGGCCCCCTCCGGCACCCAGACACGACAGCCATCCATGAAATCATACCGGATGCCCTCGGGGCCAACCTGTGTCAGAACGACCCTGTCATTATCACTCATGGCCACACACTCGCATACATGCCTTTCCTTCTCCCCCGGGCGCCTCTCCACCCGTCACCATCATAACCAATCACAGCGGCGTCTTTCCCCAGGCCAGAATCTCGACCCTCTCCAGTGCCTCCTGACCAAAAAGCTGCTCTGCCACGATGGGCAGGCGCCCCGCTGCAAAAGCCCCGGCTGTAGCCGCAAGACGTATCTTGCCACTTGGCGTGCGAAACACGCCGCCCTGCCGCACCAGGACACAGCGCAGCTGCCGGACCGGGCAGACCCGCCCTATGGCCTGGGCCATGTCGGCCAGAAGCCTCTCGTACCCTGCCACCTGCCTTGCCTGTGCCAGGGACAGCTCCCCCATGACGCACAACACGCCCTCATGCCGGAAAACCGCCACACTCCGGCTGGTAAAGACAGGACAGGCCTGCCGGACAGCCTGTGCCAGATCATCCGGGTCATAGCGGTGGTCACCAACAGGGAAGCTGTTCTCCATGCGACCTGTCACGAACAGATGCCCCTTCACGAGAAAGCCTGAATCCCGGCTGCGGAACCAGGTGCGACCATCCGCCCCCGTGACGAAACGTTCCCTGTTTTCCTGCTCCCGGTTCAGATACCCCGGTGTCACGCAGGGGCCACTCAGCCATAGCTCGCCCACCTGACCATCCGGCAGGCTGTCTCCCGTCTCCGGGTCCACGACAAGAACGGCGTGTTCCTCAATCACACGGCCACAATCTGCGAGAACACGCTCGTCATGCTCATCACGGGGCGGGCCGACCCGCCCTTCTGCCAGCCCGGCACGGGAAAACGTGGCAAAAGACACGCCCTCACCGTCCCGGCTGTCACCGGTGATCATGAGGGTTGTCTCAGCCATGCCATAACCCGGCCGCAGAATGGACGGCTTCACCCCGAGCGGCCCATACCGGCTGAAGAACCGCTCCACCGTTCCCCGTTCGATCATCTCCGCACCGATGACGGACTGTGTCCAGCAGGAAAGGTCCAGCCCTTCCAGGGCGGAATCCGGGACATGCCGGGCCAGAAGCTCATAGGCAAAGTTGGGACCGATGGAGAAATTGAGACGGTACCGGTCAATCGCCTGCACCCAGCGCTCCGGACGGGTGATGAAATGCTCCGGTTTCATCAGCCACGTCGTGCCTCCCATCGCCACACCGAACATGAGACTTACCAATCCCATATCGTGCGACAGAGGCAGCCAGACCAGCCCACGCCGGCTGAGCCAGAAGTCACTGCGGATGGCCAGCAGATGCAGGTTCGTCCCCAGATTGCGGTGCGTGACCTTCACACCACGGGGCCGCCCTATGGAGCCGGACGTATATTGCACAAGCGCCGTATCATCCAGGCCTGCCGCATGGCGGCGCTGGAGCGGCTCGGCACTTTCAGCTCCTTCAACGGGAATCCACTTCACCTTGCGGGCACGGCCCGCCGCCTGCCGCCGAAACCCCATCAGGGTCTCCCGTGGCCCCAGAACGGCGACCGCACCGGAATCCTCCAGAATGTCAAACAGGCGGTCCACACTGCCCACCATGCTGGGATACACACCCAGCACAGGCACGGTATTGGCATAAACACAGCCAAAAAACCCCGCCACAACTGCCGCCTCATTCTCAAAACAGAGCAGGACCAGCCCCCGCTCCGGCACGAAACGGCTCACCAGTCCCGCCACCCGGCATGCCCACTCATGCGCCTGCCGGAATGTCAGGGACGCAGCAACCTCCAGCGTCTGGTCCAGTGCAACGCACTGAAGCTCATCAGGCCGCTCCTCCGCCCGGAAGCTCAGCATCTCATCCAGTCTGCTTTCGTACCTGTCCAGTATGCTGAACCCATTGTCGTAATACTCGACCACATAACCGGACTGGCGGACAATATGGCATGTCCAGGGGATCATGCTTCCCCTCCGACGGCCTGTGCCCCTTCCAGGGCAACCGTGCCCCCCTGCTGGGCCATCACTACCGCCTGACGCAGCAGGCTGCGGGCCATTTCGAGAATGGTTTCGTTACGGGCCAGCAGCACGAGGGACACATCCACCCCAAACTCCGACCGGATGGCTGTCTGAAGTTCCACGCCGGCGAGGGAGTCAATCCCCAGCTCGGAAAGGCGGGCACTGTCCTCGATCGTCTCCGGCTCAACCTGCAACACGGAGCCAAGCTGCTGTTTCAGACGGAACAGGACATAATCCAGACGCTCATTTTCCGGCATGCTCATCAGCAGCTGGACCGAGCCCGACATGCCTCCCTTGAGGCTTTCCTGCTGCAACAGCGTAAAGCGTGCCGAAGTTTTCAGCCAGGCCAGCGCCCCGAACACCTGCGCCCAGTTGAGGTCCACCAGAGACACGTCACTGCGGTCCACGCCATAGAGCACCGGCAGATACGCCAGAGAGTCCGCCGCCATCATGGTTCTGATGCCAGCGACATCAAACATGCGACCGGCAGCATCACTCTCGGTCAGCATCCCCACATCCCCAATGGCTCCCCAGCCCACCGCCATGGCGGGCAGCCCCTGCTGGCGCCGGTTTTCAGCCAGGGCATTGAGGTAACTGTTGGCCGCCATGTAGCTGCTCTGCCCCAGATTGCCGATCTCTGCCGTAAAGGAGGAGTACAGCACGAAATGGTCCAGCTCCAGCCCACGGGTGGCATCATCCAGCGCCTGGGCCCCCAATACCTTGGGTGCCATGACATGGGCGACATTCGCCGCATCCATCCTGCTGAGAAGCTGGTCATCCACCACACCGGCGGCATGGAAGACACCCCGCAGCGGCACATCATCCCGGGCCAGTTTCCTGACCAGACGACGCACAGCCTCCTGATCCGTCACATCCAGACGATGGGTCACCACCGCACCGCCAACACTTTCGGCCAGCTTCTTCAGCATTGCGATGGCCTGTTTACGCTCCGGGTCTTTCGGCAGGGACCGCCCTGCCAGATGCAGCACCCCTGCCCCCTGGGACAGAAGATATTCTGCTGTCTTGAGGCCAAATCCGCCCATGCCACCAGTGATCAGATACGCCCCCCTGCGGCTGAATCCCGGCTGAACCTGCGGCAGCGGGCGGGCCTTGAGGCCGCTCATGTCCTCATAGGAGAGCATGATCTTGCCAATGTGCCGGGATGACATGAGGTAGCGGAAGGCCTCGGACGCTTCTGCGGCCGGGAAGATGCGTGTCTGCGGGAAGGAGAATTTCCCCTGACGGGCCAGCAGCAGGATTTCGTCCATGACGCCATACAGTTTCCTGTGCGGCATCATCCGATCCATGTCGAAGGAGAAATAGGCCAGATTTTCATTGAAAGGCATCAGCTCCAACGCCCGATGCTCCACGATGTCCCGCTTGCCGATCTCCAGAAAACGCCCCATCGGCGCCACGAGCCGCAGGCTGTGGATCATCGCCTCACCGGGCAGGGAATTCAGCACCACGTCGACACCCCGGCCATTGGTAGCCTCACGGATGCCATCCACGAATTCCAGCGTCCGGGAGTCCCAGACACCCGCACAGCCCTGCTGACGCAGATAATCCCGCTTCTCTTGGCTGCCTGCCGTGCTATAGATCACCGCCTTTTTCAGCTGGGCAATCTGGATGGCGGCCTGCCCCACGCCACCAGCCCCGGCATGGATGAGAACACTCTCCCCTTCCTGGAGCTGGGCCAGGTGGACCAGCGTATAATAGGCTGTCACGAACACCAGCGGCAGACCGGCAATCTGCTCCAGCGAGAACGGCAGGGCCTCTTCCGACAGGGGCAGGGCACAATAGGCCAGTTCACTGGCCTTCACGATGCGGCGGGATGCAAAACTGTCGGGATAGACAAGTGCGAGCATGTCGCCCGGCTTCATGTCCTCAACCCCATCTCCAACCGCCTCGACCTCAACCACACATTCCAGCCCGAGCGCATCGCCGCTGAAGGTCCCTTCCGTCACGCTCTCCGGCAGGAGAGACATGGCTTTCAGCACATCCTTGAAGTTGAGGCTGGCCATGCGGGTACGGAGCCTGACTTCGCCCGGACCCGGCTCCGGCACGGCAAAAGCCTGCCATGTGACACCATCCAGTGTCCCGGACCGGCTGGCCTCGAGGCGGACACCGACGGTACCATCATCCTGTCCCCCCATGATCTGCTCCAGCGGAACAGGCTGGGGATCGGGCTCCAGTGGCGGAGATACCAGCCGCTGGACCATGCGTTCCACCATCTCCCCGGCTGGAGCCGCCCCATGGCCAGCCCCGCCATCAGCCTGACGCAGCCAGACCGTATCCTCCGATGTGTCCTCAAGAACGAGTTCGGCCGCAATATCCTCCAGAAAGGCCTCTGTGCCCTCGGCAGGAACATCAACACACCGTACGGCGAGGTCCAGAACACGCTCAGCAGCAGCACCACGAAACAGACCATGGAAGGCCCGCTGGAGCGCCTGCGCCTGCCCATCCCTGCCATAAGCGCCACGGGTCACGATGATGACCGGCAGGCGCCGCTTGCGTGCCCGTGTCGGCACACGCTGGAACAGCGCCACGCAGGCGGCCATATCATCAAGGCACTGCTGGTAATCATCCCCGCCATGCGGGAACAGCACCAACGCCCGCTGTCTGGCGAGGAACGGTTCCTGATCCAGCTGCTCCGCCAGATCAGCCCCATCCAGACGGGAGCTGACGGTCAGCTCGGCACCATTATCCTCCAGCAGGTCTGCCAATCCGGCCACCAGCCCATTACCTTCACCCAGCAGAGTAATGGCCAGCGGTTCGCTCAGCAGCACCTGTCGCTCCGCACTCATCCAGTTTGGCGCATAGACCAGCCGTGCCGCAGATGACGCCTCATGCCCGCCACGGGCCACACGGCGACAGCACAGGCCCATCACCTCGCAGAGCAGCTCACCCTCCGGTGTGAAAAGCCGCAGATCAGCCACGATCTTGCGGCAGGTCCGCAGGGTTGGCGTCACCATCACATGGGCCCGGGAGACCTTCTGCCCCATATAGCTGATACGCTCGATGGACGCCGGAACGTACACGTCCTTCTGCTCCTCAAACGGGAAAGCCCCGATGAGAGCATGCATGGCACCATCCAGCAGTGCCGGGTGCAGATGATACTCCTCCAGCGTGGCGGCCTGCCCATCCTCAAGGGCAATCTCCGCCACGGAATACCCTTCACCACGATACAGGTGCCGCAGGGTCTGGAAGGTTGGTCCATAATCCAGCCCCATGGCGGCAAAAGCCTCGTAAACCTCTTTCCCTTCAAAATGGGCCGTTCCCGCACACAGGGCTGCGAAATCAAAATTCCTGTTCTTTTCCGATGCTGCACACCATGGAGCCGCCTGAAGGATGGTGGCCTGCCCATGTGTCTGCCAGTCCCCATTCCAGGCCACGGTCTCGCTGTCAAAAACGAGACGGCGGGTCGCCATGTCAAACCGCCACATGACAACCGGCGCCTGCCCCTCCTGCACGACCAGCGGTGTGCTGATCGTGATGTCCTCGATCACGGCCGGAGCTTTGGCCTCCAGCTGGGCATGAGCCGCAAGAGCAGCCTCGACATAAGCAGCCGCCGGGAAGAGCGCCATACCGTGGATCTTGTGGTCCATCAGCCATTCCATGGAGGCCACGCCGATATCAGCCCTCCAGGCACGGCTTTCCAGCAGACTGGGCGCGCCGAGAACGGGGTGGACCTGCGTATCCAGGCGGTCACGGCGGGAGGCCTCGGTCTCCAGCCACATTTTTCCCCCTTCTTCCCACCGGTAGAAGGGCAGCTCCATCCGCTCCGGCCGCAGGACATGTCGCCAGTCCGGCTCTGCCCCGCTGAGTGTCAGGCGGACAAGGGCCCGCAACAGCCCTTCTGCATCATCCTGCATGCGCCGCAATGTCGGAATGACAGCCACCTCGTGACGTCCCTCCCCAGCACAGCCTGTCACGGATGCCCCCAACACCGGGTGGGCCGCAAGCTCAAGGAAAATGACGTGACCATCATGCAGCAAAGCCCGTATGGCCTCATGGAACAGGACCGGCTCCCGGGCATTGGCGTACCAGTAGGCACCATCATGCAGCGCCCCATCGTCCCACAACCTGCCCGTAACGGTGGAATAGAGCGGAATCGCTGGAGCACTGGGCTGGAGATGGGCCAGGGAGGACAACATCTCTGCCTCGATCGCAGCCATGTCAGGACTGTGATAGGGCACATCCACCTTCAGGAACCGGGCAAACACGCCTTCCCTCTGGCAGTCTGCCTCCAGCACGGCAAGGTCATCACGGGGGCCAGCCACCGTGCAGGACTCACTGCTATTGATGGCAGCCACAGAGAGCCTGCCACCGAAGGCCTCCAGCCGTTCTTCCAGCAGGCTGCGGCCCATGCCGACAGCCAGCATGGTGCCCCGGCCTGCCAACGTCGCCTGAAGGCGGCTGCGGTGATAAATGACTGTCACGGCGTCTTCCAGCGTCAGTGCCCCACTGACATGCGCCGCTGCCACCTCTCCCACGCTATGGCCGACAATGGCGCCCGGCGTTACGCCATGCCGGGCAAAGAAAGCTGCCAGACATATCTGCACAAGGAAAATGGCAGGCTGGGCAACTTCCGTCTCCTGAATACGGGATTTCTGTTCCGGCTTCAGCAGTTCAGCCCGCAGGGACCACCCTGCCATCTTCATGAACAGTTCATCACAGCGCCGGGCCAGCGCACGGACCTCCGGCGGCCCCTTGCGCAGGAGATGGCGGCCCATCCCCCACCATTGCGGCCCCATGCCGGAAAAAAGGAAAACCGGTTTTACAGCCTCATCCACAACAGCCTTGCCCGTGAACAGGGCCGGATGGGTCCGCCCTTCGGCCAAAGCCTGCAAGGCCTCACGGGCCTGGGGGATCTCATCCTCTCCCCGGGCCGGGAGGATCACCGCCCGCTGCCGGAACCGTGCCCTGTACCGGGCTGCCGAGAAGCAGAGAGCCTCCCACAGGCCATGCCCGGCCTGCCCACCTTCCAGCCGTTCGGCATACGCTTTGGCCATATAGCCCAGCGAGGGCTCCGCAAACGTACTGAGCAGCAGCGGCACACGCTGCATGAAACCCACCGGACGAACGCCTTTCAGCCGATGATCCCGCACGGCCCGACGCTGGGCCACCTTCCGCTCCGCCTCGGTCGGGCGGCGCAGCAGGGCCACGGCATTCGTCCCGCCATAACCGAAGGAATTGACAACCGCATACAGCTTTTCCCGCTCAGGCAGAGCCGTGGCCTCTCCCTGCGCCACCTGTACGCGATACTCCTCGAACGGAATGGCAGGGTTCAGCTCCTTCAGGTTCGCCTGTCCGGGCACCATGCCATGTTCCAGACACAGCATGGTCTTGAGAACAGCCACAGCACCAGCTGCCGCTTCCATATGCCCCAGGTTGGCCTTTACCGAGCCAACGAGAATGCTGCTTCCCTCCGGCTGGTACTGCCCGATGGCCCGTGCAATGGCCTTGGCCTCGATCGGATCGCCAACAGGCGTCCCCGTGCCATGTGCCTCGACATAGGCCACATCCC
The DNA here is from genome assembly GCF_023337675.1 of Parasaccharibacter sp. TMW 2.1891. Classification (NCBI taxonomy): domain Bacteria; kingdom Pseudomonadati; phylum Pseudomonadota; class Alphaproteobacteria; order Acetobacterales; family Acetobacteraceae; genus Parasaccharibacter; species Parasaccharibacter sp. TMW 2.1891. Next base: position 183,892 of record NZ_QORT01000003.1, on the reverse strand, counting down.
GCGCTGCCACATTCGCCCGACGCAGCACATCCCGGATCAACGCCTCCTGCGCCCCGGCATCCGGCATGGTCAGAACCGGAGTCCGGCCATCCTGGTTCACACCGGAGCTGCACACGACACCCCGTATGTCATCCCCATCCCGCATGGCATCCTTCAGGCGCTTGAGCATGAGGACCACGCAGCCCTCACCACGCCCATAGCCATCCGCATCTGCCGCAAAAGATTTTGACAGGCCATCCTTGGCCAGAAAATGGCCCTTGGTCATGAGCATGGCCGTCTGCGGGATCACCATGAAGTTCACGCCACCTGCCAGAGCCACGTCACACTCACCAAGACGCAGACTGTTGCAGGCCTGATGCATGGCCACCAGCGAGGATGAACAGGCTGTATCCATGGCAATGGCTGGCCCCTGCAACCCGAACACATGGGCAAGACGGGCCGCATACATGGTCATGCAGGAAGACACCGCCGCAAACTGGTCACGAATCTGCGACTGCATGAAAGGGCTGCCACACTGGACGAGCTGGTCCTGTGTGAAGCTGCCCATGAAAACACCCGTCCTGCTGCCCTCGAGCGTACGGGGAATCACACCGGCATTCTCCATGGCACGCCAGCTCACATCGAGCAGAACACGCTGCTGGATGTCCATCACCATCCCCTCACGGGGAGAAATGCCAAAAAACAGGGGCTCGAACTGATGGTCTTCCGGCCTTACGAAATGACCATACTGCATGGTCGTCTTGCCCGGGGTCTGGTCAACCGGGTCATAGAACCGTCTGCGCCCCCAGCGGTCATCAGGAACAGGCACGCAGCCATCCCGACGCTCCAGCAGAAACTGCCAGAGGGCATCCCTGTCCCCCAGCCCGGCTGGCAGAATACAGCCAACACCAATGATGGCGATTTCATCGGAAGTGTATGTCTGGCTCATGAATGATCTGTTTCCTGTTCCCGGTTGGTCCAGCAGCTATCCTGCATCATGAAAAGGTCAGGCCTGCCCTCTATGCAGCCCACGCTGGATATAGTCCTTCAGCGTCGCTTCCAGCCTGCGTCTGTCCACGTGGCCCTCCTGTGTGCGTGGGATTTCCGGCACCCAGATCATGACGACCGGCGGCAGTGCAGGGTAACGCTTCCGCAGGCGGGCAGACAGGGCCTGCTCATCAAACGACTCATGAGACACGATGGCCGCATAAAACCGTTCCTGCCCCTGCCCGTCCGTCATCATGAAAACACCCACGTCCCTGATCCGTGTTTCGGAGCGCAGGATGTCTTCCACCACCTCCAGGTCGAACTTGGCGCCACCGGCATTTACCAGCGCATCCATTCGCCCCCGCAGGTGCAACCCACCTCTGGCTGACATGAAGCCCCGGTCCCCCGGGTAAAACCAGCCATCCCGGAAGCGCTGTTCCGCCGCCGGGTTGTCATCCACATAGCCCCGGACAACACCACCGCCACGGATGCGGATCTCACCCACCTCTTCTGCCGGTACCCTGTTGCCCCCGGCATCCACGATCTCGACATCCACCCACGGCAGGGGAGCACCGACATCATCCTCGCTCCTGCGCTGATCGGCAGGCATGGCCGCCACCAGGCCGCTTTCATCCGTCCCGTACACGACCTGAACATGCGGCGTGAAACGTTCTGTGGTCTCCTTCAGAAGACTGTCGGACAGCCTGCCCCCCACGATGCTGAGATAGATATGGCTCATGGGCCGCCCCTGTGGTGGCAGGGCACGCAGAAGATGCCTGAGATGAACCGGCGTCATGACGATCATGAGGGCAGGCGCCTGCATGACTTCCGTCCCGATATTCTGGGCATCGCTGCTCCGCAGCGTGGTGCCACCTGCAAGGGCGGCCCCCATCATGAGAAACCCGCTCAAGGATTGCGGGCCAACCGTGCAGAGCAGCTGTGGCTTGCCCACCATACGGCTCTGGCCCCTGCCCATGCGGGTAAAATACTCCACCATGTCATGATAGATGATCCGGTGCAGCTGCTCCTCCACCTCACCGAAGCTCAGCTCCAGCAGATGTGGCTCCCGGCCTGTCCCGCTGGCCAGGGCAGCACGGCATGGGGCCGACCGCTCCACAGGGACAGGCGGGTAGTAACAGGACGCATCATCATCCTCCACATTGGCGAGGGCACGGCTGAACCAGTCCTCACCGAGGACCAGACGCCCCTCACCGGGAAGCAGGCCGCCCGGACCGTGGAGGATGATGAGGTCCGGGCGCAGGGTGGCCAGCTCCTCCTCCGAAACATCCCCATTGGACAGGGAAGCAGATACAAGCCCCAGCCGGCCAAGCGCCAGGGTCAGTGCCCAGTGCCGCCATGTATCGGGGCACTGCACGGCCACACGACGAAGATTGAGGGAACGCAGCCCCTCCAGCGCATGGGCCAGACGGCTGACCGTTGCCTCCAGCAGGGCATAGGACCGCTTCCGGGACAGGCTGCCAAACGCCACCTCGTCTCCTGTCATCCGGGCATTGTAAGCTACAAAGCGGTCCAGCATCGTCTCACCCTCCCATGCGGCCTGTCGGAAAACCCGCCGCCATCCATGTCTCTCTGACAACCAGAAGACGCCATAGATTAATGAATGTCTTTTATATCGTTAACGAGTGACGAAAACATCCCTGCCGTACAGCTTTTTCCTGCCCCCCGGCAGCAGTCTCATCCGCAGAGACATCCATAGACCTGCCGTATCTGCGCACTGACCCTCTCTGGCGCATAGGCCCGGGCCGTACACCGCCCCTGTTCCACCATCTTCAGCAGAGCGGAACTGCCGGAAACATATCCCTCCAGCGCCATGGCCAGGGAGTCCACGATGCCTTCCATATCCTCCGGGGAATGCCAGAACCCGTTCTGCGGCGTGGCGTACTCGCGCCCACCACCGCCATGATACCCCACGACAAGGCAGCCTGCCGCCATGGCCTCCAACGCCGTGATGCCAAGAGCCTCCATCCGTCCCAGAGCAAGACAGACAGCGGACTCACCCATGAGGGCCGCCACCTCCGCCTCACCCTTCTTTTTCAGAGGGATCCACGGAACGTTGGAAAACTGGGGATACTTCAACGACAGCATGTCACGGAACAGGCAGACATAAGCTGGTATCCCTCCCTGATGGGGCCATTTCCACTCAGCACAAAGGATCTGGAGTTTTTTCTGCCGTGGCCTGAACACAGCTCCATCCACCACGGGCGATGTGACAGGAACAGCCTCCAGTCCCAGCACCCGCTGGATCAGATGCGCTGCCTCCACCCCCGGAGCCAGAACCTGCGTCACGCCCCAGTCCCTCAATTTTTCAACTGATGGCCTGTATGTGAAGAAATAATAGGGATTCTGACAGAAGATGATCTTCTTCCCGGCCATGGGCTGGCGGATCATGTCCGCATACCATCCATCCAGCACTTCGGGAAAAACGACCATATCCTCTTCTGCAAGGTCCTTCACATCCCTGCAGACCAGCGGCAGCATCTCCTGCCCCAACCATGACGGCAAGCCTTCAGACTGCAGGACCTGCGCCTGAAATCCCGCCTGACGGAGCAGGAAAGCGTGGCGGTAGACTGTCTTGATGCCGCCAGAAACGAGATCCCGTGGGAAGCAGTTCAGAAAAATGATTCGCCCCGCCACCAGTCAATCTCCCAGCCCACCACTGCACCCTGCCCACTACGGGTAGAGAATGACTGGAATATTTACAATTTACTAATGAAAAGTAAATATCATACCTCTGGAATCATTCCTCCTTTCCACGCTTCCCGGCAGGTGAAAGCACATCCAATACAAGGCCGGGTGTAAGAATCTGTGGCAACACCTGCTCCGCTCCCCCAGAAGGATAATACAGGTATAGCGGTACCCCATCACGATCATGGGCCCTAAGAAACGCCGTGATCCGCTCGTCCCGGCGGGTCCAGTCGCCCCGCAGGATGGTCACGCCATGCTGCCGGAATGCCCGCCGGACAGACGGAACATCCAGCGCCACGTGCTCATTGACCATGCAGGTCACACACCAGGAGGCTGTCATGTCCACAAAAACTGGCTGTCCTGCGGCCCTCAGAGCAGCCAGACGCTCTGCCGAAAACGGTTCAATGGTAGGGCCATCCTGTCCCTGTATCGCTGCTCCGGTCTTTCCGGTGGCTGCGACGGGAGAGCCAGACTCATCATCCATCACCACACTGCGCCCCAGCCCGGCAAGACAGACCAGCAGGCACAGCAAGGCAAGCAGGCGGCAGCCCAACACGAAACGGGGTGCCTGCCCCAGCATGGCCCGCTGCTGCGCCAGCCCGTACAGCCAGCTCCCCAGCCCCAGAAGCACGGCCCCTCCGGCCATCAGCAGTACTGCATCTCCCCCACGCTGAAGCACCGCCACCCAGAGCAGCCACACGCAACTGGCCAGCAAAGGAAAAGCCAGCAGCTGTTTCAGACGTTCCATCCAGCCACCGGGACGTGGCAGACGCTGGGCCAGTCCCGGCACAAGTGCCAGCACGCCATAAGGTGCTGCCAGCCCCAGCCCCATGGAGAGAAAGATCAGCAGGCCAGACCAGATCGGCCCACCCAGTGCTACAGCAATGGCGACCCCCATGAAAGGTGCCGTACAGGGCGTGGCCACGATCACCGCCAACAGGCCCGCCAGAAGATCACTGGCCGGACCATGCCCTGCGGCCATCTGCCCGGCCCGCCCGGCCAGGCGCCCCCCCGTTATCTGGAACACACCCAGCAGATTGAGCGCCATGACAAACAGCAGCCAGCCAACCCCCACAACAAAAGCGGAAGACTGGAACTGGAACCCCCACCCCACGGAAGAGCCTCCATAACGCAGGGCCATCATCAGGGCACCAAGAAGGGCAAAGCAGCCCATGATGCCCAGAGTGTAAAAGGCCGCACTCCGCCAGCGTGTCCGCCAGCCAGCTCCCCCCATATGGGCAAAGGAGAGGATCTTCATGGCCAGCACGGGAAACACGCAAGGCATGAGATTGAGAATGACACCCCCCAGAAAAGCCGAGAGCAGGCTGCTCCAGACGGGCCGTTCCCTGTTCCCGGTGGCAGCCACGACGGGAACAGCCGGACTGGCGCCAGACACTGGAACCGCCGTTACCTGAAGGGCCGACCGGCTGCCAGCAGCATCCACCAGCACGACAACACCAGCCAGCGGTTTCTGCCAGAAAGGCGGATGGGCATAGGAATCCGGCTTCAGTGTCAAAGCCAGCTGCCCGGTCTGGACAGACAGGGGCTGCGGCGCATTCTGGGCGATCACGCCGCCCTCCTGTGGCAGAAACCAGGCCTGCCGCACCGTATCGGGCGAAAGGCCAGCTCCATGCAGGGTCAGCAGACCATCGGGGCCAAGACGGGCCTCAAAGGGGGAAGGCTGGGGCATGGCCGCATCAGCCCGACGGAACAGAGCTGCCTCGGCAGCATCCGGCACGACATCCGAGGCAACAGCAGGCAATGCAAGGGAAAAGACGCCTTTTTCGGGCACGCAGACATCCGCACAGACCAGCCAGTCTGCACGGGCCGTGACCTGCACCGCACCTGCCCCCCGCCCCTGGAGGGGAACCCGCACAGGCAGCAGCACATCCCCCTGGTAGGCATAGGCCATCAACCCGCCCTCTGGAATGCGCTCCGGCACGGGCCATGCGACCGTGTCCGTCCCGCCGGACCGGCTGCCACTCACCATGACATGGACATGCGGCGCCTCACCGGCATCACCGGGATTCTGCCAGTATGTGTGCCAGCCGGGCTTCAGCTGGAGCCTCAGCCCGACCCGCAGCGTGCCCCCTTCAGCCTGACTCTCCTCCTGCCCAACAGCATCCACCGCACTGACAAGGGTAGCCGTTGTATGACTGGTCACGACCGGTGTGCTCTCCGCCGCCCGAACAGGAGAGGCCAGAAAGACCATCCCGCTCACCATGGCAAACACAGCCATCATCATCCTGCCGATATGCCGCGCCATCCGCTTACCCTCCCTTTCATGATTGCCAGACAGCCCCGGAACCTGTCCCCGTACCCCGGGCAGGCAGCACTGGCCCATAGCATTGGCCCATATCCGTCTTAAAGACATAATTGCTGCCTACCGTCCCCAGTTCACTCTTTCACAGACCATGATAGGCCATGACCACACATCCCGCCCCATCCGACCATCCCAAAGCAGGCCCGTGGAACCGCCTGATAGCCCGCAGCATTGATCTGGACATCTACGGAAGCCTTCTCATGCTGCCAGTCTATGGTTCCATCCACCAGCTGGAAGACATATTTCCCACATTGCAGAAAATCGGCAGTGCATCCTTCAGCCCCATGATGCCACGCTGGGATACCCTCATCGCCAGCCTGCTGCTCATCTTTCCCCTCTCCATGGTGCTGGATGCCCTTGTCTGCACCTGGTTCGGCAATACGCTGGGCAAGCGCCTCCTCGGCATCAAACCCTACCGTACCAATGGCCGCCCCCTCGATCTTTCCACCTGCCTGAAACGCAACTATCTCATCTATGTTGCCGCCTATATGGGGGGCATGGATGTCCTGTCACCGCTGGCAGGCCTCATCCATTACATACGCTACAGACGCACCGGAACGACTTTCTGGGACGAAGAAATGGGCACGGTCGTCCGCTCCCTGAAAAGTAGCGTCGCCCGCACGGTCACAATCACCATCCTGTGGTTTCTGGTCTCAATCCCGCTCACCATGGTTGGAAACCTGCTCTTCCCGTCCATTCTGAACAACATCAGCACCGTGACGCCCGCATCCCTGCAGAAACCGGCCACTCCCTGAAAGACTACAGGCCATAATAGCCCTGGGCCCGGAAATGGGCTTTCACCAGCGCCACGAAACACGCCCGTTCATTCAGGGCAAGCAGCAGGCTGCGCCTGTCCAGCTCATGCCCGGCCCTGATGGCTGGCAGAAGCCTTTCCGCCACGGCCCGCCGATGACGGATCTGCCGATAATGGGACACATAGAACAGGGGACTCTCCAAGGCATGGCGAAGGATGGCACCATCCGCTGGTGGAAAGCAGCTCCCAAGCCACACGAGAGCTGCCTTCAGGCAGCGGATGACAGCGGGTTCCGACTCTTCTTCCGGGATGAGGAACCACCTGCAACGATTGACCAGTGCTGATGTCCGGCTGGTCAGGTATGCTGTGAAAGGCGCCAGAACGAGACCGGCAATCACCGGCAGAAACCAGACCAGTAGCGCCTCCCCTGACAGAACTCCCTCTGAAAGATGATCCAGCAGGGTAGCGCCGTAAGCAAACTGCTTCTCCAGCACCTGCACCAGCCCCCAGGCCCCCGCCAGACCAAGGGCAGAACACCATCCGTAATCCTGCAGGCAACTCCGGAATGTCAGTGGGGCATCATCTCTCTGCTGCCCAGCCCAGCGGACGGATGACCGCCTGAAACAGGCCAGCAGGAACTTCACGATGAAGCACATGAGAACCGGATTGAGCAGAAAGGCAAACAGCATCTCCAGCAGGAAACTGAGCAATAATCTGCCACGACCACCATACTGCCTGGCCACAGGACGCCGCATGGCAACGGCCAGGGCAATCAGCCTTGGCGACAGCAGGAAGATCATGGCCAGCACGAACAGTCCGGCAAAGGCCAGCCTCACACTCTCCAGCTCCCCCGTTCCCTCTGCCCCCATGCCCGCCTCCAGATGGGCCAGCGTATAAACGGATGACACCATGAACAGAACACTGAGCGGCGCCATGAAATAGGCCAGTGCCCCCATCAGCAGGGTTTCCCTGTGCACCCCCTGAACCCTGTCTGCCGACAGAAAGCGGACATTCTGGAAATTGCCCTGCATCCATCTGTTCTCACGGGCCAGAAAGCCCGAAAGATTGGCCGGGAGCTCCTCATAACTGCCCCTGACATCCGCAAGAAACCAGACTTCATGGCCTGCCCGCCCCATCATGGCGGCCTCGGCAGTATCATGTGAGAGCGGCCTGCCGCCCCATGGCCTTTCCCCCGGAAAATCCGGCAACAGGCAATGCTTGATGAAGACATCCGTCCGTATGATGGCATTGTGCCCGATATAGCTGCCATGCCCCATGGAAAGAGCCTCCACCGCCTGGGGAAAGACAGCTCCCTGGAGGTGGCTGCTGAACTGCATGAGCCGCCCAAAAAAGGATTGCCGCAGGACAGGCAGCGGGCTGGTCTGGATGATGCCGACATGCGGGTTGCCTGCCATCATTTCCAGACACTGATGGACACAGGCCCCCGACACGATGGAATCAGCATCCATCACGTAGAAACAGGCATAATCCCGTCCCCACCGGCGAAGAAAGTCCGTGATGTTGCCCAGTTTGGCATTGGCATTGTGTGCCCTGCGCCGGTACCGGACTGTCACACCCGGATAACGCTGCCTCAAATGATAGAGGGTGGCCTGTTCGGTCAGGACATGTCGTACGTCCGTACTGTCCGACAGCAGATACAGGTCATAATGGTGGAGCTTCTCTGGCACATCCTGGCTGAGTGTCTCGATCAGGGATGCCATGCCCGCCCCGACCCGGTGCATCTCCTCATGATGGACGGGGTACAGAATGGCACAGCGCTCTTCCGGCCCCGGCTCCCTGGCCCTGTGTGCCGGATGGCAAGGATTCCCCGCTGCCCCCCGGCGGGCCAGCCGGTAACCGACAACCATCTTCACGAAGGCATATGTCGCAAGAAAGGTGAACAGCAGGTACAGGGCCGCATAAAGGCATGGCAGGATTTCATGGTCGTCCAGATCGGGAAACAGGGTCCCACTGGCCAGGCTGAACATGAAACCGGCCACCAGCAGGGAGACAAGCAGCATTTTCCGCCGCCGTCGGGCCATGATTCTTACCCAACCCGGCTGTCTCTGCCCCCCTTTGGGACATGCCTGCCAGACCAGATGGCGGATGATCTTCTTCCAGTCCGTATCAAACCGCATGATCTGGAGAGGCAGCCGTCTGAATCCATCGCCCGATGCACCGCCATCAGTTTCCTCCCGCTCCAGAAACCGGTTGAGGGTCTCGAATGACGTGACCTCCCCATCCACGCCTCCCAGAATGTCCCTGTAGGGAGAAAAATCAAACGGTATCGCCCCTTCTTCCTCCTGCCCGTTCATCGGGCAATGGAGGCCAGAACCCCCGCCTGAAGCATGAGGGAAAAAACCTTGAAATAAGGCACCCATGATGACTCGGCGACATAGACGACATCACCATCCTCCAGCAGGAAACTCTGTGCGACAAACAGGCCGTAGGTCCGGTCAAAACGGATTTTCAACAGATGAGGCGTGTCATGATCCCGTCGCAGCACGAAAATGGCCCGGCTGGAGGCGGCGTCCCGTTGCAGGCCGCCTGATATGGCCAGAATGTCCGCCAGTGTCGGACATGTTCCGAAAGAATAGATACCCGGCCGTGATGCTCCCCCACCCAGAACCGGAATCCTGATGGAGGCCTCCTTCTTCACGATCACCCGGTCATGTGGGGCCAGATGAATGTCATTCACCAGCCCATCATCCAGCGGCAGAGCTCCAACCACCTGCCCATGTCTGACAACAGACACCACAGTTTCAGGCCGAACAGACACAGGCTGCCCATCACTGGGCCCTCCGGCGGGCGCAGGCGGGCCTCCCCCCATGGCTTCCGCCAGAACATGGGCCAACATCAGTCCGCCAGGCTGCCACCGCACCTCCCCGGGTGTCTTCACTTCACCCAGTACAAGTACGGAATCAGCTTCCCACCGGCCATCCGGTGCTTCCTCCTGCACGATGACTGACGGATGGCTGAACACACGCTGTGCCGCATAAAGGCGGGACAGCTTCTGCTGGATGCTGGCATAGGTCAGGGACACCACCCGGACAGCCCCCACATAAGGCAGGGTGACCATGCCATCCCGCAATACGGGAAAATGCCCCAGCTTCATGATGGCTGGCGTGTCTCCCCCTCCAGCAAACGAAAGAATGGACACGCTGAGATCATCCCCCACATGGATGACTGGATCCCGGGTGCTGTGCCCTGCATCAATGGCCCATATGGCCTGCCGGACCCGCAGCTTTTCTGCCTCCCGCATCTGCCCGGCCATGATCGTGGCCTCTCTCAGGGTAATGTCCTGCATCACAAGGCCAGAAAAAAGCCGCCTGCTGTCCTGCCTCTGGGGCTGGGCTGTCAGCTCCTTCACGCCTGGGCCGCCACTGGGCAGGTCACACCCTGCCAGAACCGGCACCAGCAGGGCCATGAACGCCAGAGAACAGAAAAACGGGCCCCTCATCATCAAGCCAGAGCAACATACAGGACCAGCCCTGCGACCAGCGCAATGGCGCTACTCCACCAGAAGGCCGGTCTGAGAGGCGTGTCCTCCACAACAGGCCCGCTGACGGTTTTCAGGAAGTAATGCCCCATGATGGCATTTGTCCTGACAGTCTCACAGGCGGCCATTTCGGCATCCAGAATACTGGAAAGGGACCTGACCTCACGAATCAGACGATCATTTTCCAGAATGACATGCCGTGGTGTCACGCTCCGTTGGCGCAGAACCTCCTGCTCGCCCTCATAGGCCATCACCTCCCTGTGCATGGCTTGTGCGGCATGGTCCACATCCTCCTGAAGGGCCGCCTGCCTGCCCTTCAGGGCTGCCTGGTCCGCCATCAGCCGGAACTGCGTCTTCAACACCGTATCGTAAAAGCCGCTGCCCTCATAAATGCCGGAAGACAGGATATTGTCGGCAATCACCTGCTCATCATGAGCCATGACCTGCCTGATCCTGTTGATGGAGGCCTCATGCTCATGCAGCAACAGATCATCCGGCTCGACATTCAGGCGAGCCAGCCGGGCCCGGGCATCGCCAAGTATCTGCCCTGTCAGACGTTCAGCGAGAGCCGCAGAAGGGGCCCGGAGGGTAAATTTCACAAGGCCATTCTTCTTCCCGACATCAATATCCACGATGTAACGGTCATAATAGCGGTAGAGAGCATGATCATCGTGCGAAAACAGCGACAGAACGCCCCCGAAACTCTGGACGGGATCTGTGAAATCATACGCCTCTGCAAGATTCACGTTCGCCCTGAGGGCCCTGAATTCCTCATAGGACAGCACGAAAGCCTGGAAGAGATAATTCCCCTCATTCCGGCCATCCGGGCCTGTAAAAACTCCCCCGCCACTCCCCCTGCTATCGGGCTTCTCCACGACAAGGACGGTCTGTGTTCTGTAAAGAACTGGCGAGAGAAACACATAATAGGCCAGCGTTACCAGCAGGGGAACCAGCAGGAGAAAACGCACGGCACTTCCTTTCGTTTCCGTCAGGAAAACACAATCATGCAGACCATCTGTCGAGATGAGCATCCCATAATGACTGGACGCAATGCGCCCCTTCTTATTTTAACAATACATTAACTTTACAGAAACCATTTTCTCCTCCCCCTCCGCAGCCAGACACAAAAAAAGGAGGCCAAAGCCTCCTTTTCCTGAAAAAGCTCCATGAGAGGGAGTAACCCCTGTCTGGTTTCTCAACGCATGATGCCCGTATGGCCAATGCTGTAGCGACCCGGCTGGGGCCAGACTGTCAGACCATGCGGTTCTGCCCCGACAGGAATCTGTTTCATGGCACCGCTTTCCGTATCAATGGCATAGACGACATCATCAAAACGGCCGGAGAGCCAGAGTGTTCTGCCATCCGCACTGACATTGCCCATGTCCGGGCTGCCACCACCGGGAATGGGCCAGGTCTTCAACACCTTGTCCGTTGCCATATCCACGACGGACACACTGCCCTTGCTGTGGCGTGGCCCATGCACCATGTGGGACCCACGGTTGGCAACATAAAGCAGCTTTGCATCACGGCTCGGATACAGCCCATGCGTTCCCAGTCCCGTGGGAATGAAACCCGTCTCCCTGAAGCTGTCGCCATCAATGATGAACACGCCATCAGCATGCATGTCGGCCACATAGAATTTATGCCCATCCGGTGCGGCGAGAACATCCTGCGGCATCCCCCCCTTGGAGAGTTTCAGCATCCCCAGAAGGGTACGGTTGACCGTATCCACCTTGGCCAGATAGCGCCCGAATTCGCAGGTGAAGATCGCATAACGCCCATCTGCCGAGAAGGCAGCATGATTGATGCCCTCACAGAGCGGAGCCTCGACAGACCCTTTCAGCACCATGCTGTGCGGATCACGGAAATCCAGACGGCGATGGGCTTCTGCCACAACGATGGCATTCTGCCCGTCCGGTGTGAAATACATATTGTAGGGGTCATCCACGGCAATGGCCTTGCCGGGCTTGCCTGTCAGCGGGTCGATCGGTGTCAGGGAGCCATCCGTATGGCCTTCGCTGTTGTTGGTCACCCACAGGGTCCGCAGGTCCCATGAGGGGACGACGTGCTGGGGGGACCGCCCCACCGGGAACGTATCCACGACCTTGTAGGTCTTCGGGTCGATCACGGAGACACTGTTGCCACGCAGGTTGGGCACATAGATCCGCTCCAGATCATGCGCCACGACGGGGGACAGTTTGTCCGGGCCGCTGGCTTCACTGTAAATGTTGTGAATGTCCGGCACGGGCGGCATGCCCGGAATGGTCTGTACGACCAGCGCCTGCTCCGTCACGGCACCAGATGGTGCAGGTGGTGCCTTTGCCGTGGCGGATGGATCACCATCCGGAAAAGGCTTTGGCGAATCGGCAGCAATCGGTTCATCCTGCGGGTCAGGATGGTTGGCCGTCTGCTGGGCCTGCGCTGCCCCCGCAGCCAGTAATGCCCCCATTGCCAGAAACGAAATTTTGAGCCTCATGGGTGTCTCCTGTTGAAAGACGAAATGGCCTCAACGGCGGCCTGCACCTGCATGGCTGTGCCGACCCGGCCAAGTTCAGCCGTTGCCTGCCGCGGGTCACCACCATAGACACCATCGGCAGAATCCGGTTTTCCAGCCTGCCTCAGAAGCCCCTCCCGCACAAGGGACGGATCCACGGCCAACATGAGGGATGTATCGCTTATGTCGGCATGTTTCCCCAAAGCCACACCATGGCCCTGTCGGCGCAGGTAATCTGCGTACTGTCCGGCCACGACATCATAATAAGCTCCGACATACAGCACCCTTGCCGCCCCTTCACCAGCCCAGCGCCTGTTCAGCCTCTGTGCCAGAGCAGCCAGCTGGGCCTGATAACCACCATGGTCCCCCAGCAGCACAATGGTGGTGAAGCCCTGCGCCCTCAGGCTTTCCGCCGCTCCTTCCACCAGCCCGGCAAAAACGGCTGGTGGAATGGAGAGTGTCCCGGCAAACCGCATGTGGCCTGTGCGGGGCCGGGTCGAGCCTTCCGGCACATAGGCCAGCACGGGGGCCACCAGGGTTTGCCCTACCCTGCGGGCAATCCTGTCCGCCAGAACACGGGCCCGCACATCATGCTTGCCCACTGCCATGTAAGGCCCGCTCTGCTCCGTACCACCAACCGGGATAATGACCGTTCTGGTCCCGGCTTTAAGGCCGGCGTCAATCTCCGTCCAGCTCTGGCAGGCCAGCTCCACCTGCCGGACCGCAGGCGGACAGGCCGGAGACACCCCCTCCGGCTCTTCTGCCATGGCCGGAGCCACCAGCCCGGCCAGGCAGGCCAGCAGGACCAGCGGTCGCAGCCGGGGCCAGCACGGATACCCGGCCACCACCTTCACAGTTCTGTTGCTCATCCAGCGCCCCTTGTGCATTATCACCCCACCCCCATGGCCCCGGTGTTCCGGATACGGGTCCTGCACAGGCCCATGGCCTGAGCGGACTTCATCCGGCATACTGTCCCGGCGTACAACCACCAGAACCGTCATGACCGTGCCCCTGCTGAACACCCTGCCCTTTCTTACCCAGATGAACAATATCGACGACGCCGCCCACATCATCCAGATGGCCCTGACCCCCGTCTTCATGCTCTCCGGCATCGGCACGCTGATCAACATCTTCAATACAAGGCTGGCCCGTGTCTCGGACCATCTGGACAATGTCAACCGTCTGCTGGCCGCCCCTCCTTCCGAACAGGACCACCAGTACAGCTACGACACGCCGCAACGGCTGAAAACCCGCCAGAAACGCCTGACACGCCGCATTGTCGTGCTGGACCTTGCCATTATCCTCAACGGGCTGGGCGGGGCCATGACCTGTGGTGCGGCCATCGCCCTCTTTGTCGGCTCACTGGGAGATGCCACGACATCACTCTGGCTGCTGGCCCTCTTCGGCACTGCACTGGGCTGCACCGTGGCAGCCCTGCTGGCCTTTCTGGCCGATACGCTCCTCAGCTGGCATGGCCTGCGGCATGAAGGGCAGGTCTCCCTGCTTACTTCCCTGCTGCGCTCGAAGGCCAGCCACGCAAAACGGCATCACTGACCGAAGTTGGCAGCCCCACATAGCCCAGCCGGGCATTGATCTCTGCCCCATGGGCAAACCCCCAGCTGAAGAAGCGCTTCACACCCTGCCCCTCGGGCCGGTCCACGGCATCTTCCGGCACCAGAACATAGGTGGCTGACACGATGGGCCAACTCTCCGCCCCGGGCTGGTCCAGCAGATTGACGGCAAAATGGTCCTCCGCTTTCCATTCCGCTGCGGAAGCAGCGTCAATGAAGCCCTTCAGGGATGGCAGCACGAACCGCCCATCATGATTCTTCATCTGCACGATGCCCAGATGGTTCTGTGCGGCGTAGGCATATTCCACATAGCCGATGCTCCCTTCCGTCTGACGGACAAGGGCGGCAATGCCGTCATTGCCCCGTGCTCCAGCACCGCCAGCCCACTCCACAAGGGTCCCTGCACCGATACGGGCCTCCCACTCCGGTGATGTCCGGGAAAGGTAGGATGTGAACACATAGGTCGTCCCGGCACCATCGGCCCGATGCACGGCCACAACTCCCATATCCGGCAACGTCACCCCGGGATTGAGAGCTTGGATGCGGGGGTCGTCCCAATCCGTGATGCGACCATCATACAGGGCTGCCAGTGTCGGACCGTCCAGCCGCAATGCCCCGGCGGGAACACCGGGCAGATTGACCACCAGCACCACACCACTCATGACGGTCGGAAACTGGTAGAGGTGCGTCTCTGCCAGACGGTTCGGGCTCATCGGCTTGTCGGATGCTCCAAAATCCACCGTACGTTCCACGACCTGATCCTGCCCGGCGCTGGAACCGACCGTCTGATAATTGACCTGAAGCCCTGCCTGTTCTCCCGCCGGAACGCTCCAGCTCTGATAGATGGGGGCAGCAAAGCTGGACCCTGCGCCCGTTATCTCCACATCCTCCGCACGGGCCACCCCGGCCAGGGCTGACGAAATGGACAGCACCAGCATGAAGGCCCTGCCGCAGTTCTTCCAGCGGAGAAGACGTTTATCTGTCGGACGCATAAATCCCTCGGCACACGCAATGATCACCTGTCTGCCGTTATAGCTTCGCCGACGCTTCAGACAATAAAAATATACCACAAGACAAAGAAAAGTCTTTTTTGACACAAAAAAATGAGTAAATAGACATGAAGGCATGTGATGACTGCGGGAGATTTTCGTGAAACTGACAAAAAAATGTAATATAAATCCCTTTCATTACAGTTTTATGACAGTAATATTTCTGTCATACAGTGCATCACACTTCGCATCATCTGCCCATGCCGCCGGCACCAATGATGCAATTGCCCTGATGGAAAAACAGATACACGCCATGCAGGCCCAGCTCGAAGCCATGAAGCAGAAACAGGCTGCCGAGAATCGGCGTGTCCGTGCTGAACTGGCCCGCCAGAGAGAACTGATTGAGGCCGACCCTTATGCCCCCCGGGAAAGGCTGCTTGGCCCGGCAGCCGCGGCGGGGCATCTGGCGTCCTCCCGGACCAGGCATGACGATGTATTCGGCCTTGGTGACAATGCCATCCTAACCCCTTCCCGCACGGCCAGTACCCCCTATGGCGAGCTGACAGCCATTCCACCCGCCCATCCAGACCTTTACAGCCCGCTGCGCCGGGGGCAGCTCCAGATTGGCGGTATCCGCCTGACTCTGGGGGGATATCTGGAGGCCGCAGGCGTCTGGCGCTCCCGCAACAGTGCTGCCGATATTGCCAGTGCCTATAACGGCATTCCATGGCATAACCAGCCTGCCTCCCACATGAGCGAATTCCACCAGACAGAGCGGCAGAGCCGGCTGGCCCTGCTGGCAGAAGGGATGCTGACCCGGAAACTGGTAGCCGATGCCTATGTGGAGACGGATTTCCAGGGTTCCGGCTCATCATCCAACTCCCGCCAGTCGAACTCCTACGTCCTGCGTGCCCGTGTCGTTTATGGTGAACTGAAAAACCACGAAGATGGCTGGTACCTGCTGGGTGGGCAGAGCTGGTCTCTCATCACGCTCTACAACAAGGGCCTGCTGGCCCGTGACGAACAGACCCCCATGGTCATCGAGGCCCAATACGTCCCCGGCTTCAACTGGACACGCAACGCCCAGTTCCGTGCTGTCAAAACCTTCGGCAAGGAGGAACGTTACGCTGCTGGCCTGTCCATCGAAAACCCCAGTGCCGTCCCGGCTGGTGTATCTCCCTGCTCCAACGCTGCCAGACACTGCACCACGACCGACCGGCTGACCGGCACGAACGTCAACAACCCTTCCACCTACTACACGACCGACCCGGCACCGGACCTCATCGCCAAGATCGCTGCCGACCCCGGCTGGGGCCATTACGAACTTACTGGCGTCATGCGCTTCTTCCGGGACCGGACCAGCACGCTGGGAGGAGGAAGCAACCATACCCGCATCGCCGGTGGAGGCGGGGGCGGCATGGTCCTGCCCCTCATCAACAGGAAACTGTATTTCCAGGCCTCCGGCCTTGTCGGCACGGGCCTGGGCCGCTACGGCACGTCCAACATGCCGGATTATACCTACGGGCGTAACGGTGCCGTCACGCCTCTGCCAGAAGCCAACCTGCTGCTCGGCCTCTATGGCAACCCTCTCAAGACCCTGAAACTCTATTCCTATGCCGGGGCAGAAACTGTCCTCAGCCGCCGTTCCTTTGATGAAGATGGCAGCCATTACGGCTATGGCAACCGTGGTTTCGACATGCGGGGCTGCTTTACAGAACTCGCCACCAACTGTGCTGCCTCCGGCAACATCCGCACAGTGGCGCAGGCAACCGGGGGGTTCTGGTACACGGCCGCCAAGGGTGATTATGGCACCCTGCTGGTGGGGGGGCAGTATTCCCACACCCATGTGCAGGCCTTCTCCGGCGTGGGGGGCAAACCCAAAAGCGACGCCGACATGGTCCTGATGTCCCTCCGCTACCAGCCCTTCAATTGAGGAGTGATGTGTTTCCCCTAGCCAGCACCGCCTGCACCTGACAGAAACAGAATGATCGTTCCATTCTTTCCAGCCCGAAGGAGACCCCATGCACATCACCATGATTGGCGGCGGTTACGTCGGGCTGGTATCAGGGGCCTGCCTGGCGGCCTTCGGGGCGAATGTAACTGTCATCGAGCATGATCCTGCACGGTTGGACCGCCTGAAAACCGGAACCATGCCCATCTATGAACCCGGGCTTGAAGAGCTGGTTGCCGCACAGCGGCAGGCGGGACGGCTGGCCTTTTCTGGTGATCTGGCCACCGCCCTCCAGAAAAGCCGGGCCGTCTTCATCGCTGTGGGAACACCCACCCGCCGGGGCAGCGGCCATGCTGACCTGAGTTACGTCCATGCCGCCGCACGGGCCATTGCCACCCATGCCCCTGACGGCCTGCTGATCGTCACGAAATCCACCGTCCCGGTCGGGACAGGGCGGCAGGTCGCCGCCATCGTGCGGCAGGCCCGGCCCGACCTGACCTTTCACATCGCCTCCAATCCCGAATTCCTGCGGGAAGGCCACGCCATTGCCGACTTCATGCAGCCGGACCGCGTCATCATCGGGCTGGAAGAACAGCTGGGGGCCCCCTCCACCGCCCGCACCCTGCTGGAAACACTTTACGCCCCCCTGTCCGGGCCAGCGGGCCGTCTGCTCTTCATGGGACTGGAAAGTGCGGAACTGACAAAATACGCCGCCAATGCCTTCCTCGCCATGAAGGTCACTTTCGCCAACGAGATGGCCGATCTCTGCGAAGCCACAGGCGGCCAGATTGCCGACGTAACCCGTGGCATGGGGATGGACCCCCGCATCGGCCCCCATTTTCTCACACCCGGGCCAGGCTATGGTGGTTCCTGCTTCCCCAAGGATACGCAGGCTCTGGCAACCTCCGCACGACAGGCCGGAACCCCCACGCAGCTCATCGAAACCACCATCGCAGCCAATGAGGCCCGCAAACGCCGCCTTGCCGAGCGCATCCTTGCTCTGGCCGGGGGTGACATCACACGCTGTACCATCGCCGTACTGGGGCTCACCTTCAAGGCCCATACGGACGACATGCGGCAGGCCCCAGCCCTGACCATCCTCCCCCTGCTGCACGAGGCCGGTGCCACGCTGCGGGCCCATGACCCGCAGGGCATGGAGACAGCCTGCACCCTGCTGCCAAAAGGCATCACCTACACCGCCACCCCTCTTCAGGCCGCCGAGGGGGCTGACATGCTGCTGGTCCTGACAGAATGGCCCACCTTTGCCGCTCTCACCCCGGGCCAGCTCGCCCCCCGGATGCGTGGCAGGCTCGTGCTGGACTACCGGCAGATATGGCGGAAAGATGAATGGCTGGAAGCCGGCTTCCATTATCACTGTCTGGGCAGCGCCCCCCTGCCGCCACATACCTGCCCATAAAGCGGGCTATCCTCATGCGGTCAGGCTGCCTATAATGGTAGCCATCAATGACGGAATCATGAACGGGGGCAGGCTGACAGGGCCTGCGCCCTGTCCGTTTCCGCAGGCGGTACAATCCTGCCATCTCTTGTAGCCGGGAGTTCCTGAGTGAACATGCGTAACGTCCAGACCTGTCTTTCCCTGTTGCTCGGGCGCGGCATGTGCCTTGGTGCCATGCTGGGTGGAACCCTGATGGCCAGCAGCGCTCTGGCAGCCGATGTGCGCACTCCCCTCCATGCGGACGAGCTGGACCTCAGCGTGCCCTGTGCGCAGGTCCATATCCGGGCTGATGCCGCCCTGAAAGACAGCGTGGTGGTCGAAGAGGCTACCGGCCTCACCCCGGATATCCAGACAACCCGGGACGGGACGGAAAGCCATATCCGCCTCGCCCTGCACAACTGCCCAAAAGGCGGACGGCTGACCCTGCACCTCTCCAGCGACACGGCGCTGACATTGCATGACAGCCCACAGGCCCACATCACCATCAGTGGCACACTCACCACGCTGGAAAGCAATCTGGATGATGCATCCCTTCAGGTGGACCGTGTGGAATCGCTGGACATGTCCATCTCCGGCACGACACAGGCCCACATCCACCAGCTGAACCGTGCAGCACAGCTCAATGCCACAGGGGGGAGCCACCTTGAGGTGGATACCGCCCTTCTCTCCGCCTTTTCGGCCCAGATGTCCGACAGCAGCCATCTTTCCATTACCGAAGGGCAGATTGACAGCCTGACACTGAATGCCTCCCAGCAGGCAGATGCCTCCATCATGGCCACGGTCAACAATGCCAGCATCACCACCAGCGATGCTGCCAGCGTCACGCTCAGCAAGGTGACAGGCACCGTGCAGGATGGGGGAACAAAGCACATCACCCACGCCAGCCCGCCAGAGGCCACCCCGGCAAAACAGGCCGCAGGACCGGCACCTGCCGCCCAGCCCCCCCAGCCGGATGGCCAGGCACAGGGGCTGAACAATCCTGCCGTTCCCCATGTACCGAAGCAGGCTGCCGGAACATCCACCCCTCCTGCTGGAACAGCAGCCGGACAGACGGCGGGGACACCCGTCCGGCCCGCAGTGCCCGCTGTTGCGCCCCCCGCCACACCGGCAGCAACACCCCCTGCGTCCAGCCCCGTTCCACAGGCCCCCACCCCCGTACCACCGGCATCAGCTACATCCCAGCCTGCCCCACAGGCGCCGCAGGCAGGCACCCCGGCAGGGCCGCAGAACACACCATCGCGGTGACCGGCAGAGAACAAAGGCAGACCGTGTGAGAGCTCTATCCCTTCCCTTCATCTTTCTTGGCCGTGGCATACTGGGAGGCCTGCACCATGCCGGGGCCCTCAGCCTGTTCGCCCTGCGGGGGCTGGGAGGCATTTTCCGCCTGCCCGTTTACGGGCAGGTCATTCTGTCCTGCCTAGTCGAGATCGGCTTTCTCTCGCTACCTGTCGTGGCCCTGACAGCCATATTTTCCGGTGCCGTCATCGCTTTGCAGTCCTATAGCGGCTTCAGCCAGTACCATGCCCAGAATGCCGTTGGTGGCATCGTGGTCATGTCCATCACGAAAGAGCTGGGGCCAGTTCTGGCAGGCCTCATGGTGGCTGGCCGCATCGGGGCAGCCATTGCGGCACAGATCGGCTCCATGAGGGTCACAGACCAGATTGACGCCCTGAACACACTGGCAACCGATCCAATCAAATATCTCGTCACGCCCCGCCTGGTGGCAGGTATCCTGGCCCTGCCGTTCCTCGTCCTGATCGCCGACATCCTGGGCGTTGCCGGGGGCTTCATCGTTGCAGTGGGGAAGCTTGGCTTCAGCCCCGCACTCTACATTCATGCCACCCATGCCTCCCTGCACAGCCATGACGTACTGGTCGGACTGCTGAAGGCGGCTGTCTTTGGATTTCTCATCACCCTGCTGGGCTGTTACGAAGGCTACAACAGCCGGGGTGGAGCCGAGGGTGTCGGCCGGGCGGCGACAGCAACCGTCGTCGCCTCCTCCATCCTGATTCTCGCCTTTGACTACCTGCTGACGGATCTCTTCTTTACCGCATGATGACGTCTTCCTCCTCTTCCCGGACGGCAGCACCGTCTGGCCAGCCCCGCCTCCGCATCCGTGGCCTGAGAAAATCCTTCGGAGACCGGACAATCCTCAACGGGATTGATCTGGATGTGCCAGCCGGGAAATCCACAGTCATCATCGGAGGATCCGGCAACGGAAAATCCCTGCTGTTACGCTGCATCCTGGGATTGATCGAGCCTGATGAAGGCACCATCGAGATTGATGGCGAGAACATCATCGGTGCCTCGCGCAGCCGACGTGGAACCCTGCTGAAACGGATCGGAATGCTGTTCCAGAATGCTGCGCTGTTTGACAGCATGAGCGTGATGGACAACGTCCTTTTCGGTCTCACTGCCAAGAGCCATGGCCGGCGCCGTGATCGGGCCACGCAGGAGAAGGAAGCTCTGCGCCTGCTGGAACAGGTCGGGCTGGGACCGCATGTGGCTCCACTCAACCCGGCGGAGCTCTCCGGCGGCATGCAGAAACGTGTCGGACTGGCCCGTGCCCTGGCCGGACAACCGGACATCCTCTTCTTCGATGAACCCACGACCGGGCTGGACCCCATCATGTCCGCCGTAATCGATGGTCTCATCAGCAGCTGCGTCACCCAGCGGGGGGCCACGGCGCTGACCATCACCCATGACATGACCTCCGTCACCCGCATCGGCGACCATGCCGCCATGCTCTACGGGGGGAAGATCATCTGGCAGGGGCCGGCCAATACGCTGATGCACAGTGGCAATCCGATTGTCGATCAGTTCACCCACGGGCGGCTGGACGGCCCGATCCCCACCAGTGGCATGACGGCCAACCCTGCGGAAAAACGCTGACATGGCCCGGAAACCTGCCAGCCTGTTCGTCTGCCAGAACTGCCAGGCCCAATACCCCAAATGGACAGGCCGCTGCGAACAGTGCGGCGAGTGGAACACTCTGGAGGAAGAAACCAGAACCGCCACCCCCAGCCGTAGCGCCACCACACGAAAAGGTGCGGGCCTGAAAACGACACGGCTGGATGGCAAGGCCACCCCTCCGGCCCGGCTGGACACGAACATGGCGGAGCTGAACCGGGTGCTGGGCAGCGGGCTTGTGCCCGGCTCGGTCGTGCTGGTGGGCGGAGACCCGGGCATCGGCAAATCCACCCTCATGCTCCAGATGACCTGCGCTCTCGCCAGAGCGCAGCACAATGTCCTCTATGTCTCCGGGGAAGAGGCCATCGACCAGATCCGCCTGCGGGCACGGCGGCTGGAACTGGACCGTGACCCCAAGGCGCTGGACCAGCTGGAGCTGGCCGCCTCCATCAATGTCAATGACATCACGGCCTCGCTGGAAGAAAGACGGGCTTTTCAGGTCGTCGTCATCGACTCCATCCAGACCATGTGGCTGGAAGGCGTGGCCAGTGCCCCCGGCTCGGTCTCGCAGGTCCGCAGCTGTGCCTTCGAGCTGATCCGTCTGGCCAAGACACTGGGGTTTGTCCTCATTCTCATCGGCCATGTCACGAAAGAAGGAGCCCTTGCCGGCCCCCGTGTGCTGGAACATATGGTCGATGCCGTGCTGTATTTTGAAGGTGACCGGGGCCATCAATTCCGCATTCTCCGGGCAGCCAAGAACCGTTTCGGAGCCACGGACGAGATCGGCGTCTTCGCCATGACCGATACCGGCCTGCGGGAAGTACCCAACCCTTCCGCCCTGTTTCTGGCCGAACGGCATGGCAATATTGCCGGTTCTGCCGTTTTTGCCGGGCTGGAGGGAACACGCCCCATCCTGCTGGAGGTGCAGGTCCTGCTTTCTGCCAAAAGTGGTGATGGAGCCGCCCGCCGTGCCGTACTGGGCTGGGACAGCTCCCGACTGAACATGGTTCTGGCCGTGCTGGAGGCGCGCTGCGGACTGAAACTAGGCAGCTTGGATGTCCACCTCAACATCACCGGCGGGCTGAAGGTCACCGAACCGGCTGCCGACCTTGCCGTAGCCGCAGCCCTGATCTCCGCCGCCACGGGCCAGCCCACTGCCCCTGATGAAGCCTATTTTGGCGAGATCGGTCTTTCCGGAGAAGTCCGGCAGGTCAGCCAGACAGGCATCAGGCTGAAAGAAATTGCCAAGCTGGGCTTCCGGCAGGCAGTCATCCCCCGCCATGTAGGCACCGCCAACGCCCGCCCCAAAGCCCCGCACACCCTCACCATTGCTGAAACGGGACATCTGAGCGACCTCGTCCGCCGCTTTTCCCCGGCTGGAAAAGATTAAATCATCTTTATTGTCTTGACCGGCCCGCCAGCAATTCTGAAACATGATGGGTAATTCCTCCATCTGTTCACAAGAGAGGCCGCATGACCATCTCTTCTCCCCCTCCGCAGCCGGACGATAAAAAGCGTTTTGCCGCCCACCACGTCCGCTTTCCCCATATCCACCTGCCTCATATCCGGTTTTCCCACCGGGAACTGGTGGACCGCCCCTTGGCTGGCAAACCTCACCCTGACCAGCCCCTCCACTGGAAACTGTATGCCATGGAGGCCATCGCCACGGCCATCATGCTGACCATCGGCATCAGCACGACCACCATCCTGGCGTCAGACCGGTCCCCCTTTGCGGCCATGCTGGCCCCGCATCCCATCATCCGCTCTGTCCTGATCGGCCTGTTCTTCGGGCTGGCAGGGACAGTCGCCACACTGTCCCCCTTCGGCAAGGTCAGCGGTGCACATCTCAACCCCTCCGTGACGCTGGCCTTCTTCCTGACGAAGAAAATCCGTTGGCCAGATGCGCTGGGTTATCTCGGGGCACAACTTGTCGGGGCCTTCAGCGGGACACTCATTTCCTGCCTGGGGATCAGCCTGCTGCTGCCTTTCTGGCAGCCCATGGTCAGCCAGATCAATTATGCCGGAACATTCCCTTCCAGCAATTACGGCCTCGGCCTTGCCGCCCTGATGGAAGCCATCGCCACGGCGGGACTGATCATGATCATCTATTTCACGGCCTCACGCCCGAAATTACAGCATCTGACGACATGGATCTGCGCCTTCTATTTTGCCGTCACCAACCCGTTGATCGCCGGGTTCTCCGGCAACAGCACGAATTTCATGCGGACACTGGCCCCCGATACACTGGCCCATAACCTGCATGGTGTGTGGATCTATCTTGTCGGCCCCTTCATTGGCTCTGCACTGGCACTCCAGCTTGCCCGCATGCTCTTCTCCATGCATGGGCTGAAAGAGGCCCGGATCGTCAATTTCGGCCATCACGGGCGTGTTCCCCGCTACACGGCACCTGAAGCCACCGGCCCCTCACCGGAAGAGCTCAAACGGCAGGACAGAAAGAAAAACTGACAGAAACGGGAGCGAAAGCAGAAGCCCCGTCTCTTACCCTTCCGGCTCCCCGTCCAGCACCCGGACGGGTTCCTGCCCCCGTGTCAGGTCCCGCAACCAGGCCTCCACGGCCATGCGCTCCTGCACGGGGACAGCCAGCTCCATCGTAGCACCAGCCGCTCCAAAATCGCAGCGCCGTGTTTCCACATTCCAGCCCGGCAGTTTGGCTTCCACCTCAGCAAAAACGGGAAAGGGGCAATGAAAGCCAAGGCGGACACGCTCCACCCGCTCGATCCTGGCGGCCTCCCGCAGGCAGGCCGCTGCCGCACCGCCATAGGCCCGGACCAGACCACCGGCCCCCAGCTTGATGCCTCCAAACCAGCGGGTCACGACCACCATGACCCCGTCAAAGTCCTGCCCTTCTATGGCTGAAAGAATCGGACGGCCCGCCGTACCGGATGGCTCGCCATCGTCACTGACACGATACCGCCCTCCCACACGGAAGGCCCAGCAGTTATGGGTGGCATCCGGCACGGCCACCTCTGCCAGAAAGGCCATCGCTCCTGCCTCGTCCTCCACAGGGGCGGCCAGAGTCCGGAACACGCTATGGCGGATGATGCTTTCATGCTCGGCAATGCCGTCCAATGTCCAGGTCATGCCGCCCATTCTGCCGCAGAATACTCCTGCTGTCAGCCAGAAAGCCTGCACGGGCACAAGAACACCACCACGGACCGGGCAGCCATGCGCCCTCCCCTTCATTCCCTCGCCACCTCATGCAGGGGATAGAAAAAAGCCCCCCTTCAGGCTAGTAGTTCCTGTGCGCATGGTATCCGCAGGGACGGTCCCTCCGCCCCGAATGGCCAGAAAACGCCATCCGTCATGCGTCCCGGCAGGGGCCTCCCGGCTGCCCTGCCAGGTTCCTTCCGGTCCGGCCGAGACGCCTTCTGGCCCCGGCCTTTCTGTTATATGCAGGGTGCCTGCACGGTCACAAAGAGGTCAGATTTCCCCATGCTTTCCACTCTGACAAGCCGCCTCAATGCGTTCTGCGGCCGTCATGTCACCCTTGTCCTGACCATCTTCATGCTCCTCTGCGTGGGATCAGCCTGGCTGAGCATGACCCAGCTGGGCATCACGACAGAGACGGACAGGCTGTTTGCCGACACGCTGCCATGGAAGCAGAAAAACCGTCAGATAGAGAGCCTCTTCCCTGGTGAGAAGAACACCCTCGTCGCCATCATCAGCGCTGCCACGCCGGAAGAAGGCCGGGAAACCGCCAATGCCCTTACGGCTGTCCTTTCCCGGGACACGACCCATTTCGACCGGGTGGACCAGCCGGATGCCAACCCTTTCTACACCCGGAATGCCTTCCTCTTCATCGATACGAAGCAGCTGGAACCGCTGATGGATTCCACCATTGCTGCACAGCCCTTCCTTGGCATGTTGGCAGCAGACCCCTCGGCCCGTGGGCTGTTTGGCACATTCAGCCTCATGGCCACGGCCATACGCAGCAATCAGCCCATCCCTGCCAGTTTCAATACCGCTCTTGATGGCCTGACACGGACCCTCAACGATGGTCTTGCTGGCCATGCTGTTCCTCTTTCATGGGAAAAGCTGCTGGCCGGTGGCCTGAGCGACCTAGGCAGCCATTACCAGTTTGTCGTCACCCACCCGAAACCTGACTTCACCTCCTTCGAACCGTCCGAAGCCGCCACGGCGGCCATGCGGACCGCACTGGACAGCCTGCCTACTGTAAAGGCTGGTCGGGCCCATGCGCTCATCACCGGAGAAGCCAAGCTGAGTGATGAGGAATTCTCCACCGTGGCCCAGGGCATGATCATCGGGCTGTTCATCTCCCTCGCCCTTGTCACGCTCTGGCTCCTGCTGGCCGTCCGCTCGCTGCGGGTGGTCATTCCCATCCTCCTCACGCTCATCATCGGGCTGCTGCTGACAACCGGCTTTGCCACACTGGCCGTTGGTACCCTCAACATGATCTCCGTGGCCTTTGCCATCCTGTTTGTCGGCATTGCCGTGGATTTTGCCATCCAGTTCGGCGTGCGTTTCCGCTGCCAGAAGGATGAACAGGGGCGGCCTCTCTCTCCCCTCGCCGCACTGGACCGCACAGGCCTGGAAAGTGGCGGCCAAATATTTGTTGCCTCTCTGGCCACCGCAGCGGGCTTTCTTGCCTTCACGCCCACCAATTTTGTCGGCGTGGCCCAGCTGGGGCTGATTGCCGGTGGCGGCATGGTGATCGCTTTCATCTGCACGCTGACGCTGCTGCCTGCCCTGCTGCGATTCTTCCGGGCCATGCCGGGGGACAACCTCCGGGGATTCACCTGTCTTGAACCACTGGACAGGGCCCTGCACCGTTTCCGCCTGCCCGTGCTGGCCATCTTTGCCGTGCTGGGGCTCATCGGAGCCGGGCTGGCGCCATCCCTCATGTTCGATGCCGACCCGCTCCATACCAAAAATCCCAATACGGAAGGCATGAAGGCCCTGAGCCTGCTTGAGGAGAACCCTCTCACCACACCCTACAATGCCCAGGTGCTTGTCCCCGACACGGCAACGGCAAGCCGACTGGCCGCCGCTCTTGGCAAGCTGGACAGCGTGCATGATGTTCTCTGGCTGGGAGCTCTGGTCCCGGACGATCAGGAAACGAAACTCCAGCTGATTCATGAAGCTGCCGACATCCTGCTGCCCACGCTTTCCGTTGCCCATCCGGCACCGCCCCCCTCGGCAGCGGACCTCCGGGCAGCAGCTCTCAAAGCGGCACATGATTTTGATGGGCTGGATGACAGGCTTTCCCCTTCCCTGAAAGCCCTTCATGCAGCGCTGGAACACCTCTCCACAGCACCCGATGCCACGCTGATGGCCACCAATGAAGCCCTGACACGCTTCCTGCCGGGAGAGCTGAGCCAGCTGAAGGCGCTGCTCGCCCCGTCCCCCATCACCCTTGATACCATCCCCAAAGACATACGCAGCGACTATATTGCCTCCACAGGGGCTTACCGGCTGATCATCCACCCCAATGGGCGCATGTCCGAAACGAAAACACTCCACCATTTCGTGCATGAGCTGGAAAGCGTAACCCCGGACATCTGCGGCCCTGCGCTGGAGATCATCGCCAGTGCGCAGACCATCACACACGCCTTCATCACGGCGGCCCTGTGTGCCATCGTGGCCATCGCGCTGATCCTCTTCGCCACGCTGCGTCGCCTGCTGGATACGCTGCTTGTCCTGCTTCCGCTGCTGCTTTCCTCCCTGCTGACCGTCATTCTGATCATCACCGTGCCGGAGCAGCTCAATTACGCCAACATCATCGCCCTGCCACTGCTGCTGGGCGTTGGTGTTTCCTTCAACATCTATTTTGTCATGAACTGGCGTGCGGGCCTTCAGAACCAGCTTTCATCCCCAACAGCCCGGGCCGTGCTGTTTTCTGCCCTGACAACCGGCTCCGCCTTCGGCTCACTGGCAGCTTCAGCCCATCCGGGGACAGCCAGCATGGGCCGGCTGCTGCTGCTCTCTCTTGGCTGTACGCTGGTCTGCACCCTTCTGTTCATCCCGGCCCTGCTGCCACGCCACCGAACGACAAAAGAGTGACCGGCTGAAAGGTGAACAGCCTCACCTTCTGCTGGATCATCCCTGACACCTGCCCATGCTGGCAGATGTCAGGGGCTCACCGTTCCGTGAAAAAAGTCAAGTGCATCTTATATGAAAATCACAGAGAAAAGGAAATCCTATAAATAAATAGGTAATAAAATTTCCCCCTACCCTTCTTTTTCAGGGCAGGACATCTGATCAACATCAAAGAATAATCCACTGTTTTATAATGATAATCTCAAGAAAAAACCACGGATGGAGCAGGTCCGTTTTTTCCGTCTGAAAGGTTTTTCATGTTATTGTGAAAGGTTTATTCTGTAAGAACCTTTTGCACATTCTTGCCTTAAATCAATGTTGAGGAGCATTTTTTCCCGTCTTCTTCCGCTCAGCAATTCACAGACGAGCCTAACAGAAGACAATGAGACATTTCTCCCTCTCCCGCACCATCCTATGTACCACACTTCTGGCAACAGGTTTCGGCACTGCTTTTTCCTCCGCTCATGCTGAAACCTCCACACTGGATGCACCACAACAGCGCAGCATTCTGGACCGCATCATGCACACGGCTCCCGGTGGTTGCCCCAAGGATGACGGAAAAACCACCCCCAACCCCTACGGCGTCTGGGCACGGGGCGATGGCAGCGAGACGGGCTTCGGCCCGGTCTCCCAGTATGGCACACCCGCCGGGATGGACAGCATCAGTGCCCCCGGGAAAGGCATCTGCGACAGGGGCGATCCCTTCGATTCCTACAAACACATGAAGCTGAATGACAGCGGGTCCATCTGGCTCAGCCTTGCTGGGGAAACACGCCTCAACAACTGGTATGACAAACGCCCCGTTTTCGGTGCGGCCATCGACCCCACCACCTCCATGAAGGCACGGCCCTTCAATTCAGGCCGCTTTGCCGTCCGCAACCTCTGGAGTGCCGACCTGCATCTCGGCCAGCACGTGCGCTTCTTCGGCCAGCTCATCAATGCCGATGCTGGCGGGTGGCGTGGATACAGCTATGACGGTACGTTCCGCAAAAACCTGGACCTGCAACAGGCTTTTGTGGAACTCAGCGGCAAGGCTGCGGGGGGGCATGGCGGCTTCATTTTCGGTCGCCAGCAGTTCCTGGATGCCCCGGATTACATGATCGGCAACCGTGACGTGCTGAACGTGCCGCTCAGCTGGGATGGTTTCCGCATCTATGAACACTGGAACCGGGTCCGTTTTGACGGCTTCTACTTCATCAACACAAAAAACAACCATACGGACAGCTTCCGTGGCGGCAATTCCCTCTTCCACGACACGCTGGATTACAAGACACGGCTGTACGGGGCCAATGTCACCATCGCTCCGCCTGATTTCCACTTTCTCGGCGAGAAGGGCTATTCTTTCATCAACCTTTTCTATTACGGTTATGAAATAAATGGCGGCCCTGCCCAGCAGACCGTGATGTACAACGCCTCCGCCCTCGGCCACACGAAGCGCAACAATTTCGGCCTGCGCTGGCATGGTGAGGCCGGTCCCATCAGCTTCTCTTTCGGCGGGGCCTACCAGCAGGGCACGTTCTACCAGTCCTACAACAGGGCCAACCATTATGACCGCATGAACCGCAACGTGAATGCCTGGTCCATGAACGGTACGGTGGATTACCACTTCCGCCATGTCATGTGGCATCCGACCATTGGTGTGCAGGGTGATGCCTATTCCGGCGGTGGTGCCCGTGGAACGACCGGCAGCGTGAACACCTACATCGAGCCCTTTGGTGTGAACACCAACTATCTGGACCCGACCAACTACCTGACCGGCCAGAACCTGATCGACTTCGCCCCCAAGGCCAGCTTCTCACCCACCAGCTACCTGACCTTCCAGCTGAAGCTGCCCATCTACTGGCGTTACAGTGCAGGGGACGACACCTATTCCATCTATGGCCGCAACATCTTCCAGCGGCAGTTCACCTCCGGCATGTTCAACTCCTACAATCATGATTCCTTTGTCGGCATTGCTCCGCAGATGGCCGCCAGCCTGCGCCTCGGCCCGCATCTGACATGGGATCACCACGTCGTCCGCTTCCTCACCTCCCATGCCATGCATCAGGTTGGTGCCCGCGACGCAACCTACTATCAGTCCTCCCTGACACTGACCTACTGAGCACCGGCGTCACACGCCCTTTCCCAGATCGCTCCTACCGTGATACCACGCAGGGGCGATCTGCGTTCCCACCTCTCGGGAATGGCATTTGCATCCCTGTGACAATGAGTCCATAATTAGTCCTTCATTGGTCCTGTTTTATCACTACCAGAAGGGTCCGCCATGCAGGCTGTCTTTCGCAACGCCATGAGCCGCCTTGGCTCCCCTGTCGTTCTTGTCACGACTGATGGTCCAGCAGGCCGGCATGGGCTGACTGTCTCTGCCATTACCAGTGTGACGGACACGCCTCCCACTGTTCTGGTCTGCCTGAACCGCAGCAACCAGTCCCATAGGGCCTTTCTGGAAAATGGCAGGCTGGGCATCAGCATTCTCGGCAAGGGGCATGACACTCTTGCCTGCGCTTTCGCCAACAGCACCCTTTCTTCTACAGACCGTTTCGGTCACGGAACATGGCAGACTGGTCCGCTTGGCTCACCTCTCCTGGATGGCGCCCTTGCCACGCTCGACTGTACGATAGACGATACCCACAGCATCGGCACACATGACGTGCTGATCTGCCGTGTGCATACCATCACCGTCAAAGACGGGGCTGGTCACGGTCTGACATGGTTCGACCGCAGCTTCCATTATCTGCCCCCGAAATGCACACCCTGCTGACACGCTTCAGAAAAGGGCATCTCCCAGCAGCTTGATGTTCAGTCCGACAATCACCAGCACAACCAGCCAGGACAGCACAGCCAGAAGAGGGGAAAGATGGAATCGCCCCATATGCTTCCGGCTGGACACGAACCAGACCAGCGGAACCATGGCGAAAGGCAGCTGCATGGACAACACGACCTGACTGAACACCAGCAGGTCACCCACCTTGCCCTGCCCGAAAATGGCGATCACGACAATGACTGGCAGAACAGCCAGCCCCCGGGTCAGCAGACGCCGTGCCCAGTAGGGCAGACGAAGATGCAGGAAGCCTTCCATGACAATCTGCCCGGCCAGCGTCCCCGTCACGGTGGAGTTGGTACCCGCAGCAAGCAGGGCTACGGCAAACAGTGTGGAGGCCAGCCCGAACCCCAGCACAGGGGAGAGGAGCTTCCACGCATCGCTGATCTCCGCCACGTCCTGATGCCCCGTGCCATGGAACGCCGCTGCTGCCACGATCAGGATGGCTGCATTGATGAAGAGGGCAAGCGTCAGGGCCAGTGTACTGTCCCATGTAGCCCAGCGCAGCGCATCCTCCCGCCCTTCATCCGTGCGGGTATAGGTACGGCTTTTGACCAGCGAAGAATGAAGATAAAGGTTGTGGGGCATGACAGTCGCCCCGATGATGCCTATGGCCACATAGAGCATACCCGGATTGGTAAAAACCTCTGACGAGGGGAGAAACCCTTTCAGCACCGCTCCAACAGGCGGGGCCGCTGCGACAAGCTGCACACCAAAACAGACAGCAATGATCCCCAGCAGGGTGATGACGAAAGCTTCCAACGCTCTCATGCCCCGCCGCATGAGCAGCAGGACAATGAACACGTCCAGCACGGAAATCAGCGTTCCGGCCATGATGGAGATGCCGAACAGCAGATTCAGGGCCACAGCCGTGCCGATGACCTCCGCCAGATCACAGGCGATGATGGCCAGTTCACAGGTCAACCAGAGAGGCAGGCTCAGCCCCCGGGGCAGCCAGTCCCGGCAGGCCTGTGCAAGGTCTTTCCCCGTGACGATCCCCAGCCGGGCGGCAAGGGCCTGAAGCAGGACGGCCATGATGTTGGCCAGCAGAATGACGGACAGCAGCCGATAACCGAACTGGGCCCCGCCCTGGAGGTCGGTCGCCCAGTTGCCGGGGTCCATGTACCCCACGGCCACCATGTAGCCCGGCCCCACGAACGCCAGAAACCGGCGGAACCAGAAGCTCGCCCTTTCCGGCACTGTGACGGCACCGTGTCCGGCATCCCCCACAGGCATGGCAGCATCAGCCTCTTTCACGGTTCCGCCCCTCCCGTCATCCGCACCTGCCTGGCTCAGGCATCGGCCTTGTCCTTGAACCACACCTCAACCGGGCCAGTCAGTTTCAGTGTCATGGGCCGACCACGACGGTCCAGCGTCCGCCCGACGGACACGCGGATCCAGCCTTCACTGATGCAATATTCCTCAACATTGGTCTTCTCTTCCCCCCTGAAGCGGACCCCAATACCACGGAGCAGAATCTCCTCATTGAAGTACGGGCTGTCCGGGTAGATCGAGAGACGATCAGGAACTGTATCACTCATCCGTCAATTCATCCTTTTACAGAGTATTGCCACACCACCACGGCACGCTTCTGGTGATGATGATCCTCCTCCATAACAGGCAACCAGCCAAAAAGAACCCCCCAATGTGATACGGGCCGCCACCCCCTCAGGGATGGACGGCCCGTCCTCATATCTGACAACCGGACAATCAGACGACTTCAAACATCGCTTCAACCTCAACCGGCGCATTCAGCGGCAGGCTGGGCACCCCGACGGTGGAGCGGGCATGCTGCCCGACTTCCCCGGCGAAAACCTCCGCTGCCAGATCAGACGCCCCGTTCATCACGGCAGCATGATCGGTAAAGTCCGGCGTGCAGGCCATGAAGCCCCCAAGACGCACGACACGGCGCACCCGGGACAGATCACCATTCAGGGCCGTGTTCAGCTGGGCCAGAATGTTGATGAAACAGGCCCGGGCACAGGCCGTCCCCGCCTGATTGGAGACCTCGGCCCCCAGTTTGCCGGTAATCAGCAGCTTGCCATCCACCAGCGGCAGCTGCCCCGACACGACCAGCAGATTCCCCGTCCGCACGACCGGCAGATAATTGGCAACCGGGGCTGCCGCCACGGGCAATTCGATGTTCAGTGCGGCAAGGCGGCTTTCTGGTGTGGACATGATGATCTTCCTTTCCTGTTCATCACTTCATTGAATGGGCTGACCGTCACACTGCGCCGTAAAGAAAGCCTTGCCAAGAGGAAGAGACGGGAAACACCCTTCATCCCGCTGCACGATCCAGTGCCTGAGCCAGATCAGCCAGAATATCCTCGGGATGTTCCAGCCCGACAGACAGACGGACATAGCCCGGCGATACACCAGCCGCCTTCTGTTCCGCCTCGCTCAGCTGTGCATGTGTGGTGGACGCCGGATGGATGGCCAGACTCCGGGCATCCCCAATATTCGCCACATGATAGAAAAGCTCCAGCGCATCAATGAAACGCTGACCCGCTTCCCGGCCACCGGGCAGCTCGAATCCGACAAGTCCACCCAGTCCTCCTTTCAGGACGGCTTCGGCCCGCTGGCGGGCCTTCCCCTCCTGCACGGCAGGATGGATCACACGCTCCACATCACGACGCGCCTGCAGGAACTGCACCACCTTCAACGCATTCTCGCAATGGCGGGGCATCCGCAGGGGCAACGTCTCCACACCCTGAATGAGCTGGAACGCATTGAAAGGCGACAGAGCCGCCCCGCCATCCCGCAGCAGCACGGCCCGGGCCCGCAGCGCATAGGCCACCGGCCCCAGCGGGCGGGCGGCCTCCGTCCAGATGGCACCATGATAGCTGGGGTCAGGCCGTGTCAGCAGTGGATGACGCTGCCCCCAGTCAAACTGGCCACCATCAATGATCAGCCCGCCAATGGATGTCCCATGCCCGCCAATATATTTGGTGGCCGAATAAACCGTAATGGCAGCCCCCTGCTCCAGCGGGCGGGCCAGCAGAGGGGCTGCGGTATTATCCACAATCAGCGGAATCCCCTGCGCCCGCCCTGCCTTGGCAATGGCCGCCATGGGCGGCACAACCAGCTTGGGATTCGGCAGGGTTTCCAGATACCAGGCCCGTGTCCGCTCATCGCTGGCCGCCTCAAAAGCAGCCGGGTCAGAGGGGTCCACGAAACGGACCTCCACTCCCATGTTCTTCAGCGTATGGGCAAACAGATTCCATGTTCCGCCATACAGGTCCGTCCCGCTGACAATATTGTCCCCTGCTTCTGCCAGTGTCTGTATCGCCACGGTTGCCGCCGCCTGGCCGGACGCCACAGCTACGGAGGCCGCACCTCCCTCCAGCGCCGCCATGCGTTTTTCAAACACATCCACGGTCGGATTGGTCAGGCGGGAATAGATCATGCCCACATCCTTCAGCGCAAAACGGTCCGCAGCCTGCTGGCTGCTCTCGAACTGATAGGATGTTGTCTGATGGATGGGTGGCACGACCGATCCCGTTACCGGGTCTGCCCGCCAGCCTGCATGAAGGGCCAGTGTTTCAGGGTGCTGTATCTTCCGGACCATTGGAGCGTCTCCTTGCGTGCATCATGACATCGGCTCCACCGTGCCCGAGAATGCCCCCGTCCGTCCAGCACCGCGCTCCATGCCTTCTCTGCCGCAGCTCCTGCCAGAACCATTTCTTTACAGAAATGAAGAAACTGCAATAGCTCTCATAGGTAATATAGGATTGATTTTATCCAGAATGACTCTATAAGCAGCGCTTCTTCCTGTTTTTTCAGTCCGTTAAAGAGTTACAGTCATGCAACTTGCTTCCCTTGTTCGCAATGAGACGGGTGTGGACAATGCACCGACAGTTGTCATGCTTCATGGGGTTTTTGGGCGGGCCCGCAACCTCGGCATTCTCCAGAGAGCCTTGAGTCCCTATTTCAACACGGTTGCGTTTGATCTCCGATGCCATGGCGACAGCCCCCATGCGCCCATTTCCTACCCGGAAATGGCCAAGGACGTGCTGGAAAGCATGGATGCCCTGGGCATTGAAGACGCCTACATCGTGGGGCACTCCATGGGCGGCAAGACGGCCATGGCCACTGCGCTGACGGCACCGGAGCGCTTCAGGAAACTTCTGGTAGCGGACATTGCCCCGGACATCATGATCCACGGTCAGCACGATCTGGCGCAGCAGCTGTACCACACGCCGCTCCCGGCCCTGAACAGCCATGCCGAGATCCGCAAGTTCCTTCATGACCTGACAGAAGACCCTTCCGTTGGCGAGCTGATCGCCCAGCACATCACGCCCGGCAACCCGGCCCGGTGGAACATCGGCGTGACGGACATCGTCGCGAGCTTCCCCGTCATCCAGTCCTGGCCGGATGTCTTCAAGGGCAAGACATGGGACGGTCCGGCCCTATTCATCCGGGGCGGAAACTCTCCCTACATCAAGCCGCAGCATCATGATGTCATCCGGAGTTACTTCCCCCAGGCGGACATCAAGACCATTCCCAACACCGGGCACTGGCTGCATGTGGAAGACCCGACCAGCTTCAACAGCCTGATGCTGGAGTTCCTGCGGGGCTGAGCACGGCCTTCCTCCAGCCCGGAACGAAAAAGGGCCGCTCCCATGCCGGGGCGGCCCTTTCTTCATGACAGGGTCTCCTGCCTCACCCCTGCTTCAGACGTTCCGACAGGCTCATGGCATGGGCGTCCAGCCCTTCCTCCCGGGCAAGAATCACACCGGCGGGGCCGACCTTCTTCAACCCCTCCATATCCGTCTCGATGGATGTCGTCCGCTTCAGGAAGTCATAGACGGAAAGACCGGAGGCAAAACGGGCTGTGCGGCTGGTCGGCAGGACATGGTTGGGACCACCGACATAATCCCCGACCGCCTCCGGGCAGAACCGCCCCATGAAGATCGCCCCAGCATGACGGACCTTCCTGCTGAAGGCTCTCGGGTCATCCAGCAGGACCTCCAGATGTTCAGGGGCAAATTCGTTTACCACCTCGGCCGCCTCATCTTCCGACCGGACAATCACGACTGCCCCACAATCCTCCCAGCTCCTGCGGGCGATCTTCGCCCGGGGGAGTGTTTTCAGTTCTTCTTCCACTGCCGCAATGACCCTGTCGGCAAAGGCTTCATCCTGCGTGATCAGGACGGACTGCGCCTGCTCGTCATGTTCTGCCTGTGCCAGAAGATCAATCGCTACCAGACGGGGATCATTGCTGCCATCCGCCACCACCACGACCTCGGACGGACCGGCAATACTGTCGATTCCCACATGGCCGAACACCTGCCGCTTGGCTTCCGCCACGAAGGCGTTGCCCGGCCCCACGATGCGGTCCACCGGGGCGATGCTCTGCGTCCCATAGGCCAGGGCACCCACGGCCTGCGCCCCGCCAATGCGGTAAATCTCCGTCACGCCACAAAGCCGGGCCGCCTCCATGACCAGCGGATTCAGCACGCCATCCGGTGTCGGCACGCACATGGCCAGCCGTCTGACACCAGCCACATGAGCCGGAAGGGCGTTCATCAGCACGGAGGACGGATAGGCCGCCTTGCCACCGGGCACGTAGAGGCCGGCGGCATCCAGTGCCGTCCAGCGCATCCCCAGCCGCAGCCCGGCATCATCCGTATACTCGAGGTCCCTGGGCAGCTGGGCCTCATGAAACGCCCGGATGCGCTCTGCCGCCAGGGCAAGGGCCTCCTTCGTCTCCGGGGCAACACGGTCTGCCGTCTCCCTGATCTCCGCCTCACTGATGCGCAGCTGGTCGGGGGTCAGGGCCAGCCGGTCGAACCGCTCCGTATAGTCACAGAGAGCTTCATCGCCCCGTTTCTGCACATCGGCCAGAATGGCCCGTACCGGCTCCGCCACGGAGCCGCTCTGCTCACCACGGCGGGCCAGAACGGCCTTCAGCTCCGTTGCGAACTGCGGTGATGTCGTATTCAGGCGTTTCATCAGATGGACTCTCCCTTCCGGGCAGACTGGGCAACGGCAGACCGGAACCGTTCGATCAGGCTGCCGACTTCCTCGGGGCGGGTTTTCAGGGCGATGCGGTTCACGATCAGGCGGCTGGTCACATGGGCGATGGTTTCCACCTCTTCCAGCCCGTTGGCCCGCAGGGTGGAGCCTGTATCCACAAGGTCCACGATCACGTCGGCCATATCCAGCGCCGGGGCCAGCTCCATCGCCCCATGCAGATGCACGATCTCGGCATTGATGGCGCGGGAAGCGAAATGGCGGCGGGCAATGGCCGGATATTTGGTCGCCACCCGCAGCCGGGACCGTCCTTCCGGCGGCTCTTCATCCCCGCTTCCCTTCGGGCGGGCCACAGCGATGCGGCACCCGCCAATGCCAAGGTCCAGCGGTGCATAGAGATCGGGATAATCGAACTCCATCAGGACATCCGCCCCGCAGACACCAATATCAGCCCCACCATAGGCCACGAAGGTTGCCACATCGAAGGACCGGACCCGCACGACATCCAGCCCCGGCTCGGACGTGGGAAAACGGAGGCGGCGGCTGCTCTCATCGAGACAGTCCTGCGCCGGTTCAAACCCCGTATGATGCAGGACAGGACGTAGGGCCTTGAGGATCCGCCCCTTGGGGAGGGCCAGAATAAGCGGCGTCTTCGCCTGCATATCAGTCATCAGTAAGCTCCTGCTTGCAACATACGGGGCCAGCTTATCAGAGCCGCTTTCAGCCCGCTACTGGCCAGAGGGCGGCAACATCCCGGCGGCGGGCACGGGCCAGACGGCTGGCCGACAGCACGGCCCGTGCCTCTTCCACAGCCCGGTCCAGATCATCATTGACCAGAACGTAGTCAAACTCCGGCCAGTGCGAAATCTCGCTCATGGCGGCCTTCATGCGGGAGGCGATTTCCTCCTCACTGTCCGAGTTCCGCCCACGCAGGCGGGACTCCAGCTCTTCCAGCGAGGGAGGCAGGACGAACAGCCCCACCACATCATCCGGCATGGCCCGGCGCATCAGGCGGCAGCCCTGCCAGTCAATGTCCAGAATCACGTCACGCCCAGCGGCAAGAGCTTCCTCCAGCGGCGCACGGGGAGTGCCGTACCCACGGCCGAATACCTCTGCCCACTCCAGCAGCTCACCATTGGCCGCCATGTGGCGGAATGTTTCCAGATCACGGAAGTAATAATGAACGCCCTCTTCCTCACCGGGGCGGGGGGAGCGGGTCGTGACGGACACGGACGTGAAGATGGTCGGGTCAGCCTTGCGGAGAGCCTGCGCTATGGTGGATTTGCCCGCCCCTGATGGTGCCGAAATTACCAGACACACGCCCCGTCGTGACTGCTCAACCATACCCTGCCTCATCTGCTTCCCTGTTCTGCCGTCTGGATGGCCTGCCCATCCACGGCCTCCGTTCCTGCCAGAAAAACACCTCCTTTGCCAGCAGAGGCCCGCTGTCACCCCACCGCATGGCCGGAATACCGTCAGGCCCGGGCTGCCTCTCATGTTTCTTCTGGCATTTCCGGCTGTTTCTGCTCTATCCTGCCTTGGCAGGTTCGTTTCCTGTCCGGGACACGGCCTGTATTGACCATAAAAAAGGAGTCCCATCATGGCATGGAACACACCGAAAGTAACCGAGATCCCTCTGGGCGGCGAAATCAACTCCTATGTCTGCGGCGAGAAGAAGTAATCTCCGCACGGGCATATGCGTGACAGGGAGGTGTTGGCAGACATGCCTGACCTCCCTGTTTCCGCACCTGATGGATCGGCGGGGCAGGTCCGTAGCCTGAGAGCGTCGCAGGTGCATAACACGGACACAACCAGCTGCTGCACTGCTGGGGAAAGGTGGTCTCTGTCGTGCTTGATGTCATTATTCTGGGCGCCGGTGCCGGTGGCGGTTTCCCGCAATGGAACTCCGCTGCACCGGGCTGCCTTCAGGCCCGTGAGGGCAGAAAAGCCAAGCCTCGCACGCAGGCCTCTCTGGCCGTCAGCGGTGATGGGGTTCACTGGTTCCTGCTCAATGCCTCACCGGACCTGCGCCAGCAGATTCTCGCCACCCCGGCCCTCCAGCAGCATGGC
Organism: Parasaccharibacter sp. TMW 2.1891; assembly: GCF_023337675.1. Lineage (NCBI taxonomy): Bacteria > Pseudomonadati > Pseudomonadota > Alphaproteobacteria > Acetobacterales > Acetobacteraceae > Parasaccharibacter > Parasaccharibacter sp. TMW 2.1891. Next base: position 145,331 of record NZ_QORT01000003.1, on the reverse strand, counting down.
AGTACCCGTGGGACGCCGATCCAGGGGGTCATTCTTGCAGGGGCGGAAATTGATGCGATTACCGGCCTGCTGACCCTGCGGGAACGAGAACCCTTCACTCTGATGGGCAGCCCGTCTACCCTGGCCCAGCTGGACCGCAATCCCATTTTTGAGGCGCTGGACCGCAGCATCATTCCCCGCATCGCCCTTTCGGAAGGCACAACGGTGCCACTTCTCCTGAAAAACGGAGCCCCATCTGGCCTTGTGCTGGAAGTTTTCACCGTTCCCGGCAAGGCGCCCCTTTATGCCGAGGCGGAAGGCACAAAGCCTGACGACACGCTGGGTCTCTCCATCTCCGATGGACAAAAGACCATGCTCTTCGTCCCCGGCTGTGCCGAGATCACGCAGGCCCTGAAGGACCGTGCCAGCCGGGCTGACCTGCTCTTTTTTGACGGGACGCTCTGGCAGGATGACGAGATGATCCGCACGGGCCTCAGCCCCAAGAGCGGGCACCGCATGGGGCATGTCTCCATGAATGAAACAGACGGCCCGCTCCGACAGTTTGCTGCCTGTACAAGGCCGAAGAAATTCTTCGTCCATATCAACAATTCCAATCCTGTCCTCCTGGAAGACAGCCCCCAGCGTCAGGCAGCCGAGCAGGCGGGCTGGGTCATTGGTGAAGACGGGATGAGACTCAAGACCGAGGGACCGTCATGAACACTCTCCTTTCTCCTGACGAGCTGGAAGCCCGCCTCCGTGCTATCGGGGCGGAGCGCTATCACCGCCAGCACCCGCTTCACAAAGCCATGTATGAAGGCAGGCTGACCAAGGGTCAGCTACAGGCATGGGCCCTGAACCGCTATTATTATCAGGCCCAGATCCCCCGGAAGGATGCCACCCTGCTCGCCCGCCTGCCCACGACAGAGCTGCGCCGTGAATGGCGCCGCCGGATTGAAGACCATGACGGTACGGCCGAAAGCCCCGGCGGCATTGCCCGCTGGCTGAAGCTGACCAACGGCCTGGGGCTTGATGATGACTATGTGACGAGCCTGAAGGGCCTGCTGCCTGCCACGCTGTTTGCCGTGGATGCCTACGTGGCCTTCGTGCGGGACCGCTCCATCCTGGCGGCCATTGCCTCCTCCCTGACAGAACTCTTCTCACCGACCATCATCGGGGAACGCATGGAGGGGATGCTCCGCAACTATCCCTACATCTCAGAAGATACGCTGGCCTACTTCAAACCCCGCCTGACACAGGCCCCGCAGGATTCCACCTTTGCGCTGAATTACGTCAAGGAACATGCCCGCACGCCGGAGCAGCAGCGGGAGGTCCTCGGTGCACTGGAGTTCAAATGCGCCATCCTCTGGCAGCTGCTTGATGCTCTGGACCATGCCTATGTGGAAGGCCATGTTCCGCCCGGTGCGTTCGTCCCTGAAACACCCTGATTCCTCTCCTGCCCGTCTGAAAGCTGTCCATGTCCTCCCCATTGCCCACGCCACCTGTCAGAGTGACTGAAGATGACTGTCCCGGTTTCAGCCGGGGTTACCGCCTCCAGCATGACAGGGTGCGGGAGCAATGGGTGATCCAGGCCCCCGAGCGGGCCCTGCTGGCAGACCCCATTGCTGTTGCCATCCTCCAGGAGCTGGATGGACAGACCCGTCTCGGTACGGTCATCGACCGGCTGGCAGCACGCTACGAGGCCCCCAGGGAACAGATTGCCACGGATGTGCTCGCCCTGCTCTCCGAGCTGACGGAGAAGAGGATTCTCCGGCTGTGAGCGGGACACCAGACAGCCCCATGACAGACGGAACCTCCACGCCTCCCCCGGCTCCCATGAGCCTGCTGGCCGAGCTGACACACCGCTGCCCGCTCTCCTGCCCCTACTGTTCCAACCCTGTGGAGCTGGAGCGCAAGGCACAGGAACTTGGCACGGAAGACTGGCTGCGTGTGCTGGAGGAGGCAGCCGGAATGGGCGTCCTTCAGGTCCATTTCTCTGGCGGGGAGCCCATGGCCCGCCCGGACCTCTACACCCTCATCTCCCATGCCCACAGGCTGAACCTCTATACCAACCTGATCACGTCTGGTGTTCTCATCACACCTGAAACCATGAAACGGCTTGATGAAAGCGGGCTGGACCATGTGCAGCTCTCCTTTCAGGATACCGATGGACCGGAAGCGGACCGGCTGAGCGATTTTAAAAGCGTCCAGCCCCGCAAGCTGGAGGCAGCCCGCCTCATCACGCAGGCCGGCATCCCCCTGACGCTGAACTTCGTACTGCAGAAGGCCAACATTTCCCGCATTCCCGCCATGTTTGCTCTCGCCCGCCAGCTTGATGCCCAGCGTGTCGAGATGGCCCATACCCAGTATTATGGCTGGGCCCTGAAAAACCGGGCAGCCCTGCTACCATCCCGCACACAGCTGGAAGAGGCGGGCCGCCATGTCGAGGCCGAAATGGCAAAAGGCGGGCTGGCCATTGATTATGTCACGCCAGATTATTACGCCGAACGCCCCAAACCCTGCATGGGGGGCTGGGGGCAACGCTTTCTCAACGTCTCACCCTCCGGCCATGTCCTGCCCTGCCATGCAGCGGAAACAATCCCCTCCCTGCACTTCGACAATGTGCGGGATCATTCACTCAGCCATATCTGGTACCACTCACAGGCTTTCACCCTCTTCCGGGGAACTGACTGGATGCCGGAGCCCTGTGCCTCCTGCGCCCGCAAGGAAATTGACTGGGGCGGATGCCGCTGCCAGGCACTGGCCCTGCTCGGAGATGCCTCCCAGACCGACCCTGTCTGCTCCCTCTCTCCCCATCGCCACCTGATTGATGACGCCATTGCAGAAGCAGAACAGACTGACGAACAGGCGTTCATCTATCGTCGTATGGGCCAAAAGACTTTCTGAACAGCCCCCTGTCTCCAGAAGCACCAGAACTTCATTTACACATCTGAAATAATGGGAAGCAGTTCCATTAACAAGATATTATGGCATCCCGCACGGGCAGGGTCATTACCTTGCGCTCACCTGTCATCCCCCTTATTAGTGGACATCCCCCTCACATGGAATCTGCTATGACCGCCCCTGAGATCAGCATCATCATCCCATGCTACAATGAGGTCGAGAACGTTGTCCCCGTCGTGGATGCTCTGGAGACCGTCCTGAGTGGCATGACATGGGAGGTTGTCTTCGTGGATGACAACTCCCCCGATGGCACGATGGAAGCTGTCCGCCAGCTGGCCCAGAAGAAACCCTACGTGCGGGGGCTGCTGCGTATTGGTCGGCGAGGGCTGTCCTCCGCCGTGATTGAAGGGGCCCTCAGCGTGTCTGCTCCCCTGATTGCTGTCATGGACGGCGATCTCCAGCATGATGAAGGCTGTCTGCCCCACATGATTGCCGCCCTGCGGGATGGTCGGGCAGATATCGCCGTTGCCAGCCGGCACATCACGGGTGGCAGCAATGAGGGGCTTTCCAGCGTCTGGCGCCGCTTTCTCTCCAACACCGGCATCTGGACAGCCCGCCAGCTTCTCAATGTCCCCCTGACAGACCCGATGAGCGGCTTTTTTGCCATGCGGCGTTCCGTCTTCATGGACCGTGCCCCCCGGCTGGATGGCACGGGCTTCAAAATCCTTCTGGACATCATGATCGCCCGGCCTGAACCTCTGCGGGTTCAGGAAATTCCCATGAATTTCCGGGACAGGGCCCATGGGGCAAGCAAGCTGGATTCTGGCGTCATGCTCTCCTTTGCACGGATGCTGACCAAACACAGCTTCCGCCGTCGCCCCCGGCTGACCTATGGCACGACAGCTCTTGCGGGTGCCGGGCTCTTCTGGGCTGGATGGCGCCTGCTGTCCCGCAAACGATCAGCCTGATTCACAGCGCCACCGCTGATATGAAAAAAGGCCGCCCCATTGGGAACGGCCTTTTTTCATCCCCTTCGGCAGGGCCTCTTCAGGCCTCAGGCTTCAGCAGGGTTCTGACTGTCCGGGCCACACTGTCACGCCAGTCTGGCATTTTCTGCCCGAAAACACGCTCCAGCCTCCCATTGTCCAGGCGGGAATCCGCCGGGCGGGCCGCCGGTGTGGGCCAGTCTGCCGTAGTGATGGCCTCTACCTTCGGCATGGGCTGGCCATGACGGGCGGCTTCCTCCAGAGCGTGGCAGGCAAGCTCATGCCATGTGGCCTCACCAGCGCCCGTGGCATGATAAATACCAGCATAGGAATCCTGCCAGCCTGTCTGTCTGATCGTCCCGATGATGCCCAGAATCACAGCGGCCAGATCATCGGACGAGGTCGGGTTTCCCCGCTGATCCCCCACCACACGCAGGTGGGGATTCTTTGCCCCCGCATTCAGCATCGTCTTGACGAAATTCTTGCCATGAGCGGAGTAGACCCATGCCGTCCGCAGGATGATGCTCTGGGGCTGCGCTTTCAGAACAGCCGTCTCCCCATCAGCCTTGGTCCGTCCATAAACCGTGACAGGATTGATCGGATCACTCTCCAGATAGGGCGTTCCCTTCCGGCCATCAAAGACATAATCCGTCGAGACGTGAATGAACGGAATCCCCCGGCGGGCAGCCTCCTCAGCCAGACGGGCCGGGCCAGCATGGTTGCCCTGCCGGGCCCCTTCCTGTTCCGTTTCAGCCAGATCGACCGCCGTCCAGGCCGCCGCATTGACAATAATATCAGGCTGGTATGTCTCAATGGCCGCAGCCAATGTCTCCGGGGCTGCAAAATCCACCTCCGGGCGGCCAACGGTCACGACATGCTCCCCACCCTGATCTCTCAAGGATGTGGCAAGCTGGCCTGTCCGGCCGATCACAAGAATGGAAGGCTTCGTCATGATGAAGACCCTTTCATGCCAGAAAACACGTAGCCCGCACGGGACTCACCGGTACTCGAACCACCCCTTGGCAGCCTCGAAGGAAGGGGCTTCCAGGTCTTTCTCCGAGAGAACAGCCTCCCCCGGGGCCACCGGCCAGTCGATCCCGATCTGGCTGCAATCCCAGCGCACGGACCGCTCGGATGCCTTGTCATAAAAACCGGTGCATTTGTACTGCACCTCGGTATTTTCCTCCAACGTGACAAAACCATGCAGGAACCCGACAGGCAGCCAGAGCTGGGACCAGTTTTCAGCCGACAGTTCAACACCGACCCACTGGCCGTAAGTCGGTGAGCCAGTGCGTGCATCTACCGCCACGTCCCAGATGGCCCCCCGTGTCACCCGCACCAGCTTGCCTTGCCCATGAGGGGCCAGCTGGCAGTGCAGCCCACGCACCACACCCTTCTGACGGGACAGACTCTGGTTGTCCTGCACGAACGTATCAGGAATGCCAGCCGCAGCCATGCTCTTCTGATTGTATGTCTCGGAGAAGAACCCTCGATTATCCCCAAAACGGGCCGGCGTCACCTTCACGATGCCGGGCAGGGACAGTGCCTCAACCTTCATCTCGTCATCTCCTCATCTCTCTGTTTCATGGCCCGATACAGGAGCCTCCCGGACGGGCAGAACCGGGGCAGGCAGCCTCACACCACTACCGGCCCACTCTCTGCTGCCACATAAAGCAGCATCTGCCCAAGCGGCGTTTTCTTCATCCTGGTGCCTGTCTCCAGAAGCTGCGCATGGGAGATGAATCCCATGCGATAGGCTGCCTCCGTTGGTGAACCAACCAGCAGCCCCTGCCGGGACTGGATGGCCTGCACGAACGTACCGGCCTGCATCAGGCTGTCCGGTGTTCCAGCATCCAGCCACGCACACCCACGGGCCAGCCGGTCCACCTCCAGCGTTCCTTCCTCCAGATAGATGCGGTTCAGATCCGTGATCTCCAGTTCACCACGATCACTGGGACGCACCCGACGGGCAAAGTCGCACACCCGCCCATCATAGAAATACAGCCCTGTCACCGCCCACTGGGAGGGAGGTGTGACCGGTTTTTCAATAATATCAAGCGCCCGCCCAGCCTCATCAAATGCCACAACGCCATAACGCTCCGGGTCCCGCACCTGATAGGCGAATACCGTCGCACCATGAGACCGCTGTGTGGCATCCCGCAACATATGTCGCAGCCCATCAGCAAAAATGAGGTTGTCCCCCAGAATCAGGGCACAAGGCGCACCATTGATCCAGTCTTCGGCAATATGAAAAGCCTGTGCAATCCCCTCCGGCTTCGGCTGGACACGATAGGTGAAAGTCACGCCAAACTGCTCACCCGTGCCCAGCAGACGCTGGAACTGCGCCTGATCATCCGGCGTGGTGATGATCATGATATCCCGTATCCCTGCCAGGATCAGGGTCGTCAGCGGATAATAGATCATCGGCTTGTCATAGACAGGCAGAAGCTGCTTGGAGACAGCCAGCGTCATCGGGTACAGGCGCGTCCCGGACCCACCGGACAGCAGGATACCCTTTGTTGGCGGTTGGTCAGTCGTTTCTTTCAGCATACCCGTCATGCCTCAGCTCCCAGTCTCCGGCCATCGTACCGCTGGCGGCGCAGGCGCTGCCACCATGCCCTGTTATCCAGATACCACTGGACAGTCCTGCGCAGGCCTGTCTCGAAATCGTGCTCCGCCTCCCAGTCGAGACAGCGCTCGGCATGGCTGGGATCAATCTCATACCGGAAGTCATGCCCCGGCCTGTCACTGACAAAAGTGATCAGCCGCTCCCTCGGGCCGGCCGGGTCCGGCTCCAGCTCATCCAGCAGGGCGCATATCCTGCGCACAACCTCCAGATTGCTACGGGGCTGCCTGGCCCCGATGGCGTAAGTCTCACCCGGTCTGCCATGCTCCACAGCCCGGACCAGTGCCCTGGCGTGATCCTCCACAAAGAGCCAGTCCCGCAGATTCTCGCCCTTGCCGTAAACAGGCAGGGGCTTGCCCTCCAGCGCATTGATGATCATGAGCGGGATCAGTTTTTCCGGGAAATGCCAAGGCCCGTAATTGTTGGTCGTGTTCGTCACGAAGGCCGGAAAACCATAGGTATGGTACCAGGCCCGCACCAGATGGTCGGAAGCCGCCTTGCTGGCCGAATACGGGCTGCGGGGATCGTAGGCCGTCTCCTCCGTAAAAGGAGGATCCTCCGGTGACAGATGACCGAAAACCTCGTCCGTCGAGATGTGAAGAAACCGGAATCCAGCCTTCTTCGCCCCATCCAGCCCCATCCAGTACCGGCGGGCTACATCCAGCAGACAATACGTCCCCACGATGTTGGTCTGAATGAAGGCACCCGGCCCCTCGATGGAGCGGTCAACATGGCTCTCTGCTGCCAGATGCATGATGGCATCCGGCTGGAACTCTGCCAGAGCCTTCTCCACGGCTGGCTGGTCATTGATGGAAATACGCACATGACGGTAGCGTGGATCGGACGCCACGGCAGCCACCGTCTCCTCGGAGGCTGCATAGGTCATGCAGTCCACATTGAGAACCTGATGGCTGGTCCCCTCCATGAGGTGCCGCACGACAGCGGACCCTATGAAGCCGCATCCACCTGTTACCGCAACCCTCATCATGCCTCCTCATCCATCAATCTGTCGGGGGAACTTTACCCAAAAGCCCCCCACTGCCGACAATATTCCCGCTACCCTCTGTTCATAATAAACATATCAGGCAAAAAAACGGTTTCCATTCCTGAAAGTCCACCCGATACATGGGCCACATGTCCGGGCTCCTGCCAGTAATAGTAACGATGATGGCACCTACCGCTGATACACGTCATCCAGACGGACGATGTCATCCTCTCCCAGATAAGGGCCGGACTGCACCTCGATCAGCGTGACAGGGATGCGACCCGGATTCTCCAGCCTATGTACGCAGCCAAGCGGCAGATAGATGCTCTCATTCTCCCGCACCGTGATCTGCTCGTCATCCCGTGTCACGAGGGCCGTACCCGCCACGACAACCCAGTGCTCCGAACGGTGGAAGTGCTTCTGGAGGGACAATTTCTCCCCGGGACTGACATGGATCCTCTTCACCTGGAAACGGTCCCCCTGGATGAGACTCTCATAGAATCCCCATGGGCGGTACATGCGGACATGCTGTTCCGCCTCCGTATGGCCCTCATCCCGCAGGCGTGACACCATGTGCTTGATGTCCTGCGCCCGCTCCCGATGTGACACCATGACGGCATCCCCCGTCACGATGATGATGAGATCATCCACACCGGTCACGGTCGCCACGATGCCATCGGACTTGACGTAACAGTTCCGGGCACGGTCCAGAAACACGTTGCCCTGTACGGCATTACCGTTTTCATCTTTGGGGGTCAGCTCCCAGACGGCATCCCAGCTGCCGACATCCATCCAGGAGAAACTGGACGGCACGACTGCGGCACGATCCGTCCGCTCCGCCACGGCATAATCCACGGAAATGGATGGGGCACGGGAGAAAGTTTCTCCGGCCAGCTGAACAAAGCCAAGGTCGCAGCTGGTTTCCTGCACTGCACGGGACACGGCCTCATGAATGGCCGGTTCGTATTTTTTCAGTTCCTCAAGGAAGACACGGGCACGGGCCACAAACATTCCCGAGTTCCAGAGATGCTGCCCATCACTGGCAAGGACCTTGGCCCTTTCGGCATCCGGCTTCTCCAGAAAACGGGCAATGTGATAGGCATTCTCCTGCCCATCCAGGAGGGGGCCCTGCTGGATGTATCCATAGCCCGTTTCTGCCCGGTTCGGCCGGATGCCAAAGGTCACGATATAATCCTGCCGGGCGGCCTCACAGGCCTGCTCCAGCGCCTGCTTCAGCGCTTCCTGCCCCTCTATGGCAGCATCGGCTGGCATGAACCAGAGAATGGCCTCCTCGTCCTGCCGGGCCTGCCGGGCCTGCCGGGCCTGCCAGAAAGCGGCAGCAGCCATGGCAGCAGCAGAATTGCGGGCAACCGGTTCAAGAATGATACTCGCTGCCTCGATGCCTGTCTGCCGCAGCTGCTCAGCCATGATGAAGCGATGCTCACGATTCCCCACCACAATGGGGGCGGCCTCCAGCCCAAGCGCCCGTGTCCGCTGCACAGTTTCCTGAAACGGCGTGTCCTTGCTCAGCAGAGCACAGAACTGCTTGGGATAGCTCTTGCGAGAGACCGGCCAAAGTCGTGTTCCGGACCCACCGGAGAGAACAACAGGAACAATCATCGCACACCTTTCCAGCGCAGGCTGTCATCCAGCCTCTGGTCATAAAAATCATGTTAGCTATTATGATACCATGTTCATGCGGCTACCGGATAGAGCCGCCGCCACAACTCTGGCAGCTTCCCTGCCTCAATGGACGTATCCGAGAAGAATCAGCTCACCATTATCCATGACTGGCCGATAGCCAGCCTTCGCCAGCCAGCCATCCACAATGAGATTGCCGCTGCTGTAATGGGCCGAGGTACCGTAAAGCTGCACAAGGGAAAACCGGTGCTGGGCGATCACGCTACGCAGGGCCACAATATCCTGATTTTTCTTCAGCGCCTGTGAAAGATTGAACCCATCAATGGCATCACGGCTATTCGCCCAGTAGCACAGGGCCATATCCGTACAGAGCAGGGATGTGCTGTGCATCTTCAGCGCCTGTATGTAGGTCTGCCACTCACGGTCTTTCAGACTGACCGTCTGGACCTGCCTGTAAGAAGTCACCCCCCACAGCGGCAGCAGGAACAGCAGGGGCAGGCTCATCACGCAGCAGGCCCGGACAAAGCGCCGCTTCTGCTCCGGCCCCTCTGGAAGACGGGCCAGCCCGATCCCGCACAACAGGGTCGCCGCCACAAAGGCATCAAACATGCAATTGTAATCAACACCTTCGCCCAGCGATTCAAGACAGCCGAACAGACAGCCGAACGCCAGAAACAACCCCACCAGACAGGCCGGGTCCTGCCATTTCAGGGAGCGCCATTGCCGGAAGAAGAGCCCAAGCCCGACCAGAAGCATCCCCCCCATGAGGGGCAGCTGCCGCAGGCCATGAATGACCCGTCCCAACCGGATGACCCGCTGATGGAGAAAAACATCCCGGAAAAAACTGACCCCGTAAACCTCGTAGCAGCTGGCAAACCCGACCAGCAGCAGCCCGGCCGCCATCATGCCCCAGAGGACGGCTTTTTTCAGGTCGATGCAGAGCAGCCAGACAAACAGGGCCAGCGGCAAGGCCACGAGATTATGCTTGGTAAAGCCCCCCAGCACGATCAGGACAGCACAGAGAAACAGGCGCCGCCATGTCAGGTCAGCCACATTCCGGCTGACCGCCACGTACAGCCCCCCCAACATCAGGGCCTGGGCCAGCCATTGTGGGTCATTCATCCCGAAGTAACCCTGGAAGGCTGTATTCGCCGTGACAAGGAACAGGGAGGCCGTGGCCAGGGCCACCGGAAGTCTGCCTGTCACGACCTGGATGATGCGGACGATCAACACGGCCGATGCAAGAACGGACAGGCAGGACAGGATGCGGCCTGTAATGATGGCATCGAACCCGAGCCGGACCAGCCCGCCCATCAATACAAAAGAAAGAGGCGGGTAATTGTTGAAAACAAAACCCCGGTCCGATGAATAAAGCTGGTGATCTCCACCGGCTGTCCAGCTGGCCAGCTGGGCATTCCACCCCTCATTGACGTCCAGCGGGACATGATGGAACATGACAAGTACAGTCCGGAGACATGTCAGAAGAAACAGAACTGCCCAGGCCAGACACCAGGGCCATACAAAACTGTCCTCTTTTTTAGACATGAACGGATCCAAACCCTGAAAAAAACATCGCCTTATTCCTAACACTTCCTTTACAAAGGGCCCTGTAGCACAAAAAAATATAACGATTTACTGCCTGAAACAGCCAAATATATTTGACCCCATGCGTCCTGCGTATAGAATGCGTTCTCGTTTTCTTCTAAAGAAAATCGTCCTTATACTTAACTGGCCACCTGCATGTCATATAATTCACTCCGGGACCGCCTTGCCCGGTCACTGGACAGCAAGTACGTAGCGTACTCTCTACTGTTTGTCATGGCAATCCTGACCCGTTTCATGGTGTTCGGGAATCCCTTCATCTTCGCTGATGAAGAATTCTATATGCTTGTCGGTGGCAGAATGCTGCATGGCGAACTGCCCTATGTCGACATATGGGACAGAAAACCCATCGGCATCTTTCTGCTCTATGAACTTTTCCACCTTTTCGGTCCTTACCGCATCTGGGCCTATCAGGCCATTGCCCTGCTGAGTGCCTGGGCGACGTCCATCCTGTGCATGAAGGTCGCCCGCCTCATCGCCCCGGTCGGAGGGGCCCTCTGTGCTGGCTGTCTCTATCTGGTCTGGATTGCCAACTCACAGGGCTGCGGCGGCCAGACGCCCATCTTCTATAATCTGCTGGTCGTCTGGGCCATCCTGCTGGTCGCACGGTTCATGGCCGGGCAGGCCCGCCTCACCCTGTTCCAGACGGGAGCGGGAGTCATGCTGCTGTTTGGCATCGCTCTCCAGCTGAAAACATCTGTCGTTTTTGAAGGCATCTATGTCGGGCTGTTCCTGATGGGACTGACCTACCGGCAGGGCGGTACCCTGAAGCAGGTCATGGGCCATGCCATCATCTGGTGTGGGCTTGCCCTCGTGCCAACACTGGCTGTCATGCTGTTCTATGCGCTGGACGGCCACTTCCAGGAATGGTGGTTTGCCAACACCGTCTCCATCTTCCTGAAAAAACCCATCCCGGCTGCCTCTCTGCACCAGTGGTTGCATAATGTATACTGGTGCCTTGTCATGCTGGGCATCCTGCTCGGCACGACAGTCCTGCGCTTTCTCTTCAGAAAACAGACCGCCCACTGCCAGCCTCTCTCCCTTTTCCTTGGCGGGTGGGCGTGGACAGCCTTTGCCGGTTTTGCCCTCTTCAACACCTTTACCAAACACTATTCCCTGCCCCTTTATCCGGCCTTTTTCATAACCGCAGCACCACTCTGGGCCTCCCCTTTCAGCCGTCTCTGGCTCGTGCTGCTGCTGGTATGGGGGGGCACCCGCACCTACGACACGGAAAAGAAGATCAACCGTGCCAGCGATCTTTCCACCCTGCGGCAGGCCGTCTCCCGTCTTTCATCCCCTGTCGGCTGTGTCTTCAATTACGACACGCCGGATATTCTGCTGGACAGTGTCCCTTATTGCCATCTGACACGCTTCCCCTTTTCGGCCCATCTCAGCACCGATACGGAGCGGGACGCTCTGGGCATCGACCCTGTGCAGGAGACCGAAGCCATACTGGCCCAGAAACCCCTCTACATTCTCCTCTCTGCCGACGATACCGAGCATGACATGTCCATCAACCGGGATACCTATGCTGTTCTCACAAGAGAGCTCAAACAGCATTATGAGATGATCTACGAACATCCCCCACGCTATGCCTTCAGCGGGTTCATAATCTACAGGCGGATCCGTTGACCCTCCCGCAGGCGCCATGATTGCAAAAGGCGGCTTCTCCCTATCCCGGAGAAGCCGCCTTTTTTTGATCTTCAGGCAGGAGAACTTCCTGCTTTTTCAGAAAACCCGATGGTAATAATAAGAAAAAATGCCGTCCTTGATGTACAGGTAGGCAGGGCCGAGCTCACTTTCCCCATACAGGAAAATATTGAGATTGGATGAGACAACACTGACAACCAGAAGGACAACCAGAATCTTTTTCAGAGCCCGTACATCCTTCAGGTTGTTGTACAGATAGACACAGCCAAGCGTCCCGAGGAAAACGATATCCGGGTAGAATTCCGCCCGGTACCGGTAATTCATGCTGATGGCAATCATCATCAGGAAAGCCGGTATTGCCAAGGATACGGCGACAGAAGCAAGCGCTGCCCGATTGATGGGAAACACACGGCCCCTGCGGAGCAGCCCGACAATCAGCAGCGCACCACAGAGCAGCATGAAACCATCTGTCAGAAAGAAGCTGCTGGGTGGCAGCTCATTCGCATCAATCAGCCGCGTGAAACTATCCTGAAGAACGTAATGCCCGTCAGCCTTCTGGAAAATCCACACCGGTACAAAGAAATAGACAATCCCCAGATAGAATCTCTGAAGATTGAACAGCCCATAAGTTTTGGTCCGCATGATGCGGCTGGGAAACTCCACATTGTAGAGGTACAGGTCATAATTGGCGAAGGTAAGCGGATTGCCCCATCGTCTGTAATTCACATATGCCGTCACGATGATGGCCAGAACGGAGATGACTGTCGGCACAACGAGAGACAGCAGCGTGACGCCCTCATCCTTCGTCCTGAAGCTGCGGCACCATCTGTAAAAATGGATGATGAGAAAACAGAGCAGCGCCACATACAGCCCGATCCCCATCGAAACACGGGTCAACAGCGCACAGCCCGCCGCAACGGCCATGCAGACCCCACCATATCGCCAGTACTCCTTCTCGCAGAGGACACGGATGGCGCAGTACACAAACCATGAAGCGAAGGCCAGAGCCCAGAAGCAGACCTCCTGATACAGGCTGTGTTCAAAAAAACAGACCTGTTCACCCGAAAAAGCAAGGGCAATGGCCAGACAGAGCGAAACCCAGGACGTACCTCCAAGGTAACGCTCCGACACGAAACGCCATGTCCTGTAATTGAAAAACAGGATCATCAGCAGGGCCATGATGGATGAAAGGCGGGTGATGTCCCAATGCAGCCCATTGGGGAACAGCAGGACTGGCAACCTCAGCAGGGAGGGGAAAATGCCCCAGTAAGCATACACTTTCCCATTCCGGAGGAAACCCTCCTCTTCCACGGTCTTCGGGTCCACATCAAAATGGCCATGCAGCATGTGGTCGATCATGCTGTTGAAAGTCAGCCGCAGCCCACCGGGCCGGTATTCTATCGGCAGATGGGACCATGACAGAATACCCATGATGCTCCACACGATGGCGGCACACCATATGACCGTGGTCACGTTTTTCTTGCAGAACATCACAGCGCTCCCGGCAGCTCAGCGCCTGTCTGGAAAGACGGCAGGATAGGAAAGATAGGTCAGCCTCTTCTGCTCTTTCCGGGCAATGGCAATCGTGTCGAGGATCAACCCACAGACAAAACTCAGGAAAGAGAGCAGCACCAGAGCCGTAGCCAGCAGGGCTGTTGGCAGGCGGGGGACGACACCCTGCCGGAGATAGAAGGAAACGACAGGAATCCCCAACCCAAGCCCCAGGACAAACAGGACAGCCGCAATGGAGGAAAACAGCAGAAACGGCTTTTCCAGCTTCACGATCTGGACAATCGTGCAGAGTATCCTGATACCGTCCTTGTAAGTGCTCAGTTTGGACACGCTGCCCGGTGGCCGCTCGACATAAGCCGTCTTCAGCTCACCGACAGGCAACCCCAGCTCCAGCGCATGAATGGTAAACTCGGTTTCCGTCTCGAACCCCTGGGACAAGGCCGGGAATGACTTGACGAACCGCTTTGAGAAAACCCGATAGCCGGACAGCATGTCCGTAAGGCGGCGCCCGAAAATCATGGTCACCAGCCCCGTCAGCATCCGGTTGCCCAATACATGACCCATGCGATACGCCGCCGGACGGTCCGTGACACGAGCCCCATTGACCATGTCCAGACCATGCTCATACGCATGCTCCAGCAGCCTGGGGGCCGCCTCGGCCTCGTAGGTCTCATCACCATCAATCAGGATGTAGAAATCTGCATCAATGTCGGAGAACATCCGCCGGACGACGTACCCTTTCCCCTGCATCCGCTCTGTCCGGACAATTGCCCCTGCGGCCCGTGCAACGTCCACTGTCCGGTCGGTGGAATTGTTGTCATAGACATAAATCTCCGCCCCCGGCATGTGCCTCGTGAATTTCTCCACAACATGCCCCACTGTCATTTCTTCATTGTAACAGGGGATGAGGACGGCCACCTTTATGGTCTCAAAATCCACGCAAACCTCTTTCCGAACATTTCAGGACAATAAAATTCCATACAGGTATCAGTCACTCTGTCTATGATGTCGGGCACAGAAACGCAACAATCCTGCCAGAAGCATTATATGGGGACTTCTATTGCACGATTGTTAAATACCTCGCCGTTCTCCATCAAATATCAGGCCACCTCCGGGCCCATGAAGCACGTCAACCAATGACCTGGCGGCAACATTCCTGACCTGTCTCCACAGGGCAGGAATGTTTCTTGCCATACAGGAGGGCCAGATCACTTCCGCAGGAAGGCCACCGTCTCAAAGCAGGCCGCAGCGGCCTCACGGCCCTTGTTGTGCTCATCCCCCCGGGAGCGCACGATGGCCTGTTCGTCCGTATAGGTTGTCAGAATACCGAAAGAAATCGGCACATCATTCGCCAGCTGGGCCTGCATGATGCCAACAGTGGCCCCCATGGAAATGAACTCGAAATGAGCCGTATCCCCCTTGATGACACAGCCGAGGCAGATCACCCCCTCATAGATACCCTTACGGGCAAGGTGCTGGGCCATGATGGGCAGCTCGAACGCACCGGGGGCCTCATAGACATCCACCGTCTCATCAATGCCACGTTCCTTCAGCCACTCCAGCGCACCATCACGCAGACCGCCCGTCACATCAGGGTTGAAGCGGCTGACCAGCAGGGCCAGTCTTGGCGCTGGATTGAGTTTCAGGCCTTCCGGGGCCGTAGCGATATGTTTGCTCATGGTTCAGCTCTCCTGCAGCATATGCCCCATACGGGTGCGTTTCGTTTCCAGATAATGGCGGTTGAACGGATTGGATGGCACGACAAGCCGTTCCACGGCTTCCACCACCAGTCCGGCCTCCGTCAGGCCACGCTCTTTTTCCGGGTTGTTCGTCAGCAGGCGCAGGCGGGTCACGCCGAGACTGGCCAACATATGGGCCGCCATATCCCAGCGGCGGGCATCAGCGGGCAGACCAAGCGCCTCATTGGCATCAACCGTGTCCATGCCCTGATCCTGAAGCTCATAGGCCCGTATCTTGTTGGCCAGACCGATCCCCCGGCCCTCATGCCCCCGCAGATAGAGCAGCACGCCTGATTCCGCCGCCGCAATCCGCTTCAGGGCTTCCCGCAGCTGTGGGCCACAGTCGCAGCGCAGCGACCCCAGCGCATCCCCCGTCACACATTCCGAATGAAGGCGGACCAGCGGTACGGTCTGGTCAGGCTTCCCTTTCACAAGGGCCAGATGTTCCACACCATCAGCTCCACGGAAGGCATGGACTCGCAGATCCTCTCCACCACACACGGTCGGCAGGTCGGCCACGGCAAGCTGGGCTTCCTCCGACAATGGCGCTTCTGCCATGTCCAGAGCTCCGACATCACCCCGCCCATGTTCAGCAATCCAGCGGCGCATTTCGGCAATGCTGATGAGCGGCAGACCGTGCCGACGGGCATAGTGACGCAGCTCCGGCAGGCGCATCATCGTGCCATCCTCGGCCATGATCTCACAGATCACACCAGCCGGACGCAGACCTGCCAGCCGCATGAGGTCAACAGCTCCTTCCGTATGCCCCTCCCGGGCCATCACGCCATCAGGGTTGGCCCGCAGGGGGAACATGTGACCGGGGGAGATGATGTCCGCCGGTGTCGCATCCGGCGCAGATGCCACCTGAATCGTATGGGCACGCTCGGCAGCGGAAATGCCCGTCGTCACGCCGTGGGCGGCCTCGATGGACACGGTGAAGGCCGTGCCCCGCGGGTCCTGATTCTTCGCCACCATGGGAGACAGGCCAAGCCGGTCTATCTGGTCAGCCTCAAGGGACAGGCAGATCAGCCCGCAGGCCTGACGGGCCATGAAATTGATGGTCTCCTGCGTGGCAAACTGGGCTGGCAGAATGAGATCACCTTCATTCTCCCGATCCTCATCATCCACCATCACGACCATGCGGCCAGCCCGCACGGCGGCGATGGCGGCCTTCAGGTTTGAAGACAGGCTGCTCACCGGGCATCCCCCCTGTAACGCAGTTCCTCTTCCGGCGTGTGGCGCAGGAGCGTCTCCACATATTTGGCCATCATGTCCACTTCCAGATTCACCTTCGCCCCGATGGCCAGCGTGGAAAGGTCCGTATGGGTCCATGTATGGGGAATGATCATCAGGCTGATCTCAAAGCCTTCCTGCCCGTCATGACGCACATCATCATGCACCTCATTCACCGTCAGGCTGATGCCATTGATGGTGATGGACCCTTTCTCGATGACATAGCGGCGCAGGGAAGCAGGCATGAAAATCCGCAGATGATGTGATTCCCCAGCTTCGGCAACATGGGTCAGCCTGCCTACCGCATCGACATGCCCCTGCACGATATGGCCGGAAAGCCGTGTATTGAGGCTGACGGCCCGTTCCAGATTCACCCGGGCCCCCTCCACGAGGTCACCCAGAGCCGTCCGGGCCAGCGTCTCACCACTCAGATGGAAATCCGCCACACCCTCGGGCGTGAAACGGGTCACGGTCAAGCACACGCCATTGGTGGCGATGCTTTCACCTTCCGTCAGATCGGTAAAATGGGTGGCGATCCGTACATCCATGGCCCTGTCCCGCAGGGACACGGACTGCACGTCGCCAACACGTTCGATGATTCCTGAAAACATGGTCTTAGTCCCCATATTGGCGCAGAAGCTGGATCGGGCTCCGCTTGTCCGCACTCTCTTCACGCAGGGTAATGGAAAGCTGGTCGTCCCTGTCGGCCCCCTCATGACGGATGGTCAGCCAGTCATCCCACAGGCCCGCCTCCCGCACGCTGGCCAGCAGGGCAGGTCCGGCCTCGATCAGGGCCCAGTTGATGTCCATCTGCCCCAGAAGGGCAGGCAGGGATGACAGGTCACGGCACTGTTCCACATGGAACCCGTCCGCCTCCCGGGCCTGACGCCAGGCGGCTGGAAGACGGCCCTGCCGGTCCAGCACGATCAGGGGCCGGGGTGCCCGCCCGGCATGATCGGACACATGCCGCACGGTAAAGGACGGGTCATCAGCCAGAACGGTCCCGATCCCCGTCACCACGGCGTCACAGGCCCGCCGGAGCTGATGGGCCAGCCGCAGGGATGCGGACGAGGTGAAGGTCTTCTGCCCTTCCGGAGGAATCATGCTGCCGTGCCCGTCCAGAGCCTGCTTCACACTCAGCCACGGGCGGCCCTGCGTCACACGGCAGGCAAACGGTGCGAGAAGTGCGGCACAGTCCTGCGCCAGAGAGCGCAGGCCGGGTTCATCGGCCAGAAAATGCACCTGTTTCGGAGAGAGGCCCCCGGCCAGATGGTCCGCTCCCCCTCTGGCCTGCGGGTTGGGGTCCCGGGCACCGATCCACACGGTCTGCACGGGACTGTTCTTCAGCCGGTCGCTACAGGGAGGAGTCCGGCCATGATGGTTGCAGGGTTCCAGCGTCACCAAGGCAGTGCGGACCTGCTCCAGCACGCCTTTCTCCCGGGCCTGCTCCAGCGCCATGACCTCGGCATGAGGCTGGCCCGCAGCGGGATGTGCTCCCACGGCGAGCAGGTGCCCTTCACCATCCAGCAGGGCGCAGCCCACCGCCGGATTGGGAACGGTCGCCCCCATCTTCTGCACGGCCGCCTTCACGGCCTCCCGGAAACCGGCCCGCACGCTCTCCAGCGGCGGGGGCGGGCTGTCCGTTCTTCGTGTCCCACTCGACACATCTGTCATCATCAGTCCCCAATCATCTCAGGGACGTTCGCGGCGACGTCACGCCTTCCCCCCTCACGGAAAGGCGGCATCCCCCCTCCCGCAATGGACAGGAAGAACGTTCTCTCTCATCCGGACTCTGACCGTCGGCCCCGGATTCACACCGGGTCTGCTTGTCCCCTGCACGGATGCAGGGCGCTCGCGGGCTGAGGCAGCCAAAGCCACCAACACCGCCGGTAGGGAATTCCACCCTGCCCCGAGAACGTCTATCTCAATCACGCCCTATATGGAGGTACTCCCCCCAAAGAGCAAGAGGCCGCCCCAATGGGAGCGGCCTCTCTCATCACCCTGTCCTGTCAGGACCGATCCTGTAGAAGATCAGAAACCGCCCTTCAGGGAATGGACGAAGTCCTTGCCGGACTGCACCGTGCTGTCGTGCATCTCCTTCAGGCTCTTCTTCTGGGCGTCAAGCTGAGACTTCTGGGCATCAAGCTGGTCCTTGAGGCGCTGCTTCTCCTCAGCCGGCGCATTCCTGTACCTGTCGCGCACATCCTTGATCTGCTGCTTGCGATCATCAATGTTCTTCTGGATCTCGGCCTTCTTGTCAGCGGCAAGGTTCTTGTACTTGTCCTGAAGGTTCTGCAGACGCTCCTGACGCTGCTTCACGTCGGACTGGAGGGCATCCATGCGCTTCTGGATGCGGGCACGGGCACGCTCCGGAGCGCCAGCATACTTCTCCTGCAGGGCCTGCAGCTTGGCGTTTTCGTTCTGGATGGACTTCGTCACGCTGTCCATGCTGCTCTGGATGGCCAGCGGATCATTCGGATCATAAGCATGAGCCTGCGGCAGCAGGGCAAAGGACGAGGCAAGCAGTGAAACTGTAAACAGAGTACGGATCTTCATGAAGCAGCTCCTAGAATGAGTACCGGATGCGTCCATTCACTACACCACGAGGTTACATCCCCAAAGTTAAAAAAAGGCCATGCCACACTCCTGAAGGCTCAGCTCCGCTTTATGCCACCAGCCATGTCGCTCAGCAGCCCCGGTGACAGAAGCGTGACGGAACTGGCCCCCCTGATGCTGATCAGCCCCTCTTTCCTGAACAGGCTGAACGTCCGGCTCACCGTTTCGATCGTCAACCCCAGATAATCGGCAATGTCTGTCCGGGACATGGGCAGGGGCAGTGTCAGCGGGCCGTGCTCATCCTTCAGCGCATGGGCACAGCAGGGGCTGGCCTGTTCGACAAGGAAACTGGCCAGACGCTCACGGGCTGTCTTGCGCCCCAGAAGCATGAGCCGCGCCTGCATCTTGACCAGCTCGCTGGAAGCCTCCTGCTGGAGGCGACCATGCAGACGGGGGAAGCGCTCCACGAGACGGTCGATGGCAGAATGGGGGAACCGGCAGAGTGTCACCTCTCCCAGAGCTTCTGCGGTGAAGGCATAACTCTCTGAGGAGGCCAGCCCCAGAAAATCTCCCACTTCTGCAAAACCGACAATCTGCCGACGCCCATCAGGCATGAGACTGAACAGCTTGGCCCGGCCGCCTGTCAGCACATAAAAATCGTGCGCCGGTGCGCCTTCCTGTATGAAACAGCGCCCCGCCTGAACAACCACCCGGGAAGATTCCGCCACAAGGGCAGGAAGGTCCTGGTCCTCAATGACGTTGCAGATACTGACCGAACGGCCAGGGCAGCGACCACACCGTTCCCGAACGGCCTCCATGAGGCTGCGACCTGTTTCCACCATTATCTTTCCTGTCTCACTATAGCCGGTGTCAGAGTTAGCGGGTTATCCCCCCCCTTGGAAAAGAAACCTTCCTTATGACAGTGATAAGAAAAGCCCCATTTTTTGATATAGATCAATTTCTAGAATATTTTCAGTTAATGCCCTATTACAGTTATAAATTTTTTCTTGTTTTCGAGGCAGATCATTCTTATAGGCGGGGAAGGAACAATTACATTTTGTCCATTTTCGCCACGCCGTTGTAACTCATCGAGGATTCTAGGAAAAATGAGCCGCACCTTCACCCGGATGGCCACAGCTGCGCTGTTTGCTCTTGGGTCTGTCTCCTTCGCCGTTGCCCAGACAGCAGCGCCAGGAGCCCACACCTCCGTATCCGCATCCAGCACCATGCAGGCTGCTCCGGATGCTTCCGTGCATCTTCATGCTCCGGATGACCATCGCTGCGGCATTTTCCAGACCTGTGCCAATACCAAGATCGGCCTTGGCAAAGGGGACTTCGTTGTCCGCCTCTCCGCTCTCGGCGTAATCACCAACAACACCGGCTCCCGCGTCAAGCTGAATGCCAGCTCACCTGCGGCAGCTCTGGCTGGTGGCAGCATCTTCCGCCACAATGTAAGCGTGACCAACCAGGTCATGCCGGAACTGACGCTTGAATATTTCCTGACGGACCACCTCTCCCTGGACCTCATTGCTTCTTCCACCCGTCATGAAGCCGCTGCCCATGTCGGCAACCTGGGCAAGCTGGATGCTGGCAGCTTCTGGATTCTCCCCCCGACACTGACAGCCGCCTACCACTTCCGCCCGCACAAGCGCTTCAACCCCTATGCCGGTCTTGGCATCACGGTGGCCATCTTCCACAACATGCATCAGGCCACCAATCTGGGTGGGGCCTTCAACGGGGCCGTGTTTGATGCCATGCACATGAAAACCAACGTCGGGCCGAGCTTCAACCTCGGGTTTGATTACCAGCTGGTCGGCAACTGGTTCTTCAACTTCGATATCAAACAGATCCTTCTGTTCAATCAGAGCGTTCATCTGAGCCAGCGCGGCAACCCCATTACTGGTGGTCGGGTCCGTGTTCATGATGACGTGCATCCGACTGTTGTTGGTGCCGGTATCGAATACCGCTTCTGATCTTTCCACAACAACATCAGATCATTCGGGAAAGGGGCCGCAGAGTAATTGCGGCCCCTTTTTCATATAGTCGCAATACTGGACAGCAATTACTCATCACGACAGCCATCATCCATAAAGTTCGAATATTACGGTACAGATACAATACCGTGACAAATCACTGCGCATGTGTCAGAAGGGAACGAATTTTGCCCTGGCAGTCAGAAGAACGGAGAACATCCCAATAATGCGTGTCTCACGTAACATGATTATTACTGGCATCGTCCTGATCGTTCTTTTGCTTCTCTGGGGTGTGTGGTCTCTCGTCCCCCACCGGGTCATAGAGACTGCCCCACCGCCCGCTGTTACTCACAACGGTGACCTGCTGCGCATCAGGCCCGGAGGGCCGCTGGATGGCCAGCTGACTGTTGAGCCCGTCGCGGAAACCCTCTCCCCCCATCAGGTAGAGCTTCCAGCACAGATCATCGCCTCCCCCGGCCAGAGCGTGGACATCCATTCCCCGGTCGTCGGGCGGGTGGCCAACCTGTATGTGCAGACAGGCCAGCATGTACAGAAAGGCGATGTTCTTGCCATCCTGTATTCCGGTGACCTGGCACAGGCATGGTCAGATGACCGCAAAGCACAGGCAACCCTCACCCTTACCCGACTGGCCTATCGCCGTGCTGTTGGCGTGCTGAATGCGGGAGGCAATGCCGTAAAAGACATGCAGTCTGCCAGAAATGATCTGGAACAGGCCCAGGCCGAAGCCACCCGTGCCCATCTGCGCCTTCAGGCTCTCGGCACAGACGGCAATGCCGGCTACCAACCACTGGTAGCGCCTGTCTCCGGCATCGTCACCGCCATATCCACCGGCATCGGCCAGAATGTGACAGACATGACAGCAACCCTGATGAACGTCGCCAATCTGGACACTGTCTGGATCCAGGCCAGCCTGCCGGAATCCCTCCTGCCCATGCTCGGTGCAAGCATGACGCTGGAAGCCCCCTTCCCCGGCCAGACATGCCATGGACCCGTCACCTCGCTGGACGGCACCGTCCATACTGATACCCGCCGCCTGAATCTCTATCTGCGCTGCAACAACACCCAGGGGGCGCTGCGCCCCGGACAGTTCACCACCGCCACGCTGAACATCACCCAGCAGGCCCAGCCCCTCCTGCCCAAAACAGCCCTGCTGATGGACAATGACCAGGTTTCCGTCTTTGTGGAGACAGCCCCCAACACCTACCGCCGCCGCTTCATCACCATCAGCTACGAGGAAGGAGAGTCCGTACGCATTCTCTCCGGCCTGAAAGCTGGTGAGCGTATCATCACGCATGGGGCCATCCTGCTCAATGATTACTGAGGACCGCTGAGCAGTCATGTTCATCGAGAAATTCATCACATGGTGCTTTGGTCACCGCAAGGCCGTCGCTTTTCTTACCGCAGCTCTGTTCGTCACCGGAATGCTGGCGTGGAAACAGCTGCCCGTGGAAGCCTACCCGGACCTCGGCCCGGCCAGTGTTCTGGTCACCACGCAGGTCAACGGCCTTGCTGCCGAGGAGATGGAACATCAGGTCACCACGCCTGTCGAGCGTGAACTGGCAGCCGTCCCCGGTGTTGTGGAGAGCCGCTCCAGCACGACATTCGGCCTCTCGCTCATCACGCTCATCTTCAAGGATGGAGAGGACATCTACCGTGCCCGCCAGCTGGTGCAGAGCCAGCTTGACGGCCTCCAGCTGACAGGCGGTGCCCAGCCCTCCCTCGGCCCCATCTCCGGGGCCAGCGGAGAAATCTACCGCTACACGGTCGAGTCCGACGATCAGGACCTCATGACCATCTCCGACGTGCAGCGGTGGGAGATCATTCCCGCCCTCCAGCGGGTGCCCGGCGTGGTGAACATCGACAATTTCGGCGGTTTCACCCGGGAATATCAGCTGATCCTCGACCCCAACGCCCTCATCCGCTTTGGCATCAGCATCAGCGATGTGATGAACGCCATCCGCAACAGCAATGCCAATGCTGGTGGTGGCCGCGTCACCCGTGGTGAGCAGTCCTACATTATCCGTGGCGTGGGGCAGATCCACTCTCTGGAGGACATGCGCAACACCGTCATCGGCCATCATGATGGTGTTCCCATTTTCCTCTCCGAGCTGGGGCGGATCGAATTCGGCCATCAGGTCCGGGAAGGGATGCTTGGGAAAAACGGCAATCCGGATACGATCGAAGGGGTCGTGACCATGCTGCGGGGCGCCAATCCCTCACAGGTGCTGGATGACCTGCACGCTGCCGTCGCCAAGCTCCAGACACAGCTCAAACCCAAACATATCCGCATTGTTCCGTAT
Organism: Parasaccharibacter sp. TMW 2.1891; assembly: GCF_023337675.1. Classification (NCBI taxonomy): domain Bacteria; kingdom Pseudomonadati; phylum Pseudomonadota; class Alphaproteobacteria; order Acetobacterales; family Acetobacteraceae; genus Parasaccharibacter; species Parasaccharibacter sp. TMW 2.1891. Next base: position 121,627 of record NZ_QORT01000003.1, on the reverse strand, counting down.
CTGGACCGTGACAACCTCGTAAAATCCACAACGGACAAGGTCAGCGAAACGATTCTTGAGGGGATCGGCCTCGTGCTGGTCATCCTGACCTTCTTCCTGGGCTCGCCCCGCAGTGCCGCCATCACGGCAGTGACCATTCCCTTTGCGCTGTCATTCGCCTTCATCCTCATGCGGGCCTGCGGCATGGCGGCCAACCTTTTCTCCCTCGGAGCCGTGGATTTTGGCGTGATCGTCGATGGAGCCATCGTCATCACCGAGGTCATCCTCCGCCACAGGGAGGAGCACCCCAACCTCCCGCTGAACCAGCCGGACATTCTTGCCATCACCCGCCGTGCGGGCCGGGCCATCTTCGCCTCCACCATCATCATCGTGGTGGCCTACAGTCCCCTCTTCGCCTTTGAAGGCAGCGAGGCCAAAATCTTCCGCCCCATGGCCTGGACAGTCAGCTTCGCCCTGCTGGGAGCGCTGCTCTGCGCCCTGGCCCTGACACCCACCATGTCCTTCCTGGCCCTGCGCAAGCCACGGCCCATCTGGCACAACAGGCCACTGGACTGGCTGCACAAATATTATGACGCCCTGCTCCGCCATCTGATTGATCACCCTGTCATCCCCTTCGTCAGTGCCGGACTGGCACTGGTGACCGTCATTGCCCTTGGGGTCACGACGGGCCGGGAGTTCCTGCCTGACCTTGATGAAGGGGCGCTGTGGCTCCAGGTGCAGATGCCAACGGGCATCTCACTGGAAAAAGGGCAGGAAAAGGCTTCGGAAATCCGTCGTGCGGTACGGGAGTTCCCGGAGACATCCTATGCCATAACGCAGCTTGGTCGCTCGGATGATGGTACGGACCCATGGACGCCCTCCCACATCGAAATGCCCGTTGGCCTGACGCCCTACAACCAGTGGGCCCACGGCGAGACCAAAGCCGAGTTCATCACGAAACTCCGGGCCCGCCTGAACAAGATCGCTGGCATTTCCTTCTCCATCAGCCAGCCGATCGAGGACAATCTCAGCGATCAGCTTGGCGGAGCGCACAGCCCGCTGGTCATGCGCATCTATGGGGACGACCTCTCGGGCCTGCGTGCCCTTGGCAAGCAGGTCGTCCAGCAGCTCTGGCAGGTACCCGGCACCGTGCAGGCCGACATCTTCCAGGAACCCAAGATTCCACAGATTGCAATCACACCAGACCGGCTGAAAGCCGCCCGTTATGGCATCAGCATCAATGATGTAACGGATGTCATCAACAGCGCCATCGGCGATGCCCCGCTGACCAGCGTGATTGAGGGCGACCGCTTCTACAATGCGACCCTGCGCATCGACAACACGCAGCGTTCCAACCTCCAGCTGCTGGGCCAGATTCCCATGATTACGGGTGATGGCAGTGCCATCCCTCTGGCTGAAATTGCCCATATCCGTCTCCAGATGGGTGAAAGCAGCATCGCCCATGAGATGGGCGAGCGGCAGATCACCCTTCAGGTGGATAATGGCAACCGGCCCATGTCCCTCTACCTTGACGATGCCCAGAAGCTCATCGACCAGAACGTCCATTACGACCACCAGAAGTTCCGTCTGGAATGGGCCGGAACCTTCCAGGAGGCCCAGCACGCCCAGGTCCGCCTCGTGGCAGCCCTGGGCGTCATGTTCGCCGTCATGCTGGGGCTGCTCTATGCGGAGTTCCAGAAGTTCCGCCATGCGCTGCTCATCATCGGCATTGTGCCACTTGCCGCCCTGGGCGGGCTGATCGCCCTGCATCTACGGGCCGAAACACTGAACATTGCCACGGCGGTCGGCTTCATCGCCCTGTTTGGTGTGGCCATCCAAAACGGGATCATCATGGTATCCAACATCAACCGTCATCTTGGTGCTGGTGGCAACATACGGGAGGCCACCCGGCTGGGAGCAACCGAACGCTTCCGCCCTGTGCTGATGACAGCAACCGTGGCCAGTGTCGGGATGCTGCCCGCCGCTCTGGCCACAGGTGTGGGAACCGATGTACAGCGTGGCCTGGCAACGGTCGTTGTCGGTGGGCTGGGCATTGCCACCCTGCTGACCCTCTTCATCCTGCCAGTCTGCTTCTGCCGTCTGGAAGAATGGGTCAGCCGCAGGACCAGCCAGAAAGAGCAGGAGGCCTGACATGAAACAGCATTCCACCCCCTGCATGAGGGGCCGTTCCTCCCGATTGCTGGCCAGTGTTCTTCTTGGCGGCATGGCTGCCGGGTTGGGGGGCTGCATTGTCGGCCCTTCCTCCAAGGACATTCCCCCCCTGCCAGAGAGGACAGGATACAGCCAGAAGAACATCACCCAGTCTGAAGCTGGACGGGACAGAAGCAGCGACAGCCTCCTCCACCGCCAGCAGTTCATCTCCGGGGCAGATGTTCCCGGCAGATGGTGGGAGGCCTTCCAGAATCCCCGTCTGAACCAGATGGTGGAGCTGGCCCTGACCAACAACCAGACATTGAAAGCCATGCAGGCTGGCCTGCGGGCAGCATGGGAGCAGCGCCGTGTTGAGGGGGCGTCACTCTATCCGAGCATTTCTGCCCAGTTCATTCCGACACGCAACAAGACCTCCAAGGCACTCTCGCCCGTGCCGAACAATAATGAATGGCTCTATAATCTGCACACGGCCCAGCTGAACATCGGCTATGTGCCCGATCTCTGGGGTGGCTCCCGCCTTGCCATTCGCAACGCCAAAGCCCAGGCGGATATCCAGCGCTTCCAGCTGGAGGCCACGACGCTGACGATGATCTCCAACATCGTCAACACGGCCATCACCGAGGCGGGTCTCCGTGAGCAGATCCGTGCCAAGGAAGTTCTGATCGCCCAGCAGGCAGCCATGGTCCGCATCAATCAGAATCAGGTCGGCCTGGGGGACCAGTCCCGCCAGAGCCAGCTCCTGCTGCGGGATTCGCTGGCGCAACTTCAGGCGGATCTACCTCCTCTCCGGACACAGCTTGCCCAGACCCGGGACCAGCTGGCCACTCTGGTGGGCCTCAGCCCCAATGCGGACCTGCCCATCTTCGAGCTGAAAGACTTCACCCTGCCGCATCAGCTGCCCGTCAGCCTGCCGGCCCAGCTCCTCCTGCAACGGCCTGACATCGCCTCTGCACAGGCGCAGATCCGCTCTGCTGGGGCGCAGCTCGGCATTGCCATTGCCAACCGCCTCCCCAATGTGCAGCTGAGTGCCCTGCCTGGCGAGGCTGTGGACAGCATGAGCAAGATGTTCAAGCCTGGGATGGGCAACTGGATGCTGGCTGCCACGGTCACCCAACCCATTTTCCAGGGAGGGTCACTGCTTCATGCCCAGCGGGAGGCCAAAGCCAATTACGAACAGGCCAAGGAATATTACAAGGCTGCCATCATGTCTGCCGTCAGCGATGTGGCAGACAGCCTCCATGCCGTAGAGCTGGATGGCAGCACACTTCTGGCCGACCAGAACGGGCTGGACGCCGCCACACAGGCCCTGCACATTGCAGAAGCCCAGCACAGGCTGGGGGACAACAGCCAGATTGACGTGGCACAGGCCCGCATGGCCGTGGCGCAGGACCAGATTTCCGTCGCACAGGACAAGGTCACCCGCCTTTCCGATACGGTCGGCCTGTTCCAGGCTCTCGGCGGGGGATGGTGGAACCGCAATGACCTCGGTGTCAGCCCGAAGGATGCCAAACGCCTCTCCACCACGCTTGTGCCGTGGTAAGCTGACGGCCGCCAAACCATCCAGACATGAAAAAGGCCGCTTCCTGACAGAGACGGAAGCGGCCTTTTCTTCAGCGGGGGAAATCTCAGGCCGAAAGCAGTTTCAGCACCCAGCCTTCTTCCTCCGGCGTGGCCTTCAGTGGCACGGCATTGGGCAGACGGACATTGATCTCCAGCCCCATGGCTGCTCGCAGCCCACGGAACAATGCCCCATGCGCCACGATCAGGGGGGCTCCCTCTCCAGCCTCCTGAGCCCTGTTGAGCGCCTGGACACCACGGGTCTTCAGCGTGAGGAAATCCTCACCCTTTTCCGGGACAAACGTGCCATTGATCCATGTATTATACCAGTCTCCCATCGGCTGGCCTTCCTGCACACCAAAGCTGACCTCCTGAAGGTCTGCATCCTTTATCAGCGGCAGATCAAGGCCCGTCCGATCCCGGATCGCATCCCGCACATGCTCGGCTGTGACGAAAGCCCGCTTGAGCGGAGAGCTTACGATATGCGTGAAGGGCCGCATCCCCGCCTCGAACAGGTCTGCCAGCTGGCGGCCTGCCAGGCGGGCCTGTGTCAGGCCGGTCTCATTCAGGGGAATATCCGTCCGCCCCTGGGAGAGATGGCGTGCATTCCAGTCCGTTTCACCATGACGGAGAAACCAGTACGGTTCTGCCCGAAGCTGTGTCATTTCCTGACCCTCCCCAAAATCCCGTCAGAGCGTGGCGGGACCTGTCTCATGCCCCTGGCCACGCAAAGCACCTCTCAATCAAAAAGATCTCAGTCAAAAAGAGTGGAGACCGAGCTTTCATCCGCCACGGCCCGGATGGCACGGCCCAGCAGATTGGCCGTAGGAATCTGCCGGATGTTGGACGTTGCCTTCAGCTCATCCGTCGCAGGGATGCTGTCTGTCAGGGTCAGCATGGAAAGCGGGCTGCTCTGCACCCGCTTGCAGGCATTGCCTGTCAGCACACCATGCGTCACATAGGCCTCCACCCCGGCAGCACCGTGCTTCATCAGGGCTTCAGCAGCATTACAGAGAGACCCGCCGCTATCAATGATGTCATCCACCAGTACGCAGAAACGGCCGGACACATCGCCAATCACATTCATCACTTCAGACACACCAGCGCGCTCACGACGCTTGTCGATGATGGCCAGGTCCACATTCAGCCTGCGGGCCAGCTGACGGGCCCGCACCACCCCACCCACATCCGGCGAAACGATCATCAGTTTTCCCGGGTCCGGGTGACGGGAAATCAGGTCCCGCACAAAGAGCGGTGCTGCGTAGAGGTTGTCCGTGGGAATATCGAAAAAACCCTGAATCTGCATGGCATGCAGGTCCATCGTCAGGATGCGGTTGGCACCCGCTTCTGTCAGCAGATTGGCGACAAGCTTGGCACTGATGGGCGTGCGGGGACCGGACTTGCGGTCCTGCCGGGCATAGCCAAAATAAGGCATCACCGCCGTGACACGGCGTGCAGAGCCGCGCCGCAGGGCATCCAGCACGACAAGAAGTTCCATCAGATGATCATTGGTCGGCATGCAGGTGCTCTGAAGGACAAACATGTCCTCCCCACGCACGTTTTCCTGAATCTCGACAAACACCTCACCATCCGCAAAGCGGCGAATGGATGTCTTGCACAAAGGGATTTCAAGCTCATCAGCCACAGCCTGGGCCAGAGGCAGGTTACTGTTGCAGGCAACGATCTTCATGACGGGTACTTTTCATAGAAGGACGGTAAGATGCGGTTCAGCTCCTTCTATCAGCCCGCCCGATCAATGTCATGATTTTCCAGCAGACCTATTTCGGAACGATTAATTTACCACCTGTTTACCATGAAATGCCGTATGCTCTCCCGTCCACGCCCACAGGTCAGAACCGCCGGTACTGCCGCACATAACGATAGGCCTGTGTGATTTCCGCCGTCCGGCGAACGGCCTCCTGATAGACGTCCCCGCCAACATGGGCAAAACGGTCTGGATGGTGCTGCTTGACAAGCCGCCTGTAGGCACTGGTGATCTCCTCATTGGAAGCCCCCTCGGAGACCTCCAGCACAACATGCCAGGCCCTGTCCGCGGGGGGCGCATTTCTGGCCCGCTGCCAGTCCCGCCGGGCTTGTTCACGCCGCCGCTCTGCCTCTTCCCTCTCCCAGGCTCTCTGCTGTTCCTGCCGCCGCCGCTTTCTGGCCGTCTCTGCCCTGTTCACCTGAAGCAGCAGACCGTGCACATGCACCGAACAACGCCGGAAATCCTGCCATGAACGGCCAGCCTCCAGCTCCTCCAGCACGTTCCGGGCGGTCTCGCCACCCATCGGCTGCACCAGCGCAGACAGAAACCGGAACGCCTCCCGCAGGCGCCGGGCCACGAGATGGTCCAGCAGAAGCTGACCATCAGCAAGAGCCAGCTCACTGATCCAGCCAGCCCACATCATCCCGACCGCCTGATACGCTTCCTGCTCCCTGCTGGAGGCGAAGCCAGAAGGTGGCGGATCCGTCTCAGGCTCCGGTTTCTGCCGGGACGTCCGGCCTGTCTTTTCCGAGAACTGTTTCAGTGTTTTGGCATAGCGGTAGGCTTCGGTGATCTTCTTGCTTTTTACCACGGCTGCCTCGTAGGCAGCACCTCCCTCCTGCGCAAAGCGGTCCGGGTGATGCTGCTTCATCAACCGCCTGTATGAGGCCGTGATCTCCTCGGCAGAGGCCGTTGCAGAAACCTCCAGCACGATATGCCAGGGCTCATCCTCCGGTGGGGCGGAGCCGGACTGTCTGGCCCGGCGATAGGCCTGTTCCCGCTCCTGCTGCTCCTGCGCCGCCTCTTCACTGCCTGCCTGAAAATGCTCCCGCAGAAACGCCAGAACCTCTATGGAAAAACGCTGGAAGCCTTTCCAGCTCTTTTCCTGCCGGGCCTGAAAGAACAGGGCCCGCAGGGTGGCAGGCAAAGACCCTGCCTCCCTTTCCAGCAGAGCCTTCAGAAAATCGAAAGCGTCATCCCTGCGCTTCTCCAGAAGAAGTTCGATGAGATCCTTTATAGGGCGAACCCCTGTCCCCTCATAAAAGCTGCTCCACAACAGTCCGGACTGCTGATAGGCCTCCTCTTCCTCCCTGGACGGAAACTCTGACGACTGGGCGGAATCATCCTTCTTTTCTGCAGAGCGGAGGCCATTCACAATCAGACCGACAATCAAAAGAAGCAGCCCCTTCCAGCTGAACAGCCAGGTGATGAAGCTCCAGATCAACCGGACGAGCCTTACGGGCAAAAGAAGGATGAAGATCAACACGTGCCAGACGCCCGCCAGAACGGCCCCGCACATATGAATGACAGCCCCCAGCAACCAGAACGGCACGGACAGCAGGGAAAAAAGTCCCCCTGCCGTTTCATGATCCTCTGTCTGGGGAGATGCAGCCTCCTGCTGGGGAGCCGTACTGTCTGGAGACGGCGGGGATGGCTGAGGCCCGGCCGCACCGGCTGTTCCACTCTGCCGCAGGACGGACGCAACCGGTCCATCCCCGCCGACTGTGCCTGCCTCTGCCTGACGGGGTGCAGCACGTTCAGGTGGGGACGGAGAAGCCTCAGATGGGGCCGGAGCAACAGCCAGGTCCGGCATCAGCACCCTGGCATCATCATCTCCCAGAAATCCGTCCCGGCTGGGCTGCCCGGCCTGCTCCTGCCAGCGCAGGATGGCCCGCCGGGTCGCCTCGCCATATACGCCATCCGGCACGACGGCAGCCGGCAGAAAGCCGAGCGCCTGCAGTTTTCTTTGCAGGGCAATATGGGCATCAATCGGACGGATCGCTTCCTCATGCGCACGACCTGTCAGGCGGGAGCGGTATCTGTCCGCAACCTGCGCCACAACCCGCTGGTAGCATTGGGCCTGGCTCTCTCCCTGCACACCCGCCGGTGAAAAACACGCCTGCAACGGTGCAAGATCATGGATCAGCTCCGCCTTCAGCTGGGGAAGACTGTAGGCCGCACTCTGATGGCGCAGGGCATAATAGGCCTGATCCAGAACCAGTTCACTTCTGGCTGAATCAGAATCCGAACAGAGAAGAACCTGCCCCGGTTCGTTCCTGTCCATCCGGCTACAGTCAAAGTCAGGATGATAAACGTCGGCCAATACAGGCTGACAATGCACAACGACCCATGAAACCAGTAGACATTTCAGAAAAATGGAACGCATGACAGGCCAGCAAATATCAATCTGCAACCTGTATAAGTTGGTTGATACACCCTGTCCATTCGAGGAAACGTCTATCCTGTGCGGGATTTCAGAGAAACGGGGACACTCCCTGTAGCAGGAAATGTCCCCGTTCCGTCTGTTCCCAGAAAGGCTGGGCTGCCATCATCTGGGGGCACTGCCCTCCGGCTCCGGCCCTGCAACGAATTTTTTCATGCCATCCTTCTCACGGGACGCATCCCCGCCAATATCGGACGGAGCCGTCGCCGCCTTGCGAGACCGGCCTGAATAGTTGGTAACGATGGTCTTCACCGCTTCGGCAGCCTCCTGCGCCGCAGCACCGGCCACATCAGCCCATGGGCCATCCAGAGAATGTGCGGGAACATCATGAACCTGAGTGGCCGCCCCGGCCTCCACGCCCTGTGGGGTTGTCACGTGCCAGACGATGGTAACCTGCTGTTTCGGCCCCTCTCCCGGCGGAGGAGCATCCGGTGAAGGCTTGATGCTGACCACGGTCTTCACGATGTAATCCGCCCCAGTGCGTGTGGTCTGCACACTGTTGTGGCTGTCCGGCAGCATCATGTAGAACGCCTCGGCCAGAGACTTGTTGCCATCACCCGGGGCGCCCTGTACCCCCTCGAAACAGATGCGGGCCGAACGGTGCATGAGACTCTGCGGGTCATCCATCATCATGCGGGTCTGTATCTCTGTCAGCTCACGGGCGATTTCCGGGGCCATCTGGAGGGCCACCGTGTTCAGGGCCGCCGGATCGGCGCTGCGCCAGCCTTCCTCATCAATCACGGCACCAAAGCCACGGGCCTTCACCTTGCCATCCGGCCCGACAATCGCATAGCGGGGGCGGATACCCCCATTCTCCGCCCGGACGGCCCCCAGCCTGACCCACCAGTCCCCCGGCTCCGGCACCTTCGCCACGGCAGGAATGGATTGCCCCACCAGGGCGATCACGACATCCCGTGCCCACATGGCCGTAGGCGCCCGCCATGGCGCTTTCTCTGGCACGGGAACAGGCACAGCCAGCCGGGCAGGCGGAATGTTGTCCCTGACAAGATGCTGGGCCTGATTGCCCGGATTATGGGCAAATGGCTTGTACACCTGCAGGCACCCCCCCAGTCCGAGAAGAGGCACACACAGCCCTGATAGCAGCAGCTTACGACAGAAGCGCATGAACAGCCCACTTTCCCTGCAATATTTCTGGACAAGAGCCGACCGGACCCGACCGGCAGGCCCCGCAACTTAACGCCCTTTCCCTCTCCTGACCACAGGGGGAGCGCTGGCCAGAGCCCCTAATGGCGGATCAGCATGTAATGGATCGTCACATCCAGATCAAAATGGTCACCCTGCATGTCCGGCGGAACGGGAGGGAGCTGCGCCCCCTGGAACATGCCTGTCGTGGCGGCATCCAGCGCATAAGAGTTTGATGAATCCGTCAGCCGCACACGGATGACCTTCCCGCTCCTGTCAATCACTACATGGACGGAGGATGGCCCCTCCTCCCCGTTCTGCACAGCCTCATCGGGGTAGAACATGTGGTTCCGCACCCAACGGTCAATCTCGCTCCCGTAATCGGAGCTGACACCCCGGACGCTGCTGCTCGTCTTGTACGGCGCATTGATCTGCCCATTCAGGCTGAGCGGCCCGAGAGAGAAATCGACCGGCCCCCGTGTCCCCCCATGGCGTCCCCGCTTGTGAGGATGCAAGGCTGGCTCACCATCAAAGGACAGATCCATCGGGTGAGCGAAAGGGTTTGTCTCGCTCTGCCGGGTCATACGCTGATGCGTCGGGGTTGCCCGGCTCCGGCGGGGGCGACGGGGAGCAGCCCTGGAGAGCGGCTTTTCCGACATCTCCGCACGGGTCAGCTCCCCGGTAGGTGAGGGGGCCGTCGGCGGGGAAGACGGCGTGTGAGGCGTCGGCTCCATCGGGGCTGGGGTTGCCTCCTCCGGCGTGGTCGGCGCCGGAGCGCTGGCCGCACCACCAACCTCATGTGTCGGCTCCCCCTTCATGCTGTGCTTTGCCGGAGGGGCATCAAACACCATCTCCACCTGCGGCTGCTGTGCACCATTTGGCGTACCATGCACGGCAGCGCTGGTCTGCATCATCAGCCAGAGGGCAATGCCATGGACACTGGCCGCCAGAAACAGCGGCCCGAACAGTGGTGGATCGACCAGAACCTGCGTCCGCCGCATGGGGGTGCGCGCTTCAGTCCGCAACCCGGCCACGGGTTCGGCATGATCTCCCAGCCGCTCCCGGCGCCTCTGCAAAGGGGCGTCCTGCATCGTCACGGGCGGAAAACCCGCTGGCAAAAAGAGGGGCGCAGACTGATAAGGATCATGACCCCTCCCTTGTGCCTCAAAAAGGGCCATATTGTCATCACCGGAAAAGTGCCCCACCGCTACTTTTGTGTAACCCCCTTCCACCACCATCAGCCCCATGAAGAAAGTCCGTTCCATGCATCCACTTGCCTGCCTTGCCCGGGATGCCGATCTGGCAGCCTTCATCGCCACCGTCGGCCCCTGCCGCCTGCACGAACAGGCTGCGCCAGACCCGCAGACAATCGATCCCTATGCCTCACTCATCAAGGCTGTGACGGGCCAGCAGCTCCACAATGCTGCGGCCAGGACCATCTTCAGGCGTCTCTGCGCCCTTGGGGCCGACCATGACGAAAACGGGCCGCCCCCTGCACCACAGGAACTTCTGGCCCTTGATGATGCCACCCTGCGCCGCTGCGGCCTTTCCGCCACCAAGGCCGCCAGCCTGCGGGCCATCGCCCGGGGGCGGCTGGACGGGCTGGTACCCAGCCTCGCTGAAGCCCGCCAGCTGGATGACGCCACACTGATAAAACAGCTGACAGCCCTGCGTGGCGTGGGACAATGGACAGTCGAAATGCTGCTCATCTTCCATCTCAACAGGCCGGATGTCCTGCCAGCGGGCGATCTTGGCGTTCAGGAAGGATGGAAGAGGCTGAAAAAACTGCCTGTCCGCCCCACACCCCGCCAGCTGCGGGACGCCACGATGGGCTTCAGTCCCCATCGCTCCACACTGGCATGGTACTGCTGGCAGGCCAAAGCCCGCCTGCCTGATCCCGCTCCACCCAGCAAAAAACCTTGACGTCCCACCTCCGTGCCCGCACATAATGCGCCGTCATGACGGGGCTGCAGGCTAGGCCTCTCCAGAGCTGGCCCGTGGCCCACACAGTTTCTACCCACTTCCTGCAAGGGATATTCATGCCTAAAGAAGACCTGATCGAATTTACCGGCACGGTGACTGAGCTTCTGCCCAATGCCATGTTCCGCGTCACGCTGGACAATGAGCACACCATTCTCGCCCATACGAGCGGCAAGATGCGCAAGAATCGCATCCGCGTGCTGGCCGGTGACCGGGTCAATGTCGAGATGACCCCTTACGACCTCAGCAAGGGTCGCATCACCTTCCGCTTCAAGTAAGACAGCGGAAGACAGGACCATCTCTTCCCTCATGGCTGATTCCTCCCGGCCCGCTCTCATCCTGGCCTCTGCCTCGCCCCGCCGCATCGCCCTGCTCCGCCAGATCGGGGTGGAGCCGGATGCTGTCTGCCCGGCAGACCTGGATGAAACACCGCAGAAGGACGAACTTCCCCGTCCCCATGCGCTGCGGCTGGCCCGGGCCAAGGCGGCCCACGTCGCCGCCCGCCATGATGGCCCCGCCCTCATCATCGGGGCGGACACGGTCGTGGCGGCCGGGCGGCGCATCCTGCCCAAAGCAGAAGATGCCGAGACAGCCCGCCGCTGCCTCACCCTTCTCTCCGGCCGCCGCCACAAGGTTTTCACCGCCGTGGTCTGCCAGCCGACAGCAGACTGGGCCGAAGGCCGCTACTGCGAGCGTGTGGTGGAAAGCCACGTCATCTTCAATCGCCTGACACCCCGGCAGATTGACGCCCTCATCGAAGGGGGAGACTGGCACGGCAAGGCTGGTGGCTATGGCCTTCAGGGGCAGGCGGCCGCCTTCATCCGACAGGTCGGGGGAAGCCCCTCCGGCGTGATCGGCCTGCCCCTGTTCGAGACCGCCCAGCTGCTCCGGGGTCAGCCCCTGCCCGCCGGACAGCACTGGCTGCGCTGACACGGCATGGAAATCCGTCTTGCCAGTGCGCCCGGAGAAATCCGCATCGCCCTGCTGAAGGACGATGCGCTGCTGGATGCTGCCCTCTGGCGGCCCGGTGCGCCGGATGGCTGGGGGGATGTCCATATCGTCCGCATCACCGCCCATGCGCCAGCCCTGGGGGGGGCTTTCGTCGAGCTGGCCAGTCCAGCCTGTACGGGCTTCATGAAAGGGCGCAAACTCCCTCCCGAAGGCAGTCTCGTCCGTGCCCAGGTGACCCGTTCGGCACAGAATGGCAAGGGCCTGCGCCTGCGTGCCCTCCCATGGCCGGAGGACATGGAGGCCGGAACCGCCCCCCGCCGTCTCACATCCGGTCCCACGCCACTGGATGAGATTCTGGGGCTGGCCCCATCAGACTGCCCCATCCTGACCGACAGTGCCGCCCTGGCGGCCCGGTTGCCGCCCCGTCTTCATGCCCGCCTGCACCGGGTGAGCCGCAGCTTTGATGAGGTTCTGGAGGCCGATTGGGCCGCCCTGACCAGCCCGGATGCCCAGGTCGGACCGCTGACAGCCCATATCACGCCCACCCATGCCCTCACCGCCATTGATCTGGACGCCCATCAGACCCCGGACTTTGCCGCCAATCTGGCCTGTTTCGGCCCACTCCTGCGGGAAATCCGGCTGCGCAATCTCTCCGGTACCATCCTGATCGACCCGGCAGGTGTCCGCAGCAGCAAACGGCCCGCCCTTGTCCCGTTCCTCCGCAAGGCAGCGGACAGGGAGCAGGACCCGCTCCAGCCCCGCATCACCGGCATCACGCCCGGCGGCCTTCTGGAAATGACCCGCCCCCGCCATCGGGCCCCGCTGCATGAGCTGTACGCCTCACCCCACGGGCAAGGGCTGGCCATCCTCCAGCGCATCGCCAGTGAGGGGCTGAAGGGCGACCGGCTCCACGCACCACCAGCCATCATCCAGGCACTTGAAGCCGATTCCGGGGCGCTGGAAGACCTCTTCCATCTCACAGGCCATCGCCTTACCCTCCTCAGTCATCCCGTGTCTCCATCATCCTGCTGGAGTCTCTCATGAGCTGCCCGATCTGCCAGAAACCCACCATGCCCGCCTTCCGCCCGTTCTGCTCCCAGCACTGCGCTGATGTGGACCTTGGCCGTTGGTTCAAGGGGGATTACCGTGTGCCGTCCCTGCGGCAGGACAACGACCCGGAAGAACTGGAGGCCGAGGCCGCACGGCTGGCGGAGGAAACCTCCCGCCACAGGCCCTGATCCCGGGGGCCATAACCCGCTGAATCAGCCCGCTGATCCGTGCATTTTCTTCTGCAAAGAGGGTTGATAACCCGCCCTGCATAGGGTAAACCCCTCTCCATAGCCGGGTGGCCCTGCTGCCATGGCCCGGTGCCCAAGTAGCTCAGTTGGTAGAGCATGCGACTGAAAATCGCAGTGTCGGTGGTTCGATCCCGCCCTTGGGCACCATTTTTATTTCCCTGAAAAACTGGCTGACGTCCGCCACAAAGCGCCTCTTCTCCCATGGCGTGGCAGAACCTCCGTGCGAAATGCCTTTTCCTCCGTCCGGCACAGGCTTACCCTGTGCACACGGGGGCGAGTCCGCTCGTCCGTGCCCAAGGGAAGGATATCATATGACCACGACTCCCTATCCTACTGTCACACTCAGAAACGGCATCACGCTTCCAGCGCTCGGCATGGGCACATGGCGTATGGGCGATGATGCAGCCCAGCGGGCCCACGAAGTCCACAGCCTGCAGAGCGGGCTGGATTCTGGCCTCAGAATCATCGATACGGCAGAAATGTACGGCCATGGCCGCTCAGAAGAGGTGGTCGGCGAAGCCCTGCGGGGGCGAAGGGATCAGGCATTTCTCATCAGCAAGGTCCTGCCGGGCAATGCCACCTCCAGAGGAACGATAGAAGCCTGCGAACGCTCGCTGAGACATCTCAACACGGACCATCTGGACCTTTATCTCCTGCACTGGCCCGGTTCCACTCCCTTCACTGAAACACTCTACGCCTTTGAAACACTGAAGGAACGGGGGCTGATCCGGGACTGGGGGGTTTCCAATTTCGATACGGCCGACATGAACGATCTGGCTGAGCTGGGAGCCTATCCTCTCGTCAACCAGATTCTCTACAGCCTGGAATATCGTGGCACGGAGTATGACCTGCTGCCACGGGACGAACAGGCGCACATCACCAGCATGGCCTATTGCCCGATCGGCCAAGGGGGCGAGCTGCTGCATCACCCTGCCCTGCGGGCCATTGCCCACCAGCATGAAACCAGCCTCGGCCGCGCCACACCGGCGCAGATTGCCCTGGCATGGGTGCTGCGTCGCAGGAACATGATCGCCATTCCCAAAGCCGGCACGCCCCATCATCAGGCCCTCAACATCGCCGCTCAGGAAATCCGGCTCTCCCATGACGATCTGGCAGCCCTTGATGCGGCCTTCCCGCCACCTGATGGCAAGGAAACGCTGGCTGTCATCTGACAGAAACGGCGCCCCTCCCACCTTCGGGGCAGAGAGGGGCGCCAGAACAAAGGGTCGTTACCCCTGTTCCATGCGGTCCATCGTCTGCCGCAGGGGATACAGAGCCATCTGATGAATGACAGCTGCCGCATTGGTGACCTGGAAACTCAGCGTCTCCAGAGGGTTGGCCGGATAGATCAGGGCCGTGCCGACGGACATGCCCTCATTGGCGAAGACCTCCAGCGTACAGGCATCCAGCACGATCCGCAGGTTGAAACGGCGGCTGCCCGGGACAAGGGCAGAAGAGAAGGTGCCCGTGAAGAAGGGATGGGTAAAGCCATGCAGGTTGCTCCTGTCCAGCCAGAGCTGGCAGGAGAAACCATCAAAACCGATGCTCAGGCTCTCTCCCTGATGGTTGGAGAAGGCCACGACAAAACGTCCGGCACGCCCATGGTCTCCATCTGGCAGGGTACTGCCCCGGTCTTCCAGAGAGACATCCAGCAGCAGCTCCACGGCCTCGCCGGTAGGCAGAGACACCTGCCGACTGCTCTGGGGCTCCAGACGGGACAGGGTGAATGGGATGGCAGGACGCCGCAGGGCCTCCAGAGCATAAGGAGTCTGGGCGATACGCAGCCAGCCTGACGTGTCACGCCGCAGCACAACCTTGCGAGGAATGGTCATGACGCCACGCCAGCTTTTGTTGGGCAGCTCCTCACAATATTGCCAGTTGTCCAGCCAGGCGACATAGACCGTCTGATTGCCCGGCATGTTCTCGTAAGTCTGGAGGGCGTAGCTGTCCTTGCCGAAATCTGTCAGATCCACGATCGTATCATCCGGCGTGAAGCGCTCACCATCGAACTGGCCGACAAAATACTGCGTGATGCTGCCCCCCTGCGGTCCACCGGGATTGATGGACACGAACAGGACCCAGCGTTTTTCACCGGGCATCTCGCCTTCCACCTCTACCTCGGCCAGCCCCGGACATTCATAATCCACGCCAGTAATGCCAGATGGGCCAAAATCACTCAGATGCATCCAGTGTTTCAGGTCGAATGACCCATAAAAGGACACCTTGTGCTCCCGGGAGCGCACCACGACCATGACCCATTTTTCAGTCGGAGCATGCCAGAACACCTTGGGGTCACGGAAGGAATTGTGCCCGATATCCAGCACCGGGTTCCCTTCATAATCCTTCAGCGTCTGCCCTCCGTCAGGGCTCCAGGCGATATACTGCGTCTGCCGCTGCGGCGTTGCCCGTGTATAGATGGCGACCAGGCCGCCCGCCATTGGCGGCAGGGCCGGAGACATGGGGACGGGTGACTGCTCGCGGGAGACAGGATCATCCCCCAGCTCCTTCAACAGGCTGGGGGAGGAATTCGACCCTTTCAGAAGATCGTGCGACTGCCTGTCCACAAGGCGCCGTGCCTGCTCATCCTCCGGCAGTGACGGAAAAAGCTGGGCGGCCTTCTGGGCAGCTGTCTCGACCGACCCCGGCTGAGGCTTGTCCTGCGTGCGGGGCGGAAACAGACCAGAACGGTTGTCCCTGTCCAGCACGGCACAGCCGCTGTAGGCCTCTCCGGCTTCCGTCTCCCGAATCGCAATCGGCAGATCCTGCCATGTATAGAGGTCCGTGCTGACGGCATGGCCCCAGTGCACATGGCCTGCATAAGGCCCAAACGGATTGTACTGGTAATAGAGATGGTAATAGCGTCCATCAAAGATCAGCCCGTTCGGATCATTCATGAACCCGGTGGAGGGTGAAAAATGGATGCGGGGGCGGTACTGCTTGTCGGCCAGTGTCTCATGCACGGGCTGCGGAGCCGCCGCCGCCGCATTGCCCGGCTCGGCATGGGCATTGTTGGGCTGTGCCGGTGCGGCGCTGCCTCCACCCCCAACGGCTGCACGGGCTCTGCCATTGCCCAGAAGGGCACCTGCCGCCAGAAATGATCCCAGAACCATACGTCGATTGACGGTCATCCTCTGACCCCCCTCTCTACGATCTGATGGAGATGGCCCTGTCCGAAGGCCTGCCGGGAAAATGCCTCTTTCCAGCCCTCTCTGGCAAGCCATTCCTTGACCGTGACACGGAACGGACATCTTTCCCTGGTGCCACGCATTGGCAGCCCGGACCTTCTGTTTTACCGTCCCCCTGTACCAGCAGCCCCATACAGGGCACGCTTTCGCCACCATGATGCCACAGCCTTGCAGGGACACCGCCCAATGAAACGCCTTGATCCTTTCCTGATGTGCCTGATCGGCGCTGTTCTGCTGGCCTCCTTCCTGCCCTGCCCTGTTGTGTGGCAGCCCTGGCTCTCCCGCCTGACATCACTGCTCATCATGCTGATGTTCTTCTTCCAGGGGGCCAAGCTGAAACGCCGTGCATTGCTCGACAGCGTGAAAAACTGGCGGTTGCAGGGCTGCACGCTGCTCATCACCTTTGCCGTGTTCCCCCTGCTCGGGGCAGGCATGTACTGGCTTGCCTACCGGCTGTCCTCCACCGGTTTTCTGGGGCCGGACCTCTGGGCCGGGATGCTGTTCCTCTGCTGCCTGCCCTCCACCATACAGTCCTCCATTGCCCTGACCTCCATGGCCCGGGGCAACGTCCCGGCCGCCATCTGTGCGGCCACGGTCTCGAACATTCTGGGCATCCTCATCACCCCCCTGCTCTGTGGCCTTTTCTTTGATCACGGCAGCAGTGGCGGGTCCGGTCTTCAGACCATCCTGAACGTGGCAGAAGAACTGCTCCTGCCCTTCATTCTGGGCCAGTGCGTGCAACGCTGGCTGGGGCCGGTTGTCCACCGCCACAAGTTTCTCATCTCATGCAGTGACCGTGGCTCAATCATCGTGCTGGTCTATTCCGCCTTCAGTGCAGCGGTGCTTCAGGGGCTGTGGCATCGCATTCCGCTCATCCTGCTGGCCGGTGTCGGGGTGGCGGATGCCCTGCTGCTCGCCCTGGCCCTCGGGCTCACCTATCTGCTGGGCCGGATGATGGGCCAGAGCATCGAGGATGACATCACGTTACAGTTCTGCGGCTCCAAGAAGGCGCTGACATCCGGCGTGACCATGGCCAGCGTCATCTTTCCCGGTTCGGCCGGAATCATCGTCCTGCCGCTGATGATCTTCCACCAGCTCCAGCTCTTTGTCTGCACCGTCATTGCCCGCCATTATGCGCAACGCCCCCAGCAGCCGCACGAAACCTGACCAGCTCCACTGGAACGGGCTTGCCTTCCGCCGAAGGACAGGGCACCCATGAAGGTTCCCTTCCCCTTTTCGTCATGGAGACAGACGTGCCACGTCATCCTGCCGAACAGCCCTCCATACGCCGTACTTACCGTGACCGCCTCCATGCCCATCTGGTCCTGACGGGCACGTTGCGGGAGAGCCTGCTGGAGCTACTCAGCCGCCCGGCCGCTCCACCCCCTCTCCAGCACTGGATCACCACCATCCTGGACCAGAATCGGGAGCAGGAGCGGCAGGTCGCCCACCTCCTCCGCACGCATGGGGAAAAACCCCGCAACGACTCCGACACGCTCTCTGGCCTGCTGGACACGGTGGTGACCTGCTTTCCCTCGGGGGATGTTCCCGTCCATCTTCTGGGCGTGATGCTGGACATTGCGGGCTGCATCGCCCGGCTGCGTACCTCCCTTGCCCTGCTCCTGCTGCTGGCAGAAAAACTCTCCCTGACAGAGGATGCCGCCATCCTCACGGAGCTGCGCCAGAACAGCCGGAATGCGTCCCGCAGCCTCAAGGAAGTCCTGCCTGCTTTGCTGACGGACGAAGACTGAGGCTCAACAGAAAAGGGGCTGCACGACCCGGCGTGCAGCCCCTTCCTTTTCATCAGACGATCTGCCTGAGATTACTTTTCGACAGTCCCGGCAAGCAGGCCTGCGAGCGTGCGGGCAAAGCCGCTGGGGTCGGGCAGGGCCTCGCCTTCCTGAACACGGGCGAGGTCCAGAAGGATGCGGGCATGTTCTGCGACGCTCTCGCCCTTCTCCACACGTTCGGCCAGCGCACGGATGAGCGGATGGCGGGGGTTGATCTCCAGCACCGGCGGCAGGGCAGGCATCTCCTGACCGGAACGGCGCATGAGACGCTGCATGGCCAGGTCCGGCCCACCCTCGCTTGTCATCACCACGGCACTGCCTGTCAGACGCACGGTGCTGCGGACATCCTTCACAGCCTCACCAAGAGCGTCCTTCAGGGCGGGGGTCAGCTTCTCGACATTGGCTGCTTCGCCCTGCTCCTCGGCTTCCGGTGCGAACTTCTCGAGATCACCATGCGCCTGGGCCACGGAACGGAAGGTCTTGTCCTTGTAGGAATGGAGACGGTCCGGCCAGAAGCTGTCCACGGCATCAGACAGCAGCAGGACTTCCAGCCCACGGGCACGGAACCCTTCCAGCTGGGCGGAGGCCCTGAGGGCCTTCAGATTGTCCCCGACCAGATAATAGATGGTCTCCTGCTCCGGCTTCATGCGGCTGATATAGTCGTCCAGCGTCGTCAGCTCATCATCATGTGTGGAGTGGAAGCGGGAGAACTCGGCAATTTCCTGCCGGTGTTCGGAATCCTCCCACAGCCCTTCCTTGATGACGAGGCCGAAATTGTTCCAGAAACCGGTGAAGGACTCGCCACCTTCCTGCGCCCGTTTCTTGATCTCGCTGATGACACGCTTGGTCACGGCCTTGCGGATGCGGGCCAGAACCGGGGTGGACTGGAGCATCTCGCGGGAGACGTTCAGCGGCAGGTCATCCGTATCGACCACACCCTGCACGAAACGCAGCCAGTTCGGCACCAGACTGGCTTCATCCGTGATGAACATGCGCTTCACATGCAGGTGCAGGCGGCTCTCACGGCTGCTCTGCTCCATGAAGTCGAACGGACGGGCACCGGGGAGGAACAGCAGGGAGGCGAACTCGACCGTGCCTTCGGCCTTCCAGTGCAGCGTGGCGTACGGCTCATCAAACGCACGGGCCACATGGCGGTAGAACTCGGTGTATTCCTCGGACGTGATCTCGGATTTCGGACGCAGCCAGAGGGCCTTGCCCTCGTTGATGGTCTCTTCCTTCTCCTTGCCATCCTCGTCCGGCTCGTGCAGCACGACTGGCCAGGCGATGTGATCGGCCCATTTGCGGATGATGCTACGCAGGCGCCACGGATCGATGAATTCCTCAGCATCATCCTTCATGTGCAGGACGATGTCCGTGCCCGGACGGTCACGCTCGGCAGGGCCAAGGCTGTAGGAGCCCTTGCCTTCGGACACCCAGCGGGCGGCCACATCCTCACCGGCACGGCGGGAGACGACATCCACCTTGTCCGCCACCATGAAAGCGGAATAGAAACCCACGCCGAACTGACCGATCAGGTTCGGACGCTCCTCCGGCTTGGCATTGCTCAGCTTCTCACCAAACGCCTTGGTGCCGGAACGGGCAATGGTGCCAAGATTCTGGGTCAGCTCTTCCGGACTCATCCCCAGTCCGTCATCGGACAGCGTGATGGTCTTTGCGTCCTTGTCGGTGGAAATATGGATGGACGGGACTTCCGGCAGGGACAGGGCCGGGTTGGTCAGGGCCTCGAACCGCCGCTTGTCCATGGCATCAGCCGCATTGGCGACCAGCTCACGCAGAAAGATTTCCCGATCGGAATAAAGGGAATGGACAACCAGATCGAGCAGCTGCCCGACCTCGGCACTGAAACTGTGCTGCTGCATCTCCGCTGCGTTTTTGCCATCACTCATGATGCGTTGCTCTCCTCCAAAATGGCAGGCTCCGTATGTGCTCCATCTTCGGCGGCCAGCCTGCCCCGCCGCTGAAAGATGGAGCAGATATGGGAGAGGCCTCCCCGGCTTTCAAGCATCCCCGCACCGGGGGAGACCTCAAGCTCCAGCATCATGATGACGGGATGTATGGCCTAGACGAGACCGAGCGATGTGCCTTCATCAACCACGATGGCCGAGCCGTGCAGGGCCACCGCCCCCGGGCTGGCAAGGAACTGCACCACGGCAGCGATGTCCTCCGGCGAGGAGAAGGTCCGCTTGCTGGGATTGGCCTCCGCCACGGCCCTGAGGGCATCCGCCTGTGAGGGATCGTTGATCAGTGCATCATGCATGGAGGTCTTCACGCGGCCCGGTTCCACGGCATTGATGTTGATGCCCAGCGGGCCGAGCTCGAGGGCCAGACTGCGGACCAGAGCCGTGGCCGCCGCCTTGCTGGCGGCATAGCCCGCATAGCCGGCAAAACTGTAAAATCCGCAGA
Source organism: Parasaccharibacter sp. TMW 2.1891 (assembly GCF_023337675.1). Taxonomy (NCBI): domain Bacteria; kingdom Pseudomonadati; phylum Pseudomonadota; class Alphaproteobacteria; order Acetobacterales; family Acetobacteraceae; genus Parasaccharibacter; species Parasaccharibacter sp. TMW 2.1891. Next base: position 100,940 of record NZ_QORT01000003.1, on the reverse strand, counting down.
TGGACGAAATGGCCACGACCTTCCCACCCGGCACGTCACCCTCTTTCCGCCGGATGAAAGGCAGGGCGGCCTGCACGATGTGCCACATGCCATTGACGTTGATGCGCATCACCCTGTCGAACGCATCGGGTGTTTCATCCGTGATGGGCGTGTTGAAGAAAACACCTGCGGAATGGACCAGCACGTCCAGCAGGCCCACCCTGTCGCTGATGGTCTTCAGCAGGGCCTTCACGGCATCAAAATCCGTGATGTTCACCCCATGAGCACAGACCTGCACGTCGTGCCCGGCCTCACGCCCGGCAGCCTGCACCGCCTGCACGGCCTTGGTATAGTCACGCTCCGGGCTGCTGCCCAGCAGGATGAGGCTGTCCCCCGCCCGGGCGAACGTCTCCGCAATTGCCAGCCCGATACCGGACGTTCCCCCGGTTACCAGTACGGTTCTGCCCTGTGCCATGATCCAGCTCCTCCCCTATATCTCATCACGCATGGCCCTGAATGGCCATCGCACCCAGATAATGGGCAGGTCGGCATGGCTTGTCCACCATGCCGCCCCGGAGCCGGTCCTGTCAGAACATCCCTCCCCCCAGACGGATTCCTTCGGTCGGACGGGCTTTGGCAAGATACGGCCCTCCTGCCAAGACCTCGACCGACACGAACAGCGGCTGTTTCCTGCCCGGATGCACCGGCAGCACGAGGCGGGCCGCCCCGTTTGTCCAGCGGCAGGGGGCAGCCTCCTGTACATCCCAGCCATCCTGCCGGGGTGCGGAGAGGAATTCCGTCACATTTTTCCGTTCTCCATCCTCCCAGAAGAGCTGTATCTGGCTGACAAGCACCCCGAGCCAGCGTCTGTCATCCACAAACGGACCGATGACATCACAGGGGCGACTGACACGGGAGACAAGCAATATCTCGTTGCATCCTTCGGAAAGGCGGAACAGGTAACGCTGCCCCGCCTGCCGCACCAGCGGCAGGGTCTGACCGGAAGGAGTCAGGGCGATCAGATCCGGCTCATCCACCAGCTCGCCCGGCTTCTCCATCCGGCCTCCAGACCGCCGCCGGATCGCCTCATGCAGGGGCTCCACAAATGTCCGGCTGACCCCCAGCGGAGCGGCGGCATCCGTCTCCCAACAGCCCCGGGCCCCTTCCGCCCACTGCCCCGCCTGGGAGACAAATCCCTGCCGGTTGCCCGTATCCAGGTAACTTTCTGTCAGGGCTCCATCCGCCTCGACAATGGCGTGCGGCTCTACGGCGAAATGCCAGTACTCGTACTCCTCAAGACTCCGGTCATAGGCAATGGAACTGCCGTTAACCAACATGCGGACCGGCACGAAGTGCCCTTCCAGCAGGAGGCAGTGCTCCGACGTCACCAGCATGTCCTTGTGGGGGATATTGGCCCCCAGGGCGCCACGACGGATGCGCACTGGCCAGCCAGCTTCATCATCTGGCAGAGCTGGCTGAACAGTCACACGGCCCTGGCCTACCCACTTTACCCGCCTGAAGCCCTGCGGCTGGCCATCCGGTGCAAAAACGGCCACGGCATCCCCCACCGTCAGCACCTCCACGGGCACGTCACCCGTCTCGGTCCGGATCAGGCTGCCAGCCAGATAGCAGGTGATGACACCATTCCTGCCATCATCATGACCGTTGTTGCGGCTGAACGTATAGCCATACCCCGTGAGCCCACCCAAAAAATCCGTCTGCGGTTTGCCATTGACCCTCAGATTGAACGGGTCCCCTTCCAGCGTGGTCGTCCGTCCGACGTTGATGAGGCCCAGTGCGCTCACGCCATCACCAATCACGGTCTGGTTCGTCGAAGGCTTATAGACAGCTCCCACCGACTGGGTGTTGGGGAAATCCATGACAAAATTGGGCGGAATTCTGGTTGTGGGATTGCCCTGCGCATCCACGAATTTCACGGGGAAATCGACACTCACGCCAAAGCCCTGTGGCTCTATCCGCAGCTCGCCAGCATTGGGGCCTACCGTGATGGTCGAGCCCAGCGAAGCACTGAGCAGGGTGGACTGGATAACCAGCCGCCCCCCATTCAGGGTCAGCCCGTTCACCACCCCGACATTGACCAGGCCACCCCCGACATAGGCCGTGGCCCCGCCCTGGACGGTAATGGTACAGTCTCCCCGCAACTGACCCAGGATCGACGACAGATCAACCTTCACCGGGTCATTGGGCGGTGTCTGATCTGTTCGGGTTACGACAATGGAAGAAATGGCCCCCAAGCCCACCAGGCTGGAAAGAGACCCGCTGCTGTAAACGGTAGCCGTTCCGGCTGACACCCTGACCAACGCCGTTGCCATAAGATAACCTGACCTTCATCATGTTCGACGACAAGGCCGCCTTAAGGCAACAGGGGTTAAAAAAAGATTACAGGTAAGCTCCTGCTGATCACATAATGTTGAGATAAACCATTTTCCGCTCTCATATTAACGGAATATTTACAGCAACCTTTTCCTGAAACACCCCAGAAAGAACTTAATCTGGGAAAGAATCTGTCACAGTAACCTGTTTTTCTTTAAAAAAGGGGAGGGAACAGCCCGCCGGCCAAGCCAGAGCCGGCAGGGCAGGCTGTTACCATTATTTCAGAACCAGCTCCTGATTCCGAACGTGAAACGGGCCTCACTTGCCCGCTCGCCTCGCTTCCGGGCCATGTGGCGTCCCTGGGTGAGGGGGGAATCATATGTAACAGCCACATAGGGAGCCATCTTGCGCCAGACCTCATAACGCAGGCGCAACCCGGTATCAATGTCCGACAGGCCTGATCCGACCTGTCGCCGGGGATCAGCCCGGCTATACAGATTCAGCTCCACCTGTGGCTGGAGAATCAGCCTGTTGGTCAACAGGATGTCGTAAGACCCTTCAAACCGTCCCGCCACGCCACGGTCACTGAAATAACCGGTCGCCTGCACCTCAAACTGGTACAGGGCCAGTCCCTCCACACCAACCGCTCCCCAGGCACGGGTCGGACCACTGTCCAGGTCCAGCCGGAGGCCCCCCTGAAGGTTGAAATAGGTGGATATGGCCCGACTGTAGAGCAGTTCCTGGTCTCCGTCACGGACCCTGCCTTTCGTCATGGTGCCTTCACTCTTCAGCCAGAGGCGGTTGTAGTCGCCACCATACCAGGCCTCCCCATCCCAACGGAGTGAAGACCGGCCACCCGCCTGGTAGCGCCCCTCAAACTCATCCAGCACACCATGGAACCAGCGGCCCATGTCCATGGCCTGCATATGATGGCCAATATCCACGACAGGGCCGGGGGCATCAACAGCCCTGTAAACGACATGCGGTGTTTTCTTCCGCACCTGGTGAGGCGCTGGCGGGGCTTTCTGCACAGCCGGAGGCGCCGTGGTCGGCATCTCCATGTCTGCCATGTCCGACATATCCATATCATCCATGGCCATTCCGGACATGTCATGAGCCATCGTCTGGCCCGGTCGGGCCGATCCAGCCATATCATCCATGGCCTGGGCTGGCAGGGCCAGAAAGCAGGCGACAAGCCCCAGGGGCAGCATGTCTTTTCCCATCATGAGATGACCACCTCCCGGAACATGCCTGTCTGCATGTGATACATGAGATGGCAGTGATAAGCCCACACACCCGGCGCATCCGCCGTGACCAGAACACTCATGCGAGACCCCGGCTGTGAAATGACGGTATGTTTCAGGGGACGGTGCTGGTCATCCGCCCCATTTTCCAGCTCACTCCACAGGCCATGAAGGTGAAGGGGATGTTCCATCATCGTGTCATTGATGACCGTGAACCGGACCCGCTCACCACGGGCCAGATGGATCGGCCCGGATTCGGAATATTTCCGGCCATTGAACCCCCATATGTACCGTTCCATGTTGCCTGTGAGGTGCAGGATGATTTCTCGTGAAGGCGGTCGCTGGTCTGGCGGCGGACGCAACGCCACCAGATCACTGTAGGCCAGAACCCGGCGGCCCGTTCCCTCCAGCCCATCTCCCGGACTGCCGACACGCTCCACCGGATGGGTGGCGATGTTCTGGTTTTCCACATTCAGGGGGGGCGGGCCGGGATCATCAATTTCATCCGCCGGAGTCCGCTCCACGGGAGGGGACATGGGCATGCCCCCCATTGCCTTCATGCCCTTCATCATGGGCATGGGCATGGGCATGCCCATGTCCACCATCCCCCGCACGGGCCGGGGGTCCATGGGAGGGACAGGCCCCAACAGGCCAGGGCGAGGTGTCAGCGTGCCACGGGCATGGCCGGTGCGGTCCTCGCTCTGGGCAAAGATCGTGTAAGGCTGTGCCTGCAACGGCGTCACCATCACGACATATGTTTCCCCTGGAGCAATGCGGAACTCATCCACCGGCACGGGCACGACAGGATTCCCGTCCGCCTCCACAACCTGCATCTCCAGCCCCGGGATGCGGACATCAAACAGCGTCATGGCCGCGGCATTGATGACCCGCAGGCAGACCCGCTCTCCCGGCCGGAACAGGCCGCTCCATCCCTGTGCCGGGGCCTCACCATTCATGAGATAGGTATAGATGGCACCGCTGACATCCGAGATGTCCGTGGCACTCATCCTCATGCGGGACCATTGCAGGCGACTCTTCAGAGCGGGTATCAGCCCTCCAGCCCGGCGGCTTTCCTCCGGCAGGGACGCAAGGCTGCGCTGCCGGAAATTGTAGTAATCATCCTGCATCTTGAGATTGTTGATGATCTGGCTGGCAGACACATCCGACCAATCCGACAGCAGGACCGTATGATCCCTGTCCGCCCTCGGCAGCAGCGAAGCACCAGCTGGCTCGATAATCAGGGCACCATAGAGACCGGACGATTCCTGGTGCCCCATATGGCTGTGATACCAGTATGTCCCACTCTGAAGGACCGGAAAGGAATAGGTGAACCGTCCGCCTGCCGGAATCCCGGCAAAACTCAACCCCGGAACACCATCCTGATCACTTGGCAGGCGGACACCATGCCAGTGCAGGGATGTTGGCTCATCCATGTGATTATGAACGTGGATGCGGACGTCCCGCCCTTCCTGCCAACGCAGAACCGGGCCGGGCATCTGGCCATTGACGCAATATCCTACCCCGGTGCGGCCTGCGATACGGACATTGCGGCGGGTGATGTGCAGGTCCATCTCCAGCGGGGGCACTGCCCCGGCCGTGGCGGCCGCAGCCCGGCCCAGCCCTAGAAGAGCCATGAGCGGACCAGCTGCGCCCAGCCCGCCCAGAAACTGGCGGCGCAGCAAAACATGACGTGACATGACAAACTACCTGAAAAACGTGACACAGAAATGCCGCCCGGAAACAGGCAGCACAGAGACAGGTCAGACAGGCAGGATTGCTGGAGGGCGCCAGGGAAGCACGACAGCAGAACGCAGCAGCAGCCTGACATCGTGAAACGGGACCGCCCTCTGCCAGAGACCGGCCGGTTCCAGCCTCTGCCCCTCCGGCAACATGCCGGCTTCACAGACAGCATGGTGACTCTGGCAGCAGGGAGCGATATCCTCTTCCGCATCCGGCCGGGAAGAAACAGCCGCCTCCATCACCATGCCCCCCCCCGGCGGAACCATCACGGCATCAGGAGAAGCGATGTCACGGGCAGGCAGAAGCTGATGCGCAGGCGCGGACATCATCATGCCGTCCACCATGGCCATGGGCATGACAAAAGACGGCAGCTGCATCATCAGGTACAGCACCACTCCCATCATCATGCAAAAAAACCGCCCAACAGACATGAAATGCCTTTTCTCGCTCCGGAACGGACACCAGATCAGGAAGGTTCCTCCCCTGTGGGAAGACAGTCCCCCCTGCCATCCCTTATCATGAAACGGAATTTTTTATGAGCGAAACCCTCGTCCTCCCTCTCACCGGCCTGAAATGTGATGGCTGTGTCCGCTCTCTGACCCGTGCCCTTGAAGCCTCTCCAGCCATCGAGACGGCCACCGTCACGCTCGACCCGCCACAGGCACACATCATTTTCACTGGCCCCGCCCTCTCCAGGGAAGACTGTGCGCTCCTCATCCAGAAGGCCGGTTTCGGGACGGTCTGAAGAAAAAACCACCGGGGTCCATGGCCCCCCGGTGGTTCTTCAATATCCATGTCACCGCCCTGGACAGGCGGTCATGTCATGACGGATCAGAAAAGTCCGCCGCCCTTGGGCAACAGGCTGCCTGTCAGGAAGGCCTGCACCGCACCGTCGCGGTAGCCCTGCGTCCCGACATAACCACCGGACAGACCCAGCATTGCGCCCGTCAGGCCACCAACCGTCAGTCCCAGGATCACGCCGACAGCCTCGGCGATCACGCCGACACCGATAACACCGCCCGTACCGTTGGCACCACCATTGGCACCACCCGTGAGACCACCAACGGCTGCGCCGACGATACCATCCACGACGCCGCCAACGAGGCTGTCCGCAAAACCAAGCGAAGCGCGCACAGGAAAAAGACCAGTGCTGCTATTGCTGCTTCCTGAAGAAGCCGTCCCGTCGCGGTAGCCGAAAAGACCACCACCAGATACCGCGCCAAGCTCGTTAAAAGAAAGTTCACGCATCATCCAGAACCTTATCGAAATAACCCGCACCCAACAGCAGATGCGAGCGATACTTAAAAGCAATTAAATTATGTTATAATTATGGTCTAACACTGTAATAATTTTTTTTTATACAATTTTACCGCTTTTCATACTATTTTTCTTCTTTATTCACGTTTTTTTCAAAAAAATAGTACAAGAATACTCCCGGTTCATATCACAATGAACCACATTCTTTCTTTTTGAGGTACACAATGCGTGAATTGAGCGTTGCGGAACTGGATTCCGTTTCTGGTGGCGGCTTCCTGGGTAACCTTCTTGGTTTTGGCAACAATCAGGCTGCCAATCAGGCAGCTGGCCGCGGTACATCTTCCGGTCTCGGTGACTCCATCATCGGTGCTATTGCCGGGGCTGCCATTGGCGCAAACAGCGGTATGATCATCGGCGGTATCCATGGTGGTGACGGCGGTGGCGTTCTGGGCATTGGATCTATCGGTCAGGCTGTTGGTCTGGTCATTCCGACGATCATGGGGGCTATCGACGGTGGTATCCTTGGTGCGATCTATGGCTTCAGCAATGGCCAGACATGGATCAACCAGCTTATCCAGGGCACGGCCAATGGTACAATTGGCCAGGGTCCGAATGCAGCAGCAATCCGGATCTGATACCAAGTCTTCATCAATGTATCCTTGAAGTCTGAGGAACACCCGTCAAGCCTCCCGGGCTTGGCGGGTGTTTTTTATGACGCCCGCCACATTATGTCTGCAAAAGTAACTCACACTCCTCTCTCCATATCCAAGGTTCTTAGACGCCCGCCACATTATGTCTGCAAAAGTAACTCACACTCCTCTCTCCATATCCAAGGTTCTTATTAGATCGTTCTGATGATCTGCAGACACTCCGGACGCAGATTCCTAAAAGAACGCGGCCATATTTTGCAATTGATCGCACCTCCCCTCACCAAAGACCAAAAACACAAATAACTTTATCCGCAATAATAAAAAGCACCTGCCGACATGTGATCATGTCCAATCATCCATCCCCCCCCTCCTGCTTCCCCCAGAGCCAGTATCAGGCCGAGCTGGGACTTGGCAGACCGGTCACGATGGCCGACGTTTCTTTCGCCAGAGTGTCCACGATCTCCTGCGGCAACCCCATGGCAAAAATCCTGTCTGCCCTCTCTGCCGTGCCAGGGCGATGCGTCACGATCACCCTCGTGATGGGCAGTTCATTCAGAACCGCTTCCACAGCCTGCTCGGAAGCAGGATCAAGGTTGCTGGTCGCTTCATCAAGGAAAAGGATGCGAGGGGCCTGATACAGCGCCCGGGCCAGAATCAGGCGCTGCCTCTGCCCACCAGAAAGCGTGCTGCCCATCTCGCCCACAATGGTTTCAAAGGTCATCGGCATTCGCTGGATGTCCTCATATATCTGTGCATTCCTTGCACAGTCGGCCACCCATTCCATATCCATCTCATCGTCAAAGCCGGAAATATTTTCCGCAATGCTGCCAGAGAAAAGAATGTCATCCTGAAGAACACCGGCAATCCGGGCGCGGTAAGCGTCCCTGTTGGCGGCCTTCAGCTCCATGCCTTTCCAGAATATCTGGCCCTCTTCCGGCTGGATGAGCCCCATCAGCAGCCCCAGGAGGGTGGATTTGCCACAGCCGGACGGACCGATGATCGCCAGGCTCTCTCCGGGATGGACCTTGAGATTCAGGTTGCGGAAAACCCACGCATCTTCCTTGCCATACCGGTAGCCAAGATTGCGACATTCCAGCATGGGAATGTCCGGATTCTCCATGCCGTCATCATCGGAAACACCCGCCGTTTCGCCCAGCGGACTGTCTGCCTCGGTTCCTTCAGCCTCGGCCAGAGCAATGTCGGACAGACGGTCACACTGGACCTTGAGGTTCTTGATCTTGAACACGACGCTGATCAGATTGCCCACCCGGCCACAGAACTGGTCACGATAGCTCATGAAGGCCATGAGCATACCGATGGACATGGCACCGGACATCACCATCCTGGCCCCCAGCACAAGGGTTGCCACCTTGTCCAGAGCAACCAGGAATTCCTGTGCACGGGCAAAAATGAGATCATACCGCTGGATACGCAGCCCGGCATTGATGTTGTCAATCATCCGGTTGGTCCAGACAACCGTCCGGCGCCGCTGCAACCCCATCAGCTTGATGCTGCGGATACCCCGCAGGGTTTCGATGAAATGCCCCTGCTGTGCAGCCGAATGAACCAGCGATTCCTCGGTCATTTCCTTGTACGGACCATACTGGATGAACCGCACGACCAGATCCACCAGCACGGTGATGGTCACCAGCGCTGCCAGCCATTTGCCGTACATGATGATCATCACCAGCATACCGATAGCCATGATGCCATCCAGAATGCTCTGCACCAGATCCGTCGTGAAGGTATGCTGGATGGCCCCGAGACTGCCAAAGCGGGACATGATGTCACCGGCCCCACGCTTGGCAAAAAAGTCCTGCGGAAGGCTGAGCAGGTGGGTGAACAGGCTGACATTCCACTGCAGGGAAATGCGGGTGGAGAAAATCATCACCAACCATGTGCGGAAGGTAGAGATCACACCCTGCACGATGACGAGAATGAGCATCCCGGCAGCGATGGTCCAGAGAAGGGACTTGTCCCCCGTTGTCAGCACTTCATCAATGACGACCTGCCCCAGCATGGGGTTGATCAGGGCCAGGACTTCCAGCCCCAGGGACAGCCCTCCAAGGGTCCAGAGGACCGTCTTCAGCCCCACGATGTGGCGGAACATGTCCCCCACCTTCAACAGGCGGCGGTCATCCTTCTTCTCGAACTTCGTCTCAGGCGTCAGCTCCAGCGCCACACCCGTAAAGTGGCGGGACACTTCCTCAAGGGATATCTTCCGTTCACCACGGGCTGGGTCATTGATGACGATACCGGTATCCGTCACCTTCGTCATGACAACGAAATGATTGAAATCCCAGTGCAGAATGCAGGGACGGGCCAGCTTGCCAAGGTCGTCCAGCTCCAGCCGGACAGGCCGGCAGTGCAGCCCGTAACGTCCGGCAATTGTCATCAGGGCCCGCAGGTTGAGCCCCGTACCGGAGACAGACGTCTCCCGCCTGATGGAAACAAGGTCAACCAGCCGCCCATAATGGCACAGCACCATGGCCAGACAGGCCAGTCCGCACTCTGCAATTTCTGTCTGAAGGATGACGGGAACCTTACGCCGGAAACCAGTATGGATAGTATGGAGATTCACGGCGTCCCCTTCGTGTCATTCTGTCTGGATGGAGCAGGTGAGGGCGTATCCGGCTGGGCGGCACTATCGGCCAGGGACCGTGCCGGTGCACCACCACCCGATATGGAGCGGACCGTATCCACCATGGATACGACCGGGTCGAGCAGCCACTGGTAGAGTTTGCGCTGGTCGATGGCGATTTCGGCATCCACGGCCATGCCGGGCTTCAGTTTTTCATGCTTGCCATAAGCAATGACGAATTCCTGGTTCGGACGGACACGGATACGGTACACATCCGCCCCCGGCTGGGGCGCAGAAGCACTGCCGCCCTGCTGCCCTGTCCGGGCAGCGTAGTTGCTCCGCTCCGGCAGAGGCGCCTTGGTAACCTCCACCACTTCGCCCTCATAAAGACCGAAACGCTGGTACGGATAGGCAGCATATTTCAGCAGAACATGCTGCCCGGGCCGAACAAACCCTATGGCCTGGCTGTTCACGTAAAGTTCTGCCTGCAGGGTCGCCCTGTCGGGCAGGATGCTCAGCAGGGACTGCCCCGGATTGACACGCTGGCCTACAACCGTGCGGATACCATCAACCGTACCGCTCACACGGGCATTGATGACCCCCATGCTCTGCCCATGCGCCTGGATGAGCTGCCTCTGCACGTCCGAAAGGCGGACAGCGAGATCATTCATGTCCTCGGCCACCTTGTACTGGTGCCGGTTGATCCGATACTGAAGATCCGCCATATGCCCGTTCATCTCAACCAGCGTCCGCAATGTCTGGGACTGCGTGTCCATGAACTGCACATAGCTGAACAGCTGACTCTGAAACTGCGTTTCCGTCACGAGGTGGCGGTCCATGGCTGTCCGCATCTCATTCATGGCCCGCTCGATCAACGGCAGGGACTTCTTGTCCCGTCCTGACTGCTCCTGCAACATGCCATACTGCTGACGCAGGGACTCCAGCTCATCCTTCAGGGAGGAGAGCTCCACGGGCGCATCAGCAGCGAGCAGATTCTGGCGATGTTCCAGCAGGTCCTTCTGTCGGCGCAGCCCTTCGACAAGCTGCTGCCCGGTGGCCCCATCCTCCGACCAGCTGGAAACATCCACGCTGAAGAGCCGTTCCCCCGCCGCAACATGATCGCCCTCATGAATGTGGATGGCCGCAACGACACCACCCTGATCTGCCTCCGCAACGACCAGTCCCTCTGGTGGCAGCATGACACCATTGGCATGGATGCGCCGCGTATAAGACCCGAAAAAAACGTAAATCCCCACACAGATAACGAGCGCCACCGTACAGAGCGCTGCAATTTTACCCGAGAGAGGCTCGATCAACTGGACGGAGCCGATCCACGCCTCCTGCCGCCATTTCAGAGCCTCCCCCCTGAAAAGCGGGCTTGCTGAGTCTTCCGCCATACACCACACAGTACAGTTAAACAAAACGATAAGGAAATATTAATAATTTTCAGGAATAATACTATAGTGGTCCACAAAACAAGCAAGTCGTTAAATGGCTAATGCTTTATTAATTTAGGGTTAATGACTTATGTATCTTTTCTTTTGCTTGCCAGAGAAAAGACACGCCTTTCGTCTGATAGCGTCCATCGGGCTCTTTTCGCCGCTTCCTGCCATGGCGGCAGACCCGGACCCTGCTCCTGCACCCGTCACGCATCTCTCCCTGCCGGAAGCCATGGCCATTGCCTATCGCTCCAACCCGCAGATACTCCGTGAGCAGGCCATATTGCGGCAGACTGATGAATCCATGCCGGAGGCCCTGTCCGGATGGCGGCCCACCGTGAGCGGAAGTGCGACCGCCAACTACAACGAGTCCAACTACGTCACCTTCCCGTATGGCGGGAGCTTCCGGTACAATCAGAAATTCAGGGCCCCCGGCTATGCAGCGGGCGTGACCATCACCGAGCCCATCTTCCGCGGAGGCAAGACATGGGCTTCCATGCACAAGGCCCGCAGCTCCATCCTCGGGGAACGGGCACACCTTGTGGACATCGAGCAGCAGCTCTTCGTCAATGTTGTTTCCGCCTATGTTGCCGTCACACAGGCCCGGGCCCTGCTGACCCTGACACGGGAAAATGAACACACGCTGGAAGGGCAGGTCCAGCTGACTACACGACAGCTTGCCCTGAACCAGGCCACCCGCACCGATGCCCTCCAGGCGGAATCACAGTTTGAGGCAGCACAGGCCTCCACCCGTCAGGCCGAGGGACAGGTCCGCGTGGCAGAGGCAACGTTCCAGCGTGTCATAGGTATCATTCCGCCAGAGAAACTGTCTCCAGCGGAGCGGCTTCCGTCCCCTTTCGTTTCGGAGGCGCAAATAAACCAGCTGGCCATCAATGACCTTCCCCAGGTCATGCAGGCCCAGTACCAGCTGGAATCAGCAAAACATGATGTCCGGCTGGCCATCGCCGACCTGCTGCCCCAGATATCCGCCCAGGCCTCCTACCAGAGGCAGGTGAACCAGGGGAACGGCAAATTCTCGGAAGACGCCACAGCCGTGATGCTTCAGGCCTCTCTTCCGCTCTATCAGGGCGGTGCGGAATATGCCCGCATCCGTGCCGCCAAGCAGGCCGTTGATGCAGCTCTCCACAATCTGGCCGAACAGCGGCGTGAGGCCCGCGAGAATGCCATGAGCGCCTGGCAGAAACTGACAGCCGACAGCGACCAGCTCGCCCGCAACCAGAAAGCCGTCGCCACCGGTGTGGAGGCCCTCCATGCCATCCAGCAGCAGGAACTGCTGGGCGTACGGACCACCTTTGAAGTTCTCCAGCAGCAGGAACTGCTCTTCGACCAGCAGAAAACCCTCGTCCAGAATGCAGCCAACCTGATTGAGGATTCCTACCATCTGGCCGCTGCGACAGGCCATCTGACAGCCAAAGAGCTCAACCTGCACGTCTCCCTGTATGACCCGCGCGCCCATTACCATCAGGTGAAATGGAAACTCATCGGAATGGAGTAAGTCTCCTCCCCCAGACATGGCAGACACGCTGCTTTCCTTTCATTCTGCACTGGCCCTGCCCCGGCAAACAGGGCAGAATGAAGAGCCATGCAGCCGAAGCCTGATCCTACCCTCACCCCGGTTTCTTCCCCCGTCACTCCTGCCGGGGGCAAGGAGTCCCCCTGCGCCCGGCAGAGAGCCAGACGGGCCAGATTCGTACATGGCAGCATCATGCGCCATGTCGTCACCATGGCCGGGACAGGCGCCATCGGGCTGATGGCCGTCTTTTTCGTGGACCTGCTCAATTTCTTCTACATCTCACACCTGCATGACCCGACGCTGACAGCGGCCATCGCCTTCGCCACCTCTCTGGGGTTCGTGCAGGTGGCCGTCTCTCTGGGCATGTCCATCGGGCTGGGAGCCAGCACCGGCCGGCTTATCGGGGCCTGCCGCCATTTCCGGGCCAGACGGCAGGCTTCCGCCTTTCTGGTGCTCATGCTCGCTGTCACCAGCACGCTGGGATTGATCACGGCCTTTCTGGCCCGCCCCCTGCTGGCCCTGCTCGGCGCCCATGGTGCAGCGCTGGAACACGCCACGCATTTTCTCTACATCACCTCCCCCGCCCTGCCGCTGGTCTGCCTCGGCATGGCTCTCTCCTCCCTGCTGCGGGCCGTGGGGGATGCCAGAAGTGCCATGCGGGTCACCCTGACAGGGGCCGCCTGCACGGTCATCGTGGACCCCATCCTGATCTTTGGCCTGCATCTGGGGCTGGAAGGGGCGGCCATCAGCACGGTCCTGTCCCGCTGTGTCATCTCTCTCAGCGGGTTCCTCAATCTCCGGGGGCATGACATGCTGGAGCGTCCCCGCCTGAGGACGATCCCCAATGCCAGCCGGGCCATAGGGGCCATTGCCCTGCCCGCCATCGGCACCAACATGGCTACCCCTATCGGAAATCTCATCGTCACGCACGCCATGTCCCGTTTCGGGCTGGAGGCCGTCTCCGGGCAGGCCGTGGTGGACCGCATGGTGCCGGTCGCCTTTGCCTTCGTCTTCGCCCTGACAGGCTCCGTCGGCCCCATCATGGCCCAGAATCTGGGAGCACGGCAGCCGGACCGGGTAAAAGAGACCTTTCTCTGCGCCCTCAAGCTCACGGCCCTCTGTGTCGGGCTGGACTGGCTGGTCTTTGCCCTTGGCGAGCCGCTGATCCTCCAGATATTCCATGTCCAGGGCACGGGGGTGGAGCTGGTACGGCTCTTCTGCCACTGGGCCGTGGCCAGCTACATGTTTGTCGGGCTGCTCTTCGTCTCCAACACGGCTTTCAACAATCTGGGGCACCCCCTCTACTCCACAGCTTTCAACTGGAGCAGGGCCACAGTAGGGACCATTCCCTTCATAGCCATCGGCATCCATTACGGGCCAAAAGGGGTGATGATCGGTCAGGCCCTGGGCGTCACGCTTATCGGCTCACTGGCCCTTGTCGCTGCCCTCACCGTCATCCACCGCCTCGGCCAGACTCTGCCCCAGCGGAAGGGGAAAATGCGCTAGCCTCTCCTGCCAGCGAACACGTCCCGGTAGAAAGCCAGCTCCCGGGCAAGGGAATCCGCAATCACCCCGGCATCCCGGAAGCCGTGCCCTTCACCCGGATAGACATGCAGCGACGAGGCCGGAAGCTGCTTCTGCAAAGCCTGCCCCTGAGACAGCGGCACGACACGGTCTGCATCCCCATGAAGGAACAGGACGGGAGCCGTGATCTTCTCCGGCCATGACAGGGGAGACCGGGCCAGATACACGGCCTCCTCCTCCGGCCACGGCGCCACGAGACCATCCAGATACCGGGCCTCGAAACGGTGAGTCTCCTCGGCCAGAGCCCGAAGGTCCGTCACGCCATAGAGCGATGTGCCCGCCACGAACAGGTCGGACCGGGCCAGAGCGGAAAGGACCGTCAGCCCCCCGGCACTGCTGCCCCGGATGACACAGCGTTGCGGGTCCACCAGCCCCTGCTCGATCACCCCCTGAACGGCCCGGCAGCAGTCCTGCACGTCCAGCACGCCCCACTGGCCATCCAGTGCCGCCCGATAGGCCCGGCCAAAACCGGTGGACCCACGATAATTGACATCCAGCACCGCAAAGCCCCGGGATGTCCACCACTGGACCTTGAAGGACAGGTCCGTCCGGGCCTGCCCGGTCGGCCCTCCATGAACGATCACCACAAGAGGGGGCTTTCCCGCCACCTTTTCACAGTGCGGCCCCCGGGCGGGAAGGTAGAACTGGGCATGGAGCGGCCCCGGCCCGTTCTCCACGGGAAAGGACAGCGTCTCCGGCAGGGCGATGTCCGCCGCGACCACATGAGGCGGCATCTCCCAAGCCCTGCGGATGACCTCCCGGTCTTCCGCAGCTCCGTCCAGCGTGCCGAGCATCAGGGCAGGGGGACCATCCGGCGGGCTGTTCAGCCATGCAAAGCGTGAGCCTCCCTCCAGCGGCACGGGAACATCATCCGGCACGGCCCCTGCCAGCACGTCCCGCCAGCCTGAAGCCGGTTCATGCAGCAGGGTTACCGGCACGCCCTGCCGCACACCACGGGCCAGCAGCCGCCCCCCCGGCAGGGCCGCACAGCAGGACTGCCCGAACACCCAGGCAGGCAGCCCCACCTCGGCCGGAGCCGGGGGCAGGGGACAGGCCCGCCATGCCGTGCCGCCCCCGGTGATGTCTTCCGGCTCAAAAGCAACCGGCGTCCAGTGCCGGTCAGACTCAGGCGAGGCACCAGCCGGAGCGGCATCGGACAGCGCATGAAGCCGCCGCCCATCCCAGAACGGCCCCATGACGCTACAGTCCTGCCCCGTTCCACCAGTCAGGCAGACCGTCCCGCCCGCACCGGACAGGTCCGTCACATACAGGCCCGTTTCCGTCCATGGCATATGCGGATTCTGCCATGCGATGAAGGCCAGAAACCGCCCATCAGGTGAAAGCCGGGGCGACATGTAAAAATCCGCCCCACTCTGGAGGGAATGGAGCCGCCCCTGTGCATCAACCTCCACAAGGTCGGCCTTTTCCTCCCCGGAGGGCGTTTCCACTTCCCGCACGCAGACGAGCCGTCCGTCCTGAAGGGACAGGTCCGCATAACGGCATGTCACGCCATCATCACCGGCAGCCGGGCAGAGCGGTTGGGCAGCCTGACCGTTGCGGCTCCGCCAGAGGCCACCCTGCCTGCTGTCGCTGAACAGCACGACCATGTCCGACCCATGACGTTCCGCAGCCCAGGCCCCCCCACCATAGACATGCATGTCCGTACCCACCTGGGCCTCTGGTGGGGTGAGATCGTGCAGGGTGCCATCCGGCGCACGCCCGACCACGACACTCCGGCCCTGTTCATCCGGCCGCCGCTCCAGCCAGAGCACCCATCCCGCCACGGCCCTGATCTCCGACAGGCTGCGTGTCCGGCGTGTCATCAGCTCCGGCGTGACCCAGGGCAGGGAAGGGGCTGCTGTCATGATGTCTCTCCTGCAAAAAACGTTCTTGCCTTATTTCTGCCTACCCCAGTATTCTGACAGGAGAAAGCACTGGCAGGCCGTTGCTGGACCGGGTTTCTTCTGACTGGACTTGGTGCGGCGCAGTGCCCCCTTTCTAGAGGAAGCCCATCCCCTGATACAGCATCTCTCCGCCTTTCTTGAGCATCTCCCCCCGCTTTATGCCTATCTGACACTAGGGTTTATCATTCTGCTGGAAAGCACGGGGATTCCCCTGCCAGCCGAGAGCCTGCTCATCTTCGCCTCCCTCTATGCCTCCCACACGCACCACTTCACACCGGAGGGGCTGATCATCGCCGCTGTCAGCGGGGCCATCATCGGGGACAATGTCGGATACCTCATCGGCCATCAGCTCGGTTATCATCTGCTGGAAAAACACGGGCGCAAAATCGGCCTGCACAAGGACCGCCTCACCCTTGGCCGCTATCTCTTCCGCCGGTTTGGCGGAGCGGGCGTGCTGCTGGGCCGTTTCATCGCTTTCCTGCGCATTCTCATCGCCCTCCTCGCCGGGGCCTCCCGGATGCCCTGGCTGCCCTTCTCAATTTACAATGCCCTTGGCGGGCTGCTCTGGGGAACATGCTATGTTCTCGTCCCCTACGAACTGGGCAGCCAGATCGACAGCTTTACGGGGCCTCTCGGCATCGGGCTTGCCGTTGTCATGCTGGCAGTGCTGGGCGGGTCGTTCCTTTTTCTCCGCCACCACGAACATGCCCTCATCAGGAAAGCCCTTGCCGATGAGAAACGGCGTGAGGCCAGAAAGAAACGGGCGCATCAGCACTGATCGGGCAGGAGACGTTTCCTGCCCGTGACCATCGTGGGTCTCCTGCCGCTTTGCACTGTCTTCTGCCTGAAGAGCCAGCCGGAAGAGAACAGATACGGCTTCTGCCCTCATTCCCACTGAAGCCTGAGGGAGGGGAATCCCCCTCCCTTTATGGGCGCACCACGATCATGATGACGATGAGGACCATCAGGATGGTCGGAATCTCATTGGCAATGCGATAGAAACGCTCACCATGCCGGTTACGCCCGGCAGCAAAATCACGGCGCCAGACAGAGCAGGCCCCGTGGAACATGAACATGCCCAACAGGCAGAAAACCTTGACCCACCACCAGCCGGAGGACCAGCTCACCACCCCCGGGAGAGAGGCCATCAGAGCACCGGTAAAAAAGGTCACAATCATGGCCGGTGCCATGATCTGCTTCTGAAGGCGACGCTCCATCAGGCTGAAACGGGTACTTTCCTCAGAGCCTGCTTTTATCTGCGTATGATAGACGAACAGCCGGGGCAGATAGAACAGTCCTGCCATCCATGACACGAAAGCCATGATGTGCAGTGAGACAAACCAGTTCAGATGCTTCAGCAGAAACAGTGCCATAATCCCGTTACCTTCCGTTCTTCCCGCCTCCATCATGGGGCGGTCTTCCCGCACATCAGACAGCCTCTCCGGCTGTCATGTCATTTCCGGGCCAGAGCCGCCTCAAGAAGGGGCATGACCTCATCGAGATGCTCCACCCGCACGAATCCCTCCACGGGCCAGAAGCCCGGCAGGGGATGGGATGCCGGACGCAGCAGGATGCAGGACATGCCGGCCCGGCGGGCTGCTTCCGCCCCCGTGTCACTGTCCTCGATCACCACCGTTTCCTCCGGCCGGACACCTTCCACCTCGGCCCCATGCAGATAGACGGCCGGGTCCGGTTTGGGATGCCCCATATCGGCAGCCGAATGGATGCGGGCCTCCGGCAGGAGGCGATCCATCCCGGTAAAACCGAATTTTGCCTCCATCTCCGCCATGGATGAGTTGGAGCCGACACGGACAGGAACATGCCGTGCCGCCAGAGCCTCCAGCAGGGGAACGGCCCCAGCCACGGGTTCCGTACCTTCCTTCATGAGCCTGACAAGATTGTCCCGCATTTTCGTGTGGGTGCCCGGGGGCAGGGGATGGCCCAGCTCCGCCTCCAGCTCCTTCACTACCTGCGGCAGGGCCTTGCCCGCAAAGCGGGCCAGCCCTTCCTCATCGGAAATGTTCAGGCCCAGCGAGCGGGCAAACCCCGCCGTCGCCCGGCAGGATGGCCCTTCACTGTCAATCAGCACGCCATCACAATCAAAAATGACCAGCTTCAGCCCTGGCCGTAATGCATTTTTCATGACTGGATGTCCCTGATCGTCTCAACCAGCGTGGCCACATGCTCCGGCGGCGTGGTCTTGATGACACCATGTCCCAGATTGAACACATGTGGCCGCCCCCTGAGGCTGTCCCGGATGCGGCGGGCTTCTGCCTTCAGGGCCTCGCCACCATTCAGCAGGATCATCGGGTCGAGATTGCCCTGGAGGGTCACTGTCTCGGGCACCATTTCAGCCACCTTGGCCATGTCCGCCACCGTATCGAGGGCCAGGGCATTGATGCCGGTCTTCTCGGCATATTCCGCCACCATGACACCACCCAGCCGAGGGAAGCCGATCAGCGGCACATCAGGATGGCGGGCACGGATATGGGCGACGATCTGCCGTGTCGGCTCGATCACATGACGGCGGAAAGCCTCCGGCGGCAGGATACCCCCCCAGGAATCGAACAGCATGACTGCTTCCGCTCCGGCCTCGATCTGGCCGCACAGCATCTCTGCCGTATTGCGGGTCAGACTCTCCATCAGCCTGTCGAACAGGGCCGGGTTCTTCTGCATCATCGCCCGGATATGGGCGAAATCACGGGAGCTGCCTCCTTCGACCATGTAGCAGGCCACCGTAAAGGGGCTGCCCGCAAAGCCGAGCAGGGTCGTCTCCTCCGGCAGTTCCACACGCAGGCGGCGCAGGGCCTCCCGCACGGGGGCCACCGCTTCCATCATCCGGCCTTCATCCAGCCGGGCAAGGTCAGACTCGCTGCGGATGGGCGTCATCACCGGGCCACGCCCTTCCTCAAAGCGCAGGTCCTGCCCCATGGCCCAGGGGAGGATGAGGATGTCCGAAAACAGGATCGCTCCATCCATGCCATAGCGACGGATGGGTTGCAGGGTCAGCTCCACAGCGATATCGGGCGTCATGCAGCGTGTGATGAAGTCCGCCTGCTCCCGCATGGCCCGGAACTCCGGCAGGTAACGCCCTGCCTGTCGCATCAGCCAGACAGGCGGCGGCCAGACGGCCTCGCCCCGCAAGGCCCGCAGAAGCGGCTTGCCCTGTTTGTCCATCCCTGAAGGAACTGCTCTGTCCTGCTGTGTCATGCCTGCGCCTTGTCCAACATCCCGAAAAAAGGGAAGGGAAGATACCCCCTCCCACGGCCATAGCCATGATGGCACCCATACGGCTATCCTTGCCCCGCTGGGGCGGAAGGCGTCAACTATGGAATGAAGCTCTGTCATGCGATGGCATGATATGATAGCGGCTGCCCGATCATTTACACGGAGGGTCCCCATGCCTGTTCTTGCCAGCGGTTCTGCCATCCGGCTTCAGCTTCTTCATGCCGCCGGAGTCCCTGTCACGGCCAGCCCGGTTGATGTGGATGAAGACGCCCTGCGTCGGCAGGCCGAAGCGCAAGGTCTCTCCCTGCGGGACACGGCCCTTGCCCTGGCCCAGGCCAAGGCAGAAGCAGCCTCCGGCCAGCACCCCGGACGGTTCATCATCGCTGCAGACCAGATTCTGGAGCTGGAAGGCCGGGCCTTCGCCAAACCGGCTGACCTGACCGAGGCCCGCACCCATCTTCTGGCCCTGCGGGGCCGGACCCATGCCCTCCATGCCGCCGTGACCCTCTGGAGGGACGGTCAGCCCCTCTGGTCCCACATCAGCAGCCCGACCCTGACCATGCGCTCCTTTTCGGAGGTGTTTCTGGACGATTATCTCCAGAAGGAAGGGAACGTTCTGCTCTCCTGCGTAGGGTGCTACCGGATCGAAGGGCTGGGCATCCAGCTTTTTGACACTGTAACCGGGAGCAGTGATGCCATTGCCGGGCTGCCGCTCATCCCGCTGCTGGCTGCCCTGCGACAGCATGGTATCCTGCCTGGCTGACAGGCAGCAGGAAGCCCGTGCAATAATTTATGGAAAAAATTGCATCTTCCCCCTTGCCTTTTCCTCCCATGTGGGGATATATGCTCCCCACACGGTGCGTTATCGACACACCGCAAAAGTGGGGCCATAGCTCAGTTGGGAGAGCGCTTGAATGGCATTCAAGAGGTCGTCGGTTCGATCCCGATTGGCTCCACCAGATATCCTCTTACAAATTGTTCCATGTGAAACATCAGCCAGCTTACCTGCCTGATGGCAGTGCTTGTCCCGGCTTTGGCTACTCTGCTGTTTCATGCCCGGTCGTGCGTTTTTCCTGATGCAGGCACCCCTCGCCATGATGTCCCGTCTCCGGGTGGCCGCAGGCAGCATCTTTCCACCGGGCTGGTGGAGCTTCACCCTGCGCATCTGGGCAGCGCTCGTGCTGGCCCTGCTGGTTGCCTTCTGGGCGCAGATTGATTCTCCCGCCAGTGCTGCCGTGACCGTCATGCTGCTGGCACAACCCCTGCGGGGGCAGGCCCTGAGCAAAGCCTTCTACCGGGTGGTCGGCACTCTGGTTGGTGGTGTCGTGGCCCTCTGCCTTGTCTCCATGTTCGGGCAGGAACGCCAGCTTCTGCTGGGTGGTTGTGCTGTCTGGATGGCCATATGCGCCTATGCTGGCACGTTGCGCCGAGGATTCCGGGCCTATGGGGCCGTCCTTTCAGGCTATGTCGTGGCCCTGATCGCCATTTCCCACATTGATGCCCCCCAGAATGCCTTTGATGTCACGGTGGCCCGTGTCTCCACCGTGATGATCGGCGTTGCCGCCATTGCCACGGTCGCCCTGCTTTCCGGTACACCGCATGTCTGGCAAAGACTCGTGCGCAGTCTGCAGAAAACGGCAGCCGAAGTACGCCATGAAACCCGTCTCGCCCTTGATGACACCGTGCCAACCCTTTCCCCGCTGGAAACCATAGCGCTTTCCAGCACGGTCTTTGCCCTGACCCACCAGGTGCATGATACACGCACGGAACTGACCCGAGGTCGGCTGCGCGCAAAAGGGGCACAGGTCTGTCTCATTGGCATGGTGACGGCCCTGTCCTGCTGCCGCAGCCTGCTGGCTCTCATGCGCCAGGCCACCATCGCCCCCGCCGTGCTGGCCCTGACACGCTTCGACATACACGCCCCTTCTGGCACGGACAGAGAAACCATCCTGGCAGACCTGCTCGGCCGCCTGCCGCCAGAGGCCCCCCGGCTGACCCTGGCCGATGCCTGGCGCCTGGAGCGCACGGCCAGCCTGATTGCCAGCCGCCACATCAGCCGCAAAGGTCTCAACACGCTGCTGAAGGCAGCCCCACTGGGCCAAGTAAAAACCATGAGCCGGTTCGCCTTCCACCCGGACAGGATCGCAGCTCTCGTCAATGCCATCAGGGTGCTGCTCTGTTTCAGTGCGGCAGCGGCCCTCTTCATCGGCAGCGGCCTGCCCAATGCCGCCACGGCACTCTCTCAATGCGCCATGCTGCTCTGCCTGGGCATCACCCAGCCCAACAGTGCCGCTTTCGGCCGGGGTATCCTGATCGGAACACCGCTGGGCATCCTGACGGCGGGGCTGACCTCGTTCTTCATCCTGCCGCATGTCAACACCATGATGGGCATGGCCATTGTCATGCTCTTCCAGGTCATGTTCAGCTGCCTGCTCATCATCAATCCCGCAACGGCGGCCGCAGGCTCACATTACGGCGCCTTTTTCTTCGTCTTTCTGGGGCTGAACAATCACCATGACTACAACCTTCTTGCCTTTGTGGACCGCAACACCTTCTATCTCTGTGCGGCTGGCATCACCGCCTTCTTCCTCATCCTGTTCCTGCCGCCACGGCCACGGCGGACCCGCTTCCGCATCACTCTCTCCATCGCTAGGGAGCTGGAACGCCAGTTTGCCGCCCGGTCACCATCCTTCACACCAGCCCTGCTGAGCCGCAAATATGACCGGCTTCACCAGCTCTACATGCTGAGCCAGACCATCAGCCAGGAGAAGAAAGGCAAGGCAGCCTGGAGGGTCTGCCAGCGTTTCATCAGTCTGGCAGACCTCACCACAGCCCTGGCCCGGCTGGAGCTGGACCTCAAGACGGCCCGCCAGTACACGGAACTGGCACCACTGGCGGACACCATGCAGAGGAGCCTGACCCGCATGAAGCTCTTTTCACTGGCAGACCATCTGCCCCTCATGGCAGAGAAGATGCTCTCCCGGGCGCCAGCCTCCAGCGGGCCTGCCCATGTTGCAGCGGTTCTATGTGCTGCAGGGCTGGAGGAAGTCCGCTTCCTCCTCCAGCAGAACGGATCCGCGCTCCGCCATTACGGAATAGGGCGCAGGCGATGGTAACACGCCACCTTGTCATCAATCTGGATGGGCTGTTCGTGTCCTCCTTCATCATCGACCTGGCCCTGGCCCTGCTGGGGACCTTCCTGCTCCGCCTCATGCTCCAGTGGATGAGGCTCTGGCGTTTCTTCGCCAACCCGCCTCTGGCACAGTTTGCCATCATGATCTGCCTGCTCGGCCTGTTCACCATCCTGCTATAAGGCTGCCAGTGTTTACCCGTGCCTACCGCCTCATCCGTTTTGCTGTCACGGCTTCCATCCTCTGCGTGGCCGGGTTCGTGGCTGTTGTCCTCTGGGACTATTACACCGCCGCCCCGTGGACCCGTAACGGGCAGGTGCGTGTACAGGTGGCCAATATTGCTCCCCGTGTCTCCGGGCAGATCATCACCGTTCCTGTCCATGACAACCAGCAGGTCCATGCTGGAGACGTGCTGTATGTCATCGACCCGTTCGACTATCAGGTCGCCCTCGAAAAAGCCGATGCCGATGTGAACAAGGCCAAGGCAGACCTGGAGTTCCGCCTGAATCAGGCCCGGTGGCGCCATGCCATCCCGGGAGCGGCCGTCTCGCAGGAAGAAAAGACGCAGTATGAAGCTCTGGCACAGCAGGCCCGGGCCATCTACAGCACAGCCCTTGCCCAGCGCAGACAGGCCCAGATCAATCTGGACCGCACGACCGTCCGCAGCTCCATAGACGGCATCATCACAAACCTGACCATGAGGCCGGGGGACTATGCCTCCGCCGGGCAGGTGAACATTCATGTCATCGACACGAATTCATTCTGGGTGGATGGGTATTTCGAGGAAGTGAAGGTCCATGACCTCAGCGTGGGAGACCCTGTCCGCATGGATCTGATGGGCTATCACACCCCGCTTTATGGGCATGTCCACAGCATCACCCGTGGCATTGCGAGCAGGAACGCCCTGACCAATGCCCTCGGCCTGCCCACCGTGGACCCTGTTTATACATGGGTGCGGCTGGCCCAGCGCATTCCCGTCCGCATCAGCCTGGATTCCATCCCGCCGGACCTCAACCTCGCTGCCGGCATGACCGTCACCGTTACAGCCATTTCCGAGAAAGGGAACAGGCGGCGGCGCAGCAACGAGGATGCCTTCCAGCATCTCAGTGACGATCTCCGCCATCTGTTCGGGCACAAATGAGAGAAGGGGAGGGGAGGACCGTGCCTTTTCAGACAAACGAAATGTTATTATATAACATCCACGTCTGCTGATGGCCCTGAAAGGCTTCCATGTTCACGGTGCGTTTTCTCCCCTGCCTGCCGCTTTTTCTGACATTGCTGACAGGCCTGCTGCCCCTTCCTTCCCGGGCCAGCACGGAAACGGGACCGGACCGACCAGCCCCCCTGCTGAGCTGCGTGGAACCCGTCTGGTGCGATATCGCCCAGCAGATTGGTGGCCCAGCGCTACGGACACGCTCGCTCATCACCAGCGAGGGGCTGGACCCGCACCATCTCCAGCCTTCACCCCTCATGGCCCGCAAGCTGGCAGCCAGTGATGCCGTGCTGCTCAATGGAGCCACCTATGATGACTGGGCCATGAAGCTGCTTCCCGCCTCTGTGAAGCTCTTCCTTGCTGCCAGTCAGGGGGGCTGGCAGACCGGAGAAGACCCGCATCTCTTTTTTGATCTCCCCACGGTCCGGAATACGGCCCGACAAATCGCCGTCTGGCTTGCCGGGCTTCGCCCCCAGGCCCAGCAGGACATCGACAGGCGCCTCGCCCTGTTCGAACAGCAGATCGACCAGATCGCCACCCGCCAGCAGGCCATCCAGCAGAGAGACCATGGCGCCCCCTTCGCCATGACCGAACCAGCCGGGGAACGTCTCCTGCTGGCGGCTGGGCTGGTCATGACAGACCAGAGCTGGGCCCGTGCCCTGATGAACGAATCCGGTCTGTCCCCCCGTGACACCGCCATGCTGGAAACAGCCCTGCACGAGAAGACCATCCGCTTTCTGGTCAGCAATCCGGCCATCAGCGCCCCACAGGCGAGCAGAATGGAGGACATGGCCCGTCAGTCCGGCATTCCAGTCCTTGCCATCGGGGAAAGCCTGCCCACCGGGCAACACTGGCAGGACTGGCTGAACGGCATCCTCACATCGCTCGAACAGGCCCTGTACCAGACAGCGCCCCGCAACACCCCGCTGCCCCCCCATCCATGAAGGAAGCCCGCCTTACCTGCCGGGATGTCAGCCTCCAGGTAGGGGGCCATCCTGTCCTGCATCATGCCACTCTTGATGTTCCCCTGGAGGGCCTGACCATCCTGCGTGGACAGAATGGAGCCGGAAAAACCTGTTTTCTCCGAGCCCTCATGGGGCTGCTTCCCCTACAGGGGGGAGAGCTTCTCATCAATGGCCACCCACCCGCCAGAGCCCGCCGCCATTGTGGGTACATGCCGCAGAAGGCTGACGACACGGCGCCCATGCTGCCAGTCATCAGCCATGTCATGGCCTGTCTGGATGGCACGCACTGGGGCTTTCCTGCCCCTCGCAAAACCCGCAGGAAAGCCAGGGCCCTTCTGGCTGAAGTCGGGGCCCTGCCTCTGGCCTCACGCCCGCTCGGAGCGCTTTCTGGCGGCGAAAGACAACGTGTTGCCCTTGCACAGGCCCTTGCCGGCTCCCC
This sequence comes from Parasaccharibacter sp. TMW 2.1891, assembly GCF_023337675.1. NCBI lineage: Bacteria > Pseudomonadati > Pseudomonadota > Alphaproteobacteria > Acetobacterales > Acetobacteraceae > Parasaccharibacter > Parasaccharibacter sp. TMW 2.1891. Next base: position 75,718 of record NZ_QORT01000003.1, on the reverse strand, counting down.
GAGGCTGCTCATTCTTGACGAACCCTTTGCCGCCCTGGATCGTGCCAGCCATGAAGCGTTGCTCCAGCTTTTCAGCCAGCTTCACCAGCAGAAAAAGGTCAGTCTGTTCATCACGGTTCATGGGCCGCTACAGACCACTGGCCTTGACCTGCCCATGAGAGAGATCACTCTGTCAAAGGGAGCGCTGCATGTCTGAGACCAATCCCTTTTCTTTCCCCTTCATGCAGCATGCCTTTCTGGGCTGTTTTCTCGTTTCGCTGCTGGCTGGCACGCTGGGCTGGCTCATGCTGCTGCGGCGACAGGCTTTTGCAGCCCATGCCCTGCCGCATATCGGCTTCAGTGGGGCAGCAGCGGCCGTGTGGCTGCATCTCCCCCCACTGGCAGGCATGATGGCCGCCAGCATGGTGGGCGGTCTCTTCATGGGGCAGGAACAGCGGGGCAGACAGCATCCCACCCAGCGGGACACGATGACCGGCCTCATTCTGGCCGCCAGCATGGGGATTGGTGTCTGGTGTCTTCATGAAGCGAATGAAGCGTCTTCCCAGACAACGACCCTGCTTTTTGGCGATGTTCTGGGGCTGGATGGCCCAACCCTTGGCATGCTGGCAGGGCTGGTCTCTGTCTGTCTTGGAGGAGTGGCCATCCTCTGGCGCCCCCTGCTTTTCAGCAGCCTTTGCCCCAGCCTGGCAGAGGCACAGGGCCTCTCGCCAACCCGGCTGGGCCAGCTCTTCCTCCTGCTTGCCGCCCTCGCTGCGGCGGCCTGTGCGGAAATCGCCGGAGCACTGCTCTGTTTCAGCCTGATGGTCGGCCCTGCTGCCGCTGCCCTGAAGCTGGAGCTCTCCCCCTTCCGGGGCATGGTCTGCTCCGTTCTGGGGGCGCTTCTGCTCTCATGGGGCGGGCTGCTCCTCGCCTGGTACAGCGACATTCCCCTGCCATTCTGGATCAGTCTGGGCGGTGTCGGCCTCTACCTGCTGGCTGGAACCGTCATGACCCGGAAAGCCTTGCGTCCTGTCAGAAATCCTTGAGGTTCATCAGAATCAGATGGACGCCGATAAGGATGGCAACAATGACGACATGAAACAGGATCACCCATTTGCCATCCAGCACGAATACTTCATTGTCGCTCTTCGGCCAGACCGTGCGGAACAGCCTGACCCAGAAACCCGGAGCCATGACCGGCCCTGCTGAAAGTTTCATGTCCGTCTCTCTCCTTCGTGGCTTTCTGGCCTGTTCCCCACCTGACGGGGCCATGCTTATCAGATAGCTGTCCCGGCGTCAGAACGGAATGAAAAACCGCATCCAGGACCGCAACAGTTTTCACAAATTATGAAACTTCTCCTTGAGAGCTGTTTCTTTCCCCGCTATGCGCCTTATCATGAATCTGTGATCAGCCTGTCAGCCCTCCCCCGGCAAACCGACACAGCTGTCTGACCCATTCGAGAGGTTTTTTTGTGACGCAGCCCGCCATGCCAGACCCTCAGGAGCATTTTCTGGATGGACCGGACCTCCCCGCCGGTGTGACACGTTTCTGGCTGGTGCGTCATGCCATCGTGGAAGAAGCAGCACGACAGACCATGTACGGCACGCTGGACGTGCCCCTCTGTCCCCAGCATCTCCGCAGCCAGAAGCCCGCCTACGAGGCCTTGGCCCGGCGCCTGCCCCGCAAGGCGACATGGTTTTCCTCCCCCCTCCAGCGGGCCCGCGACACCGGCCTGACCATTCAGAAAGCCGGCAATTTCTCCACTCCCATGAGGATTGACCCCGCCTTCATTGAACAGTCCATCGGGCAATGGAACGGTACCCCCCACGACACGTTTCCATCCCTGCTCAGAAAACCGGCTCCCCCTTTCTGGTCCATCGCAGCAGATGAACGTCCACCAGAGGGTGAAAGCATGGTGGATGTCCGCCAGCGCATCGGCCTGGCGCTGGAAAGCCATGCCCGACAGAATGCCGGAAAAGACATGGTCATTCTTAGCCATGGCGGCGCCATTCGCATGGCTCTTGCCCACTGTCTGGACATCCCCGTGGAAACGGCCCTGCGCTTCTGCATCCAGAATCTTTCCCTGAGCATCATCGAACATATTGCCGGGCATTGGCGGGTTGTTGCCATCAATGAACTTCCTGCCTTCCACGAGCCCGCAGAATGAAGGGGTGGTTCAAGGATGATCTTTTCCGCGTTGTTCTGAAAAATGCGGGAAAGCTGGGATCGACCAAACTCATCGGGGCTGTCATGGGCCTCGTCGCACTGGTCGTGACCGGGCGAACACTGCGCCCGCATGATTTCGGCGTGCTGACACTGATAGCCTCCTACATCGAGACGATTGCCGCCATCGGCCAGTTCCAGAGCTGGCAGATTGTCCTGCATTATGCTGCTGTTCCCTGGCAGAAGGGAGAGCGCAAGACTGTTCAGACCAGCATCAGCCTGGCCATGGGGCTGGATATCTGTGCGGGGCTTCTCTCCATGGTGTTCGGCATGGTGGCCTTCCTCTGTCTGGGCAAAGTGCTGGGTGTCCATGACAAGCCAACCCTGCTGATCCTGCTCTACTGCACGCTGATCCCCGGCATGGGCAGCACGGCCGCCTACGGCATCCTCCGCCTTTTCGACCGCATAGACCTCGTCTCCCGGCAGCAGCTCATCACGCCAGCTGTCCGGGCTGTCTGCTGCCTGCTGGCATGGGGCAGTGGCATGAAGCTGGCCGGTTTCGTCATCGCCTGGTACCTGGCTCTTCTGGCTGGCCAGATATATCTCTGGGCCACGGCCCTGCTGGAACTGAAACGCCATGACCTGCTGAAAGGGCTGCGCCCCAGCATCCTGAAGGCAGCCCGGCAGATGCCAAAGGGCATGTGGGGCTTCGTCTGGACCGCCAACATCACCACCCTGCTGGAAACGGTCTGGGAGCCGATCAGCAAGCTGCTGGTCGGCAAGATCGTCAGCACATCGGCAGCCGGCCTCTATTCCCTCGCCATGGAGTTTCTGGATGCTGTCCAGCGGCCTGCAAAACTGCTGGAGAAAAGCTACTACCCCGAAGTCGTTCTCATGGATCCACGGACCTCCGCCCCATGGAAGCTGGCCCTGCGGACCAGCGTCCTTTCCGGCGCACTGGGCATGCTGGCCATGCTGGTTGTCTATATCGGGGGAAAACCCGTCATCAGCATGTTCGGTCACCGCTTTGGCGATGCCGCAACCCTGATGATGTGGATGTCTCCGGCTCTGGTCTTCTTCACCGCCGGGCTGCCAATGGAAGGCGTGCTCTACACGGCGGGACGCTCCCATTACATCATGCTGGCCCAGCTCGTTTCCGTGATTCTTTACGTCCCGCTGCTTGTCTACATGGGCCATCACTACGGCCTGAACGGCGCCGGGCTTGCCTATGCCCTGGGCATGTTCTTTGCTACCATGACCACGTTCGCCATAATGGGTATAACCTATCTGCGCCGCAACAGGATCATCCTCCCTCATGAAAGGGAGATCCGCCAGACCGACAGCCTGCCCGCCTCGCCCGGCAGCTGATACCTTGCCAGGAGATGCCAGCCCAGCCATGCCCATTTTCCCTTTCCGCCCTTCTGCCAGCCGCCGCAGCACACCGGCTTTCCCTCAGAAGATGCTGGATACCGTCTTTGAGCATGTTCTCCTTGATGACGTTCCCCACCCTGACACCCCCCTGCCCGAGGATGTCCTGCCCGCCTGTGAGAAGACTGAAATCCGGGATGGCTACAATCTCTGCTGGCAGCTTCTCGAACATGGCGTGGACCGCAAGGCCTTCCGTCGCCTGATCCTGAAGATTGCCCTCTCTGGCACAGCCAGCAAGGACGAACAGCTGGCCTTCAAATACGCACGGGCCAAATTCAAGCACATGCGCTTTGCCTGTGCCAATTTCACCAGGCAGCACCATTATCCGCTCCTGCTGCATGTTGTCACCATCATCATGGGCAACATGCAGGATGCCTTCAAAAACCACCAGCGGCGGGCTACGCTGATCAACGGCCTCATCCTCTGGGTCGTGCTCTCACCGGTCTATTACTGGCTGATCGCCGCCCCCATCGCCCTCTGGAAAGAAGACAGTACGGCAGGCATCATCGCTTACCAGAAGAAAGAAAATGCCAGACTGGCAAAACTGATACGCACGCTGGATGCCACAACCGGCCATGAATTCCATGTCATGCGCAAGATCGTCAGCCGCCGGGTGGCCTTCAATGACACACTGCGCACGATCCGCCCCTCCAGAGCGCTGGACCAGCTTTCAGAATATCTCGCCACGATCAACGGCATGATGGGCGATTTCCATGACGGGCTGATCGAGAAAAAACTGGAGGGAACGCAGGATTACCGGCGGGACCGCTTCCAATCCCCGGAGGGAATTCCCCAGCGCATCCGGGCCTTCCTGGAACGCAGCCCACACTGAACGCCCGCCCCTTGCGGCAAGGCCCATTCAGAAAAACGGATGGGCCTTCCTGCTTCAGACAAGCCCGTGCCGTACCAGAATATCCAGCACGTCCTGCCGCACAGCTTCGTAAGACTGGCGGGCATCGACCTCAACCAGCGGAGCATGATTGAAATTCAGCTGCGGCATCAGCTCCGCCTTGATCCGCAGGGCCTCGAGGTCATGGTCCGGTTTGCGGCCATGGGCTGTTTCCGCATCCACATTCAGCCGGATGACCAGATCAGGCCGGAAGGCCACGATCCGGCGATAGATGCCACGTTCCAGCCAGGCCAGAAACCGGATCAGCGGATTGCTGCTATAAGCCGCTGAAAGACCAGGACCATCACACTGGCCAGGAATTTCCATTTGCGGGTAACGGTCCGTCACCACCAGAAATCCCTTCTCGACCGCCCGCCTGACCCGTAGAAAGCGCTTCAGCCGCACCAGAGAAAAGACAAACAGAACAAGACCCGTCATCAGGCCCGGCATTTTTTCACCCTTGGTCCGGGCCTTCTTGGCCTTGCCGTTCAGCTTCTTCTCCAACGCTGGACCAATAAGGGGCAGAGCCCCGATCCGCCGCCCAAGATCACCCGAACCAAGACCAAGATACCCATAAACGGTTGGACGTGTTTCAGAAAAATGCTGGACCAGAGACTGGCTGATACTGGACTTGCCAGACCCATCACACCCAACCAGCGAAACCAGACAGCCTGCCCGGGGCTGCGCAGCCAATCCCTGGCCGGAACGGGGATAGAGTGCCAGCACCTTGCGGACTGTTTCTTCTGCCTGTGCCAGCACCTGCGCCAGCGGCTCGGTGGCATCGATATCAACGATGGGAGCACCAGAAAAATCCAGCCGGGCAAGGTCTTCAATCTTGCGGGCCAGCTTGAAAGAAACATGATCCGGCTTGCGTTGCAGGGCCGTCTCCAGGTCAACATTCAGCCGTATGACGACATCTGGCCGGAAACGGGCCATCCGTGCATAGAGCGCCCGCTCCACCCGGCTGAAAATCCGCAGCAGGACGCCATCCCGGTTCAGATTGGCCAGAGTGGGGCCATCCATGGGGCCGGGCACACTGTTCTGCGGATAACGATCCGTCAGCACGGCCATGCCCCGTTCATGTTTGCACCGCATGAGTGCGAAACGAAACACACGCCGCATGGACAGAACGAAACCCGACATGGCCGCCAGCACGCCTGCTTTTTTGCCGGTCTGTATCCGGCTGTTTTCTTTCCTGGCCTTGCCTGTCACATACGGGCCAATGAAGGGCAGGGGGGCAAGCGTACGCTCCAGATTACCTGCCTGCTTGCCGAGATGGCAGAAAGCCGTCGGCCGCTCGGCCTGCAACAGCGCCAGCAGGGCCGTCCCCACGGTGGACTTCCCACTTCCATCACACCCGACCAGGGCTATCACCGGCTGATGCCGCCCTGCGACTGGCCGAGGCTTGAAATCGCTTACACGCATAGCACTCTCATCTTCTCTGACGCTGCCATCCTATCCTGTCCTGCCTGTCCATAACAGACTTATGGCCGGCCTGCCCGCATAAAGTGCCCTGATCCAGCCATATATCCTTAACATGAGGAAACACGTCATCATCATGAAACAGTCTGCCCATAAAAAATGGCTGGCAACCTCCATGAGGATGCCAGCCATCGAAACTTGCTGAATATCGCTTATGCCTTTCTCAGGACATGAAACAGATTTTACCCTCAGCCTCTGCCGTTACCAGGCGGAGGACCAAACCTGTTGTTCCCCGGCGTCCCCGGCTGACACAAAAAAATGAGAGTAGCGATCGGGCAAAGCAGGAATGGGATAATGGGAAGGAAAACGAGTGGGGACAGATGTCCCCCTGACGGATTTAATTTATACAGGAACGCAACATAGTAAACGACGATCACTGAGAAGGATGCTGACGGCAGCCATACCCACCAACCGGACCGACCAGTATCATGTAACCGTCGCATCCCAACAGCTATACCCGGTAAAAAAATTAAAATAGAAAAAACAATCAATGGAAATATACTACCAGATATAGAATAAATTATTTCAATAACAAAATAAAAAATACATTCAAAAAACCTAAAATACCAGTATTCAGGACAAGTTTCCCGTCCGCTGAATATCACCTAATTTTTTATACCTTTTATGAAATAGCCGAACGGACTGGCACTCTTCACGTTTCATCCTCCAGAAAGAAAGAGTAATTTTTCAAAAAAATAAATGAAAAGTCAACGCAGGGTAACGTCAGTCAAGACGCAGAATAATCATGAGCATGTCCTGTCTGACCATTTACAGAACCATGCCATAACGTCGGGCGCACCAGACCACGACAAGATAAAGCAGAACCGTCAATACACAGCCAACCGCCAGACTGCCCCAGAAAGGCCAGCCTCGCCGCAGGAGGGCGGGAATGAGCAGAAACATGGGCAGGGATGGCAGAACGTACCAGAAAGTCGCCTCACTATGAGTGGCCATCAGCTCACGGTCCGGTTTCTCAGCCCAGAGAAAAATCATCCCCAGAACAGACACAAGCGGCAGGGACGCAATGAGCGCACCCAAAGCAGGAAGGCGACGGGCCACCGTGGCAATGGAGGCCACGAGCACGGCGGACAGAGCAGTTTTTAGGAGAAAGGGGATCATCTTCTTTCCAGCAGAAAACGCAGAGCGGGTGTCCTGCCGCTGGCATCCGGAAAGTTTTCGACATCTTTTCAGGGGAACCGGCCGATTGTGGTGGGCACACTAGGGCTCGAACCTAGGACCCGCTGATTAAGAGTCAGCTGCTCTACCAACTGAGCTATGTGCCCACAATCGGTAACCGATGGATGGTTATCTATCAGCCTTCATGAAGGCTGACAAGGGGATTTTAAATATTTTCTCAAAAAAATCAGCTCTGTCCGGTCAGACGGGCCATGAGGGCCTCAAACTGCTCCAGAGAGGAATAGTTGATCTTCAGCGATCCACTTTTCCCATTGAAGCGTATCTGCGTCTTCAGCCCGAAACGGGCTGAGAGGTCTTCCTCCAGCCGGGTGATCTCCGGAGCCGGGGCAGCCTTGGTCTTCTCCTCACTGGCCGCCTTGTTCAGCCGGGCCACAAGGTCTTCCGTCTGGCGAACATTCAGCCCCTTTGCCAGCACCTCAGCCATACCGGCCACCGGGTCGGGATGGCCCAGCAGGGCACGGGCGTGACCGGCACTCAACCCACCATCCCGCAGCTGGACCAGAACAGCCTCCGGCAGGTTCAGCAGGCGCATGGTATTGGTGATGTGAGAGCGGGACTTGCCAATCGCCCCGGCCAGTTCCTCCTGCGTCAGGCTATAATCCTGCAGCAGCCGTTGCAGCCCCATTGCTTCCTCAACAGGGTTGAGATCCGACCGCTGGAGATTCTCGACCATGGCCGCCGCCATGGCATCCGTATCATCAAGCTGACGGATATAGACGGGCACCTCATGCAGGCCCGCCTTCTGCGAAGCCCGCCAGCGGCGTTCACCAGCAATGATCTGATACCGCCCCTTCTGCTCGGGGTCCGGTCTCACAAGAATGGGCTGAATCACCCCGCGGGAGCGGATGGAATCAGCAAGCTCGGCCAGCCGGTCTTCATTCATGTCCCGACGCGGCTGGAACGGACTGGGAGCGAGCAGATCCACCCCCAGACTTCCTGGCTGGGACGGAGCCTGAACCTCACCCTGCGGGGCCCCAACACGGGCCAGATTGGGCGCCTGATCCCCCAGGAGAGCAGCCAGACCCCGGCCAAGTTTGCGGGAGGAGGGGGATGCCTTCTTTGCCATGGTGCTCAGCCTTTCTTCTTCAGCCGTTTCAGCAGCTCGGCCCCCAGAGCCTCATAGGCCAGTGCCCCGGTGGAACTGCGGGCATAATCCATGACAGGCCGCCCATGACTCTGTGCTTCGGAAATACGGATATTACGGGGAATCATCGTTTCGAAGACCTGATCACCAAAGAAGCCACGGGCATCCTCCGCCACCAGAGCAGAGAGATTGTTGCGGGTATCGAACATTGTCAGCACGATCCCTTCCAGATGCAGGTCCGCATTGAAGGCAAGACGCACCCGCTCGATGGAACGGACCAGCTGGCTGATCCCCTCCAGAGCGAAGAACTCGCACTGCAACGGCACCAGAACACTCTGGGCCACGACAAGCGCATTGAGGGTCAACAGCCCCAGGCTGGGCGGGCAGTCGATCAGAATGATGTCATACCGGTTAAGCAATGGTTTCAGGGCATCCCGCAGCCGGTATTCCCGCCGGTCCTGGTCGATCATCTCCAGCTCGGCTCCGGCCAGGTCGCCATTGGCAGGCATGACATCCAGCTTCGGCACCACGCTGGAACGGAGAAGCGTCTCCGCCGGGGCATCCTCCAGCAAGGCGCCATAGGTGCCACGGCCACGCTCATCATAATCCAGCCCGAGGCCTGTTGACGCATTGCCCTGCGGGTCAAGGTCCACCAGCAGGACACGCTTGCGCTGCGCCAGAGCTGCCGCCAGATTCAGGCTGGTCGTCGTTTTGCCGACACCCCCCTTCTGGTTGGCAATGGCGATGATGTGCGGTGTATGTGAAGCAGCTTTAGACACGTCTGAAATCACTGATCCTGAGAAGGACCCCGTCTGGGTCTGTTCGGCTTGGGAGACTTTCATATCTCATGTGCCAGTCAGAACGGGCACTGGTCAACTCATCTGACGCTTTTCTTCCCTTGAGGAAAAGACAATACCCTTCCTCCTTCAGCAGAGGCCGTGCCCAGTCGAGCAACTGGGGCAGGGGGGCCAGCGCACGGGCTGTCACAATGTCCGCCGGTTCCACCTCTGCCTGCTCGATCCGTTTTGCCAGCACGGTGACACGGGCACCACATTCCCGTGCCGCTTCCCGCAGGAAGGCGCACTTCCGCTGGTCGGACTCAATCAGCGTGACCGGGTTTCCTGTTGCAATCGCCACGATCAGCCCGGGGAAACCACCGCCAGAACCAAGGTCCGTTATCCGCACACCAGCCGCAACATGCGGGACGAGCTGGAGACTGTCCTCAATGTGACGCTGGCGGAGGTGGGCGATATCCTTCGGGCTGACAAGATTGATCTTCTCATTCCAGCGGATCAGCAGGCTGGCAAAATGGGCGAGCTTCTTTTCTGTTTCATGTGAAACATGCGTCATCATGTACGGCTCCTGACATGGGCAAGCAGGGCAATGAGGGCAGCGGGCGTCACACCCCGGACACGCCCCGCAGCGGCGAAATCGACCGGACGGGCAGCCCCCAGCCGCTCCTGCATTTCCTGGCTCAGCCCCCCGATCGCCCCGTAATCCAGATCATCCGGCAGGCGCAAGGCCGCCTCACTCTTCAGCTGCTGGATTTCCCGCTCCTGCCTGCGCAGATAGCCACCATAGCGGGCCTCTGTCTGTACATGCCGCCCGATACGGACCGGCAGAGCGGCAAACCATGGAGAGAGACTGGCAATCCGTGTCTCATCGGCCTGTGTCGCCAGTACGTCCAGCAGGCTGCGCCGCCGTCCATCCTGCGAGACCTCGATACCATGCTCCCGCAGGTGCTGGGGCAGGAAGGCCGGTTTCCGGGCTTCCTCCATCGCTTCATCAATCTGGCGCACCGTCTCACGGAAGGCCGCCTCACGTTCTGTGCCAACACATCCGGCCTCGATGGCCTTTGGTGTCAGGCGCAGGTCCGCATTGTCCGCCCGCAGAAGAAGGCGATATTCCGCCCGTGAGGTGAACATGCGATAGGGTTCGCTGATACCATGCAGAGTCAGGTCATCAATCAGCACGCCAAGGTAGGATTCCTCCCGTCCCAGCGTCAGGGGCTCGCTGCCTGCCACGGCCCGGGCAGCGTTCAGACCGGCCAGAAGACCCTGTGCGCCCGCTTCCTCATACCCTGTCGTGCCATTGATCTGCCCGGCGAGATACAGGCCGGGCAAGGCCCGCAGCTCCAGAGACGGACGCAGCTCCCGTGGGTCAACATAATCATACTCAACGGCATAACCGGGGGTGACAATGCGGGCCGTCTCCAGCCCCGGCATGGAAGCAATCATCTGCGCCTGCACCTCGGCAGGCAGGGAGGTGCTGATGCCGTTGGGGTAGACCAGCTCCCCACCCGGATTGCCCGGCAGGGCCTCCGGCTCCAGAAACACCTGATGACTGTCCCGCCCTGCGAAACGGACGATCTTGTCCTCGATGGACGGGCAGTAGCGGGGACCCCGCCCGGTGATCTCACCGCCATACATGGCCGAAAGATGCAGGTTGTCCTCAATGATCCTGTGTGTCTGCGGGGTTGTCTGCGTGATGCGGCAGACGATCTGTCTATTGGGCAGGGAGGCTGTCAGCGTACTGAAGGCCTCCGGCTCGGCATCGCCCTCATCGGCAGGCAGGGCCTCCCAGTCGATGCTGTCACGGGCCAGACGGGGCGGGGTGCCTGTTTTCAGGCGGCCCATTTTCAGCCCCAGGGCTTCCAGCCGTTCCCCAAGCTGCATGGCGGGCGCATCGCCAATGCGTCCGGCTGGCTGGCTGACCCGCCCCGTATGGATCACGCCCCGCAGGAAGGTGCCGCTTGTCAGCACGACTGCCCCGGCGGAAAAACGGCGGCCATCCTCGCAGATCACACCCCGGACATGGCCCTTCTCGACAATCAGGTCGCCCACGGCCCCGGCCAGCATGGTCAGGTTTGGTGTGGCCGCCAGAAGGTCCTGTATGGCGGCCCGGTAAAGCGAGCGGTCCGCCTGCGCCCGTGGCCCATGTACCGCTGGCCCTTTGGAACGGTTCAGCAGCTTGAAATGAATTCCCGCCCGGTCTGCCGCCTTGCCCATGAGACCATCAAAGGCATCAATCTCCCGCACGAGATGGCCCTTGCCGATGCCTCCGATGGCCGGATTGCAGGACATGCTGCCTACGGTGTCCAGCCTGTGCGTCAGCAGCAATGTCCGGGCCCCGAAGCGGGCAGCGGCAGCGGCGGCTTCCGTCCCGGCATGACCGCCCCCCACCACGATGACATCATAGGTTTGCGCAGGTGATGTGCTCATTGAGGTAACGTCACTTTCCTATACAGAACTGGCCAAAAATCGTATCAAGCAGGGCTTCCACATCCACATGGCCCGTCAACCGGCCAAGGGCCTGCATGGCCAGGCGCAGCTCCTCTCCTCGCACCTCCGGCCATGGGGCTTCCAGCGCACGGGTCATATGTTCCTGTGCCTCCTTCAGCCCTGCCCGATGGCGGGCACGGGTCAGGGGCGGGGTGCCACGCTGAGCCATGAGACGGGCCAGATGGGCTTTCAGCCATGCCTTCAGAGGGGCCAGACCGGCTTCATCCTTCGTATGGATGCCAAGCTCACCCTCCCGTGCCGGGGCGAGGTCCGTCTTCGTCCGCAGCCTTATGGCGTGATCCGCCAGCAGGGGCGTCTCATCCCCCGGCCCGACAAGATGAAAGAGCAGATCGGCCTCTTTCACGTGCCGCATGGTCCGGCGGATGCCTTCCGCCTCGATCTCATCCTCCGTCTCCCGCACGCCTGCCGTATCAATCAGCCGGACACGGATGCCCTCTATCATCCAGTCCACGGCGATGGCATCCCGTGTCGTACCCGCCTTCTGCGTGACGATGGCAGCATCCTGACCACTCAACGCATTCAGCAGGCTGGATTTTCCCACATTCGGGGCCCCCGCCAGAACGATCTTCAGACCATCACGAACGATCTCGCCCCGTTCATCGGCCAGATGGGCCTGCATCTCTTCCGCCAGGGTCCGGCAGTCACCCAGCAGGGCGTCTTCCACCTCCGGGGGGAGTTCCTCATCCGGGAAATCGATCAGGGCTTCCTGCTGGGCCAGAACCTGCCGCAGGCGGGACGCCCATTCTGTGTAAAGCTGGCTCAGGGCACCATCAGCCTGTTTCAGGGCCTGATGCCGCTGGGCCTGCGTATCGGCTTCAATCAGATCGGCTATGGCCTCGGCCTGCAACAGGTCCATCCGTCCTGCCTGCACGGCCCGACGGGTGAACTCTCCCGGTTCGGCAGGGCGGGCACCAAGGGAAACAAGGGCCTGCGCCACTGCCTCCACGATGGCCGGACCGGCATGAAGATGCAGCTCGAAGCTGTCTTCCCCCGTATAGGACCGAGGCCCCGGCAGCCAGAGGACGAGAGCGTGATCCAGCACGTCACCTTCATGCCGCAAGGCCCGCAGGCTGGCATGACGGGGAGCTGGCAGGGCACCACAGAGAGCTGCCAGCAGGGCCGCACTCTCCGGCCCGCTGACCCGCATGACCGCAATCGCCCCCTGCACCGGGCCTGTCGCCAACGCAAAAACCGTCTTGGTGGAAATGCTGGATGATGTCATGCCGCCTTTCATACAGCACTCATGCCCGAAAAGCAGCGGGCCAAAGAAAGAATTGACGCTCTCCCGCAAAAGGGGCAGCCTGACAGCCATGCCACAGCTTTCTTTCCATTCTCCCCTCGGTGCCCTGACCCTCAGCGAAGAAGAGGGGCAGATCGTCTCCCTTGATGAAGGCTGGGGCCGGGACCAGAGTGAGACGCCCCTCCTGCTGAAAGTGCGGGACATGATGCAGGATTATTTTGATGGAGAGCCGGTGGATTTCCAATCCATTCCACTGATGCTTGATGGCACGGCCTATCAGAAACGTGTCTGGGCGGCCCTGCGTGCCATTCCGCACGGGCAGACCCGGACCTATGGCGACCTGGCCAAAACTGTCGGTGGAAGCCCGCAGTCCATCGGTCAGGCCGTGGCCCGCAACCCGCTGCTCATTCTCATCCCCTGCCACCGTGTCCTGCCCTCCCACGGCAGGGGCCATGGTGACTATAGCGGGTTTGAAGGCGCAGAGAGCAAGGCCTTCCTGCTGGAACTGGAACAAGAAGCATCCAGTTCCTGAAACACGGGATCATCCAGCCTTACCTTATTGCCAAAGCTGATCATCACGTGATCTTACAAAAATATGATGGCAAATTTTCATCACCTGCCATCGGCCTGACCCCGCAAAAAATGACGGGAATTTTTTATTTAAAAAATATTTATAAGAAGAAAAATAAAATCAATTGTTGAAAACTCGCCAAAATCAATAATGAAAAAATGTCAAATTCCTCCCATTCCAACGAAAAGGAATGATTATATATGGTTAATGACCATGAGTTACCTCTCACAATCGCACGAATACAATTCGCCTTTACCGTTGGCGTACATATAATATTCCCAGCATTTTCGATCGGTCTATCTGTATTCCTTACCTTTCTTGAAGGCATGTGGTTAAAAACGAATGATAACCGTTATTTGAATCTCTTTAAATACTGGTTGAAAATCTTCTCCATCGTCTTCGGCATGGGGGTCGTCTCTGGCATCGTGATGGCTTACGAGTTCGGTACCAACTGGGCAGGCTTCTCTGCCAAGGCAGGGCCCATCACAGGCGTGCTTCTCTCTTACGAAGTCATGACGGCCTTCTTTATGGAGGCTGGTTTCCTTGGTGTCATGCTGTTCGGGCTGAACCGTGTCGGCCGCAGAATGCATTTCTTTGCAACCTGTGCTGTCACTACAGGAACGCTGATCTCCATGACATGGATCCTTGCATCCAACTCATGGATGCAAACCCCACAAGGCTATGTCATTGACCAAAAGACAGGCCATTTCCTGCCCCATGACTGGCTGGCCATCATCTTCAATCCATCCTTTCCCTACCGGATCACCCATATGGGGCTGGCTGCCATGCTTTCAGTGGCCTTCACGGTAGCTGCCGCAGGTGCATGGCATCTGCTCAAGGCCAAAAAGGGAGGTACACAGGCAGACAGTACGATCCGCCTCATGTTCTCCCTGTCCCTCTGGATGATTGTCATCACAGCCCCTCTCCAGATCATAGCGGGCGACATGCATGGGCTGAACACCCTGAAATATCAGCCCGCCAAGATTGCCGCCATGGAAGGCGACTGGACAAGCGAAACACGAGCCCCTGAACTGTTGTTCGGCATCCCGAACATGAAGACAGAACGTACGGATTACGCCATAGGGATTCCGCTACTGGGCTCCTTCATCCTGACCCATGATATCAACGGCAAGGTGCCCGGCCTGAAAGATTATCCGGCAGACCAGCGGGCCCCGGCGCCAATCGTGTTCTTTTCTTTCCGCATCATGATTGCCCTAGGGGGGCTTATGCTGCTCTGCGGCCTCTGGTCACTCTGGCTGCGGCGCCGACAGCGTTTGTTCGACCATCCTCTTTTTCTGCGGGTGATACTCACCATGGCACCAGCTGGGTTTCTGGCTCTGCTCTGTGGCTGGGTTACGACAGAAGTCGGGCGGCAACCATGGACGGTCTATGGCCTGCTTCGCACGAAAGACAGCGCCTCACCGCTGGCACTCTCCAGCCTGTCTTTCTCCATGCTGTTTTTTGTTGCGGTCTATCTCTTTGTTTTCGGCTCAGGCCTCCTGATGCTCATCCGCCTGCTACGGGCCACCCCAGAAGCTGCTGACAACACCAGCGATGACATCATGATCCTAGGTAGCCATCATCATACGATCTCTCAGAACAAGGATGCGTCATAACATGTCCGGCCTTGCATTCTATCTTCCCTTCATCTGGGCGTTCATCGTCATTCTGGCCATTTCGGTCTACGTCATCCTTGATGGCTTTGACTTGGGAATTGGCATGCTCTTTGCTTTCGAGAAAAAGCCGGAGCATCGTGACATCATGATCAACACGATTGCCCCCGTCTGGGATGGTAATGAAACATGGATGGTTCTGGGTGGAGCAACCCTGTTCGGTGTTTTCCCCGGTGCTTACAGCACGCTGCTGCCTGCCTTCTATATCCCCATCATCATCATGCTGGGGGCTTTGATCTTCCGTGGTGTTGCATTCGAGTTCCGCATCATGGCGCACTCACCCAACCATCGGGCCTTCTGGAATACGGGCTTCATGGCAGGGTCCACACTTGCCGCTTTCTGTCAGGGCTGCATTCTTGGCGGGTACGTTCAGGGGGTGCATACAAGCCACGGTGCCTTTGCCGGAGGAGCCATGGACTGGCTGACACCGTTCAGCGTTCTTTGTGGCCTGTCCGTTGTTACAGGTTATGCTCTTCTTGGTACGACCTGGCTCGTTTGGCGCACATCCGATGAACTGGAAGCACGATGCCGCCGCTGGTCCAAAAGATTATCCATTCTGATGATTCTCTGCATCATTGCTGTTAGCTGCTGGACGCCGTTTCTCCATGCGCCCTATCTCCATCACTGGATTGCCTTTCCGAACATTCTGTTCGGCCTGCCTGTTCCTCTACTGGTGGCACTGGCCGGTTTCCTGATGTGGCGGACCCTAGACAAGGAACACGCCATCACGCCTTTCCTGTGCGCCATTGGATGGTTCCTGCTCAGCCTGGTTGGCCTGGCCATTACCATCTGGCCCTACGCTGTTCCACCAACCCTGACCCTGTGGGATGTAGCATCTCCAGTTCCCAGCCAGCTTTTCCAGCTCGTCGGGACCGTCATCCTGCTCCCCATCATCACGGGATATTCGATCTATTCCTACTATCTTTTCCGTGGAAAGGTCACAAAAGCCGATGGATATCACTAAGTTCACCACATACGATAAGAAGAAGGTGCCAGCCTCTTTCTCCAAACGTCTAGCGTGGTTCTTGGCCCTCTGGGGAATGGGCACTCTTGCCATCATCTTGATGGCAAGCTTCCTTCACCTTCTGATCCCCCATGGCTGATGGTCTGACATGGACTTCACCTAAAGAAAAGGCAGGGCCATATGCATGGCCCTGCCTTTTCTTTCATGGACAACAGACCAGGCTGTTAATCAGTTGTTCATCGCATCGAAGAAGTCCTGATTGGTCTTGCTGTAACGCAGCTTGTCCAGCAGGAAGTCCATGGCATCCATCGTGCCCATCGGAGCAAGGATACGGCGCAGGACCCACATCTTGGAAAGAGAGGCCCGGTCCACCAGCAGCTCTTCCTTGCGGGTGCCGGACTTGGTGATGTCGATGGCCGGGAAGGTGCGCTTGTCTGCCAGCTTGCGGTCCAGCATCAGCTCGGAGTTGCCCGTGCCCTTGAACTCTTCAAAGATGACCTCATCCATGCGGGAACCTGTATCAATCAGGGCCGTGGCAATGATGGTCAGCGAGCCACCTTCCTCGATGTTACGGGCCGCACCGAAGAAACGCTTCGGCCGCTGGAGGGCGTTGGCATCCACACCACCGGTCAGCACCTTGCCGGATGAGGGCACGACCGTGTTATAGGCCCGGGCCAGACGGGTAATGGAATCCAGCAGGATGACCACATCACGCTTGTGCTCGACAAGGCGTTTGGCCTTTTCCAGCACCATTTCCGTCACCTGCACATGGCGGTGGGCCGGTTCATCAAAGGTGGAGGAAACGACCTCACCACGAACGGACCGGGCCATGTCCGTCACTTCCTCAGGCCGTTCATCAATCAGCAGAACGATAAGGAACACATCCGGGTGATTGGCAGAAATGGAAGCAGCAATGCTCTGAAGCATCACCGTCTTACCCGTTCTCGGCGGTGCAACGATCAGGGCACGCTGCCCCATGCCGATGGGAGAGACCAGATCAATCACACGGGAGGTGTAATCCTTCTGGTCCTTGCGATCACGCCCCTTGCCCTTGGCAGGGGCCGGAGCAGCGCAAGCTTCCCCTGTCGGCTCGGTTTCCATGCGGAGACGGCGCTCGGGGAAGAGGGGGGTCAGGTTGTCGAAATTGATACGGGCACGGACCTGCTCCGGTGCCTCAAAATTGATGGTATTGACCTTCTGGAGGGCAAAATAGCGCTCTCCATCCCGGGGCGCCCGGATCTCACCCTCCACCGTATCACCAGGCCGCAGGGCAAAGCGGCGCACCTGGGCCGGAGACACATAGATATCATCCGGGCCGGGCAGATAATTGGCTTCCGGGCTGCGCAGAAAGCCGAAACCATCCGGCAGTATCTCGAGCGTTCCTTCGCCATAAATGGCCTGCTCACGCTCGGCGAGAGTCTTGAGGATGGCAAACATCATGTCCTGCTTGCGCAGGGATGATGCATTTTCGACCTCCAGCTCTTCAGCAAAAGCCAGCAGATCAGCAGGGGATTTCTTCTTCAGTTCGGCGAGATGCATGAAATGATGCGCCTTGATATGCCCCGGTGGGGTAACTAATCGGAATAGACGAAAAACCAGAATACAGGCCGGGTACCCGCACGGCAGGACCATGCGCCACGGGGCATGCCGGACCTCAGGGACAGTCAGGGCTGCCGCCCCACAGGGAACTGGCAAAACTGCCTTCCGGTGCGAAGGAGATGACCCGGAAGGCAAAGCAGGACGCCGCCACCATCAGGTCGGCTTTCTTCCTAGGTGAAAGAGGGCCGCACTGTCAAGCGGGCCCTCCTTGCGGGGCAGGGCCAGCCTTTCAGACCACTTTCAGCATGGCATCCGCCGTGCGCAGGGCAAGGGCCATGATTGTCAGGGCCGGATTGGCCGCACCGGAACTCGGGAAGGTGGAGTGGTCGCTGATCCACAGATTGTCGATGTCGAAACTGCGCCCATATGGATTGACCACGGCCGCTCCTGCATCGGTTCCCATCCGGCAGGTGCCGATCATGTGTGCGGCCCGGCTGATGACACGGATGTCCTTCGCCCCGATGGACTCCCACATCTTCACCATCAGGCGGGATGCATGGCGATGCATGGCGTCCTCATTGGGGCCGTATGTATGGTCGATCCGTGGTTTGGGCAGACCGAAAGCGTCTTTTTCATCAGACAGGGTCACACGGTTTTCATCCCGTGGCAGGCTTTCCCCGTGCATCCCGATACCCGCACTGTAATTGTAGGCTGCCAGCGTGCGGCTGAGGGCCTCACCACGGCGCCCATCCGCCCGGACCAGATTGGCAGCCCATGTGAGCGGCATCATGCCCAGGGACTGGAGCAGATACCCTCCCGCAAAGTCGGCATCCTTTGGCCTCAGCATGTCTTCGGAAATGGTCAGGGATGGGTAACCCTTGTTGGGCCGGGTTTCTTCATCAAACACACCCCAGACCTGCGTGGATACATGCGTCATGTAATTGCGTCCCACCTGCCCGGAACTGTTCGCCAGACCGTTGTTCAGCAGCAGGCGGGCCGTTTCCACCGCTCCGGCAGACAGGACAACAGCCCGGCATTTCTGCCGTTCCTCCCGTCCGTCACGGACATAGATGACCGCCGTGATCCGCCCCTGGCTGTCCCGCTCAAACCCCGTCGCCATGCAGCCAGGACGCAGTTCAGCCCCATGGGCACAGGCCAGTGGCAGATAGGTGTTGTCCACGCCCGATTTCGCCCCGTTCCGGCAACCCTGATGACAGGCACCGCAATTCACGCAGGCTTCCCGTCGGCCAAAATGAGGCTGGTCATGAGCTTTCGTGATGACAGCCAGAGGACCATCTGCATGACGCAGCCCTACATTGTCACAGGCCTGACGCATCTTCAGGGCAGCATTGTTGGGTGCTGCGGGCGGATAGGCATAATGGCGGCTCTCATCCCAGGGATAAGACGCTGGGCCACTCACACCTATGAAGCGCTCCACCTCTTCCACGTAAGGCTGAAGCTCTTCGGCCCCGAAAGGCCAGTCCACCCCTTTCCCGCTCTCACTGTACAGGCGGTAATCCCGGGGATCCATGCGCGGCAGGAAAGCCCCGTAATGAAGCAGGGACCCCCCAATCCCTGTTCCACTGTTATTACCCCCAAAGGCCTGCGGTGTTCCCCCACCAGACAGACGCTCATGCAGCCAGTACAGTTCCTGTGCTGTCGGCTCATCCGGCGTGTGGGACCTGGCCTTGAAAGAAGGGCCGGCTTCCAGCGCCACGACCTTCCGCCCTGCCATGGCAAGCCGCGCAATGAGCGGTGCGCCGCCAGCGCCCGTCCCGATGACGACAACATCGGCAGTTTCCTGTGAAAAATCATTATGCGTTTTCTGCATCATGCAACTGTTTCCATCACTTATGGATCAAAGATGTTCGTACTGGGGTACATGGGGACAGTACGGCCCGAAGCGGGAGAGGTACCGAGTACCGGGGACGGTACTGTACCCCCTTATGAAACGGGGATTGTACACAGCCTCATTGTGGAAAAAGAGGGATAACGTTCTGCACCCCTTGTTCTAGCCTGCCTTCAGAGGTTGTACACACTGTGAGTAAGCTGGGGTACATTTTCCGAAAGCCGGGTACCCCGGTTTCCACAAGGTCTTTCAACAACATCTAAATCTAAGATTTGTAAATTCATATGTTGTGTTGTCTGGCTGTCCTTTCTTTCATTCCAGCTCCAGACTGGCTTGTCGCCATGAAGAAAGACCTTGGTTCATGTCCCTACGATCCCTTTTTCCTGTTTCTTCCAGAGGCGGAAAAGCCCTGAAATTCTCCTTCATGCCATTTTTGAAAAACGGCGCTCATTTTCCGGCTCAAAAGCCTCTTTTTTTGTCAGTGATTCAGCCGAAAACCCTTGAATTTCCTTGTCTCCACCAGTCAGGCTGGAGGAAATTCCAAGCCGTTCCTGTGCAATCGGATGCGCCAGAAACGCTGCAACGATCTGGTTGCGGAGATCACCACTCCACAACTTCATCTGTGAGGCTGAAAAAGGCGCCTGAGCATTGACCGGCAGGGAGCCATCAAAAGCCCTGTCCAGCAGCGTACCACGCTGATCCGTGTCAAGAGAGGCATAATCCTGTCCAAAAAGGCCCCGGGCATACAGTTCCAGAGAGGCAAGACCATCTTCCCAGGCGGCCATATCTGTCGGCAGATCGGCAAAACGCCATCCATCTCCAGGCCCGGCGAGAGCCTGATCGATCATGACTGCCAGATTGAGATGCAGCTCACCCAGAAGTGGTGCCTGTGGCAGAATGTCATCACAGACCAGCTCAAGAAGCTGAAAAGCCTCTGGGGAAAGATGTTTCCTCTGGCCCTGTTCCTGTTCCATTCTTTCGAGCAGGGCAGTGCGTGTCCGAGAGGATATGTGGTCTGACTGAAGAAAAGCGGGCAGGGTTCTGGTCATGAAAGGTTTCCTGCTGGAAAAGTGAAAAGACAAAGAGAAGGCTTTACCCTATAGCCTCATAGGGAGATATAAGGCTAATGAGAGGCCGGGTCTCTTCCGGGAGGTGGGAGGCCGGGACCATGTTTCAAGTTCTGGAAGGACAGGAGTCACGATGACGGTTGAGATTAAAGTCCCTGTGCTTGGTGAAAGCCTGAAACAGGCAACCGTGATGCGTTGGCTCAGACAGTCTGGCGATTACGTGAAGGCTGGTGAGATGGTTCTTGAGCTGGAAACGGACAAGGTCACGCTGGATGTGCCGGCTCCGGCAGCCGGGGCACTGAGCCATGATCTGCCGGAAGGAACGGATGTTGAGGTCGGGCAGGTCATTGCATTCGTGGATGATCAGGCAGCAGCCCCTGCGGTTGAGGAAAACAGGCAGCAGGACAGCCAGGACGTGGTGCAGGATGTGACGGACCATGGTCCAGCTGCTTCAGCAGAGGGAGAGCAGCCCGTGGTGACGGGAGGAGCTGTCACTCATCCGGCTCCTGCTGTGGCTGAACCGGTGGCCTCCCTTCCCGAAGACAGGGGAACGGGGGAGCGGCGTGTGCCGATGAGCCGCCTGCGTCAGACCATTGCCCGGAATCTCAAGGCAGCCCAGAACAGTGCCGCCATTCTGACAACGTTCAATGAAATTGACATGAGTGCCGTCAAGGCGCTGCGGAGCCAGTATCGGGAGCTGTTCGAGAAGAAGCATGAGGGGGCCCGTCTGGGGTTCATGTCGTTCTTTGCCCGTGCTGTCGTAGGGGCCCTGAAGGATTTTCCGGTGCTGAATGCCCGGATTGAAGGACATGAGATCGTTTATCAGGATCATGTCAATCTGGGCATTGCCGTGGGGACGGAACGGGGGCTGGTCGTGCCCGTGCTGCGGAAGGCCGAGACACTTGGTTTTGCCGAGCTGGAGCGCCGCATTGCCGATTATGGCAAACGGGCTCGTAAGGGTGGCCTTGCCCTGAAAGAACTGGAAGGTGGCAGCTTTACCATCACCAATGGCGGGATTTTCGGGTCCCTGCTGTCCACGCCCATTCTCAATGCACCGCAGTCCGGTGTGCTGGGGATGCACGCCATCCAGGACCGGCCCGTGGCCCGGGATGGGCAGGTTGTCATCCGGCCCATGATGTATGTGGCCCTGTCCTATGATCATCGTCTGGTGGATGGACGGGAAGCGGTCAGTTTTCTTGTGAGGCTCAAGGAGCTGATCGAGGACCCCCGTCGCCTGCTGCTGGATATCTGACAGGTATCAGGTACGAAAAACCCCTCCGCCCATGATTTGGACGGAGGGGTTTTTCATCTGGTCAGTTACAGGGATACCGACCAGATATGGACTCAGTGGCCCCAGCCAGCAGGGATTTTGCCGCCATTGTTGGCAAGCTCGGTATAGACCTGCTTGATGAGCCAGACATTCATCGTGGCCGTGTCGTTCTTGTCCCCGGTATAGTGCAGATCGTCAGCAAGACTCTGACGGGCCTGCAGGGAGCTGTCGAGGCCCAGGAGCTTGAGCAGATCGACGATGGATTCCTTGTAGTTCAGAGGCTGGCCAGCCTTGGCGGCCAGTTCCTTCAGAACGGCATCCACATCCACCTGTGCGATGGACGGAGCCGCAGCACCGGCAGCTGGCTGTGCCGTATCCGCCGCCTTGGCAGAAGAGCCGAACAGGCTCGTGGCGAAGCTGGAAACCTTGGAAACGATGTCGTTGAAAAGACCCATGATATGTTCCTTCCCTGAAAGCAGGAATGACTGGTCGGTTATGACCCTGCCATCGGAAATGATGGCAGGGAACAGTGACAGAAAGGATCAGTAACGGTACAGGTCGTGCTTGAACGGCCCGTTGGGGGACACCCCGATATAATCCGCCTGAGCCTGTGTCATTCTGGAGAGCGTGGCGCCCACCTTTGCAAGATGGAGAGCGGCAACCTTTTCATCAAGGATTTTTGGCAGAGTATAAACTTTTCCTGCCTCATACTGGCCCGGTTTTGCATTCCAGAGTTCGATCTGTGCCAGCGTCTGGTTGGTGAAGGAGGCGGACATCACGAAGGACGGATGGCCTGTGGCGTTGCCCAGATTGACCAGACGGCCTTCGGAGAGAAGGATGAGGCGGCGGTTCGGGGCCAGCTCGATCTCATCAACCTGCGGCTTGATGTTGGTCCATTTGTGATTGCGCAGGGCGGAGACCTGAATCTCGCTGTCAAAATGCCCGATATTGCAGACAATGGCCCGGTCCTTCATCTCACGCATATGTTCGATGGTGATGATGTCCTCGTTGCCGGTACAGGTCACGAAGATGTCGCCACGGGGAGCGGCATTTTCCATCGTGACGACCTCATAACCTTCCATGGCAGCCTGAAGGGCGCAGATCGGGTCAACTTCCGTCACCAGCACGCGGCAGCCTGCGCTGCGGAGGGAAGCGGCAGAGCCTTTGCCCACGTCACCATAACCGGCCACAACAGCCACCTTGCCGGCCATCATGACATCGGTGCCACGGCGGATGGCATCCACGAGGCTCTCACGGCAGCCATAGAGGTTGTCGAACTTGGACTTGGTCACGCTGTCATTGACATTGATGGCCGGAACCTTGAGCAGCCCCTTGCGCTCCATGTCCCAGAGGCGATGCACGCCCGTCGTGGTTTCCTCGGAAATGCCACGGACCTCCTTGAGGAGCTCGGGGTATTTCTCATGCATGAGGGTTGTCAGGTCACCACCATCATCAAGGATCATGTTGGGGGTCCAGCCATCCGGCCCCTTGATGGTCTGCTCGATGCACCAGATGAATTCTTCCTCGTTCATGCCCTTCCAGGCGAAAACGGGAATGTTGGCGGCGGCAATGGCGGCAGCTGCCTGGTCCTGGGTGGAGAATACGTTGCAGGAGGACCAGCGGACTGTGGCACCGAGGGCGATCAGCGTCTCGATCAGCACGGCGGTCTGGATGGTCATGTGCAGGCAGCCGGCAATCCGGGCGCCCTTCAGCGGCTGGCTGGCGCCATATTCCTCGCGGAGGGCCATCAGGCCCGGCATTTCGCCCTCGGCAATGGAGATTTCCTTGCGGCCCCAGTCGGCCAGGGACATGTCACGAACCTTGTAGTCCTGCGTAGCCATATGTGTTTCCTTGGTTTTTGGCAGTTGATGATCATGGATGGAACAGCAGGCAGGCGAGGCCTCCATGCGGTTCCTGCACCGGGAAACTATAGAGCCTTGCCGTAAGGCTGGAAAGAAGAACGGACCAACAGTTTTCCGTTACAAAATGGTGTCATCCATATTGCGTCCCATCGGGCAACGTGTCAGAGAACGGGCGGTATTCATGTGTCTGGAGCCTTGGCTCTTCCCGGTGCAAAGGGATGTCCTGCCGCCTTCAGTCCGGGCAGGAAAACTGTAATGGGGGGTGGCTGTGCCCGACAATACTGTTCCGAATTTTCCTTTTACAGTGCTTGACCCGTCCCTGAAGGAGGCCCACCCCATGGCCCGGATCAAGGGGCTTGTCTGGGCTGTCCGTGCCGTGCCGGGGCAGGGGATCATGCCGCTGGATGCCGAGGACGTGCAGCGTATCCTCCAGTCTCCCGGGGAAGAAGGCTATGAGGCGGCGTCCGGAGAGAATGGCTGGTGCTGGCTGCATTTCGATACGGTTCACAGTTCTGCCCGTACCCATGTGGGGCGGCTGCCGGGGATGCCGGAAGATGTGGGGACCATGCTGGCGGAAACGGATTACGGCATTGCCCTTGAAGCTGCCGATGATACGGTCTGGGGGGCCCTGCCCGCCTTTGACGATGCCCTGGCGGAGGAGGACCGGGAGATTTGTGCCTGGCGCTTTGCCATGCGGCAGAATATCCTGATCACGACACGGCGCACGCCCATTCCCGTACTGGGGTCGGCCTACCGGTCTCTCCAGACACAGGGGGTACCCCGCAATCCGGCTGGGGTGATAGACCGTGTCCTGCGGGATTTTACCGGGACGGTCCGCCGCCAGCTGGCCCAGCTTGATGACGAGCTGGACAGGGCGGAAGATGTTCTGCTGGCCATTGTCCACGGGTCCGATCTGGGGCATCTTGGTGGTATCGTGGGTAAGGTGAGGCGCCGATCGACAGAGCTGCGGCGTGTTGTCATGCCGATCGACCGTGTCCTGCGGGATGAAGACCTCGAGTTGCCGGAATGGGCCGAGGATGATCTGCGGGACCGGGCTGAACGGCAGATTCACGCAGCCCTTGATGATCTCATTGCCTTGCAGGATCGGGCCCGTTCCCTACAGGATGAGCTGGCTTCCAGCCAGGCGGAAGAAACAAACCGCCGTCTGTGCATCGTGTCCATCGTGACGACCCTCATGCTGCCGGCCACGCTGGTCACGGGGTTCTTCGGCATGAATACGGGGGGCATGTTTCTGGCCTCTGGTGGGTTGGGGACCATTTTTGCTGGTGGGCTGTGTGTGGTTGCCATGGCCGTGACCTTCATTTTCATGAAAATGGCCCGACTGTTCTGAGGAAGCTGACTGGTCCTGCTGATGACTGAAATAAACAGGAATACGTTATTGCATATCATTCTCATAAACTGGGGTGATGTCTCTGTTCAATGACATTGATCAAATAGAACTTCACATTATTTTTGAAGAAAGAGGGGATGGACACTGTCCGAAAACCTGCCTACTTTCCCTAATCGAGGGTTGATATCGGACTGGATCAGGACTGTTTATTAGTGAAACAGGATCAATCATTTTCCTTTTCCTCCGGATGTTACCTATTTTCCATGGTCAGATAAAAGGTAGGAGTCCTTGAATGTCTGATAAGAATATCATTCGCACGACCGCTGGTGCCCCTTGGGTCAGCAACCAGGACAGCAAGTCTGCCGGTCCTCGTGGACCGCTTCTGCTGGAAAACTATCAGCTGATCGAGAAGCTCGCTCATCAGAACCGTGAGCGCATCCCGGAGCGTACCGTGCACGCCAAGGGCGTTGGTGCTCATGGAACGCTGACCATCACCAAGGACATCACGAAGTACAGCTGCGCATCCATCTTCTCCGAGGTCGGCAAGAAGACGGACATGTTCCTGCGTGCATCCACCGTGGCCGGTGAGCGTGGTGCTGCCGATGCTGAACGTGACGTGCGTGGCTGGGCCCTGAAATTCTACACGGATGACGGCAACTGGGACCTGGTGGGCAACAATACCCCGGTCTTCTTCATCCGTGATCCCATCAAGTTCCCGGACTTCATCCATACGCAGAAGCGTCATCCCCGCACAAACCTGCGTTCCGCCACGGCAGCCTGGGACTTCTGGTCCCTCAGCCCGGAGAGCCTGCATCAGGTGACGATCCTGATGTCCGATCGTGGCATCCCCAAGGGCATCCGCAACATGAACGGGTATGGCAGCCACACCTATTCACTGTGGAATGCCAAGGGTGAGCGCTTCTGGGTGAAGTTCCACTTCAAGACCCAGCAGGGCCATGAGTTCTATACGACCGAGGAAGCTGCTGAGGTCGTGGCCAAAACCCGTGAGTCCACCCAGGAAGACCTGTACGAGAACATCGAGAAGGGGAACTTCCCCAAATGGACGTTCTACATCCAGGTGATGGAAGAGGAAGAGGCCGAGCGCGTCAACTTCAACCCGTTTGACGTGACCAAGGTCTGGTCCCACAAGGACTATCCGCTGATCGAAGTCGGTGAGCTGGAACTGAACCGCAACCCGGATGATTATTTCTCCGAGGTTGAGCAGGCTTCCTTCTCCCCGTCCAACATCGTGCCGGGCATCGGTTTCTCTCCGGACAAGATGCTTCAGGGCCGTATCTTCGCCTATGCGGATGCTCACCGCTACCGTGTCGGCACACATTACGAGTCCCTGCCGATCAACCGTCCGAAGTTCAAGGTGAAGAACTATCATCTTGATGGTGCCATGCGCTTTGATGAGCCGAAGCGTGGCGATGGTGACTTCTACGAGCCGAACTCCTTCGGTGGTCCGGTTGAAGACAAGGCTGCGATGGAGCCGCCGCTGCGCGTGAGCGGGGACGCCACCTACTACGATCACCGTAGCGATGGTGATGACTTTGCACAGCCGCGTGCTCTGTATCATCTCTTCGATGATGCCCAGAAACAGCGCCTGTACAACAACATTGCCGGTGCCATGGCTGGCGTGCCGCAGAACATCGTCGAGCGTCAGCTGGGTCTCTTCGAAAAGGTTGACCCGGCCTATGCTGAAGGTGTCCGCAAGGCACTGAAGGGCTGAAACCGCTTTTCGCTTCCCCTTCCGGTATGACCGGAAGGGGAACAGTTAAAAGGCTCTCCGGATATCATGCCGGAGAGCCTTTTTTCATGTCGGATCAGTCTGCCCGGCGGAAGGTGAGATGGTCCTGCCCGAAGGAATGGGAGAGTTCCTGCCCTGGCGGAAGCCTGCCAAGCTGGATGAGCGTCTCCAGATGGTCAGCCAGACATGTCGTGATGGGGCCGAGTGCCAGCCCGTGAGGTTTTTCCGAAAGGAAGGAGGCTGGGCCGATCATCGTGCCATCAGCTGTCCGGACGCTGGCCAGGCCCCGGTCAAAGAGCATGGCAAGTCCGAGCAGGGCCTCACCTGTCAGAGGCAGGAAATACCCCAGTGGGGTCATTTTCGGTGCATCGAAATGAATCTCATGGAGATCGGTGCCAATGCTGATCCAACCCTGGTTGCCATCTACGCAACGCAGGGCGATGCTGTCCTGCAATGTGGAGAAAACGTCAATTTCCGGCAGGGGAAAGGGCAGGGACGCCTGTTTCCTGAAACGGGCCCGGATGGGGGAGGAAGCATAATTGCGCCGTGTCAGGGGGGACTGTAGATGGAGGCTCAATCCTGGCACGGCCCGGGTATCAAAAAGCTGCCGGATGATCCTGTCATTGAGGGTATCATGGCCCAGCATCTGCCCTGTTGCATCCAGCAGCCACAGGGGCGGAGAGGTGGTCTGGTCCGTGTGATCAGTGTTCATGCAATGTGGCTCCCTGCCCGGATTCCCTACAGGCTTATATGTTTCACGGGAAACATGCCAGATGGAACATCCTTCTTTCCGGGCAGGGAGCTGTCAGATCATGATGTCGTATCTACCAGAATGATTTCCGAATCTTCCAGCGCTTCAAGCGTGATGGTGTCTTCCCCTGCAATGGCCGCCCCACTGCGTGCCGTGATGGTCTGCCCATTCAGCAGCAGGGTGCCTTTTGCAGGAACAAGATAACCCAGTCGGCCAGGTGTGAATGCGTAACTGGCCTGCTGTCCTTTCTGGAGGGAAAGCCCCAGAACACGGGCATCAGTATGGATGGGCAGGGCATCTTTGTCATCGGCATGACCAGACGCCAGAACGGTGAACTGGCCTGTCTGCTCTCCTTTGGGGAAATGCCGTGTCGCCCAGGATGGTCCGTGCCCTTTGTCTGTCGGGATGATCCATATCTGGAATATCTGTGTGGGGATGGGTTCATTGTTGTATTCGCTGTGGAAAATGCCCGTTCCAGCGGACATGACCTGCACATCTCCAGCCTCGGTCCGCCCCGTGTTGCCGAGACTGTCCCGGTGCGTGATGGCGCCCTGGCGGACATAGGTGATGATCTCCATGTCCCGGTGGGGATGGGTGTCAAACCCGGTGCCGGGGGCGATGGTATCGTCATTCCAGACACGCAGGCGCCCCCAGCCCATGCGGTCATGATCCAGATAATGGGCGAAAGAGAAATGGTGCCGGGCATCCAGCCACCCATGTGAGGCATGGCCGAGCTGGTCAAAGGGGCGAATATCAATCATGGTGTCATTCCTTGCTGGTTCAGCTCACCCACCATGTAAGGCGTGAAGAGAGCGGATCACACAGGCATGAAAGAAAGACATTCTTTCCATATTTTGCATCATGACCTGTCAGCAGCCAGAGGCTGGCAGGAGGGGACGGAATTATGAAATTGCCGGATTTCGAGGCGTGGGCCATTTTTTCCAGGGTGGCCGAGCATGGGTCTTTCTCGCAGGCTGCCAGGGAACTTCATCTTTCACCCCCCACTGTCTCAAAAGCGATCAGTCGGTTGGAGCAGTCTCTTGGTGTCGCCCTGTTCAGCCGCAATTCCCGGCATATGTCCCTTACACAGACAGGGCAGCTTGCGCTGGAGCGGGCCAATCGCATGTTCATGGAGGCAGAAGCGGCAGAGAATGAGGTGCGGGGTGGCCGTATCCGTCCTTCCGGTCTGATCCGGATGACGGCTCCAACTACCTTCGGGCTTCGGTATGTTTCCGCAGCTCTGCCATCTTTCCTGAGGGCCTACCCGGAGATTGATATTGCCATCACGTTTACGGACAGTTTCGTGGACCTCGTTTCAGAAGGTTATGATGTGGCGATCCGCATTGCGGCTCTGGAGGATTCGGCGCTCAGGGCCCGCAGGGTATGTACGGTACGACGCCTGCTTGTGGCCTCCCCGGACTATCTGGCCCAGCAGGGTGAGCCTGCCCATCCGCGGGAACTGGAGGGGAGGAAGAGCTTTGTCTATGTCAACGGGTCATCATGCGGGGCCATCCGGCTGATGGAAAAAGCGACAGGGGCAGTCCATACATTGTCCCAGACGGCACGACTCCAGTCCGACAATGCGGAAGGATTCCTGCCAGCGCTGGAGGCCGGGCTTGGCTTCGGACTGATGCCGGATTTCATGGTGAGTGAAGCCATGCAGGAGGGTCGGTTGCAGGAAATGATGCCGGGCTGGAAGGCGGACGACATTGCCCTTTATCTCGTCACATCCGCCACAAAGCTGCGGCCTCAGAGGGTGAGCCTGCTCATGGAGCATCTCATCCGCCAGTTCAGCACACCGCCATGGCGGCTGTCCGACTGAAAGCGGACTGATGAAATCCGAAAAGCATCCTTTCCCGATTTTCTATATCCAGTCTGGAAAGGTGGCGTTACCTCTTGTGAAGGTTTCAGTGTTCCCGGTAGCGGGAAAGACCGACAGATCAAGGATGTATCGTCATGTCAAAAGTGCTCGTGCTTTATTATTCATCTTACGGTCACGTGGAGACCATGGCCCACAGCATTGCCGAAGGTGTACGTGCAACGGGCGTAGAGGCCGTTGTGAAGCGTGTGCCAGAGCTGGTGCCGGAGGAGGCTGCCAGAGCGCATCACTTCAAGCTGGAACAGGACGCACCTGTTGCAACGCCGGCTGAGCTGGTCGAGTATGATGGTATCATCATCGGGGCTCCGACCCGTTTCGGGCGTCTGCCGGCACAGATGGCCAATTTCTGGGATCAGACCGGTGGTCTCTGGGCCAAAGGGGAGCTGATCGGCAAGGTGGGGGCTGTCTTCACCTCCACGGCAACCCAGCATGGTGGGCAGGAAACGACACTCTATTCCCTGATGTCCAACCTGCTGCATCATGGCATGGTCATCAGCGGTCTGCCCTACAGTTTCCAGGGGCAGATGCGTAATGACGAGATCGTAGGTGGCGCTCCTTATGGGGCCACAACCATCGCCAATGGTGACGGTTCCCGCCAGCCGAGCGAGACAGACCTGGAGGGGGCCCGTTTCCTTGGCAGGCATGTGGCCGGACTGGTCAGGAAGCTGTCCTGAGTTTTTCCGAAAGCCTTTATTCACGCACAGAAGAGACAGACATGGGGGCCGGGTTGCGGCCCCCATGTCTGTTTTCAGTGTTTCATGTGAAACATGATCAGCCCGGGACAGGCCTGTGCCGGTCGCCAACCAGCAGGCATTTCTTCATCACGCTGGAGAGAACTGCCTCCTTCAGGAAGCGGAACCGGCCATGCTTCGGAGGAATCGGATAATTGCTCTGTGCTGGTATCGTGCAGCCATAGATGCGGACAAGCAGCGTAAAATGGCTGAAGATGTGTTTGACCTCTCCACAATCTTCCCACTGTGCCTGCAAGGGGGCGTAGCGGGTAAAGGCCGTTTCGGCCAGCCGTGCAGGCGAAGGCGTGCTTTGGCTTTCGGACCATGGTGTGCCGGGAAGGTCGTCCGTTCCTCCCAGCAGACCTTCCGGCGGTCGTGAGCGGAGCAGGACACGGCCTTCCGGATCGATGACACGGAAAAGAATGGCATGACGGGTCGGGCGGGCTTTCTTCTTCTGTCGGGCAGGGAGAGCTTCAGCCATGTTGCGGGCTCGGGCGAGGCAGCCGTCCTGCCATGGGCACGTCAGACAGGAGGGTGAGCGGGGCGAGCAGAGGCTCGCCCCAAGGTCGAACAGGGCCTGAGCAAAATCGGAAGGGCGGGCCTGTGCTGCCGGATCGTCATTCAGATGGCTGGCAAGACGGGCCAGCAGGGGGCGGGCAGCGGGTAGCGGGTCTTCCACGGCATTGAGGCGGGCCGTGATGCGCTCCACATTGCCATCAACCGGAACGGTCGGAATATTGAAGGCAATGGCGGCAATGGCCCGGGATGTATAGGCCCCGATTCCGGGGAGTGTCTGCAATCCTTCGACCGTACGGGGAAAGGCTCCCAGCTTATGAACGGCCTGAGCACAGGCATGAAGATTTCGTGCCCGTGCGTAATAGCCCAGCCCGGCCCAGAGCTGGAGCACCTCTTCCTGCGGCGCTTCCGCCAGAGCATCAATTGTCGGAAAGCGGGCCAGAAACCGCTGGTAATAGGGAATGACCGTCTGCACGACTGTCTGCTGGAGCATGATCTCGCTCAGCCAGACATGGTACGGGTCTGCCTGCTGGCCGGGTGCGGCACGCCAGGGCAGGGTACGGCGATGATGGTCATACCAATGGAGAAGGAGGGAAGCATCAGGTGTCACGCCGGTGTCTATGACGAAGAAACAGCATCGGGGCAAGGGCTGGCCTTGCTGAAACGTTTCCGTCTGCTCCCGTGATGATGGTATGGAGAGTCCGTACGCAGCATACTGGGATGGGTCGGATGGTAGATGAAACAGGAATGAAAAAAACTGCCCGTTCATCAGCATCGGGGCAGGACCGGAAAGCGGATGGCAAGGGCTGGAGCGATTACCGTCGAGGCAAGGGCCGGATGATCGGGGCCCTGCTGCCCCCCCTGACAAAACCCATTTTTCGCAAGAAATCACCGCTGTTCGTGCGTCTGCTCATGGAGTGGGAGACGCTGGTCGGTCCAGCGCTGGCGGAGGTGAGCGAACCCTGCCGCCTGCGGCCCGGCGTGTTGACCATACGCTGCTGTGGTCCGGCAGCGGTGGAGATGCAGTACGCAGCGCCCCGTCTTCTGGCCAACATCAACACAGCCTGTGGTCTTTATGGAGATGAAGCGCTGAAACAGATCAAGCTGTTACAGGATCGGCCTGTCCAGCGTAAGCCGTCCCACAGGCCCCAGAAGAAATGGAAGGATGCGGCGCCAGTTCCCGTAAATGGTATCGAGGATGCCGGGTTGAAAGAAACGCTGGAGCGTCTTGGTGGGCATATCCGGGCCAAAAAACAGGGGACAAAAAAAGCCCGCCGCTTTTGAGGGCGGCAGGCCATGCCCGTGTCATTGGCCCGAGGCCGAAGACACGGGGACAATGGGAGGATATGTCAGTCGGTCACGATATCGGCAGCCGTGTAGCCCTGCGCAAAGAGGTGCGTCCGCATCCCGGTAAAGTTGACCTGCTGTTCAATCACCTGCCGGACATTCGGCTTGGCGTGATAGGCAATGCCAAGACCTGCTGCCTTGAGCATGGGGATGTCGTTGGCACCATCACCTGTTGTCAGGCTGGCAGAGAGCTTGACGCCCCGCTCGGCACAGATGGTCTCCAGATGTTCTTTCTTGGCATCCGGGCCGAGGATTTTGCCGATCAGCTGGCCGGTGATGATGCCGTCCCTGATCTCAAGCTGGTTGCCGTAATGTTCATCAAAGCCGAGCTTCCTGGCAGCCCGCTCGGTGAACCAGTCGAACCCACCGGAGATGAGGGCCGTGCGTGCGCCATTGGCCTTCATGGTCTGCACCAGCTCCCTGATACCATCAGTGAAAGGCAGATGTTCCAGAACATCCTTCAGCAGGGATTCAGGATGGCCCTTCAGGCCGATGGTGCGCTTGCGGAGGGATTCATCAAACTCCATCTCGCCATTCATGGCACGCTTGGTGATTTCGGCTACATAGTCGCCCGTGCCTGTTGCCTTGGCCAGATCATCCAGCGTTTCGCCATCGAAGATGGTGCTGTCCATGTCGGACACCAGCACGGCTTTGCGGCGGCCACGGGTCTTGGTGAGAATGGCATCAACCTTGTAGGGAGCCAGGGCGGCACGGATTGTTGCAGGCGTGGCATCGCCGGGCCCGGGTGTCGGGCAGAAAATGTCAACGGCCTCGCCTTCGGATAGAACGACCGGCGGCTCACCTTTGACAAGATTGCGGGCAATGTCGATCGCCTCTTTGGGAAGGGTCCCATGGCGGCGATTGGCAACAAGAGTCAGAACACAGGGAAGGGACATGACATCTCTCGCTAAAAGATCAGAAGATATGGCAGGATAGGTGTATGAACTCTTCTGAAAACGCCCTCATTGTGGCGGGACCGACCTGTTCGGGCAAGTCGGCTTTGGCCTTTCATTTGGCAGACCTGTATTGTGGTACGGTCATCAATGCAGATTCCATGCAGGTTTACAGGGAGCTGCGCATCCTCACTGCCCGCCCCGGGGAGGAAGAGGAAGCAGCCATTCCCCATCGTCTTTATGGGGTATTGCCCGCAGCCACACCCGGCAGTGTGGCCTGGTGGCGGGAGCAGGCTCTGGCAGAAATCGCCGCCTGCCGTAGCGCCGGGCGGCTGCCCATCCTCTGTGGTGGCACGGGCATGTATCTCCGTGCCCTGACGGATGGCCTCGTGGAGGTCCCCGACCCCGGAGAAGCAGCCCGGCAGGAGGCCCGGACCCTGCTGGAGGCGATTGGCCCGGAGGCCCTGCACGAAAAGTTGATGCAGGCTGATCCGCAGACGGCCTCCCGTCTTCATCCACAGGATTCCCAGCGTATCAGCCGGGCCTGGGAGGTTCTGGCAGGAACCGGGCGAGGGCTGGCCTCATGGCAGGAGGATAGGGCATTGCCAGCGGCACCCTGCCGTTTCATCTCACTTCAGCTTGATCCCCCCCGGGACGAGCTGCGGGCTTCCATTGTCCGGCGTTTTGATGACATGGTGGCTGCTGGTGCGCTGGATGAGGTGGCGGCCTTGCGGGAGCAGAATCTGCCCGCCAGTCTGCCCGCCATGCGTGCCCATGGTGTGCCGGAGCTGGGACAGGTGCTGGAGGGGCAGTGCAGCCTGGAGGACGCCCGGCTGGCTGCTACCCGTGCCATTGGCCGCTATACCCGCCGGCAGGCTACATGGTTCCGACACCATAGGCTGAGCCGGGAGGGAGATGGCGAAATAATATTTCAAAGAACCAGTGGAAGAGAGTTCTTTTCGAGTAAAAAAATGCGCGAAATTGAATATTTTATATCATCCAGAATTGACGGACCCGCTCCGGAACGATAGAGCAGAAGCGTTGCGTTAAACGGCGAAAGGACAGACGCCATGCCTGCCAGCGAGACAGCTCCCATGATGGCAACAGGTGCTGAAGTCATTCTGCGTGTTCTTGAGGAAGAAGGCGTGGATGTCATTTTCGGTTATCCCGGCGGTGCGGTCCTTCCCATTTACGATGCTCTCTTCAAACAGAAGAAGATCCGGCACATTCTGGTCCGGCACGAGCAGGCGGCAACCCATGCGGCCGAGGCCTATGCCCGTTCCACCGGCAAGGTCGGTGTGGTGCTGGTGACATCCGGCCCTGGTGCGACCAATGCCGTGACCGGCCTGATGGATGCGAAGATGGATTCCATCCCGCTGGTCTGTCTGGCCGGACAGGTGCCCGTGCCGCTGATCGGCAAGGATGCGTTTCAGGAAGCGGACATGGTGGGCATCACCCGGCCTGCGACCAAGAAGAGTGTTCAGGTGCGGGAAGCCGAGGCTCTGGCCCCAACAATCCGGGAGGCTTTTGCTCTGGCCCGTTCCGGCCGTCCCGGCCCGGTTCTGGTGGACCTGCCCAAGAACATCACGGTGTCCGAAGCACCCCTGCCGCCCCGTCCGGCGGAAGCAGCAGAGGGAAAGGCGACTCCGGCTCTGGATGCTCAGGCGGTCAGCCAGGCCGTCGAGGCCATGAAGAAGGCCCGCAAGCCTCTGCTTTATGTTGGTGGTGGTGTCATCAATGCCGGGCCGGAGGCGGCAAAGCTGCTGCGCCAGCTGGCAGAGAAGACCGGTTTCCCCGTGACATCCACCCTGATGGGGTTGGGGGCCTATCCGTCTTCCAGTGATCATTTTCTGGGGATGCTGGGCATGCATGGTGCCGTGGAAGCCAACATGGCGGCCCATGACTGCGACGTACTGGTCGCCTTGGGTGCCCGGTTTGATGACCGGGTGACGGGCCGTGTTGACGGGTTCTCTCCCCATTCCTTCAAGATACAGGCGGACATTGATCCCCGGGAATTCGGCAAGATCATCAAGGTTGATGTGGCTCTGAAGGGGGACCTGAAGGCCACGCTGCACGCTCTTCTGGAAGGCTGGGGAGACAGTGCAGCCCCGGACCTGTCCGGCTGGTGGCAGGAGATCGACCAGTGGCGGGCTGTTGACGGTTTCGGGTTCGAGCAGGACGGGGCCGCCACGGCCACCATCAAGCCGCAATATGCCATCAGCCGCCTGTATGAGCAGGTGAAGGCCAGCGGGCGGGACTGCTTCGTTTCCACCGAGGTGGGGCAGCATCAGATGTGGGCCGCCCAGCATTTCGGGTTTGATGAGCCCAATCACTGGCTGACATCCGGTGGTCTGGGCACGATGGGTTACGGTCTGCCTGCTGCCGTGGGGGCACAGATCGCCCACCCTGACGGGCTGGTGATTGATATTGCCGGCGAGGCATCCACCCTGATGAATATTCAGGAGCTGGGAACCATTGCCCAGTACCGCTTGCCGGTGAAGATCTTCATCCTGAACAACCAGTATATGGGCATGGTGCGGCAGTGGCAGGAGCTGGTGCATGATTCCCGTTATTCCCAGTCCTACAGTGCAGCCCTGCCGGATTTCGTGAAGCTGGCGGAATCGTTCGGCATCCGTGGTCTGCGGGTCGAGACGCTGGGCGGGCTGGATGAGGCCATCGAGACCATGCTGACCCATGAGGGACCGGTGCTGGTGGATGTGCATGTGGAGCAGGAAGAATGCTGCTTCCCGATGATCCCGTCCGGGGCCAGCCATGACCAGATGCTTCTGGGGCCGGGGCGTGTTTTCGGTGGGGCCGAGCTGACAGAAGAAGGCAAACGCCTCGTCTGAATGAAGTTTTGCCGGTCATCCTGCTCCTGTTCCGGGGTGGGAAGGCTGGATGGAGTGTTTCATGTCCGGGGAGTGTCTCCCCATCTGGGGCAGGATGATTGAGGGGCCTGCACCCGTTGTGAGGAAGGAAAAAAGTCATGCGTGTTTATTATGATCGTGATGCAGACATCAATCTGATCTGTGAAAAGAAGGTCGCCATCATCGGGTATGGCAGCCAGGGTCATGCCCATGCCAACAACCTGCGTGACAGCGGTGTGAAGGATATCGTTGTGGCGCTGCGCCCGGAATCCAAGGCAAAGGCCAAGGCGGAGGCAGCGGGTTTCCGTGTCGTTACCCCGGCCGAAGCCGCAGCCTGGGCTGATGTCGTGATGATCCTGACACCGGATGAAGGCCAGGCCGCCCTGTACAAGGAACAGCTGGCCCCGAACCTGAAGCCCGGCACGGCTCTGGTGTTTGCTCATGGTCTGGCCATCCATTTCCGTCTGATCGAGCCGAGCCCCGAGATGGACGTGTTCCTGATCGCTCCGAAGGGCCCTGGCCATACTGTGCGTTCTGAATACCAGCGTGGCGGTGGTGTGCCCTGTCTGGTGGCCGTGCATCAGGATGCTTCCGGCCAGGCCAAGGATGTAGCTCTGGCTTACGCTTCCGCTGTTGGCGGCGGCCGTGCTGGCGTGATCGAGACCAGCTTCCGTGAGGAAGTGGAAACAGACCTGTTTGGTGAGCAGGCTGTGCTGTGTGGTGGTACGATCGAGCTGATCAAGGCCGGGTTTGAGACACTGGTGGAAGCAGGCTACGCACCGGAGATGGCCTATTTCGAGTGTCTGCATGAGATGAAGCTGATTGTGGACCTGCTGTATGAGGGCGGCATTTCCAACGTCAACTACTCCATCTCCAATACGGCGGAGTATGGTGAGTATGTCAGCGGGCCGCGCGTTGTGACCCCGGCCGCCAAGGAGGCCATGCGTGAGGTGCTGAAGGACATCCAGAATGGAACCTTCGTGCGCAACTTCATTCTGGAGAACCAGTCCGGTAATGTGGGCTTCAAGGCGTCCCGTGCCCGTGATGAACAGCATCAGATTGAGCAGGTTGGCGCAAAACTGCGTGAGATGATGCCGTGGATCGCCAAGAACAAGCTGGTTGACAAGACCCGCAACTGAGGTCCGATGACCGGTCTTTACGAATGGGGAGGATTTTCCTCCCCATTTTTTATTGTGGCTTCATTTGGGCATTTTCTGTTCAGAAAGAAAGAATAGAGTTGCGTTGAGGGTTATATTCCCCTAGAGGTCAACCCTTCCGCTCCTTCATTGGGGGAGGATGCGGCAATCTGCTGGTTCAGGGGTACGTTATGGACGCACTTGCTCGACTGGGGATGGAATCGGACCTTCCGAGAGATATCCAGAATACTGAGGCA
Organism: Parasaccharibacter sp. TMW 2.1891; assembly: GCF_023337675.1. Taxonomy (NCBI): domain Bacteria; kingdom Pseudomonadati; phylum Pseudomonadota; class Alphaproteobacteria; order Acetobacterales; family Acetobacteraceae; genus Parasaccharibacter; species Parasaccharibacter sp. TMW 2.1891. The sequence goes on along the minus strand of NZ_QORT01000003.1, from coordinate 38,680 downwards.
ATCGATACAATCGCTGATTGTAAGGACTTTTTCATCAAGCGTGATGGGATCACCTACGCAGGGAACCATCTCCTCATCGATTTCTGGAATGCCAGAAATCTGGATGACCCCGATCAGATTGACGCCACTCTGAGGCGTGCTGCCGAGGCAGCCGGGGCGACCATTCTGCATGGTCATTTCCACCATTTCACACCCAATGGCGGTGTATCTGGTGTGCTGGTACTGGCCGAAAGCCATATTTCCATCCATACATGGCCCGAGCGTCATTTCGCCGCTGTCGACATTTTCATGTGCGGTGTGTGCGATCCCAACATGTCCGTCCCTGTCATGCAGGAGCTGTTTCAGGCAGGACGTGTGGAGATTGATGCTTTCAGGCGTGGACGTGTCAGCTCGACACGGCATACGGGCCGGTAAGCCGGATAGGGAAAGGCCAGGGGGTTTTTCCCTCAATTTCCAATGGATTCCATGGAGTGTTCCTGTTCGCTGGCCAGCGTCCATGCTGGAGGGGGAGCAGGGGTAAGGAGCGGCGTCTGTGCCGGCCTCCCCGTGATGGAGGGCGGCAGGCGTCGTTGATTGAAGAAAGGATGCCGCCATGACATCTGGCACGTCTTCCGGGACCTGGTTCAACGAGGCCCTCTATCCCGATTGGGGCCAGCGTTTCAGGGTTGTGAAAGAACTGGCCTACAGGAAGTCCCCGTTTCAGGACATCCGCATTTTCGAGAGCAGCAGCCATGGCCGTGTGCTGGTGCTGGACGGTATCGTGCAGATCACGGAGCGGGATGAGTTCATCTATCAGGAGATGCTGGCTCATGTGCCGCTCTTCATGCATCCGAACCCAAAACGTGTTCTCATCATCGGGGCCGGTGATGGTGGTGTGCTGCGTCGTGTTCTCCAGCACAGGACGGTCGAGAAAGCCGTCATGGTGGAAATTGATGGTGACGTGATCGAACTCTCCAAGCAACACCTGCCGATGTTTGGCAAGGATGCGTGGAATGACCCGAGGGCTGAGGTCATCGTTGGGGACGGGATCGATTACGTCAAGAAATCTGGTGATGCAGCCTTTGATGTCATCATCGTGGACAGCACGGATCCGATCGGCGTGGGTGATGTGCTTTTCACGGATGATTTCTATGAGAACTGCGCCCGCATCCTTTCGGATGAAGGGATCATCGTCAATCAGTGTGGCGTGCCGTTCCAGCAGGCAGATGAGCTGCGGGAAACAACGGCCCGTCGTGCGAAATTCTTCCCGCATGTCACGGCCTATCTGGCTGCCGTGCCAACCTATGTTGGTGGGTTCATGACACTGGGCATGGCCAAGAAGGGGGCTCCGCCGCACCGTCCGGACGTGGTCGAGCTGGCCCGTCGTGCACAGGGCATTGCGGAAGGCTGCCAGTATTGGACGCCAGAGGTGCATGTTGCCTCTTTCAGCCTGCCCCCCTATATCGCCCAGAACCTCCCTCGTTCATGAGGCCATAGAGAAGGATCCCCACCATGCGCCGGACTACAATCGCAGACTTCCAGACCATGAAGGATGAGGGTCGGCGGATCGCCATGCTCACGGTCTATGATTACGCTTCGGCCCTGATTGCCGAGCAGGCGGGCGTGCCGGTCATTCTGGTGGGGGATTCTCTGGGCATGGTCATGCAGGGGCGGGATACGACCCTGCCCGTGCGTGTGGAGGACATGATCTATCATGCACGGATGGTCCGCCAGGGCAGCCATAAAGCCCTTATTGTGGTCGACCTGCCCTTCCTTTCCTATGCTACCGAGCAGGATGCCGTGGATGCGGCCCGCCGTGTGATGCAGGAGGGTGGTGGACAGGCCCTGAAGCTGGAAGGCGGCCGGGAGATTGCCCCGGTCGTGCGTCGGCTGACGGAAATGGGTGTGCCCGTCATGGGGCATCTGGGTCTGACACCGCAGTCCCAGCATCAGATCGGCCTGCGGGCGCAGGCAAAGCAGGTCGAGGCCGCCCGTAAACTTCTGGATGATGCCCGTGCGCTGGAGGAGGCCGGAGCTTTCGGTATTGTGCTGGAGGTCATTCCCGCCGAGCTGGCCGAGCTGGTTTCCAGAACCCTGACCATTCCGACCATCGGGATCGGAGCCGGGCCGGGTTGTGATGGGCAGGTCCAGGTCTGGCATGACGTGCTGGGTCTTTTCGAAGGCAAATCCCCTCGTCATGCCCATCGGTTTGCTGAAATCGGAGAGCAGATGGTTGGAGCCTTGTCCCATTATGTCCGGCAGGTTGAGGAAGGCTCTTTCCCGACACAGGCACAGAGCGTGAGCATGAAGTCGGATGTACTGGCCAGCCTGAAGGCGGGGGAATGACCAGCTCCCCCAGGTGGGGAACGTGGTGAAGCCTTGCCCGGGCCCGGATTGTCAGACGGGGATGAAGCTGGCAGAGTGGTGAACTTCCCCTGTATTTACAGGATAAAACAGAATGACGGATGAAACATTGAAGTCCAGCCCCCTTCAGGCGCTGCATGAAGAGCTGAAGGCCACGATGGGATGCTATGCAGGCTATGCCCTGCCCGAGCATTACCCTCTCGGCATGGAGGTGGAGCATCTTCATACCCGCAAGCAGGCGGGGCTGTTTGACATCTCCTTTCTGGGGCAGGTCCGTATCCGTGCAAAAGAGGATAATGCCGCTGTTGTTGCTGAGGCGCTCGAAGCCCTGATGCCCCTGGACATCATGGGGCTTGAGAAGAACCGGGTCCGTTATGGCCTGTTGACGACTGATCAGGGCGGCATCCGGGATGATCTGGCCATTTCCCGTCAGGAAGAAGAGTTCATCCTGACACTCAATGGCCAGAACAGGGAAGACAATGCTGATTATCTCGAAAATGCCATTGGCAATGATTGCAGGCTGATCCGGGAATTTGACCGGGCCATGCTGTCTCTTCAGGGCCCTCTGTCGGCCGAGGTTCTGGCCCGTGTGCTGGACCAGACGACCATCATGGGGATGCGGTATCGGGACAGTCTGGCCATGCAGTGGGAGGGTGGCAGCCTCATTGTATCCCGTTTCGGTTATACGGGTATGGAAGGGTTCGATCTTTCTCTGGAGGCCAGTCAGGCTGAAGCCTTTGCCCGCCGTCTGCTGGACGATCCCGATGTGGCTCCGGCCGGGCTGGAGACACGGAACAGCCTGCGGATGGAAGCCGGGCTGTGTCTGTATGGGGCGGACATCGACAAAACCACATCTCCGGTGGAGGCCGCTCTGGTCAGCAGCATAGCTGCCTGTCGCCGGGCCGGCGGAGCACGGGCGGGGGGGTACCCTGGTGCCGGGACGATCGAAGGGCAGATGGAACATGGCGTATACCGCCAGCGCGTTGGTCTGCGTCCGGAAGGGGACGTGCTGCTGGGTGGCGGTGTGGAACTCTTCTCGGATGAAGGAAGGACAGACCGGGTCGGGCGCATTACGTCTGGCTGTTTCAGTCCGACCCTGCGGGCCATGATTGCCATGGCGTATGTCACACCATCCCATGCAGCAGAGGGTACGGTGCTTTACGCCGCCGATGCGGACGGGCAGCTCCACAAGGTTTCTGTCACGGCTTTGCCCTTCGTCCCGCAGACGGCCCGCTGAGCAGAAGACACCTGAGTGAAAGTTTATGAACAGGGCTTTACACGGCCCTGTTTTTTGGTGAGGCTCGCATTCATGCAGGGCTTGAGGCAGGCCTTGTCCGCCTTCTCCCACAGTGGGAGAGGACTGACAGGAATGTGTGTTGCCTCCGGCCATTTTTTTTGCTCAGCGTGGTTCCATCGGCAGCTGGGCGGGGCAACTCAGGGAGAGTCGAAATGAGCGAGAGCATCCATATTCTGGCACTGGTCACCATTGCTGAAGAGAAAGCCGCCCAGCTTGAGAAAGCCGTGCAGGTCTGTGCTGGTCATTCGCTGAAGGAAGAAGCCTGCCAGCGTTACGAAATTTCCCGTGATGCTGAGAAGAAGGGGCGTTTCATGGTCAGCGAGATCTGGGCCAGCAAGGACGGGTTCGAAACCCACCTTGCCAGCAAGCATTTTGGCGCTCTGGCCGGTTTCATCAAGGAGCATGGAGCCGAGCTGGAGGTCATTCGACAGCAGCCTCTGCATCCCGCATCGTAAGCTGGATTAAGGGAGAATCATCACATGGCTGATTATCGTCTTGGAATTGATTTTGGCGGCACGAAAATCGAAATTCTTGCTCTGGACCGCAGTGGCAAGGAAGTGCTGCGCGAGCGTATTCCCAACCCCGGGGTTTATGACAAGGCCATCGAGGCCATCCGGGACCTGGTGCTGAAGGCTGAGGACCAGATCGGCTGTGTGCCTGCCCATCGCATCACGGGGACTCAGCTGACATCCACTCTGGGCATCGGCATCCCCGGGTCCCTGTCCCCCGAGACAGGCCTGGTCCGCAACTCCAACGCTACATGGCTGAACAACAATGCCTTCAAGCGTGATGTGGAGGAGAGTCTTGGCCGTCCCGTGCGTGTTGAAAATGATGCCAACTGCTTCGCTTTGTCCGAAGCTGCTGATGGCGCTGGTGCCGGTTATTCCGTCGTTTTGGGCGTGATCATCGGGACAGGCATGGGCGGTGGCATCGTGGCCAATGCTCGGGTGCTCTCCGGTCATCATCACATCGCCGGTGAATGGGGTCATATCCCTCTGCCGTGGGCAAAGCCGGAAGACATGCCCATGCGGAAGTGTTTCTGTGGCAATGAGGGCTGTCAGGAGCGCTATCTCTGTGGCCCGGCACTGGCTGCGGAATGGAAGGGTGAAGGCAACCGCTCCCCGAACGGAATTGAAGAGGCGGCCCGTAATGGGGATGAAGCTGCCATCCGTGCGCTGGACCTCTACATGGACCGTTTCGCCCGGGCCTGTGCGCAGGCTGTCAATTTCCTCGATCCTGATGTGATCGTGCTGGGTGGTGGCGTGTCCAATCTTCCCAGCATCTACGAGCGTGTGCCCAAGCTGCTGCCCCGTTATGTAATTACATCGCCTTGCACGACACCGATCGTGCAGAACCGTCATGGTGACAGTTCTGGTGTGCGTGGGGCTGCCTGGCTGTGGGATGTAGCCGAAAATGGCATTTCCAAGAAAAATGCCTGATCCGGCATTGCCAGCCGCATGAGGCAAGGGCCTGCTCCTTCAGGGGGCAGGCCCTTTTTTCATGGGGGCGGCTATCATGAAAAAAAACCGCCTGCCCCTCATGGAAAGGCAGACGGTCTGTTCCGATGGTGCGCTGGCCAGCCCTTCCTGCCCCGGCTAGGAGCAGGAAGAACGGGGTGGCTCAGACGGAGTAGTACATCTCAAACTCAACCGGATGCGGTGTGTGCTCAAAGCGGTATACGTCCTGCATCTTCAGCGTGATGTAGCTTTCGATCTGGTCCTTGGTGAAGACATCACCTTCCAGAAGGAAGGCATGATCGGTCTTCAGGGCCTCCAGAGCTTCACGCAGGGAGCCGCAGACAGTCGGAATCATGTTCAGCTCTTCCTGCGGCAGCTCGTACAGGTCCTTGTCCATGGCTTCGCCCGGGTGGATCTTGTTGCGGATGCCGTCCAGACCAGCCATCAGCATGGCACTGAAGGCAAGGTAGGGGTTGGCTGTCGGGTCGGGGAAGCGGACCTCGACACGCTTTGCCTTCGGGCTTGTAGCGTAGGGGATACGACAGGATGCAGAGCGGTTGGCGGAGGAATAAGCCAGCAGCACAGGGGCTTCAAACCCCGGAATCAGCCGCTTGTAGGAGTTGGTGGAGGGATTGGTGAAGGCATTCAGTGCCTTGGCGTGTTTGATGATCCCGCCAATGTAATACAGGGCCTCATCGGAAAGGTCAGCATAGCGCTTGCCAGCAAAGAGCGGCTTGCCGTCCTTCCAGACGGACTGATGCACATGCATGCCGGTGCCGTTGTCGCCATAGATGGGCTTCGGCATGAAGGTGGCCGTCTTGCCGTAGGAATGGGCGACATTGTGCACGCAGTATTTGTAGATCTGCATGAAGTCGGCTGACTTCACCAGTGTGGCGAAGGCCGTGCCCAGCTCGTGCTGGCTGCGGGCCACTTCATGGTGATGCTTCTCGATCGGCAGACCCATCTCGCCCATGGTAGCCAGCATCTCGGCGCGCAGGTCATGTTCGCTGTCCACCGGCGGAACAGGGAAATACCCACCCTTGCGGGCCGGGCGATGGCCCATGTTGCCTTCCGGGTAGTCCTTCAGGGCAGCTTCCGGCCCTTCGATGCTGTCGAGGTGGTAGGTGCCGTAATTCTCACCCGTGCCGAAGCGGACACTGTCGAAAATGAAGAACTCGGCTTCCGGGCCGAAGAACGCCGTATCACCCAGGCCACTCTTCTTCAGGTAGGCTTCGGCCTGTTTGGCTGTCGCACGGGGGTCACGATTGTAATAGCCGCCCGTTCTGGGGTCGATGATGTCGCAGATCAGGATGAGCTGCGGGCGGGCGGAGAAGGGGTCGACCACGGCTGTTTCCGGGTCCGGCAGCAGGACCATGTCGGACTCGTTGATGGCCTTCCACCCCTGGATGGAGGAGCCGTCAAACATGAAGCCTTCCGTGAAGGTGTCCTCTTCAATGGTGCGGACCGTCTGCGTGGTGTGCTGCCATTTGCCCTTCGTGTCGGTGAAGCGGAGATCAACGAACTCGATGCCGTGCTCTTCGATCAGCTCAAAAACGCGCTGGATGGCGGCTTTCTGAGGGGAAGGGCGTTGTGCGGAAGGAGAGGAAACTGCTTTTTTCGCCATGGCTGCGTGCCTCGCAATTTTTGGACTGATACCAAAACGATTAGGGGACAATTGGCCATCTGTCGAGTGCTTGCTCATAAACTTCATTTTATGAGACAGTGCTGCCTCAGTTTTTTATAATCCCCGGCATCTGTGCCGTATGGAAAATCCATCTGGTGGTCATGTCTGCGCCTTCCCCTGTAAAAATATCCGACGCCCTTTTTTTTCATGAGACCCTGCCATGGACACCTGATGACGTGAACCGTCAGCTTGCCAGCAGTCTTGCTGGCATGGATGACGGGGAGCTGTTTCTGGAATACCGGGAAGAAGAGACGCTGGGGCTGGAAAATGGCCTGCTGCGGACGGCTGGTTTCAACCGCTCTTCAGGGTTTGGCCTGCGGGGTGTCACGGGCAGCCAGACCATCTTTGCCCACTCGGATCTTCTGGGGATGGGGGCGTTGCGGCGTGCCGCCGAGGGGCTGGGCAGTGTAGAGCGCATGGCTCTCCGACCGGACCAGCAGGCCCCTTCCCGCCTGCAGGAGGTTGCGGCGGCAGATGGACGGGCCTCTCTTTATGGTGCAGCACATCCGCTTGAGGGGGGGGATTTCTCACAGCGTGCGGCGTTGCTGGGAGAGATTGAGGCCTATGGGCGAGGGTTGGACCACCGTGTCGTGCAGGTGAATGTGACCCTCAACACGCAGTGGCAGGTCGTGCGGATCATGCGTCCTGCGTTTCTTCAGGAGGGGCATGCAGGGCCGCTGGTGGATGTCCGTCCGCTGGTCCGGCTCGATGTTTCCGTGGTGGTGGAGCAGGGCGGACGGCGGGAGAGTGGCCGTGCCGGACAGGGAGGGCGGTATGCTCTGTCCCGCCTTATGGAGCCGTCCTGCTGGCAGGCCATGACACAAGAGGCCCTGCGGCAGGCCCTGGTGACGCTGGAGGCCGTGGCGGCTCCGGCAGGGGACATGCCGGTTGTGCTGGGGGCCGGCTGGCCCGGGATTCTGTTGCATGAGGCTGTCGGGCACGGGCTTGAGGGTGATTTCAACCGCAAGGGTACGTCTGTTTTTTCCGGGTGCGTGGGCCAGCGTATTGCTGCCCCGGGGGTGACTGTTCTGGATGACGGCACCTTGCCGGAGCGGCGTGGCTCCCTGAACATGGATGATGAGGGAACTCCCACCAGCCGGACCGTGCTGATTGAAGACGGGATATTGCAGGGATACATGCAGGACCGGCTGAATGCCCGCCTGACATCAGTAACGCCAACAGGGAATGGCCGCCGTCAGTCCTATGCCCATGCGCCGATGCCGCGCATGACCAATACCATCATGGCGGGGGGACAGGCCTCGGAGGAGGAAATGATCCGCTCCACGAAGAAGGGCCTGTATGCCCGCAATTTTGGTGGCGGGCAGGTTGATATCACCTCTGGCAAATTCGTGTTTGCTGCTTCGGAAGCCTATCTGATTGAAGATGGCCGGGTTACGGCACCAGTGCGTGGGGCGACGCTGATTGGCAGTGGAGCAGCGGTGATGGAGCAGATCAGCATGATCGGCCCCGCCATGGAGCTGGACCCGGGCATAGGGACATGTGGCAAGGCCGGGCAGGGTGTGCCTGTTGGTGTGGGGCAGCCCATGCTGAAGGTGAGTGGCCTGACAGTTGGAGGGACAGCGTCCTGATGACTATCTGGAAACAGACCATTGGTCTGGTTTTCCCCGGGGCTGTCCCGGATAGATAAAACAAATGGAATATGTTTCAGATATAAATAATTTTTCATTTCTCTATTGCAAACTATCTTTTTGCTGTCGTAATGTTTTCTCATCACAACAATGGGATGATGGTTTATCGTGATGAAGACGTCCGTGCGTTACGCAGCCCTTCTGTCCAGTCTCTTTGCAGGTACTTTCGGTGCCTGTGCAGATGTGCATGCTGCGGAGACGGCTGTGGCGGCCAGTAACGGTAACGGAGCAGGTGACAGCTCGGCCCAGAAAACGGGCAAAGCTACCCAGCCGGCCAGCGCAGCTGCGGGGACGACTGTTGCGGCTTCTTCCCATGAGGCTGCTGCCCAGAAGCCGGTCGTGTCCATTGCGGAGAAACCAGCCTCCAAGCCGTTGCCGGAGCAGTGGTATACGGGGTCCCTCTATTCTCCCTCACCAGCTCTGCCTGTCCCGGGCATGATTGCTGTGGAGCCTTATGTAGCGGCTGGCCTGCCTGCCGGTGCGTTTGATTCCAACGGGCATCTCAATACCCGGAAGGGAGCCGGGGGGCAGCATTCCATTTCCCAGTTTTCGCTGGCGAAATATGGTATTACGGACCATCTGTCCATCTATCTGCTGCCGACATATAGCTATAGCTGGGGGAATCATACCAAACACTCCGGCCTGAAGTTTAATGATCTGCCGGTGGAGTTCCAGTACCGTCTGACACCGCATTATACGCCGTCCATCACGCTTTATTTTGGTGTGAATACCCCGACAGGTGATTACAAGAACCTTTCCAATGCGTCAGAGGGGGTTGGCCAGGGTGTCTGGGCACTTCGCTATGGTGTGCACAGCCAGTTTGCCCTGCCGTTTTTTGACCATGCAATGCGTGTGCGTCTTTGGGCGCAGGTCCGCCATCCGGTGGCCAGTACGAAACTGCGCAACATCACCAGTTATGGGACAGAGAAAGGTTTCACCGGGCGTGGTCATGCCGGTCCCTATGGGAACGAGGGTGGTTCAGTCGAGCTGGGTATCACCAAGAAGTGGGTGTTTGCGCTGGACCTGTACCATACCTGGGCTACATCCAGTTCGGTCAATGGGTACAATGTTTATTCAAAGAAATACATCAACTCTCGGACGGGTTGGTCTGGTGCCTTCAATGTCGGGCCTGGGATTGAATATAACTGGACGTCGAGTGTTGGTGGGATTGTCGGTGTGATCCTGCCGGTGGCCGGGCACAATACGTCCCGGTCCATCTCACCGGAAGCCGCTGTGTTTGCCGTGTTCTGATCAGCTCTTCATCGGACAGGAAAAACCCCCACCTGATTTTCAGGCGGGGGGTTTTTTTGTTTCAGCCCTGTGGGAGGAAGAAGATTCTGAAAATGCTCTTCAGGATGAAGGGAATGCCATACTGAATGGCCAGGAGCAGGATGAGGGGGGAGAAGTCCATCATGCCTGTGTCTGGTAGAATATTGCGGATGGGTTGCAGAACGGGCTCCACAAGCCTTGCCAGTATCTCAAGAAGGCTACTCATGAAGCGGTTGGTCTGAGGGTTTATGACGCCAAAACCGATGGCCATGGAGGCAAGGCAGTAGGCAAGGATGATCCATGTATAAACATCCAGCACCACCATGAGGAGATTGATGACCTGGAGATAGATGATGGCAGCATGCACAGGCGGATATCCTTCCTGATGGCGTGAGGAGATGCAGACCCACACATGTAACAATCTTCTGCATGGCTGGCGAGACCAATTGCTGGGCAGTCACGACTTGACAGTTCATGGCGTGCATGGTGTCTTGAACGGCAGATTGTGGGGCTATAGCTCAGTTGGGAGAGCGCCTCGTTCGCAATGAGGAGGCCAGGGGTTCGACTCCCCTTAGCTCCACCACGATTTTCCTGAAAAACAGTTTGGGATGGCATCGGGGAAGAGGGCTGGGACTGGTTCACTGTTTCAGTCCCGGGGGCCGTCTTGCTTTACGGTGTTGCTGGGATGGATCTGGAGATATGCTCCGCCAGCTGTATTACGAGTTTCCGCATCAGTGCGGCCGTATCGGCATCTGTCCTGACAGGCCCGTTGGCAGCGAGATGCGCAATGTTGCGGACCATCGGTTTGTGGCGATCATGCGGAACAATGGCCCAATGGGCGTTCAGTATGGCATGACCACTCACATCCACATCGAATTCGGAAATGGCAACCATGATCTGCATGTCGGCTGCCTGGGCCAGGGGCTGGTCCGTCACCAGGATGTCATGCTGGGAGGCAGCCACTTCGTTGGTGATCAGGTCCGTAATGCCAAGGGACAGGCGGGATGCCCAGCGGGAGTTGGGGCTGCGGCGGATTTCCTCCCCCTGACGGGTGATGATCTCCTGGCTGTCCAGATAGTCCGGCATGATGATCCGGCTGATCTGCACGATGGTTGTTTGCGGAGACACCTGGAGGGATTTCGTATCGGTATGGACAGGAATGCCGAGCGTATAGATGTGCAGCTGGGGAGATGCACAGCCTGCAAGCAGGGTGCAGCTTCCCAGAAGGGCAAGAACAGTACGGCGTGATGGAAACATCATGGGTGGCGTCCCATAAGCAGAAGTTGCGGATTGCGTTCCACATCGTTGGCGAACCCACGGAGAGAGGAAGCCGTTGCGGCAATATCCCGCAGCGCAGCATCCAGATTGGCTCGGTCCACGGAACGGGCGGAGAGAATGTCCTGCAGGGCCTCCAGCGTGGCTGTGGCGGAGAGGAGTGTCCTGTGGATATCCTTGCCACGCATTTCAAGCTGGTTGGTACCTGTATCAAACAGTCGGTCCAGTTTTGCCAGTGACCCATCCAGCTGGGTATGCAGGTCCCTGATGGTGGCAGTAGCAACCTGCATGGTTTCCTGCGACTGGTCGGATGTTCTCTTCAGGCTGGCAATGAGGCCGGGCAGGTCCTGGCGCAGGCCCTCGCTCAGCTCCGTGACGGATAGCAGGGCGGAATCAGCATGCTGGCTGATATCCTTGATGGGAATCTGCTCCAGTGTGTTTTTCAGCTTCTCCATGGTGGAGAGCCGGACAGGAATCTCCGGCAGTTTTGTGATGCGGGGATGCAGCGTGGCGGGAACGGATTTGTCGAAGTCCAGTTCGATGTTGGATTGTCCCGTCACGAGGCTCTGCAGGTTCAGCCCGGCGCGCAGGCCATTGTCAATCATTGTCTGGAAATTGACCTGCTTGCCCCCCGCATCGTCCTGGACAACATGCATCTGCCCGGTCTCCAGAGTAATGATGACCGGGATATAGGCTTTGTGGTCCTGTGGGTCGAAATGCAGGGTGATGCTCTGGACGGATCCGACCTTCACACCACGGAAATTGACCGGGGCCCCGACAGACAGGCCAGCAATGGAGTTCTGGAACACCACGGCAACGTCCCGTGTTTTGGAGAAGAGGCGGAGATGCCCGAATGTCATGATGATGAACAGTAGCAGCACGCCCCCAAGGACGACAAAGATGCCGATCTGGGTTTTTCTGTTGGTGGTTTCAGACATGCTGTTCGGCCTTCTGTTCTGTCTGGGAAGGGATGGAAGCAGAGCGGTGCATGAAGGCCGTCACCTCCGGGAGGGTACAGCTGTCATGCAGGGCACGGGGTGAGCCACTGGCAATGGGCCTGTGCGTGACAGCATCCAGAAAGATGCCATCATCAGCAATGGTGAAAAGGCTGGGCAGTTCGTGGCTGACAATGACGATCGTAGCCCCAAGTCCGTCACGCAGGGTGAGGATGAGGTCATCCAGCCGGGCGGAGGTGATCGGGTCCAGCCCGGCGGAGGGTTCGTCAAAAAAGAGGATGTCCGGCTCCAGCGCAATGGCCCGGGCCAGTCCAGCCCGTTTTTTCATGCCGCCGGAAATCTCGTAGGGGAAGAGATCGATGGCATGCTCCATCCCCACCAGCCCCAGTTTCAGGCGGACGAGATGGTCTATGGCATCAGGCTTGAGGTCCGTGAACATCTCCAGCGGCAGGGCGACATTCTCGCCCACGGTCATGGAGCTCCACAGCGCACCACTCTGGAAGAGAACGCCATAACGGCGGTTGATGGCCGTGCGGTGGGCGTCATCCTGCTCCCAGTAATTTTCCCCACCCACCATGATGTGCCCTGCCGTGGGGCGCAGAAGACCGATCATGCTCCTCAGCAGGGTGCTTTTGCCGCAGCCGGAGCCCCCCATGACAGCAAAGATGGAGCCTTTTTTTAGGTCGAATGACACATTCTGCTGGATGATCTTGGGCCCGAAAGAGAGTTGCAGATCACGGACGGAAATGAGAGTTTCTCTATCAGACATCATCAGATTCCAGCGGCGTTGGCGAGGACGGCAAAAACGGCATCCAGAGCGATGACCCCGACAATCCCGATGACGACAGCCCGTGTGGCGGCAATGCCGACATCCGCAGCACTGCGGCCGGCTTTCAGGCCGATCCGGCAGGCAGCCAGAGCGATGAAGCCAGCAAAAAAGAGTGCCTTGATGAACCCGAAGGCAAACTGGCTCAGTTCCACGCCGTTGAAGGTGGAGAGCCAGTATCCGGTGGGAGAAATGTCCATCATGGTCATGGAGACGACAAAACCGCCGAAAATCGAGACCAGCGTGCCATAGAGATACAGCAGCGGCATCATGAGGATCAGCGAGAGAATGGAGGGGAGCAGGATATAGCCCGCCACGGAGATGCCAGTTACCTGAAGAGCGTCAATCTCTTCATTGCCCTGCATGGTGGAGATGCGGGCTGCATAGGCTCCGCCCGTACGTCCGGCCATGATGATGGCTGTCATGATGGCGGAGATTTCACGGGCGGAGGCAATGCCCACCAGATTGGTCACATAGATTTCAGCTGCGAATTTGCGTAATTCCAGCAGCCCCACGAAGGCCAGGATGGCCCCGATCAGAAAATTGACAATGCTGACGATGAGCAGTGCCGAGGGGCCAGCATTCCAGACATCCACAAGCAGGTCCTTGAGACGCATGGAGTTTTTGCCACGCAACGTCCCGACAGCTCCCCGCATGACTTCCAGCAGCAGGGCGCTGGATGTGGCTGTCTCATGCAGGATGTCCAGCGTCTTTCCGCCAACACGGGCAAAGAAGCTTTCCCGGTCCTGCTGGTGGGGGGTGGGTTGTTCCACTTTTTCTGGCAGAAGAGCCAGAAGGCGCTGGGCGGAAGACGGCAGGGCGTGATCATCAAATGTCAGGGAGGCCTGGCAGGCGGCCTGCTTGACGGTCCACAGGAACATGATGAAGCAGGAATCCCAGCTGCCCAGTCCGTCCGGGTTGATGGACAATGTCTTCCCGCTCCCTGGGTGGGAGGAGGTGAGAGCAGTTGCCGGGAACTGCACCACATCATCCTGCAGGGCCTTCCAGTCCCCCCGGATGGTCAGGGACAGCCCGTTGGCCGTATCGTCAATGGACCATGAAGGCGGGGTGCTGTCTTTGGTGGGGGAGGGAACAGCCTGTTGTGTCATGAGGAGACGGTATGCCCTGCCACAGGCACGGGGGAAGTGAAATTCTGCAACATGGCCCTGCCCACAAAATATTCTGTCCGTTCATTCTATGTCAGTTTTTTAATGAAAGCGAGCCGCTTCTCTTCAGGGCTGCCATCAGGTCAAGGCATGAGTTTCCTTTTCAGCGGGTGGGTTTTTCACTGCTGGCATAGAGCCGCAGATGAAGCCTGTGACCGTTGGAGTAATTCAGTCCGTCAAACTGGTCATACAGAATGCTCTCCGTGCCAAGGCGGGCCAGTTCCTGCTGGAAGGCTGGGTCATCCTTCCTGTCCAGGAGAGCCAGATCGCAGCGTGCGTGGTCATGCAGTTCATGGGCTGCTTGCGATGGTGGCAGCAGTATGGCCCGGCCCCCGGTAAGGAAGACAAGGCTGGGTTCCCTGTAGGAGGGGGAAATCAGGGCGCTGTCGGGACAGGGGCGGAGCTCCCGGAAGCTCTCGGCAATGCGGGGAGCAAGCTGGATGCTGGTCAGATGGGGAATGACGCAGAGGAAGATGCCCGTTTCGGTCAGCAGGGCGGCACCCATGGCGCAGAGTGCCCCGCCGGACCAGTTCTGTTTCCAGATGAGCCGGAGGCCTGCCAGAAGGAGTGGCAGGCTGCCCAGGGCAGGTATGAGCGCATCCGCAAAGAGGTGGCCTTCCATCCTGTAGAGCAGGACTGGCCCGGCCAGGCAGAAGAGGAGTCCGGCCAATCCCCAGGCGAGGGCGTAGAGGGACACCCCCAGTTTCGTCCAGAGAGAACGTAGCGGTACGAGGGGCCAGACCGTCAGGCTGGCAGCCACCAGAATGGCAATGGCCGGGTAGGTTGGCAGGACATAATGAGGGAGCTTGGTGGCCAGACACTCAAAGATGAGCCAGTGTGGGATGATCCAGCAGAGAAGAAACAGGGTCTCTGGTTTGGCACGTCGCTGCCAGAGGGCTGGGAGAGAGCGTATGGCTGCCAGAGCCCCTGGCCAGAAAGCGAGCAGGAACAGGAGGAGATAATAGCCGGGGGGGAAGCCGTGTGTTTCCTGCGGGTGGGCAATTTTGCCAAGCAGATTGTGGCCTACGGCACGGCGGAAGAACTCACCATGACTGACCAGAGCAATGCCAAGACACCAGGGAAGGACGATGAGTACGCTGAGCAGCCAGCCCCACCCGGCCCGCAACTGTCGGATGAGTGCCGTACTGCGCAGACAGATGGAGAGTGAGATCAGGGTGCCCAGGGCGGGGATGAGAACAATGGGGCCTTTCAGCATCATCCCTACCCCGAGAGCGCTCCAGTAGAGGATGCTGGAACGGCATGGTGTCGTTCTGCCCTTCTGCATGTCGGTGAAATGGCAGAGCAGCAGGGCCTGAAGGCACAGAATATCCAGCAGCAGGGTGCTGTCGATGGTGGCCATCCGGCTCTCTGCGGCAAATAGCGGTGCCACCATGAGCAGGCCTGCCGCCAGCAGGCCTGTAGAAAATCCGAACAGACGGGTTCCGATCCAGGCTGTCAGGAGGATGCTGCAGATTGATGCCAGAAGGCTGGGGATACGGTAGGGCCAGCTTTCATGGCGTAGTGTTTCATCCTGTGTGATGATTTCGGAGGCCTTTACCGCTCCGGCTTCCAGCCAGTAGATGCCTGCTGGTTGCAGATAGCGGGGTTGGTCCTGGAAGCGTATGTCCAGGAAATTGCCGGAAGAGAGCATCTGGGCTGTGGCCTGCATGTAGCGTGGTTCATCCCTGTCCAGCGGGGGCAGGCTCATGCGCCCCGGCAAGGCAGCCAGAAACGCCAGAACGGCAAGCAGAGCGTAATGACGGAATTTTGGAGGCATGAAAACTCCGGTTCGCACTGGATGAACGGGCATGATGCCCGGATCGTCAGAAGGGTCGTCCGGTGCCGGGCGGGGAGAAAGGCTGCTGTCTTACAGTTCGTTCAGTGGTGGTGGCCGACGGGTGCGGTTCTGTAGCCAGAGAACCCCCAGCATGTCACGCACCCCCACGAGAGCCCGGTGCAGATTGGTATATTTGGAATGGCCATGAAGCCTGGCCCTGTGTCGTGTCTCGATGCAGATGAGGGGGGCGCCGTAGCTTTTCATCAAGGCGGGGATGAAACGGTGCAGCCCTTCAAACTGGGGCAGGGAGAGGAACAGGTCGCGTGGGAAGAGCTTGAGCGGCCCGCCCGTATCAGGGCAGTCATCCTTGAGCAGATGCTGGCGCAGACCATTGGCGAAACGGGTGGCAAACCTGCGGGAGAGCCTGTCCTGACGCTTGCGGCGGACGCCAACAACCAGAGGGCCGACAGCCCCTTCACCATGGTTCCATGCGGCTTCGACCATTGTTTTGATGAAGGCAGGGTCGTCCTGTCCGTCTCCATCCATTGTGGCGATCCATGGGGCACGGGCGGCCCTGATGGCCGTGCGCAGGGCCGTAGATTTACCCAGACAGGAGGGATGGGACAGAATACGCAACCCGGGCAGGATAGTGCTGCGGGCTTCCTGCAATTTCTGGAGGGTGTCGTCCGTACTGCCATCATCCACGAAGATGATCTCTGCCGGTGGCAGGCTCTCAAGAGCCGTGCGGATTTCTGCACAGACGGGAAGGATATTCTCGCCCTCATTGAGGACGGTAATCACGACAGCCAGCAAGGGACTGGTCATCTCACTGGCTGTCATGATGTCTTACGCAGCTTTGTCACCAAAGGCTTGCGGGAGTGCTTTCAGGCCATCATTGATGAGCCTGTTGGCAAGGTCGGGGTCTTCAGCCAGCTTTTTACCAAGAACGTCCTTTGTAGCTGCCAGGGCCAAGGCGGCCGCCTCACGGCGGATGTCGCGCAGGGCGATTTTTTCGGCAGCTTCAATACGCTCACGGGCCATTTTTTCGTGGCGGGCAACAATCTCTGCCGCATCACTTTCGGCCTGGGCACGCAGCTGCTGGGCCTCAGCATTGGACTTGGCAATCAGTGCCTGAGCCTCTTCCTGGGCCTGCTTGTGGTCACGTCTGGAATCTTCGAGCATCTGCTCGGCCTCACGGCGGAGACGTGTGGCCTCATCCAGATTTTTGCGGACCTCATCAGCCCGGTCATCCAGCTTGGATGTGACAACAGCCCATATCTTGCGACCGAAGATGACGAAGAACAGGACAAAAGCAAGTGCTGTCCAGAAGCGGGGTTCATGAAACATGCTTAGCTCCTCGCAGCATGGGCGTGTTCAACAGCAGCGGCAATGGCCCGCTGGTCGGCTGTGCCAACAAGGCGCTCTGTCAGAACCGTAGCAGTGCTGGATGCGATCTCATTGATGCTGCCCAGCGCATTGCTGCGGGACAGAGCAATCTGCGCTTCAGCCTTCTTGATCTCTGCTTCCAGGCGGGCTGCTGTTTCTTCTGCCTGAACCCGGATTTTCTCCTTGGCCGTATCGCGGATGCCCTGGATGGTGGCGCGGGCCTCTTCCATGGCTTTCTCGCGGGCCTCGCAGAGTTCCTTCTGGGCCTGGTCGGCATCCTTGCGGGCGCGGCGGGCAACGTCCAGATCGTTCCGGACGCGGACTTCACGGGCCTTGATGACATCCGCCACCTTAGGCAGGGCGGAACGGCTCAGAAGCAGGTAGAAGACGATGAAAATGATGGCACCCCAGACCACCTGCCCCTGCAACAGGGGATCCTTGAAGTGGAGCTGGGGCATGCCTTCCGCCACGGCCCGGCCCGGTAAGGCCGCAAGGGGGGCGGCGGCAGACAGGAGGAAACGAGGCGTAAGGCGCATGGGTCCTGCCCTCAGACGAAGAGAATAAGGAAGGCAATCAGCAGGGCGAAGAGGGCAATGGCCTCCGTCAGGGCGAAGCCAAGCATGCCCAGACCGAACACATGCGGGCGGGAAGCCGGGTTGCGGGCGATGGAGTTCACCAGGGCGGCAAAGATGTTGCCGATACCAGCACCGACACCGGCGAGAGCAATCACGGCAAGACCAGCACCAATCTCACGGGCGGGATGAAGAAGATCCATGGTTCAGGTTCCTTTAAGACAGGGCGAAGGAAAACACGTGGAGGTATCGGTCACTCAGTGATCGACAGCCTCACGCAGGTAAATGCAGGTAAGGATGGCAAAGACATAGGCCTGTAGCAGCCCTACCAGCAGCTCAAGTGCCGTCAGTGCGATGTTGAGCACAAGCGGAGTGACAGCCAGCACATCGCCGACAACTCCGAGACCGGCAAGCATGATCGTGAAACTTGCGAAGACTTCCAGCAGCACATGCCCGGCCACCATGTTGGCAAACAGACGGATGGACAGGCTGATGGGGCGGGAGATGTAGGAAAGAATCTCGATGGGGATCAGGATGGGGCACAGGGCCACCGGAGCCCCCTCCGGCATGAAATGTTTCAGGAAGGCAATGCCCTGGAACCGCAGCGAGGTCAGGATGCAGAGAATGAATACCGTGATCGCCAGGGCGAAGGTCACGGCGATGTGGCTGGTAAATGTATAGGAGAATGGCAGCAGACCGATATAGTTGCCGGCCAGGATGAAGAAAAACAGGGCAAAGACGAAGGGAAAGAAGGCCGTGCCCTTCTCACCGATGGTATCGACAGCCAGGCCGTGCACGAACTCGTAACTGACCTCCGCCGCAGCCTGGAGACGACCGGGCACAACAGCCTTCGGCTTCATGCCGAGATAGAGGAACGCCAGCACGACAGCCACACTGATGACCATGTACAGCGGGGCCTGGGAGAGGCACAGGGCCTCACCAAAAGAACCAAAAATCGGATGCAGCTCAAACTGCCCGAGCGCGTCAATCGTCGATCCGCTGGCCACGCTGGCTTCTCCCGTTTTTCTGCGTCCCACTTTCGGGGACATCCATCACATTCACAACACGCCAGACATTCCGCAGGCCGGCTCCCATGCCAAGCATGGCGAACACAATTATAAACACAGGCCTGTATCCTGTCCATCGGTCAAGCTCATAGCCAATGCCCAGACCAACAGCAATACCGGCAATCATGTCACTGGCGATGCGGAAGGCCATGCCGAGGGAGGACTGTTCTGAGAGGGCTGACGGCTTCGCTTTCCCGGTCCGGGGAGCCACCTTCTGCTCCAGCCGGGCGAGACGGTCATCGAACGGCTCACGTCTGGCTGTATCGTGATCGATCATGCGCGATCCCCCATAACTCCCCGTCGTATCTGGCGGGGCAGCGCTCCGTTCCTTTCGTGGCGTAGCGCCATCGGAAAGGAAGCCCGTGCTGGACAGGTCTAGCTAGACAGGCTGTTCCGTCACTGTCAATGATTTCCCGCCCTGCATTTCTGGCATGGCGCCTCAGCCGACGAGGCGCAGCTTCCTGTTCCGGGGGCGGGAGGATGGACCGTCCTGCTCCGGCCCAAAGGGCAGCATGGGGGCTTCATGCTGTTTTTCGCCGGACTCGGCAGGGGCATCAGGCATGCGCTGGCCCAGATAGGCCTCCGAAAGGGCGCGGAAGGCATAATCCAGCATGGATGTCGCATAGCTGGCCATTTCGTCCCCTTCCACCGTGCCGCAGGCTCCGAAGCGGGAATAGGCGAACTGCTCGACAAACACCTCCAGCGGCACGCCGAACTGGAGGCCAATGCTGACGGCCTGGCTGAAACATTCCATCAGCCCACGGGCCATGGGGCTTTCCCGAGGAGGGGTGAGGGACAGGGATGCCAGACTGCCATCTTCAAATTCACCGGTCCGCATGAAGAGACGGTGCCCGCCAATGGAGGTCCGCTGGCTGAAGCCTCCCTGACGCATGGGCAGGGGACGACGGACGCCACGGCCCAGCTTCTCCTTGAGGTCGTCCGTTTCCGGCTCGGGCAGGGCTGGCAGATGGTCGCAGAAGGGCAGGACAGCGTCATGCATCAGGGCGTGGGCCTTGGCACCAGCTGGCTGGAGGGGTGTTTGTCCGTCCAGTGTCAGGGCGAGGGCGGCTTCCGGTGAGAGGCCCTTGTGGGCCAGACGCTCCAGAGTGGAAGGACGCAGCCCACCCTGACTGTTGACCAGCGAGAAAATTGGGCCGAGCCCGCAGGATTCCACATCCAGCAGGGCATCGACCGGCCCGGGGGAGGAGAACCCGGTCTCGATCGTGGCAAGGCCGGACAGGGACTGTGTGGCGGCGCTGATGGCAATGCTGACCTGCTCCAGGTCTGGTGCCTGCGGGCAGGAGAAGGCTTTTTCCGGCGTTGCAGTACCGGCGTGGGCAACAAGCCGTGTGAAACGGGTGATGGCTGTGGCAATGGCCCGGCCTTCGTCACTGTCATAATCCAGCCCGAGGCCCGCCAGGCAGGCGTCCAGGTCTGTCAGCAGGACAATGCCGGCGGGACCGTCACTGTCGTCACGGGGGGCAGGGTCATCAAAAAGCGGAAGGTCGCCGCTGCGGTAGGGGCGCCGTGCGGCATCCAGCCGACGCAGGCTGTCGCAGGCCAGCTTCAGGCAGGCTGCGAAATGTTCCGTGGCGAAAATGCCATCCTGCACGAAACCGGAAAGCCGGATGATGAAGCCGGGCTGCCCGTCCGGCTCATTGCGCCACAGAGCTGCGTTGGGTGCCATCTGCTGCATCAGAAGCAGGCAGGACAGGCCACGACCGACCGGCGGAGCATCCTGTGGGCTGTGTGGCAGGTGGGGGGTGGTGTCGATCATCTCCACCCAGCGGGCGGATTCACTGGCAAGGCGGACAGGCCCACCTTCTGCCGGCGCCAGCTGGACAAGCGCCTGGGCGGCGTCATCACTCCAGACAGAAGGAAGGGTGACCGCACGCAGGGCTGTGCTGTCGGGGTCGATGCTCGTCTGAAGCGTTCTCATGTGAACGCCATTCCAGTGAAGATGCGCTTTCATGCTGACGAGTCTAGTACTGAAGGGGGAATGATGAAACCATGACCGCAGGGGGAAAACGGGCATAAGCGGGCAGAAAAATGGGGATATGGGGGATAACTGCCAGCCTTGGGAGGAAAAAGAAAAAATGGCGTCCATCATGCAGGATGTTGGACGTGAAGGGCTGAGTCCGCTAGAGCGGTACGGCGTGACTGCATGATGGGTCAACAATGCTTGAATGAGGATGTGTTCATGGCTTCGGACAATGCCGGATATATCGCAGCAAGGCGGGCTGGCCGGGAGCGGATGGAATTGCTGGTCGGGCTGGTGGCCGCTGCTGCACTGGTGGTGCTTGTCGTGCTGGCTCTTGTCGGGCGGCAGCATCCGCAGGACAGTGGCTATCCCCTTCATGCGGCCTTTGGCCATGTTGACGGGCTGAGTGTGGGCTCGGATGTCCGGCTGGCAGGCGTAACTGTCGGGCATGTGCGGAGCATGCAGGTGGACCCACACACCTTCCAGGCCAATGTCGTTTTTTCCGTTGCTTCTGACATACACCTGCCAGTGGATAGCGGGGCCATCATCACGTCGGATTCCCTTCTTGGCGGGAAATATGTGGCGCTGACGCCGGGTGGCGATACGGCCATGCTGGCGCCTGACGGGACCATTGGTGAAACGCAGGGGGCCATCAGCCTTGAGCAGCTGCTGAGCAAGTTCATTTTTTCGGTCACGGACTCCCTTCAGAAGAAGGCTGCTCCGGCAGCGCAGCCGGCCGCCGCTTCTGCGGCCGTTCCGGAGTCGGCGCCTGGTGCAGGGCAGACATCACCGTGAGCCACGCCTCTGATGAGCAGACCTGGCTGGACAGGGAGGGGCAGCCCATAAGCTGCACGGGAAAGCTGCGTGTCCTGCGGGACAATGAAGTGGAACTGAGGCAGGTGCTGCGCGA
This sequence comes from Parasaccharibacter sp. TMW 2.1891, assembly GCF_023337675.1. Taxonomy (NCBI): domain Bacteria; kingdom Pseudomonadati; phylum Pseudomonadota; class Alphaproteobacteria; order Acetobacterales; family Acetobacteraceae; genus Parasaccharibacter; species Parasaccharibacter sp. TMW 2.1891. Next base: position 17,065 of record NZ_QORT01000003.1, on the reverse strand, counting down.
TGCCTGCGCCGATGCTTTGCTCATGGAGGTCGGGCCTGTCTTTCTGCGGCACCGCATGGAGCGGCTTCTGGCTGATGTGATGGTGGAAAGTGGTGTCGTCGAGGTGGTGGAAAAGGAAGGTGCGGAGTGAGGATCAGGAAGACAGTTCTGGCCCTGTCCTGTCTGGCGGGGCTGCTGGCCGCGGTGCCGGAGAACCTGCGGGCGGAAGGAGTCCGGGGCGTGGCCGCTCCGGCTGTTTATCCGGCCACGGCGTGGCAGGGGCGCAATGGAGCCGTGCTGCGGATCATGCGGCGCCTGGATTCCCATGTGGAACTCGTGCCGCTGCATGTGGGGGATGATGCTGTTTATGGGCCTCTTTCCCTCCGGCTGGAGCGGTGCCTTCAGAGGCCGGATGGTCTCCCGGCGCAGACGGCCATCCTGCTGAAGATTGAAGAGAAACAGGAATCCGGCAGTCCGCCCTTCGAGGGATGGATGTTCACGGACGATCCGGCCCTGGGGGCGTATGCAGGTGCCCTGTATGATGTGCAGGTCGTGTCCTGTGATGGGGACAGGGTAGACCCCATGGTTGGGCCGTTGCCAGCGCCTGTGCAGCCGCAGCTGCCCATGGCCATTGCCCCGCATGTGGAGGCGGATGAAGGACGGGGGCCGACCGTGCTGGCACCGCCTTCTTCTGGTGGTAGTGGTGAGCAGGGAGCCGCCTCATCCGGGCCGACATCCCTGTTGCCACCGCCGCAACCGGCGCAGGGTGTGGGCACCCAGCATTGAGGCTGGATGGATGAGACTGGGAGGATGAGGGGAATGCTGTTTACTGACAAGCGGCAGATCAGGGCCGTCTGGCATATTGGTGGGCTGTATGTCCTGGCCGCCCTGCTCGTGTTCCTGATCGTTTTCGTGGCGGAAACATTCCTGCACATGGTGCCGTGTGAGCTGTGCCTTTGGGAGCGGGGACCTTGGCGCGTGCTGCTGGGGCTGGGTGTGCTGGCTCTGGTCCTGTCCCCCCGTTATGCCCGCTGGGCGGCCGTGGCCGGGCTGGTCTGCCTGGCGGTCAGCGTCGGTCTGGGGGTTCTTCATGTCGGGGTGGAGCATGGGTTGTGGCCGAGCCCTGCGGCGGAATGTCACGTTGGCCTTGTGGAAGGGCATGATTTTGCGGACTGGATGGCCCATCTTCCTGCACGGCCCACGAAACCCTGTGACCTGCCAGATTATCCTTTCGGTCTGCCTGTTTCCATGACAACGCTTTCCGCCCTGTATGCCGTGCTGGTCTTTGGTCTGGCTGTCATGGAGACGCACCGTCTGTTCCGTTTTGTGCGGAATGGTCGGCTGGATGTGTGAGCCGTCAGGCTGAGAGGAGTCTCCAACGGGAGGAAGCCGCCATGACCATGGCTGATTTTCTGTGTCTTTACCGGCAGGGCTTTGCCCGTGTTGCGGCCTGTACCACGCCCATCACTCTGGGCGACCCCCGGCAGAATGGGAGGATCGTGCAGGAGTGGCTGGAGCGCTGCCATGAGCAGGGTGTTGCCGTGGCGGTTTTCCCGGAGCTGGGGCTGACAGGCTATACGCTGGAGGACCTTTTCTTCCAGCAGGTGGTGCTGGATGGGGCGCTGGAAGCTCTGCTGGCTCTGGTTGAGGCGACGGCAGGATGCATGACGGTTGGCATCGTTGGTCTGCCCGTTCGGCGGGGAGATGCCCTGTACAACTGTGCGGCCATTTTCCACCGGGGACGGATTCTCGGCATTGTCCCCAAAACGATGCTGCCCCGGTACCGGGAGTTTTATGAACCCCGGCATTTCACCAGTGGTCAGGGCTGCTCCGGAACCATCATGCTGGGAGGGCGTGCCGTGCCATTTGGAACGGACATCCTGTTTGAAGCCGAGGATGTTTCCGGTCTGGTGCTGGGGGTGGAAATATGTGAGGACCTCTGGGCTCCCCAGCCTCCCAGCGGAGCCCTGGCTGTGGCCGGGGCCACGGTGCTGGCCAATCTTTCAGCCTCGCCGGTGACGGTTGGACGGGCAGAGCACAGAACCCTGCTCTGCCGGGCACAGTCCATGCGGACCGTCAGCGCCTATCTTTATGCAGCAGCCAGCGAGGGTGAATCCACGACTGATCTGGCCTGGGATGGCCAGCTTCTCATCCATGAGGCCGGGGACTGCCTGGCCCGGTCGGAGCGTTTCCTCCGGCAGGGTGCCATGATCATGGCGGATATCGATCTCGACAGGTTGCGGCAGGAACGGCTTCAGATGGGCTATTTCGTCCCGGCCGATGATGATGGAAGCCGTCATGTCCGTTTCACTCTGGCACCGGAGGTGAAGGACCGTGGGCTGATGAGGGATGTGCCCCGTTTCCCTTTCGTGCCCTTCCGCCCGGAGCAGTGCGAGCAGGATTGCCGGGAAGCGTGGAACATTCAGGTTCAGGCGCTGTGCCAGCGGCTGAAGGCAGCTCATGCCCGGACCATGGTCATTGGCGTGTCGGGCGGACTGGACAGTGCTTTGGCCCTTCTGGTGGCGGTCAAGGCGGCGGATTGCCTTGGCTGGGAGCGGAGCCGCATTCTGGCCAGAACCATGCCGGGCTTTGCGACGGGCAGTGCATCCCTTGCCATGGCCCATGGGTTGATGGAGAGCCTTGGTGTCAGCGCCGGGGAGCTGGACATCCGCCCCACGGCGAAAGCCATGCTGGTGGCCATCGACCATCCCTATGGGCGTGGGGAGCCTGTCCATGATGTGACCTTTGAGAATGTGCAGGCAGGTTTGCGGACGGATTTCCTTTTCCGTCTGGCCAACCATCATCAGGGGCTGGTGATCGGTACGGGAGACATGTCCGAGCTGGCGCTGGGCTGGTGCACCTATGGCGTCGGGGACCAGATGGCGCATTACAATGTCAATGCCGGGTTGCCAAAGACACTCATCCAGCATGTTATACGCTGGGCCGTGGGGCATGATGGGAGCTTCTCGGCATCGGTCCGTACTGTTCTGGAGAAGATTGTCTCGGCAGAGATTTCACCGGAGCTGGTGCCCGATCAGGGGCAGGGGGTGCAGAGTACCCAACAGATGATAGGCCCGTATCCCTTGCAGGATTTCACTCTCTATCATGTGCTGCGGTATGGCTTCCCGCCTGAAAAGATAGCGTTTCTCCAGTTTCATGCATGGCGGGATGCGGGAAGGGGCGATTGGCCCCTGAACTATCCGCAGCAGGACCGGGTCGCCTATGACCTGCCGGCCATCATTCACTGGATGCGCCTGTTCATGCGGCGTTTTTTTGCAACCAGCCAGTTCAAGAGGTCGGCCATGCCCAATGGGCCGAAAGTGGTGGCTGGGGGAAGTCTTTCCCCCCGTGGGGACTGGCGGGCGCCATCTGATGGGACAGCCACGCTCTGGCTGGCTGCTCTGGAGCGGCTCGAGTCCCGGTTGCAGTAAGGCGGGCTGTTCCGCAAATCCAGATTCGTAGTCTCGGCAGTCGATGGACGCCTTCCATGCGATTCTCATGGAAGGCGTCATGCGGTTTGCACCTGACGGGCGATTTGTTTAATAAAAAATAAATAAACATGTTGTAATTTTGAAGCCATATGTTTACTACTCATGAGTGAAAAGAGAGTCCTTGTCATGCCGTTCCTTAATTTGTGCTGAAGCGTAGGGTTTTGAGGGGGTGTCACAGATATTCCTTAATTTGGACCCGAGGAGGCCATGAAAAATGTTGACCCTCAGAGCTCAAGGGGGAGGTGAGAAGGGCCGGTCGTTCCGTTTGTGGCGGCAGTTCTGCCTGTTGGCCCAGTTGAGTGTGACAACGCTGCATTGAGGTGAAGTTTCGTGGCTATTGTAACCGTCCCGGGAGGGCAGCAGCATCAGTATCCTGTAAGCATCCCCACGCAGGGGGCAGAGGACCTGAACAGACTGTTTTCAACCTCCTTTGCATCTCTGGTGTCTTCTTCAGGCTCTGGTGATGGCACGCCGCTGGCCCCGTCTGATGTCGTGGGTAATGGTTCAATTGATTTCCGCATGGGGAATGATGCGACCAGTCTGCCGCAGGCAACTGTGCTGGGTGGTCAGGATACTATCTCCGCTGCCGGGGATGGGACGCGGCTTTCCCTTGGTGGAACGCTGAGCTTCCTTGGTGGTGTGGGGTCCGGTACCCACTCTGTTGGTAACAATGCGACCATCTTCGGGACGGCCAATAGTGTCTATCACTATGCCCGCCAGGGAAGTGCTGGTCAGAGCGTCTTCAAGACGGATCATCAGAGTGATGCCCTGCATCCGGACAACATCCTGTTTGATGCATCCAAGTCCCATCAGTCTCTTCAGGCTTTTGCCGGAATTGGTGATACCATCAAGGGTGGTACAGCGTCCGACACGATCACCGTGCACAATACGGTCAGTGGTGGCACTGATGCCGGTGCTACGTTGAGTGGTGGCAGCGGGTCTGCCAATCTCTTCCAGTTCCTGAACAACAAGGGCGGTCATTACACGATTACCGACTTTGGCAAGGCTGCGGGCAACAAGGTTGGCCTCAAGGCGACGGACGAGCAGATCGGCCAGATGCTTGAGCATCAGACCGTCAAGGGTGGCAACACGACCATCGAGCTGCCGAATGATCAGGGCCAGATCACCTTCCTTGATCAGAACCAGCTTCACCCGAAGGACTTCCAGAAGTTCTGATGGGGTGTCTGCCCTTTCGTCAGGGAGGGCAGACAGCATCTGAGTGCAGCTACGGATGAAACGCCGTTTCCGAAGAGGGAGCGGCGTTTTTTCATGTTCTGATTTTCAGGGATGAAATACTGGCTGGGGCGGGAGGATTCGAACCTCCGCATGGCGGAATCAAAATCCGCTGCCTTACCGCTTGGCTACGCCCCAACGCAGACTCTTCTCTTATCCCGAACGGCCAGAAGGGTAAAGAGAGGGCCGCCATTTTTTGTAGGAGGGATCAGTCCAACACGTTGTTATTACTGTTTTCCTCAGGGGCAACATGGTCGGGCAGTCCACCCTCTTCTGTAACCATGTCAGCCTGCCCAGAGGCGGAAGATTCCTTCAACAGGCCCATCCGTTCGGCACGGGCGAGCGTGCTGTCCAACACCTGCATCGTATTGGCAAGGTCTGGGGTTGAGTCTTTCTCCCAGCGTGCCAGCGTTCTGGACCATATGGCCAGCAGGCTGTTGAGGCGGATCATGCCACCAAGGCCGTGACGGTCCAGTGCTGCGGCATCAGCGACCCAGCGCAGGCTTTCCATCGTGGTTCCGGCGAGAAGCGCTGCCAGGGCAGGGTCTCGGGGGAGGGTGTGCATGATGGCGCAGATGCCGGAGCGGTAATCCTGCATGGCATCAAAACGCCGCATGAGCAGATCAAACAGCCGTTCACGAACAGTCGCACCGTAACTTTCCCCGCAGAGTGCGGCATCATCAATCTGGCTGTTCAGCCGGATCAGAATCATGGACTTGAACGGGAAACGCTGCCGGACCTGCTGGAGGGGCAGCCCCGCTTCACGTGAAGCATCAACAAGAGAGACACGCTGCCAGCCATGGCTCTGGGCAAGCTGGAGGGTGGCCTCAATCATGGTCCTGTCGAAAAGCGGGTCGTGATGGTCAAGAGTCATGATGGTTTTCCCTGTCCGTGCGGCTATGGTGATGCAGGCAGAGTGGTGTCTGCCTGCATCCGATGTCAGTCATCCAGCTCACGGGACCGTTTGATGGCGGCTTCGGCTGCCAGCGGGATCAGTCGGGGCCAGTTTTCTTCAGCCATGAAGACATTCAGGGCTGCGGCCGTTGTCCCGTTGGGGCTGGTGACGTTCCTGCGCAGGGCTTCGGCATCGTCCGGCAGTTCATGCAGCATCTTGCCCACACCGTAGATCATGCTGCGGACCAGCGTACGGGCGGCCTGTTGTTCCAGCCCCAGGTCCTGCCCTGCTTTTTCCAGCAGTTCGGCCAGTAGGAAGACATAGGCGGGAGCAGAGCCGGCAATGGCGATGACAGACCGCAGGTCTTCCTCATGTGGAACGGGGACGACCGTACCAACCTGCTCCATCAGGCGGATGGCCAGCTCTTTCTGTTCCCTGCTGACATGCGGTGAGGCGTATAGCCCCGTGCTGCCTGCTCCAACGCTGGAAGGTGTGTTGGGCATGGTGCGGATGATGGGCATGTCCGCCCGGCCACACCATTCAGCCAGTTTTTCACAGTTCTTGCCTGCCATGACGGACAGCAGGGCGGCCTTGTCCATGCGGGCACCGAGGCTCTGTCGCAGGGCTTTGAGCACGGTTTCCGCACCGGCTGGTTTGACAGCCAGGACGATGATGTCCGGTGTCACGTCCGTAGTGATTTCTTCCGGGGTACGGAAGACGGTGCTGCCTGCCGGGGCGTCCTGGAGCTTCCTGTCCAGGATGAAGAGGCGTGGCGGGTTCGGGCTGTTGACCCAGCCCCGCATGAGGGCGCCGCCCATTTTGCCGCAACCGACGAGAAGAAGGGTGGGAGCTGTCATGATGGGAAGTCTCCGTTCATGTCCTGTGAAAAATCAGTGCTGTGAGGGTGGGGCTGTCAGGGCCTGTTCCAGCTCGTCCAGTCGTGCTTCGAGCTCCCTGAGGCGCTGTTCGGTCCGTTCCTGCTCGGCCCGGGCGCGGCTGGCCATTTCCTGCACGGCCTCGAATTCGTCCCGGCGGACAAGGTTGAGGGAGAACAGCATCTCGTTGATCTGGCTGCGGATCAGCGTATGGACCTCCTCCCGCAGGCCGGATGCGGCAGAAAACGCCGTTCCGGCAAGGCCGGTCAGATCATCGAGGAAACGGGGGCGAGAGACCATGGTGCTACTCCTGGACATTCAGCATTGAAAACGGACCGTCTTTTCCGCCACGACTCTTTCAGAACAGGAAGCCGGTCTGTCAACCGTCATCCCTGTTTCTGCGTTCTTTCTGTTGGAAGCCGCATCTGGCCAGACTATACAGGAAGAATGATTATCGTCACCGGCGGAGCCGGATTTATTGGTTCATGCGTGCAGCAGGCCCTGTTCCGGCAGGGGCGGCGGACTGTCATTGTGGATTATCTGCATGATCAGGGGAAGTGGCACAATCTTGCCAGCCATCCTCCCCACCAGATCATTCCCCCCCATGAACTTTCCGCTTTTCTGGCAACGGTGAGAGGGGTGGAGGCCGTCATCCACCTGGGGGCCATCAGTGAAACGACGGCCCGGGATGGAGACCTGGTCTGGCAGAGCAATGTCACCCTGTCCCAGCAGCTCTGGCGGTGGTGTGTGGAGCATGAGGTGCCGTTCCTTTATGCTTCTTCGGCAGCAACCTATGGGGCGGCAGACCGGCCAGAGCTGTTTGCAGACGGGTTGGACAGCATCGAGGGATTGCAGCCGCTCAATCTTTATGGCTGGTCCAAACAGGCGTTCGACCTCTGGGTGAAGCGGACGGTAGAGGCTGGGGAACCGACCCCACCACAATGGGCCGGTCTGAAGTTCTTCAATGTTTATGGCCCTAATGAGTATCACAAGGGGCGGATGATTTCGGTCATCAAGGTAAAATATGATGAGTTGATGGCCGGCAATCCCATCCGTCTGTTCCAGTCCGACCGGACTGATATTGCGGATGGGCAGCAGAAGCGTGATTTCATCTGGATCGGGGACGTGGTGAATGTCCTGCTCTGGCTGTTGGAACACCCTGCCGTCAGCGGGCTGTTCAATTGCGGGACAGGACAGGCCTGTACATACGAGGCTCTGGCCCGGGCTGTCTGTGCTGCGGCGGGACGGGCAGCAGAGATCGATTATGTTCCGATGCCAGAGAGCCTGAGGGGGCAGTACCAGTCCTTCACGCAGGCTGACATGAGGGCACTGCGGGCGGCTGGATATACGGCTCCTTTCACAACACCGGAGGACGGGATCAGCCATTACATCAAGGGGTATCTGGCATCAGGAAGGCCGTATCTGTGACACATCCGCTTATCTTCCCGGGGCTGGACCCCGTTGCTTTCCAGATCGGGCCGCTGGTGGTGCGCTGGTATGCTCTGGCTTATATTCTGGCTTTCATCATTGCCCTGCCCCTGGCCCGCAGGCTGGTCCAGCTTGGGCCGAAGGTGGCAACGAAGGTAGCCGTGGATGATTTCCTTGCCTATGCGGTGCTGGGTGTGCTGCTGGGGGGGCGGCTGGGTTATGTCCTGTTCTACCGGCCGCTTTTCTTTCTGTCCCATCCTCTGGAAATCTTCGCCACATGGAAGGGCGGCATGTCCTTTCATGGGGGAGCGGCAGGGGTCATCATTGCACTGGCCCTGTTCACATGGCGGCGGGGCCTGAACTTTCTGGCCTTTGCAGACCGGATCGTCGTGGTGGTGCCCATCGGGCTGGCTCTGGGGCGGTGTGCCAATTTCATCAACGGGGAACTCTGGGGACGGCCAGTGGCGAGTGCCGTGCCGTGGGCCATGATCTTTCCCGCTGTCGGGCCGGAGCCACGGCATCCGTCCGAACTTTATGAAGCCCTGACGGAGGGTGTCCTGCTACTGGTCGTGATGCTGCTGGCTGTCAGCCGCCCAGCCTTGCGGGCACGGGCCGGGTTCCTGTCCGGGCTGTTCCTGTTTGGCTATGCCTGTGCCCGGGCCTTCTGTGAGCTGTTCCGCCAGCCGGATGACAATATCGGCTTTCTGGCTGGGGGAATCACGATGGGGCAGCTCCTGTGCCTGCCCATGGCACTGGCCGGGATTGGCCTGATGGCTCATGCCTTCAGCCGTTCCGCCCGGCAGACGGACTGGATTGCAGAATGACACAGCCTGTCTTCTTACGGTCGCCGCTTCTGCCTGTCCGGCATGGCTTCTTTACCCGGGAGGGGGGCGTGTCTGTGGCTCCCCATGATACCCTCAATGGCGGGTTGGGGACGCAGGACCGGCTGGACAACGTGCAGGAGAACAGGCGGCGGATGGCGGCTGCCGTGGGTGTGGAGCTGGAGCGGTTTGCTGCGCTCCGGCAGGTTCACGGAGCGGATGTGCATGTGCTGCGCCAGGTTGATGAGGTCTGGTCTCATACGCAGGGCCACGAGGCCCTTCCGGCGGGTGATGCGCTGGTGACGGACTGCCCGGAGCTTGCTCTGGGCGTAGCCACGGCGGACTGTGCCCCTGTGCTGCTGTCGTCGGACGATGGGCGGATTGTTGGTGCAGCCCATGCAGGTTGGCGTGGAGCTGTGGGAGGTGTGCTGGAAGAGACAGTCCGGCAGATGCGTCTGCTGGGGGCGGAGGGACTCCGTGCCGTGGTGGGGCCCTGCATCGGCCCTGTCTCCTATGAAGTGGGTGAGGACATGTGCCGGGCCGTTCTGGAACGGCACCCGGAGGGCGAGCGGTTTTTCAGTCAGGCAGCAAGAGCTGGGCATCATCAGTTTGATCTGCCCGCTTTCTGCCTGTTCCGTCTGGCAGAAGAGGGCGTGCAGGCAGAATGGACAGGCCATGATACGCTGGCGGAGGAGCGTTTTTTCAGCCATCGCCGGGCAACAGTGCATGGTGACGGGCGGACGGGCCGCCAGATTGCTGTCATCCGTGCGGGGCTGGACTGATAAAAAAATTGTCTTTTTCGCTTTTTTCCGCTAGGGCGGGGCAACCATCCGGCACCCCTGGAGGCCGGTTGGGCATGACAATTTCAGAACGCAGGAGCGTATAACGTGGCGAAAGTAACGACACTGGAGATCTCCCAGCGCGCCAAAGCAGGTAAGGGGGCAGCGCGCGCAACACGTCGTGAGGGCATGGTCCCGGGCGTGGTGTACGGTGGCAAGAAGGAGCCGGCTCTGGTCTCCATCGACCCCCGCATCATCATGAAAGAGCTGCACCGTGGTGCCTGGCAGTCCCGCCTGTACCAGTTCAGCATCGGTGGTGAGCAGGTCCATGCCCTGATCCGTGACATCCAGTTCCATCCGGTGTCCGATGCGCCGATCCATATCGACTTCCTGCGTCTGGTTCCTGGCCAGAGCGTGCATGTTCAGGTGGGCATCACCTTCACGGGTGAAGATGAGGCTCCGGGCATCAAGCGTGGCGGCGTGCTGAACATTGCCCGTCACTCCGTTGACGTGGAAGTTCCGGTCGAGAACATCCCTGAGCACTTCACGGTTGACCTCAGCAAGCTGGACATCAACGACAACGTGCGTTGGGACGACCTCCAGGGGACGGAGCACTCCACACCGACCCTGCATATCCCGAACTTCGTGATTGCCTCCATCGCTCCGCCGACGGTTGACGAGGAGCCGGAAGAGGCTTCTGAGGAAGCAGCTGAAGCCAAGTAAGGGGTATTGCGGTTGTGAAGCTCTGGGTCGGACTCGGTAATCCGGGCGCATCAATGAGCCGCAACCGGCACAATATCGGCTTCATGGCGGTCGATGCGATCGCTGCGCGCCACGGGTTCGGCCCGTGGCGCAAGCGCTTCCGTGGGGAAACGGCGGAAGGCATGGTCGGGCGGCAGAAGGTTCTTCTGCTCAAGCCGCTGACCTACATGAATCTGTCTGGTGACAGCGTGCAGCAGGCAGCACGTTTCTATAAAATCCCACAGGATGAGATTACCGTCTTTCACGATGAGCTGGACCTGGCCTTCGGAAAGATGCGGGTCAAACGGGGCGGGGGAGCGGCCGGGCATAATGGCCTGCGCTCCATGGACAAGGCCCTGCCCGGCCCTGATTACTGGCGTGTGCGGCTGGGGATCGGCCATCCGGGCAGCCGGGAAAAGGTGCATGGCCATGTACTGGGGGATTTCTCTAGCACGGAACGGTCTGAGCTGGAGCTGTGGCTGGATGACATGGCCGATGCCACGCCACTTCTGGCGCAGGGTGAGCATGAGGCCTTCATGACGAAAACAGCCTTGCGGCGGAACTGAAAACAGAGAATCTAACAGGCCTGCGGTGGCGAGAGATGAGCCAGACCGGCAGGGCACAGAAAGGGGAGAGAGCGAATGGGGTTCAACTGCGGGATCGTCGGCCTCCCCAATGTCGGCAAATCCACCCTGTTCAATGCGTTGACACAGACAGCGTCGGCACAGTCTGCCAATTATCCGTTCTGCACCATCGAGCCGAACACGGGGCGGGTGGCCGTGCCGGATGAACGGCTGGAGGTTCTGGCCAAGGCTGGCAACTCTCAGCGCATTGTGCCAACGAGCCTCGAGTTTGTGGATATTGCCGGGCTGGTCCGTGGGGCTTCCAAGGGGGAAGGGCTGGGCAACCAGTTTCTCGCCAACATCCGTGAGGTGGATGCCATCATCCACGTCCTGCGCTGCTTTGATGATGATGACATCACCCATGTCGAGGGCGGCGTGGACCCCGTGCGGGATGCGGACATCATCGAGACGGAACTGATGCTGGCCGATCTGGACAGTCTGGAGCGCCGCAAGGTCGGGCTGGAAAAGCGTGCCCGTGGCAATGACCGTGAGGCCAAGGAACAGCTGGAACTCATGGAGCCGCTGCTGGCCGCCCTGCGTGAGGGCAAACCGGCCCGTACGGCCGTTCCTGAGGGGAAAGAAGTAGAGGCTGCCCGCCTCCAGCTGATGACGACCAAGCCCGTCCTTTATGTCTGCAACGTGGAAGAATCGGCGGCTTCGACCGGCAATGCCTATTCCGAGCAGGTGCGGAAGAGGGCCGAGGCGGAAGGTGCCGGGGCTGTCATCGTCTCTGCGGCCATCGAGGCGGAGGTCAGCCAGCTTGAGGCTGAGGAACGGACCGAGTTTCTGGATGGCCTCGGCCTGAAGGACAGCGGTCTGGACCGTGTGATTGCTGCTGGTTATCGCCTTCTGGGCCTTCAGACTTACTTCACGGTAGGGCCGAAGGAGACCCGGGCCTGGACGATCACGGCAGGTACGAAGGCCCCGCAGGCGGCAGCCGTCATTCATAATGACTTTGAGCGTGGCTTCATCGCCTGCGAAACCATCGCCTATGATGATTACGTCACCTACAAGGGCGAGGCGGGTGCCCGTGAGGCCGGCAAGCTGCGTGTCGAGGGCAAGAATTACGTCGTGCAGGATGGTGATGTCCTGCTGTTCCGCTTCAACGTGTAAGACAGCCTCATGAAGGGGCCTCGTCCCGAAAGGCTTCCGGCGACTCCGCTGGGGGCTGCTGCATCCCGATTCGGGGATGGCCGCCGGATGCGCATCGGCCTGCTGGGAGGGTCGTTCAATCCGGCGCATGAGGGGCACATCCAGCTGGCCCGCAAGGCTCTGGCAAGTCTGAAGCTGGATCAGGTCTGGCTGATGGTGTCTCCGGGGAATCCCCTCAAGCCCCGCAAGGGAATGGCGCCGTTCTCCCGGCGGCTGGCAACGGCACAGGCTCTGGCAGATGGACGGCGCATCATCGCCACGGACATAGAGCAGAAGCTGGGGCAGCGTTACACGGTCCGGACCGTGGCCATGCTCCGGCAGCGTTTCCCACAGTGCCGTTTTGTCTGGCTCATGGGGTCAGACGGGCTGGCCCAGTTTTCCCGCTGGCGGTCATGGCGGCGGCTGGCGCAGATGGTGCCGATTGCTGTCCTGCCTCGTCCCGGAAGCATCATACCGGCCCTCAAGGGGCGGGCCAGTTCCGTCCTGCGGCATCATCGTCGTGATGGAAGGGCGGCGTCTCTTCTGCTAGAAAAAGGGAGTGGGCCGGGCTGGACATTCCTTTCGGCACCTCAGAATGACATATCTTCGACCGCTTTGCGTCAAAAGGGGCTGTTCTGCCCGTCTGTCGATCAGGAGTGAGAACCATCATCAACGCGACTGAAACCCCCGCTTCCGCCCCTCATAGTGATGAGGAAGGGCTGGCCCGTCTTCTGTCTGTCATTACGGACAGTCTGGATGAAGACAAAGCCGAGAACATTGTCGTGCTGGACCTGACAGGTCGTGCCGGATTCGCTGAGCGCATGGTCATTGCTTCCGGTCTTTCCGAGCGTCAGATTTCTGCCATGGCCCAGCATCTGGAACGTCGCCTGAAGGAAGAAAATCTTGCCCGCCCGCAGATTGAAGGGGACCAGGGCAGTGACTGGGTTCTGATGGATGCAGGAGATGTGGTTGTCCATCTCTTCATGCCGGAAAGCCGTGAGCTTTATGCGCTGGAACGCATGTGGGGTGGTGACTTTGATGCGGCTGCGGAAGAAATTGCCGTTGAATGAGGTGGTGGCTGGCGAGAGGGTTTTCTGATGAAGCTCATCGCCGTAGGAAAGCTGAAGGCCGGCCCGGAACGGGAGCTGCTGGAGCGGTACTGCGCCCGGTTGCGTCCGAAGCTGGAGATTGTGGAAGTGGCCCAGGGCCGGGGTGCTCCTGCCGAACTGAAACGGCGGGAGGCCGATTCCCTTCTGGCTGCCTGTCCTGACAATGCGTTTCTTGTGGCGATGGATGAAGGGGGCCGTCTGCTGGATAGCCCGGCCTTTTCGTCCCGATTGCAGACGTGGCAGGAGAGTGGCCGCCCTGTCTGTTTCATGATTGGGGGAGCCGAAGGGTTTGATGCCGCCATTCTTCAGCGGGCGGATGCTGTTTTTTCGCTGGGGAAGCTGACATGGCCACACATGCTGGTGCGGGTCATGCTGGCGGAGCAGCTCTTCCGGGCACAGTCCATCCAGACAGGTCATCCATACCACAAAGCCGGACGTCCTTGAGGGAACGGTCCGGCTTTGTGGGATTACGGTCGTGAGGTCCAGTTCTTACTGGAGAGACCGGCTGGGAGCCTCGTCTCCGAAGAAGCTGGCATCAGCCGGAACGGAGGCTGTTTCCATGTCACTGGCCGTTCCTTTGGCAATGACATTGCGGTACCGTGTGGAAACAGGGGCAGAACCGTCCTGACGGTTGTAGATGAAGCCATGCGTCGGATAGATGCTGCCGAGACGTTCCCCATTGCCCGGGAGAGCCACACGGACAGCTGTCCAGTCATTCTCAGGAGACACGTCCACCACTCTCGTGTTGTGGCTGATGCCGTTGGAGGCCCAGTGTGCCTGGTCGATCATGATGGTCCGGCTGTCGATCTGCCGACGGACAACGGCAACATGCCCAAGTGGCATACGGCGTGTGGGACGGAAGCTGAGGACAGCACCGGGCTCGGGCTGCTGGCCACGGGCGTACATGCCTTCAGCATTGCGCCACCAGTCCCGTGCATTGCCACGGATGTGGAAGTCCGTGCTCTGGTGCACATAGGCAACGCATTGGATGACATGGGCATGACCATAGTGGCGGTAATGCCTGTGCAGGAAGTGGCTGCTTCTGATCAAACGGCTTGAATGGCGGACATGGTGCCTCGCTTCGGCCTTGGGAGCGCAGAATGCTGCCGCAGATAATACCAGACATGATAAAAATAACCGTTTCCCGGCACGGCGCATGATACATCTTCCCGTTCTGTTTGACCGAAGTGGACCTCATTCTTTCAGTAGTTCCGGGAAACTATCAGAAGAAGCCGGTGAATGACAAGACAAATAATGGCATGAAATGGGCAGAGAAACCTGAATAAGATTTAACATTAGGAAATATATACCAATTAGAAATATGTTTCAGGCTGATCATACTCATTTGGCAAGGCAAAGCCTGCAAGAGGCATGGCCCTCCGGAAAGGTAAAGGAGAAATGGCTCCAGAAACTGTATTTAGATCCGAATCTTCTATTCGTCTACTCTGCTTTTCTTGCTGCAGTATTTTATTTCATGGGTGTGGAGTGTGGGGAAGTGGTGGTTTCTTGTCGGGTAGGGGTATGACGTTGTAGATCATTTCTTGTTTGATGCCCGGAAATGGAAGCCCGTCATGAAATTAACCTTGCGGAAAGTGACCGTGACACCGATTCGTCAGAACTGCACGATTCTGTCGGACCAGATGGGGCGGGCGATTGTTGTCGACCCTGGCGGAGAAAGTGTGCGGCTGGCCCGGGAAGCCGAGGGGCTGCATGTCGAGGCCATCCTGCTGACACATGGTCATCTTGATCATGCCGGAGGTGCTGCCGACCTCAAGAAACTGCTGACGGACCGGCAGGGGGGTGACGTGCCTGTCATCGGGCCGTTGCGGGAGGACCTGTTTCTGCTGTCGAGAATCGAGCAGCAGGCGGCTGCTTTCGGGCTGGATGGCATGAAAAGCGTCACACCGGACCGTTTTTCCAGCGACGGGGATATACTGTCCTTTCTTGGGCATGACATTGAGGTTGCTCATGTTCCCGGTCATACGCCCGGTCATGTCGTGTTCATCCTGCGGCAGGCAGGGCTGGTGATTGCCGGTGATACGCTGTTCCGTGGTACGGTGGGGCGGACAGACTTCCCCTATGGCAATGAAAGACAGCTGCTGGAGGGGATCCGCAGCAGACTGTTCACTCTTCCGGCCGATACCATCGTCCTGCCGGGTCATGGCCTGCCGACCACGATAGGGGAAGAGCGGCAGCATAATCCGGCATTTCAGCACTGATCGGCATGGTGGTGCAGATAAGGAGAGGGATGATGAAAAGAGTTTATCAGTGGGGTCTTTTGGCAGGTGGACTCGTCCTGGCGGGTCTGGCTGCTGCTGGTGGCATGGTTCGGGCTGAAGAAATGGTTACGGAGGCACAGCCACCATTACCCGAAGTTGCCTTGACCATTACCGATCAGACCGGGCGCAGCCATGCCTTCAGGGTGGAAGTGGCCAGCACGCCACGCCAGCAGGAAGTGGGTGAGATGTTCCGCAAGAAGATAAAGCCGGATCATGGCATGCTGTTTGTCTGGCCTGCCCCGCAGGAATCCGCCATGTGGATGCGCAACACTTTCATCTCGCTGGACATGATCTTCATTGATGATCAGAACCGTATTCACGCCATTGAGGAACATACAACACCCCTGAGTGAGGGAATCATCAGCAGTCATGGGCCTGTCCGGGCTGTTCTGGAGCTTCCTGCCGGAACGGCGGAAAGGCTGGGGCTGGTGGTGGGGAACCGCATCGTGTCCGATGCTCTGCCTGGTGGGGCACACTGAATGTGTCCCGCACGGTTTTCATAACAGGGGTTGCTGGGTTCATCGGGTCTCATGTGGCCCGTGTCCTGCTGGCTCGTGGATGGCGTGTCATCGGGCTTGATAGTGAGCAGTCCACTCCGGCCATGGCGCCTTTGCGGCTTGCTGCACTGCATGGGCAGTCTGGCTTTCATTATGTCAGGGCCAATGTGCGTGATCAGGCTGCCCTGGCAGGTCTGTTCGCACAGTATCCTGACATTGATACGGTTCTGCATCTCGCTGCCCGGGCGGGGGTCAGGCAGTCCCGGCTCAAGCCCCATGCCTATATAGAGGACAACATTGCCGGTCAGGTCAGTCTGTTGGAAGCCTGCCGGACCCTGTCCCGGTTGCGGCAGATTCTCTATGCCTCGTCCTCCGCCGTGTATGGGCCTTCGGCGGCCCTTCCTTTCTCCGAATCCGTTCCTGTTGGGGCGCAGGCATCTTTTTATGCCACGACCAAAAGGATGAACGAGCTTACGGCGCAGACCTACAGTCATCTTTACGGGTTTGCCCAGACCGGTCTGCGTTTCTTTACGGTATATGGCCCGATGGGGCGCCCGGACATGGCCTGTTATGGTTTTGCCAGAGCGATTCAGGCGGGGCATCCTTTGACCCTCTGGGATGCCGAAGGGCTGGCAAGGGATTTCACGTATATTGATGATGTCGTAGAGGCGATTCTGCATCTGATGGA
Source organism: Parasaccharibacter sp. TMW 2.1891 (assembly GCF_023337675.1). Lineage (NCBI taxonomy): Bacteria > Pseudomonadati > Pseudomonadota > Alphaproteobacteria > Acetobacterales > Acetobacteraceae > Parasaccharibacter > Parasaccharibacter sp. TMW 2.1891. The sequence goes on along the minus strand of NZ_QORT01000003.1, from coordinate 496 downwards.
TGCGCCGCCGAGTGCAGGAGAAAGCCGACTCTTCAACGTGGGATATGGGCAGCCCCGTCTTGTGAGGGATCTGATCCGGTGTCTTGAAACATCTCTGGAACGACAGGCCATTATCCAGAAAGCTCCCAGACCTGCGGAGGATATACTGGAGACATGGGCTGATACGACCGCTCTGAAGGCAGTGATTCCATGGGAACCGCAGGTGTCTCTGGAGGAAGGAATCAGCAGGTTTGTGGCGTGGCTCTGCGGAAATTCAGGATATTTTAACTTTTTTTGAAGTTTTTTTGATTTTTTTGGTGTGATGGGGTTGTGCGGTGAGGGGGATCTGCGTATAAGCCCATTCACCGGCGGCGCTGGGGCGGGAGTTCTGGGGCGGCTGGGGTGGTCATTGACAAGAGAATATGGGTTATAAAGTAGAGACTGGAAGGGATATGTTGGCGGCGTTTTCGTTAGTGAAGGCTGATGGAAGACGGAAGCTGATGTATCTGACTTTAAG
>NZ_QORT01000002.1:0-364822 GCF_023337675.1 Parasaccharibacter sp. TMW 2.1891 | reverse complement strand
ATCGAGATCATGTTCGGAAGGCTCAAGGACTGGCGGCGGATCGCAACACGCTATGACAGGTCTCCGACAGTCTTTTTCTCAGCCGTCTGCCTCGCCGCAACCATCATGTTCTGGTTATGAGTCCTGAGCCTAAATCTGAATTACCACCTTTACTTGCCTCTATAGCCTCTAATGATAGAGAGGAATTTTTTCCTATATTTTTAAATGCAGGGTCATCCTGCCTGACACTTTTTACAACCTGACCAGCTGCAGTTTCTTTTTTGCCAAGATTGGCAGCACCCTCTGCTGCATGTCCTGCCAAAGCAGCCCCAAACTCCTCCCCAGTCACAGCCATAAACTGGGCCTGAGCAAGCCTTTCGAAAGCATCTCCACCAAACTTGAGGATCGCCCCCACCACAGCACTCTTCGCAAGCCAGAGCGAACCGGTAATCGCAGGAGACACAACAACAGATGTATCAATACCAAAGGTATCCAAACCTGCTGATCCCGCCTGGATAGCAGCAAGATATGGGTGTCCTTCCTGCTCCAACCTGCCAGCCAATGTATAACCAAAGGCAGTTCCAGGTGGGCCTAGGATCATGGAACCAGCGGTTAATGCACCATCAAGAACTGCATCCACGACCGCCTTCGTTTCTTCTTTCTGCTGCTCTTCCTTCTGTTCTGCCTCCTTCCCACGATGGGCACTATCATTATACTGCTCGATGGCCGCTGCCGCCGCTGCACCAGTAAGCGCACTGACTGACGCACTGCCCTTGCCCGCAACCAGTCCTCCAACAGCTCCACCAGCCGCAGCGGCAGCACTGCTGAACATGCTGGCAATGCTGTCATGCAGCGTTCCCTTACTGTTACCCGTCAGAGCTGCAACACCGGCCGCCCCGCCAGCTTCCAGAAGATCACGCACGACTTCTCTACCAGAAAACAGGCCAGAAGAATCTGCTGGCGGCAAACCCTGCTTCGCACGACTTCTATCTTCCTCATCCTGTATCTTCTGGAAGGCCGTTCCAACAATCTCACCGACGAGCTGCGTGCCAAGCTGTCCGGCCTGTATCTGGTTCTGTAGCTTCTGCGCATCAAACCTGTTCGTCAGGGCACCATTGGCATGGGCAACGTCGTGACTGTATGACCCCGTGACACGCCCCGCATTGACCGTGATGGTGTCGCTGATAGCAGACTGGCTTTCACTGCTCTCATCATGCAAACGCCCTCCACCAAGAAGACCCGCAGAGTTCGCCGCCATCCCCTTGGCAAGGCCGACGAGCTTCTGCGACATCGATCCGGTAACCAAGCCGCCGCCTGCATGGCCGTGCTACGATAATCCGATATGTTCGCCCGTTGCATCTGCCCGAAAGCAGACAGGCTGCCATGAATGAGCCGAAGCCACTACCGTATTCCAAAGCCAGAACGAGACAAAGGCTGAGCCTGCGATGATGCCCCCGCCACCATTACCCATCCGGTTCCCGGAGAAGGGCTGACCTTTCCGCTCACATATCTGGCTCCATTCCGGGTATCTCCGGTAACCGTACCCCCCAACCAGAAGACGCCACCTTCCCCTGATTGTGGAGAGCCTCTGCCCAGTCACTCCCATCCAGAATACGCTCCCGAAAGAACGGTACGATCTTTCCTCCCGACACACCCGGAGCAGAAACCCCTTGGCATGGTCTCCAGCAGGGCCTATATTATGCTCATAGTGAGTATAACCTTGGTAAGGACCTCTCCATGATGCAGGGCATTGCCCCTTCTCCGTCCCGCGCTGCGCTGTACAGCCCCGTGGCCTCCCTCATGGCCTGGCAGGACTGGGACCGGCTTTTTGCAGATGACATCGAGGCCATTCTCGAGCTGAAGCGCAAACATAATGCTGTCATCCTCGCCCATAATTACCAGACACCAGAAATCTTCCACTGCGTGTCCGACATCCGGGGGGACAGTCTGGCTCTGGCCCGTGAGGCCCAGAATCTGGAACAGGATGTCATCATCATGGCGGGCGTCCATTTCATGGCCGAAACGGTCAAGCTGCTGAACCCCACGAAGACCGTCCTCATCCCGGACGAACTGGCAGGCTGCTCCCTGGCCGAAGGTATCACGGCGGAAAATGTCCGCACCCTGCGGGAACGCCACCCCGGCGTGCCGGTCGTTACCTATGTGAACAGTTCCGCTGCCGTAAAGGCCGAGACAGACGTCTGCTGCACGTCCGGCAATGCACGCCGTGTCGTGGAAAGCCTTGGCGTACCGGAAGTCATCATGATCCCCGATGAATTCCTTGCCCGGAACATCGAGCGGGAAACCGGCATCAAGATGCACACATGGTCAGCCCGCTGCGAAGTCCATGAACGGTTCACCCCGCAGGAAATCCGCCAGTACCGGCGGATGCATGGCCCGCTCCATATCATTGCACATCCGGAATGTTCACCCGATGTCGTGGCGGAAGCCGACCATGCCGGGTCCACGGCCAGCATGATGGACTACATCGCCCAGCATAAACCTGAAAAGGTCATGCTCATCACCGAATGTTCCATGAGCGACAACCTCGCCGCCATGCACCCGCAGACCGACTTCATCCGTCCCTGCAATCTCTGCCCGCACATGAAGCGCATCACCCTGAAGAACATCCGTCAGGCTCTGGAAACCATGAGCACCGAAGTCACCATCCCGGCTGACCTTCAGGAACCGGCCCGCCGCTCCGTCGAGCGGATGCTGGCCATCAAGTGAAGGACCGTCCCATGCAGGGACATGCCCTTTCCCGCCACGCAGGCTGGCCAGTCATCATCGGGGCCGGGCTGGCTGGCCTCATGGCGGCTCTGGAAATGGACGGCCCCTGCGTGCTGCTTGCTCCCTCCTTCACAGGGGAAGGAACATCCAGCACCCTGGCCCAGGGCGGCATGGCAGCGGCGGTCGGTCCCGGTGACAGTCCGGCCAGCCACGCCGAGGATACGCTCAGGGCCGGTGCCGGTCTGTGTGATCCGGCCATCGTGCAGCGCATCACCGAGGCAGGGCCGGGTGCCGTGGAAACGCTCCTGCGGCTTGGCGTGCCCCTGGCCCATGATGGAAAGGGGCAGCTTTCCCTCCATCTGGAAGCTGCCCACAGCCATGAGCGGATTGTCTTTGCCGGTGGCGACCGGAGCGGGCAGGTCATCCTTCAGCATGTTCTCCAGCAGGCCCGGGAAAAGGACACCATCCACTGGCTACAGGCCACGCTGGAAGGGTTCCACGCCCCTGATGGGACAGTGCAGGGTGTATGGACATCCGCCGGGTTCATCCCCACACGGCACTGCATTCTGGCCAGCGGCGGCTGCGGCGGGCTGTATCAGCACACGACCAGCCCGCTCTCCAACCGGGGTACGACACTGGCTCTGGCCGCACGAGCAGGAGCCACTCTGCGGGACATGGAATTCACACAGTTTCACCCTACGGCCCTCGTCTCACCGGGCCAGACAGGCCGCCTCTCCCTCATCAGTGAGGCCGTGCGGGGAGCCGGAGCCGTACTGCGTCTGGATGACGGCCACCGTTTTACGGAAGAACTCGCCCCCCGTGATGTCGTCAGCCGGGCCATCGCTGCCCAGCTGCGGGAAGGACGCACCGTTTTTCTGGATGGACGCTCCCTGCCGGGTGCCCCCTTCAGCGCACGTTTCCCCGGCATCACGCAGGCCTGCCGAAAAGCCGGTCTTGATCCGGACACCCAGCTTCTCCCCGTCCAGCCCGCCATGCACTACCACATGGGCGGCCTGAAGGTGGACCAGACAGGCCGCACGACCCTGAAGGGATTGTGGGCCTGCGGAGAGGTCGCCTGTACCGGCCTTCATGGTGCCAACAGGCTGGCCAGCAACTCCCTGCTGGAGGCTCTGGTCTGCGGGCAATGGGCAGGGCGGGACGTCAACACCAGCCGGAACGATGGAACAGCTCCCCCTCCCGCCACGGTACCGGCACGCCCCACCTTCACGACGGACTGGCCTTTCCGGGCTGAAATGCAGCAGCATCTCGGCATTCTCCGCACCCGCACAGGACTGGAAAATTTTCTGGAACGCACCTTGCCACTGGCCCGCCAGAATCTCTGCGCCCTGACCGCCTCCTTCATCGGCTGGGCCGCCCTGAACCGCCCGGAACAGAGAGGGGCACACTGGCGGGAAGACACGCCCGGTCTTCAGCCGCCCCGTCACATCGACATGCAGCTGACCGACCTGCCCCTGTAACCTCCTTCCATCCAGCACCAGGAGACCCATCATCATGGCCCTTGAGACGCTTTTCCTGCCCGACCTGCTCTGGGAACCGGTCATCAGCAACGCCCTGCGGGAAGATTTCGGCACAGGTGGCGACGTCACCACGCAGGCTCTCATGCAGGGCCAGCCCACACTTCGGGCCTCCTTCGTCGCCCGGCAGGATGGACGGCTGGCCGGACTGCCCGGTGCCCGTCTGGCCTTCACGCTTCTGGATGGCCGGACCCGTTTCACACCCTTCAGGCAGGAGGGCGACCGCATCACCCGTGGCGATGTTCTGGCCGAGGTGGAAGGCCCAGCCAGCGCCGTGCTGGGCGGGGAACGTGTGGCCCTCAACCTGCTGTCCCATCTCAGCGGAATCGCCACCACCACGGGCCAGATCGTGAATGCCGTGGAAGGTACGGGGGTCAGCATCTGCTGCACCCGCAAGACGCTCCCCGGCCTGCGTGCCCTACAGAAATATGCCGTCCGGGCTGGTGGTGGCAGCAATCACCGCCACAGGCTGGATGATGCCATCATGCTCAAGGACAATCATCTGGCTCTTTTCGGCAGCAACATCCCCGCCGCACTGGCCGCTGCCCGCCAGCGGGCCGGACACCTCATGAAGATCGAGCTGGAAGTGGACTCCCTCGCCCAACTTGCCGAGGCGCTGGACTGCCCCGACGGGCCGGATGCCTACCTGCTGGACAACATGACCCCCGCCATGCTGCGTGAGGCCGTGAACATGATCGAAGGCCGGGCCATTGCCGAGGCCTCCGGCGGCATCACGCCCGACACGGCCCGCAGCATTGCCGAAAGTGGCGTGGACATCCTCTCCCTCGGCTGGCTGACCCACAGCGTGAAAGCACTGGATATCGGGCTGGACATCCGCACGGCCTGACAACTCAGAACTGGTCTTTCTGCTTCCGCAGACGGGCCAGTTCTTCCGGCGTCCGGGCCATGAGGAACGGGTTGGTCTGCCGCTCCACGCCCAGCGGAACAGGCACCGAGGGCCGCCCTTCCGCCCGGAGCTGCGCCACTTCTGCCCTGCGGGCCTCCAGCGCAGGGGTGCTTCTGCCCAGTGAGGCAATGAATTTCAGGTTCCCCTGCGTGTATTCATGGCCGGGGCAGAGAAGTGTCCCGTCCGGCAGATCATCAAACTGGCGGAAGCTGGCAAAAAGCTGTTCCGCAGTCCCCTCGAACAGGCGGCCACTCCCACCACTGAACAGCGTATCCCCACTGAAGAGGGCCGGGGTTCCACCCTCCAGCGCATAGCAGAGGTGATCCAGCGTGTGACCCGGTGTGGCCATGACACGGAATGTCAGCCCGGCCACCTTCACCTCATCACCGTCCTTCAGCGGGTGATCGACACCTGCCACATCCGCTGGACCATAAACCGGCACGTCGTGGCGCCGTGCCAGTTCTGCCGCCCCACCGACATGATCGCCATGATGATGGGTCAGCAGGATGGCAGCCGGAGCCTCTTCCCCCAGCACCGCCTCTGCTGGCCCGGCTTCACCGGGATCGATCACCACCCAGGGGTGCCCCTCCTTACGGACGAACCAGATGTAATTATCCTGAAAGGCGGGAACCGGCCTTATCTCCACACTCATGAAACCTCTCTCCAGACAGGGTTATCCCGCAGGAAACAGCGGGATAACGGAAGCCATGCCTCCAAGATGGCCCCTGCCACCTTTCCCTGCAAGCACACACCCAGCCCTGACCACGCCCTCCCCATCCCCGTCACGAAATACTTGACCCATCCAGCAGGTGACGTATGAGTAATCTCATGTCACTGATCAAATCTCTCAAACTCGTCCTTGCTCCGCCGCACCGTGCGGCAACACCCTTTCTGGGCATCGGCCTTCTGGCTGGTGTGTTCGGGCGGGCCACGCCATGGCGGCTGACACGGGCCCTGGGGACAGCAGGCTTTGCGTTCACAGGCTTCTGCCTCTATTTCTTCCGCAACCCACGGCGGACGTCTCCACAGGGTGAAGGGCTCGTCCTCGCCAGTGCGGATGGACGTGTGACAGGTGTTTCCATGGTCCCGCCGCCGGCTGCCCTGGAGATGGGCAGTGAGCCGGTCTGGCGTGTTTCGACCTTCCTCTCCGTACTGGATGTGCATGTAAACCGTATGCCCGTCAGTGGGACAGTCACGAAAATTGCCTATCATGCAGGCAAATTCCTCAATGCCAGCCTGGACAAGGCCTCCGAACATAATGAACGCAACGAACTGCGCGTAACTCTCCGGGATGGCCGCCAGGTGGCCGTCGTGCAGATCGCCGGGCTGGTCGCCCGCCGTATTCTCTGTGATGTGAAAGAAGGCGAACAGGTGCAGGCCGGGGAGCTGTTTGGCCTCATCCGCTTTGGCTCCCGCACGGACATCTACCTGCCACCGGGTATCACCCCCGATGTCCTGGAGGGACAGACGATGATCGGAGGCGAGACGGTCATAGCGAAGCTCTGAGGGCCAGACATATGCAGAAGCCATCTTCCGACACGGCCATGGTGCATAGATACCGGCGCAAGCGGCGCCGGGTCCGTGGGCTTTCCTTCAACCGGCTTGTCCCCAACATCCTGACGATGCTGGGCCTCTGTGCGGGGCTGAGCGCCATCAAATTTTCCATGACAGGCCATTTTACCCATGCAGCCGGGGCCCTGCTCATCGCTGCCTGCATGGATGGGCTGGACGGACGCATCGCCCGCCTGCTGAAGGGGACATCCCGTTTCGGAGCTGAATTTGACAGCCTGTCGGACTTTGTCTGCTTCGGCGTCGTGCCGCCCTTCATCCTCATGCTCTGGGCTCTGCCTGCCACGCAGCGGCTGGCCTTCATCCCGTTCATTCTTTTCACGGTCTGCATGGCCCTGCGGCTGGCCCGCTTCAACTCCGCACTGGACGACGATACGGCACCGGAATATGCCGCCAATTTCTTCTCCGGCGTGCCCGCACCGGCAGGGGCAGGGCTTGCACTGTTCCCGGTCTTTCTGGGGCTGGAAGCCAAGCGCAACAACCTGACAGGCATCGAGCATTTCGCCCACTCCCCATGGCTGGCCGCTGGCTGCCTGATCGTCACCGCCCTGCTGCTGGTCTCCACCCTGCCGATCTGGTCCTTCAAGAACTTCAAGGTGCCATCACGCTATATTCTGCCCATGCTGGTCGGTGTCGGTGCCTATGCCGCCATTCTGGTAACAGAACCATGGGGCGCTCTGGCCGCAGCTGGTGTCCTCTATCTCGTCATGATCCCGCTCTCCCGCCGGTCTTACTGGCGGCTGCGGCGTGAGGCAGAAGATGCGTGGGAGCCCGTGGGAGATGAACCACCCTCTGCCAGCTCCACCAACGCCTGAAGAATGGATGCGGGCGACGGCGGGCAGCCAGGGATGGACCCATAGACCCGGCTGAGCGCATGGAGGCCACCCAGCGTGGCGTATGTGTTCTTCCACAATCCACCATCATGGGCGCAGTCTCCCACAGCCACGAGGCTGCGTCCTGCGGGCATGGCCTCCCACGCACTGGCCAGATCGCCTGCGCAGGAGCGTGTCACAGAGCCGGTGACAAGGAGCCAGTCCGCATCCTCTGGATGCTGGACCCTCTGAAACCCGCTCCCTTCCAACGGGTAGGCGCTGCTTCCCAGAGACACCAGTTCCATTGCACAGCCTTCGCAGCTTCCCGCCTCAAGCGTGAACAGCCTGATGCGCCGCCCCTGCCGCCTCACGGGGCGGGGGCGCCATTTCTGTACATCCAGAAAAGCAAGCATCATGGTCAGGGGAGCTGACTGCATGGCAGATGTGATCCTCACAATGGGAACAAAACAGCAGAACCTGTAACAGAAGGTTCATGCCGGGCACTATATAGTGTCCCGGCCCAGAGTGAAGTACCCTCCCCCGCCATGCACCTGCACCTACCACCCTCCTCACTGCACCCCCATCCCCGCAGAGCACTGCTCATCATCAACCCGACAGCGGGGCATCACTCTCCCCGGCGGCAGGCCGCCTTCGTGAAGCATCTGGAACAGGCCGGGCTGGACGTGCGTGTCATGGAAACCCGCTACCGGGGCCATGCTGCGGAGATTGTGAAAATCCACCTGCCAGAAGCGGACCTCATCATTGCCGGTGGAGGGGATGGAACGATTGCCGAAATTGCCCACGCCATGCTGGGCCAGCCCTGCCCTCTGGCCCTCTGGCCCGTCGGATCAGCCAATGTGCTGGCACTGGAGCTGGGCGTCCCCTTCCATGACGCCCGCAACGCCACCCTGATCGCCAGCGGGCAGACCCGCACGCTCTGGCCGGGCTGGCTCACCACAGAAGGACAGGCCAGCCCAACCCTGTTCCTCCAGATGGTCGGGGTCGGCCCCGATGGCTGGGTGGTGCAGCAGCTCTCCACGGCCCTCAAGAAACGGATCGGCCGGGCCGCCTATGCCGTCACCGCCCTGCGCCTGCTGTCCACCTATCCCTTCCCCGCATTCGAGACAGACGTGGATGGCCGATGCTACCAGTCCCGCCTCACCATCATCTCCAAAGGGCGGCTTTATGGCGGTCCGTTCCGGCTGTTCCGCCACAACCACCATGAAGAGGCCGCCTTCTCCGTCTTCATGCTGCACCGGCTGCACCCGCTCTGCCTGCTGAAGCAGGCATGGGCTTTCCTCTGCCGGAACGACTGCACCACCCCGGCCTTTTCCTTCATCCGGGGGCGGACCATCACCTGCCCCGGCAGCCAGCCCGTTCCTGCCCAGAGTGATGGGGACTTCAGAGGAACAACGCCGCTCCACATCACCAGCGCACCAGCTCCCCTGACGGTCATCTGCCCGGCTAGAAATCAGCCCCCATCTGGAGAAAGAAACTTCTTCCGGCAATGTAGCCTGAATATTGGGAAAAGGCGGTATTGAAGGCCCCATCCGGCACGAAGGGCGGCCGACGGTTGAACAAGTTGCTGATGCCTCCCATCAGCTGGAACTGGTGCCACGTCCCTGACACCGTCACGTCATGCAGGATCGTTCCTCCCACGTGGGTTCGCCCGGATGTGGCCGGGTCAAGATCACGGTGCCCGTCATTCATCCTCATCCCGCTGATGATGCGTGTCATCCAGATGAGGCTGACATGGTCATGCCGCCATGTCGTGCTGATGTAATGCTGCTCCCGTGGTCGGCCACTGCCATTCAGATAGAGCAGACGACCTGTATAGTCCTGCCAGCTCCCGTTGCGGGTCAGCTTCTGCCTGTAATTCAGAAGATACTGGGTGTTTTCATGAAGGCTCAGCTGGTCCCTGTCGCCCAGGGGCAGGCTGTAATGCAGGCTGAAATCCAGACCATCCGTCTTCAGGGCACCGACATTCTGCGGCAGGGCCTTGATGGCCGTGATCTGCCCGCTGCTGGAACGGGGCAGGATGGCACTACAGAAATCCGGCTCGCTGCCCGTGTAACATCCATCCAGAAGCGTCTGCGTGCTGAGGGTCGAGATCATGTCCCGCAGGCTGTAATGCCAGTAATCGACAGAGAGCCGCAACGCCCTGAGAGAGTGAGGCGTGATGTCCATGCCGACCGTTGCCGTACGTCCATATTCCGGCCCCAGCCGAGGATTGCCACCGGAGAGGGTCGGCAGCTGCCCGACCAGTGAAGAGGTGAAGCTGGCCGGGTTGATTCCTTCCTTCTGGCACCGTGCCTGCACCGCTCCCGCACGGCTGCCATAGCTTCCCACATGGGCGCAGGGATCGGATGCAGAAGCATAGCTCAATGTCTGGCCGCCATAGACATCATACAGCCCCGGCTGCCGGAACGAGGTGCCCAGCGTCCCCCGGAAGGCCACGTCCTGAACCGGTGCCCAGTGCAGGCCGGTCTTCCAGTTCAGCGGTGTTCCGTAATGACTGTATGAAGAGACACGGCCCTGAAGGTCAACCGTCAGGTCCCGGGCCAGTGGCGCACGCCGCAGCAGGGGAAGCTGGATTTCTCCATAACCCTCCGAAACGGTGAACCCACCGCCCGTATAGGCCCCCGCCGCCCCTGTGGACGCTCCCTGCGCCACGAGGGCATCAGGGTGATAGCTCAGCTGCTCCCCCCTATGTTCCATGCCTGCCGCCACCCCGACCGGCCCGCCATACATCCACGGCAGGGCAAAGAGATGCGGGTTCCGCAGGCGCAGCATCGTGTCCCGCAGCTGATAGGTGGCCCGGTCCTTCTGGGTGAACCGGACATGATCCTTCGCCTGCTGGCTGTAGGGCGCAAAAGGATTCTGCAGCACGCAGCCCTGCGCCGCCTGGCATATGCCCGGATCATAGACCACGGGACTGCGGGAATCCGTCACATCCAGCTGTCTCGTCCCTGTCGTTTCCAGCAGGTTGCGGTAATTGATCATGTCCTGCGTGTGAGAGGACAGATGGCTGCGCCCGTAGGTATAGGAGAGGTCATAATCCCACCCGGCTCCCAGCTGTCCTTTCAGGCCGGGCAGGAAGGTCCATGTATCAGTGTTGATGTGATTGCGCCGTGGCCCGACATCTTCCATCCGCTTGATGATGGACGCATCCCGCCCCCACGGATTGTACGGACTGGCCGCCGGCAGCAGCCATGAAGACGGCAGTGTGGATGGCGGGACACTCCCCTGCACCGGCGCTGGCGACTGGGTCCGTTCCACGAGCGTATGGCTGTATCGCATGGTGCCATAGAGCGTCACGAACCGGGAAAACCGCTCATGGGCATCAAGAGAGGCCGTGCCGTCATCATGGCGGTTCATGATCGTGGAATAGCGGGCAAAATTGTACAGATCGTCCCTGGTGAAGCGGCGGAAGCCGCCCTGCCCGTCCGGCACCATCTTCTGCCCCGTCTGCGGATTGATGAGCACGCCGGAAGGAATGATGGACGACCCGTAACTGGGGCTGCCCGTGGCCGGATTGTCATTCTGTGGCAGGGCTGACCAGCTGCGGTCCCGGTTATAGATGGGGCCGGTCGTGCTGTAGCTGCCCGCCAGCGTGACGTTGCCCCGCCCCTCATCAAAATTCATGCCGTGATAGGCGGAGACCTCGCCACCCCGGGCATCCCCGGCCTGCGCAATGCTCCCCCGCATGGTGATGTTGCTGCCCGTGAGGTCGTGCCGCAGATGGATGTTGATGACCCCCGCCACGGCATCCGCCCCATACAGGCCGGACCCGCCATCCTTGAGAATTTCCACCTTCTCGATCTGCTGCAACGGGATGGTGTTGAGGTCTACACATTCGGACCCGGCATTGAGGGTCGCCCTGTGCCCGTCAATCAGCACAAGCACCCGCCCCTGCCCCAGATTCCGAAGGTCCGTGCAGGATGCCCCCTTGCCCCCGTTGGTCAGGCTGTTCGGCGAACCGGATGAGCCGATGGAAGGCATCCTTTGCAGATAGTCCCCCAGAGACGTCACGGCACTGCGCTGTATCTCCTTCCCCGTGATGGTCTGCACGGGATTGGGGGATGTCTTCCGCCCACCCTGAAGGTAAGACCCTGTGACCGTCAACTGCTCGACAGACTGGAAACGGGCCTGTGCTGCCTGATGTGCTGGTCCGTTGCCCCTGTTTCGAGAATGTTCTGGTGCTGAGGGGGTTTTCACCGTCCCGGCCGTCTCAGGCTCCGCCACTGGCGGTTGGGCCTGCGCAGGCAGCACCGTCAGGACCGGGCAGACCAGCCCTCCACCCAGCATGAGGGCAACGCCCTGTCTGATAAACCGCACAGCCCCTCACACAGCGCATGATGAATCTTAAATCATATTTTATATGTTATAATATAACACCCTGACGGATGCCAGAGCTTTTCAGGCAGGCCACCTCACAAGGCAACTCCGGCGGGCGACAGGCCCAGAGATACCAGCGCAAGCCCCAGCTGTTCCGGCTCATGCCCTTCCAGCACGGAACCCAGCACGGCCAGAAGAGGCACAAGCGGATCCCGTATCTGAACACTGGCCAACCGTCCCTCCTTCAGCACGACATGGTACCAGACATCTCCTCGGGCTCCCTCGGCCACGCCCAGCCCTTCATCAGTGCGGGGCATGGCCTGGCGCTCACTCTCCGCACCATAATCGGCGACAATACACTCCATGATTTTCAGGGCTTCCTGACTTTCTGCCAGACGCTGCCGACTGCGTGCCCAGGCATCCCCTTCATGACGCCCAGCCCCACCCATCGCCTGCGTGCGGACACCCTCATCCATGTAGCGCATGTCCAGATACCGCCCACTGGCCCGGCCAATCACCCCACCCAGCGCATAATCCCACGCCAGTTCTGTCGGCACGGTGGCTATGGTTTTCAACCGTCCATCCGACAGACGGGCCAGCTGTCTGATCTGCTCCAGCCGTGGGGCCACCCCCTGCACCACGGCCTGAACAAACGGAATCATCGCATCAACGCCACTGCTTCCCTCCAGCCTGATGCTGTCTGTCAGACGGCGGGACAGACCATGCGCCGTACAGAGGCCCGCAAGATGCTCCCGGGCATGGTCGCACAGGCTCGCCATCAGGCCAGCACCAGCCTGATGGGCCGTCTGCGCCAGATCAAACAGATGCAGCCCCAGCCGTTCCACCTCCAGCAAAATGAGCCGTCTGTCCCGCTCCCGTGGGTCTATCTGGCGATTTTCTGCCTGCTCCAGCGCCCGGACGAACGCCAGAGGATGGGCCACAAACCCACCTGCTGAAATCCGGGCCACCAGCGGCATGGCCTCCTGCGGTGTCAACCCGACCAGACGGGACAGGACACCACGATGGCCAGCCGCAATCTGCACCTCCACCTGCTGCATCACACCGTCGGCCAGCACATAATCCACACCCAGCAGGCCCGGTATGGCCGTACGGAAGGGCGCAATCCTGCACCGTGGCAAAGGCTGCCCCGTCCCCTCGCTGACAGGCAGGGGACGGGCAGACAATGGCGCCGCAAGGGACCAGCTGCCATCATCCAAAGCCGGACTGTCATCCAACGCAGACCAGGCCTCCACACCCCAGAGGTCCCTGGCCATACGCTCCCCCCACTGGGCCGCCGGGAAATACTGCGAGGCTGCCTGATAACGCCCCTGCACCACCGCTGTACTGAGCAGCAAAGGCTGCTCACCCTGTAACAGGAACAGGGCCGTGGCCCATTCCTCATCCGCCCAGAAACCCAGCAGGGACATCAGCCGGACATTCTGCTGCAACAGATGCAGCCAGCCCTCCGCCGTCACACGGTAATGAAACAGCCCGACACGCTCCCCTTCGGGCAGGACGACTGATCCTTCCGTCATGTTCAATGTCCTTTCAGGTCAGGCAAGGGAGGAACCAGCATGCCTCCCCAGACCAGCAGCGCAACGGCCAGCAGGGCCAGAAGAACCAGCAGCAGAAGGAGTTCCCGCATCACCCAGCCACCACGCTGCCAAACGGCCAGAACACCCTGCGGCATGGTTTCCAGCTCCAGATGCCGGAATCCCAGCATCACACAGGCCAGCAGCCCAAGCAGGGCCGGCCAGCCCAGCAGCGGCACCATGACAGCCAGTACGATCATGATGACGGGCAGGACCATCTGCACCGGCAGGGCAGCCACACCTCCCAGAAGCAGGCCATCACATCCCAGCCGCAGGGCCGTGGCGAGCAGGGCGCCCCCATAAAGCAGGAGAAGGCATGGCATCTGCCCTGTTCCCGCAGCCAGCACGCCCAAACCCGTCATCCATGAAAGAAGTGGAAAACTGCCCTGTCGCCCCAGAAACGTGCCTGCCAGAGCCAGCAGTCCAGCCACCACCATGAGGTGCCGCATGAAAGGGGTCACGGCCAGCAACGCCATAAGAAACAGCGGAACAAAACGCAGCCCCGTATCCAGCAGGACCAGCTCTGCCCGGCTGGACACGGCACTCCCCAGCCCCGCCATCATGCACAACCCTGTCAGCGCCAGAACCTGCCCAACCTGGGCTGCACTCTCGCTGCTGGAAAACACACCCCCTCCCTGCATCACTGCAAAGCCAAGCCCCGCCAGTATCAGGCCACTCAGCCGCAGACGGACCACCTCCCAGGCAGGCATGGCCCGCCGGGTTGCCCGGCCATCCCACCAGGCCAGCAGGACAGTCCCGGCACCATCAAAAAACAGGGCTGCCAGAGGGGGGCGCAGCAGAAGCCCCATAAACACGCAACCTGTTACCAGAAAGGGCAGATAGACGCTCATCCCTTCCCTGAAGGACGCCGTCCCCGTGATCGGTTCAGTTCTGCCCCGCAGAACAAAGAGCAGCGCCGGTACACAGGCCTCCATGGCCAGACAGACCTCCTGTCCCCACGTCATGCCGGACGAACAGCCCAACAGGGCCAGGCCACTGAGACCCAGCCCCAGCCGTGCCATGAAGCTGGCCTGATCGGGCCGGCGTGAAGCCCACAGGACCCAGACCACCAGAAACGGCCAGCACATCAGCCCGAACAGCACAGGAGACGCAAACAGTCCGGAAGAGAAAGACGCGGCAGCCAGCATCATCACCCTTCCTCCACCCGCAACCAGGCCAGCCGGGGCAGAAGCACAAGTGCCAGGAACACCATGACCGCCCAGAGTGCCACAGCCGTCACGAACAGCCCCCATGAAGGCAGGATGGCCGCCATCACCATGAGGCCATCCACAGCCATGATCAGCCCGCAGAACTGGGCCAGAGCCACACCACAGGCTGCTGCACACAAACCGGCCAGCACCAGACCGATGCCAAAAGTCGGCACCAGTCCGAGACCTGCCCCAAAGAAAGCCAGAACAACCTGCAGGAGCAATGTCATCACGACAGGCAGCAAACCCCGCCCACTGGCAAGGAGACGCCCTTGCTGGCCAACAGCAAAATGCCGCACGAGCCCCCACAGGATCAGATTGAAAACCGGCAGCAGCAGGGCACAGAGACCTGCCAGCCCTCCCGTACCGGATGTCCCCGCAATGATGGCGCAGAACCCGCCATAAAGCGGCAGCCAGCGACCATCCCGCCCCAGCCTCAGCAGAACGAATACCAGTGCGCAGGCAAACCCGGCCATCATACGGCAAACCTCCCGGCAAGCGCCATCAACCCGGCCAGCCCCAGCAGAAGGGCCACAAACCGTCCATGCCGTCTCATGCCTGTCATCTGCCCCAGAGCTACCAGAACACTCCCCCCCACGAACCTGACAGACAGCCCGAGAACTCCCCCCGGCCCCTCCAGACCAAACAGGACAGGCAGCAGAAGATCCCCCAGAAGCAGCGACCAGCCAGCATGATACACGCCCACGATCACCTGTCGCTGATCCCGTGCCAACCGGCCAACAGGCTGGCCCCTCGCCACCATGTCATCAGCCAGTGTCTGGCGATCCGGCAGGGAGGTCGTCAGGGCCAGCGCCACGGCACAGCAGAGGGCTGTCCCAGCCAGACTGGACCCCGGTGCCGCCAGCAAAAGCTGCTGCACACCCCGCAGGCCGGTCACACCCGGAGCCGCCAGCACGATGAAAGCTTCTGTCAGACAGAGGACTAGGCAGCAGCGTCCATGCATCCACCAGAGCGGCCCCGGGACAGCCCAGAAAGCGCCAGCCAGCAGAACACTCCCCATCAGCAACGGGTCCGCCAGCCATGCACCCATCACGGCACCGACATCCGGCATGACGATGGACAAACCGGCCAGACAGAGCAGCACCAGCAGCCCCAGAGCCAGCATCAGCCCATCCTCCAGCGGCAGGCCATGCCGCAGGGTCAGCCGCCAGAATGCAGCCATCCGGCCATATCTCTCCCGCAATGGTGCCACAGCCCTGCCAACCAGCAGGGCCGGAACATCCTCCCCCAGCCAGAACATTGCCGGCAGGAGAAGCAGGATCACGGCCAGCTGAAGGCTCAGCTCCAGCAGAACACGAAGGCCAGAAAGCAGAACCATGCCCATCATTGCGCCAGCCCCATGACAACCAGCACACCCCCCAGAAAGACAAGCCAGAAAACTGCTTCCGGCTCCTGCACAGGGAGAAGGGACAGAATCTCCCTTGCGGAAAGACGAACACTGCGAACCTGCCGCTGCCCCCGCATCAACCACCGCCGCAGGCCCCGGGGACGGACAGGCTGTGCCTGCATGTAAGGCTGGAGACTACCCAGCATGGGGCTGCTCCCTCCATCCCGTTGCAGGCCAGCATCCGGCCCATCACGCCAGCGCCCACGGGACAGGCAGAACCAGAGAGGCAGCAGGCCCGCCCAGAACAGCGGCAGAGCCATCAGACTGCCATCACCACCGGACAGGCCATACAACCAGGCCGCCCAACCCGCACCATGGCCCGTCATCCAGCCTGCCACCATGCCACAGGCCGAAGGCAGCCCCATGGCCAGAAAGAGACCCCATATCCAGGACCGGCGGCGCTCCTCTGGCAGGACGGCCGCACCTTCACCCAGCAGCACCATGCCATCCCCACAGGCAAGCCCCATGATGGCCACCCCCAGCAAACAGCCCACCACGGTCCATCCTTCCGTACTGCTGCTCAACCCCAAAGCCGCATGAAGACCAACCCACCCTACGACAAATCCCGGCAACGGCGGAGCTGGCAACAGCAGCAGGGCCGCCCGGTGCCAGATCACAGCCAGAGACTGACAGACAAGGTCCAGCAGAAGCGCAAAAAGGGCACCCTCCACCCCAAGGTCCATGCCCTGTTGGCGTGAAATTTCCACAATGCCCAACAGAAGCACGGGCCGCACCAACCGACAGTGCCGATACAGGGAGAGCCGGTCCGGCCACGCCCCGGCCAGAAGACATACCCCCGCCAGACCGACAGCGGCCAGAACCCACCCCAGAGGATGCAGGGCAGCCAACCCATGTCCCAGCCCCAGCAGCAGGAGCAGGGCGACCAGACGGGCCGCCCCATCGCTGCCGGCCCGGCCCGCACCCCAGAGACAGACGGCCATCAACCCCACGCCCCCTGCCCCATCAGGCAGCAGACCATACCCAACCAGCGCCGGAATCCCCCAGACGGGCTGAAAAACGGTCCCTCCTCCCATGAGGGTGAGCGACACGGCCACCAGACAGGCCGCCGCCCCCACATGGTGCGAAACCGCCAGCGCCAGCATGGCCACGACCATGCCTGCCATGTGGCAGCCGCCCCGCCGCCAGAGAGCCAGTGGCACGGAACGCCAGAGCCCGCTGACAAAAATGCGGACATGCCTCTCCCCACAGAGCAGCACGGCCATAAAAACCAGCAGACAGACCATGAAAGGGTCATGAAACGACATGTCCGGCTTTACCCTGCCCTTCTCCAACCTCTGGCGTCCTGCTGCCAGTATGTCAGGCGGTATCCGGCCTGTTTCATCTCTTTCCAGCGCAGACGGGCCTGCTGGACGGCGTCCCCGTCATGCCCGTTGAACAGGTCGAAAATCCTCCTGAACCCCGTCAGCGCCCCATCCCAGGCCCCATTCATGCGGAACAGGAAGGCGCCGCCATTGGGTAATTCATCACACGCTGTCAGCCAGACAGGCTGGCGGTCCGCATGGCCCATCGCACGGCTGCCATGTGGCAGCCAGACACCGGCAGGCGTGGCCCACAGGGCCTCGTCCAGCATCTTGACCTGCCCGGCATCCTGACAGCGAATCACGGCACGCTCGCCAGCCTCAAGCGTCCGGTTCAGCAGGGCAGGCAGGGCGGCTTCAAAAGACGTCCGTGTCAGATGATAGAACCCCACCTGCACGTCCTGCGGCGGATACACCCTGTGCGTGACCAGCCCATCAGACGGCTCCTGCATGTCATGCCTCTTTCATGAAAAGCCCTTGCCGGTTTCCTTTCCCACAGGGGGGAAACCAGCAAGGGCCAGCCCGGACATGCCCCCCTGCGGGGACTGCCCGTCTCTCCATCCCTCAGTGCCGGGACGTTCTCTCCTGATGCAACCGGACAAACCGGTCCAGCAGCCGTACACCAAACCCACTGGCACCTTTAGGGGTAATGGCAGAAGCCTGCTCTGCCCACGCTGTGCCGGCGATATCCAGATGAGCCCAGGGTGTGTCCCCGACAAAACGCTTCAGGAATTCGGCTGCCAGAATGGAACTGCCCGGCCGTCCCCCGATGTTCTTCATGTCGGCAATGTCGGAATCAATCCGGCGATTGTAAGAGGCCCCCATCGGCATGCGCCACAGGGTCTCACCGCTTTCCTCACCAGCCTGGGCCAACGCACTGGCAAGCTGGTCATCATTGCTGAACAGCCCAGCATGATCGCTGCCCAAAGCCACGACAATGGCCCCTGTCAGCGTGGCCAGATTGACCATCAGGGCCGGTTCAAAAGTCTGCCGTGTGTAAGACAGGAGATCCGCCAGAACGAGACGCCCTTCCGCATCAGTATTCAGCACCTCGATGGTCTGCCCGCTATGGCTTTTCACGATATCACCCGGACGTTGGGCCGCCCCGGAAACCATGTTTTCCACAAGGCCGACAACACCCACGGCATTGACCGGTGCCTTCCGGCGGGCCAGAGCGCTCATCACGCCCACAACAGCGGCAGCACCGCCCATGTCCATCTTCATTTCATCCATGCCAGCAGCGGGCTTGATGGAAATGCCACCGGAATCAAAGGTCACACCCTTGCCGATGAAGGCCAGCGGCGCACTGTCAGTCCCGGCAGCCCCCCTATGCCGCATGATGACGGTGAAAGGCGGCTTCTCGCTGCCCTGCGCCACGCCCAGCAGGGCACCAAAGCCAAGCTCTTCCATCCGGGCACGGTCCAGCACCTCGACCTCCAACCCCAGAGATTCCAGCTCTTTGATGCGCTGTGCAAATTCCTCCGGGAAAAGGACATTGGCGGGCTCGTTGACGAGGTCCCGCGTCAGGAAAACACTTCTGCCAAGCCCTTCCAGCTCCTTCCAGCCTGCCCGGGCCTCTGCCAGCTGTCCGGCATCAGGCAGGACCACATGCAGTGCCTGAAGGGCCGGTGTCCTGCTGCTTACCGTTCTGTAGCGGTCAAACCGATAGCTGCCCAGCTGGGCACCCAGGGCGATTTCCGCCGCCAGCGGCGCCTGCCCGGCTTCCAGCAGCAAGGCAGCGTCCTGCGCCTCGACACCGCTGGCCTTCAGCAGTTTCACAGCCTCACCCCCGGCACTCCGGGCCGCCGTCCCAGCACTCTGCGGCTCATCATCCGCCGGGGCGCAGCCCAGAAGGTGGAACTGCGCCACAGCCGCTGATGGAGCTGTCAGGCTGAGAGTCTGTCCGGCCTTGCCAGAGAAGTCCCGCAAGGAAACAGCACGGGACAGGGCACCGCCCAGGGCCTCATCATGCTGGCGGAACACGGCACCCTGTGCAAACTCCGCTCCATGACAGAGCAGAACAGCGGAAAGGCCATTACCATCTTCCGGGCGGGCTGCTGCTGTAAAAGAAATATCGATCATGATCATCCTGTTTCATTCTTCTGGCAGGCCCCACCTTCTGCAGGAACAGCATGGACCCTGCCCTCATCTGCAAAGAAAGCCACAGCCCCGGCCAGGACTGGCGGACCAGCCTCACATGAGCGTGACGGGATGGGACTTCCTCTTTTCAGTCTGCCCATCATAGCAGAGAAGAGGAGAAGTGACGAATGATCCATAATACGGTAACCTGTTGCCATGACTGTTTCCCCCGAGACCCTCCCACACGACCATGAGCTGCTGACGCTGGCTCTGGAAATTGCCACCGAAGCCGCCGGGATCGTAAGAGAGATCCGTGACCGTGGGTTCCAGACCGAGATCAAGGCCGATTCCTCGCCTGTCACGGAAGCAGACAAGGCATCGGAGCGCCACATCCTCGCCCGCCTGCGGGACGCCTGCCCGGCCATCCCCGCCATTGCGGAAGAGGAACATGCCGCGGGCATCCATGTCCCGGCGGGCAACAGCTACTGGCTGATTGATCCCCTTGATGGCACACGGGGGTTCGCCGCCGGAGGGGAAGATTTCACCATCAATATCGGGCTGATCCGCAACAACAGGCCCGTGCTGGGTGCCGTGGCCCTGCCCGCCAGACAGGGCGTGTATGGCGGGGGTATCGGGCAGGGAGCCTTCCAGCTGATCGGCACGCAGCGCCACCCCATCAGGACGACAGAGCCGGGACCGGATGGGCTGCGGGTTCTGACATCATCTCACCACACATCCGAGGCCCTGCTGAAAAAATGGCTGGCCGGGCGGCATGTCCAGTCCGTCACGCACATGGGGTCTGCCGCCAAGATCATCCTCATTGCCGAGGGCAAGGCTGATTTCTACCCCCGCTTCGGTCCGACCATGGAATGGGACACCGCTGCCCCGCAGGCCATCCTGGAAGCCGCAGGCGGGCACCTGCTGGACGATGCAGGCCAGACACTGCGCTACGGCAAAAAGGGCTGGCTCAACTCCCCCTTCTTCTGCACCGGCTATTCGCAGGACTGACCTCCCCCTCCCAACTCTCTCCCCCTCCCCGCTTCATCACCCGGTATCATCACCATGCCCCATACTGCCTCCTCCCATCACCGCACAGAACGGCTCGACCAGGACCATGATGGTATCCGGCGTGCAGCCCGGCTGCTCCGGCAGGGGGCTCTGGTCGCCTTCGGGACGGAAACGGTCTACGGGCTGGGAGGGCTGGCCACCTCACAGCGGACAGTGGAGCGTATCTTCAAGGCAAAGGGACGCCCATCCTTCAATCCCCTCATCAGTCATTTCGCTTCAGCTGATGCCGCCTTTGCCGAGGCCGACATGGCCATTCCCCTGCATGACATGGCCCGACGTCTGGCCCAGCGTTTCTGGCCCGGGCCGCTGACACTCATCCTGCCCCGCCATGCGAAGAGCCGTATTGCACAGGCGGTCACCGCAGGGTTGGAAACGCTGGCGGTCCGTGTTCCCAAAGGCCGTGCGGTGGAAGACCTGCTCCGCCTGGCCGGGGCTCCCATTGCGGCTCCTTCCGCCAATCGTTCCGGCAGGGTCAGCCCTTCCACCGCACGTCACGTTCTGGACGAGCTGGAAGGCCGGATTGATGCCGTGCTGGACACGGGGCCCTGTGCCGTCGGGCTGGAAAGCACCGTGCTGGACCTCTCCGGGTCCCGCCCCATACTCCGCCGCCCCGGAGGCGTGACGCTGGAAGAGTTGCAGGAAATCTGCGGTCCCATCATTGTGGCCGACCATGCTGGCGCAGCTGATGGCACCAGCCACCCCAACGCCCCGGGGCAGCTCTCATCCCATTATGCACCGTCCCTGCCTGTCAGGCTGGATGCTACCCACGCCCAACCTGATGAGGCCTTCCTGACCTTTGGGGACACACAGGCTGAGACAGTTTCCTCCAGCCTCACCCTCAATCTCAGCCCCGATGGCAATGTGGAAGAAGCTGCCCGTCGCCTGTTTGCCAGCCTGCGCCAGCTGGACCAGTCTGCCAGTCGGCAGGGACTGGCCGGCATAGCCGTGGCTCCCCTGCCGGATGCCGGGCTGGGCCGTGCCCTGAAAGACAGGCTGAAACGGGCGGCCGCTCCCCGCCCGACGGATTCTGCCGCTCCCCCAACCTGACATGGCCCGGCTCCATGCAGGCAGGGGCGGGCGCCTCATAAAACCCGAAAGGCTCCTCCCCCTGCGGGAACGTTACATCCTCCAGCACCTGCTTCTGGGACTGGCCGCCCTGACGGGCGGAGCCACTGCCCTGATATGGCTGACCCAGTCGCTGCATTTCATCGGCATGATCGTCCAGCACGGTCTCTCCCTGCCAGCCTTCCTGCATCTGACCCTGCTGATGCTCCCCTCCTTCATCACCGTCATTCTGCCGGTGACCTGCTTCCTCGTCATTCTCTGGGTCTATCAGCGGCTGGACAGTGACCGGGAACTGACCATCCTCCAGGCTACCGGTCTGTCCCCTCTACGACTGGCCTGCCCCGGCCTGCTCTGCGCCGGTTTTGCCACTCTGACAGCTTATGGATTGAGCCTGTGGGGGGCACCTCTCGCCTATCATCACTTCCACCGGTATGAGCTGGAAATCCGCAACCGGGCGGCCGCCTTCCTGCTGGAAGAAGGGGTCTTCACCCCCATCTCGAAAGCCATGACCGTTTATGTCCGCGAACGCCGCAGCGATGACAGTTTTGGTGGTATCATGATTGAGGACAACCGGGTTCCGGCCAATCCCGTGACCATCCTTGCCGAGGATGGGCTGGCAGAGCCGCACGGCAATACGCTGCGCCTGATCCTGCATAACGGCTCCCGCCAGACACTCAACCGCCGGACCGGGGAACTGAGTACCCTGCTCTTCCAGCTTGAAACGCTGGATTTCGGCTCCCCACATGACCAGGCCCTCAGCCCGGACGTGGCGGAACTGACCATGTCCCAGCTTTTCCACCCACAGGGCGATCTGTCCCCCCATGCACGCAACAAGCTGCTCATCGAAGGCTGGACACGCCTGACCGGCCCGCTGGCCTGCCTGTCCTACGGCATGATCGGACTGCTCTGCGTGCTGCGGGGGCGTTTCAGCCGCCATGGCAACATCATCCGGCCAACAGTGGCCATCCTGAGCGTCGTGGGGCTGATGATCCTGTCCCTGATGCTCAAGAATCTGGCGGAAAGAGACCCATCACTCGTGCCCCTGCTATGGACGGAGGTTCTGCTGCCCATTACCCTCGGGGGAGGGCTTCTGCTGTGGGATGCCACCCGCCGTTACAGGCTGTCCGCCACCCCTGTTCCCTCCCCGGCCTCCCGCTAGCCCGACACGACAGAGAGCGCTGCGCCCCCATGGTCCATTCCGGTTTCTCTTTCACTCTTGCCCGTTATGTCGGCCGCCGGTTCGTCATGACAACGTGCCTGACCCTATTGGCCCTGACCGGACTGATCTCCCTGTTTGACTTCATCGACCTCCTCCGTCGGGCTGCCGCCCATCCAGAGGCTGGCCTCATGCGCGTGCTGGAAATCACCGCCCTGCATGTGCCATATTATGTGATCTATATCCTGCCCTTTGCCATATTGCTGGGGGGTGTGATCTGCTTCTCCCGTCTGGCCCGGTCTTCCGAACTTGTCGTAACCCGGGCGGCGGGAATATCCGCCTGGCAGGTTCTCACCAGCCCTGCGCTCTGTGCCGCGCTGATGGGACTTGCCGTCAGTGCCGGGCTGTCGCCCCTTTCCTCCTTCAGCTACGGGCTGGCGGCCCAGCTGGACAAGACATGGCTGCGGGGCCAGCACGACCATGACGGAACCCGTTTTTCCGATCTATGGATACGGGACCCCGGCAATCCGGCTGCCCATGGTGATGTCATTTTTCATATCGGCACACTCCAGCAGCAGGGCCGGACCCTGCGCGGGCAGGCCATCACCATCTTCCGGCTGGGTCATGACATGACACTCCAGCAGCGGATGGAAGTCTCCGAAGGTCTACTTGCGGATGGCTTGTGGAGACTCCATGGCGTTCTTGTCCTTTCGGATGGCCATCCCCCACAATGGAAAAATGACAGCCTGTTCCCCTCCGGAATCACTGCGGAAACCTTAAAACAGCGCACCCTTCCGGCTGATGCCCTGTCCCTCTGGGCATTGCCCGGAGTGATTAAACTGTTGCGTCATTCCGGTTTTTCCACGATACCTTATCGTCTCCACTTTCAAGGGCTACTGGCCCTTCCTATGCTGGCCGTCACCATGACGCTTGTTTCCGCCGGTTTTTCCATGCGCCCAGCCGGGCGGGGCGGGATCATGCGCATGCTGGGCGTTGGTGTCACCGCTGGCTTTGCCCTTTTTGCTGTCTCCAAAATAGCCGAGCAGCTGGGAAAGTCTGGAGCTCTACCCCCGTTCCCTGCTGCATGGGGTCCGGCGGGTGCCGGTTTGTGTCTTGCCGCAGCCCTGCTGCTGCACTTGGAGGATGGCTGATGCCACTGTCTGATGACTTTCCATTCCGCGCTGGAAAGCCCCGGTCACTGCTTAGCCAGGCCCTTGCAGGGACAGCCCTGGGGGCCCTGCTTCAGGTCATTCCTGCCTCTGCCCAGCCCGCTCCGCAGACCACTCCCGACAGCACGGCAGCCATGGCGGGCACAGCTCCCCGGGCAAAAGCCCCGAAGAATGCCCGCACTCTGCCCTCCAGCCCGACGACGGACAGTTCAGCAGATGGGCGTGTTTCCAGCTCAGACCCGGTGACGTATCTGGCCGACCATGAAAGCTACGATAAAACCGGGCTGCTCATTCTGGAGGGGAATGTCCGCCTCTGGCAGGGCGAGCAGACCCTCCGGGCTGATACGGTCACCTACGACCGGGCAGCAGGCATCATCAGGGCCATCCATCATGTAGCCCTGACACAGCCTGACGGGACCATCGCCTACGCTGACCATGTCGAGCTGGCCCACGGCATGAAAGATGCTGTCAGCTCCTCCATGTATGTCCGCATGCCAGATGAGGCCAAACTCTCCAGCAGCGGCATGCGCCGGAGCAACAGCCGCGTGACGGATTTCGCCAACCCCGTCTATACGGCCTGTCCCGTCTGTGCGGCTCACCCCGAGCGCTCACCCGTCTGGGACATCAAGGCCCATGGCATGACGCAGGACAAGGACAACCAGAACATAGAGTTCGACCGGGCCTGGCTGCATGTCCTTGGTGTGCCGGTCTTCTATTTTCCTTATCTGCCTGTCACGGATCCCAGCTCACAACGCCACAGTGGCCTGCTGAATTTCAATGTCAAACCCCATGACCATTATCTGGGTACGGTCTTCAGCCTGCCCTATTACTGGGTCATTGACGGACATCAGGACGCCACCTTCACACCGCTGGTCTCCACCAAATCCGGCCCGCAGCTTTCCACCATCTACCGCAACCGCCTGAACAACGGTTATATCCGTTTTGAGGGCGGGGTGGCTGATGACACCCTGCGGGGACGGCCCTTCTACAACGCCTTTGGCGAGCTCAGCAACGGCGGGAAAGAACACGGCGCACAGGCCTATATCGCCAGCCGTGGCGAGTTCAATCTCTCTCCGCACTGGCGGGTTGGCTTCAATGCCAATCGTGCCACCTCAGCCAACTACATGCGCGACTACAGCCTGCCAGGCTATGGCAACGACACGCTCAATTCCAACGCCTATCTGGAAGGCTTCGGGGTCGGCTCCTATCTCCGGCTGGATACGCAGGTCTATCAGGGGCTGAACCAGGGGCTCATCAACAACAGGGACCTGCCCTATTCCCTGCCCCGCTTCACCTATGAGTTCCAGGGAGAGCCGGACCGGCTCGGCGGGCGGCTGAGCATCCACACGACCGATTTCGTGGTCCTGCGCGAGCGTGGTGCCAACGACCAGCGTGGCGAGCTTGCCCTCCAGTGGGACCGCCCATGGACCAACCGTTGGGGACAGCAATGGGTGCTGACCGCCCGTGTTGACTCCATGCTCTACCACGCCACCCGCATGCATGAGCAGCCGCTCTATGAAAATGCAGGCTCCCATGTCCGGGGGCAGGCCCAGCCGACGGTGGCTGTCAAGGTCAGCTGGCCCTTTCTCCGCTCCTTTGCCAAAGGGCATGGCACGCAGGTTCTTGAGCCCATCGTGCAGCTGATCGCCGCCCCCAATACCGGTAATGCCCTGCACAGACAGCTCCCCAATGAAGACAGCTTCGCCTACGAATTCAACGATACGACGCTGTTTGCGCTGAACCGGTACATGGGCACCGACCGGCTTGATGGTGGCCTGCGGGCCAATGTCGGCCTGCATCAGAACTGGAGCTGGAATGGCCGCTCCATCGACATGCTGATCGGGGAGAGCTTCATCGAGCACCCCACCCGTGGTGGTCCGGCCTATCTTGCCTATTCTGGTGTCCAGCACACCTTCTCCGACCCTGTCGGACGGATCCAGATGACACCGTCGCGCTTTTTCGACCTGACAGCCCGCGGGCGCTTCAATCCCTACAGCCGGAGCTTCGATTACGGGGAAGGGCTCGTTTCTGCCGGGCTGCCTTTCCTGCGTGTGTCGGCCGGGTATGTCTATGAGCCGATAACATCATATTACTATTACTACACCCCGCATTTCAGACATCTGAACCCCACAATCCTGAACAATCCCTATCTCAGCAAGACAAGCGAGATCAGCGGGGGCGTCACGGGCCGGTGGAAACATGTCCATTTCGCCTACTACACACGGCGCAGTATTTCCCGTAAGGAATTTGTGGCGAATGGTGGGGTAATCGGCTACTCTAACGACTGTCTCACAACAAATTTCTATGTCTCCCGTCAGAACACCCGCATTGGGGGACGGCGCCCCAGACTGTCTGTCGGCTTCAGCATTTCACTCAGATCTCTCGGTACGTTCGGAAAATGATCTTGACCACGTCCTTCTGCTCCCGTCTCTCCCGCTCCACCCTTCTGCCCCTGACAGCCTGCGCCGCCCTGATGGTCGGCGGTGGCGCCGTGGCCGCCCGCCATGGGCAGGCCCCAGCCCAGAAGCAGGCAGCTGCGACCCCATCAGACCAGGCAGGTTCTCCCTCTGCCCTGACAGAAGACCAGATCATTGCGATCGTGAACGGGCAGATCCTCACACAGCGTGATGTGGAAGACCGGGCCCGGCTGTTTGCCGTTTCCACCGGGCTGCCCCTCACCCCCGAAATCATGGCACGGATGCGCAGCCAGCTCATCAACCAGCTGATTGATGAACGGCTGAAAATGCAGGAAATCCTTGGTCGGCACATCAATGTCGAGCCTGAACAGATTGCCGAGGCCATCCACACCATTGAGGCCCGCAATGGCATGCCGGAAAATGCCTTGCGGAACCGCCTGAAAGCGGATGGCATCTCCCTGACGACCCTGATCGACCAGCTGCGTGTCCAGATCGGCTGGATGCAGGTTCTCCGGGAAGACCTCGGCGTTCGCAGCCGTGTGACCCCCCTCCAGATCACCCAGCGTGAGCAGGCCCTTCAGAATGAAGCAGGCCGCCCGCAATATTTCATCAGTGAAATCTTCATCCCTGTCATTGATCCCCGTCATGATGAGACGGAACTCTCCTTTGTGAAGACCATCATCACACAGCTGCGCAACGGAGCTCCCTTTCCCATCGTGGCAGCCCAGTTCTCACAGGACCAGTCCGCCCTTCAGGGGGGCTCCCGCGGATGGATGCAGGAAGACAACATCGAGCCGGAAGTGCTTTCCGTCATCAGAAAAATGCCGGAAAATGCCATCTCCAACCCCATCAAGGTTCCCGGCGGTTATGCCATTGTCACTGTTCATGCCCGCCGGACCATCGGCAAGCAGATGGGGACACTCCTCAGCATGAGACAGGCTTTCTTCCCCTTCAGCTCTGCCCTGAATCCAGCTGAACCGACAGACCAGCAGAAGCTCTCCCTCCAGAAAGCTCTTCATGCGTCCCAGACCATCAAAAGCTGCAATGAGATGGAGAGCCTGAACACCTCCCTGGGCAATACCCGCCCCAGCAATCCTGGCCTTCAGGTCATGGAGCGTCTTGCGCCGCAGATGCGGCAGGTCGTGGAGAAAATCCCCACGGGGCATGTCTCCCGCCCGCTTGTGGCACCGGATGGCATTGCGCTCATCATGGTCTGCTCCCGCGAAGAACGCAATCTGGCACAGCAGACACCCGGCCAGATTGCCGACCAGCTGATGAATGAACGTGTTGAGCAGGCCTCCCAGCAGCTCCAGCGTTCCCTGCGCCGCCACGCCATCATCAAGCTCCGTCCGGCCGCCAAAACCGTATTGTCCCACGGATGACACCCGAGACTGCCCTGCCCCCCCTTCCTTCCCTGCGGGAGAGCATCCGGGCGCATGGGCTGGACGCCCTCAAGACACTCGGCCAGCACTTCCTGCTGGACCCCACGCTCTGCATGCGCATTGCCGCTCTGGGCGGCAATCTGACCGACAGTCACATCGTGGAGATCGGTCCCGGGCCGGGGGGGCTGACCCGGGCCCTGCTGCAATCCAATGCCAAAAGCGTTCATGCTGTTGAAATTGACCGACGGGCCTGGCCTCTCCTTGAAGAGCTTCAGACCCATTATCCAGACCAGCTGCACATCGTCCGCCAGGATGCGCTGAAGCTGGATGCGGCCCAGCTCGCCCCCGCCCCCCGACAGATCATCGCCAATCTGCCCTATAATGTCGCCACCCCTCTTCTTGTAGGCTGGCTACGACAGGCCGACCAATGGTCCCGCATGGCTCTGATGTTCCAGAAAGAGGTGGCTGAACGGGTCTGCGCCGCCCCCGGCACCTCCGCTTACGGGCGACTGGCCGTTCTTTCACAATGGTGCGCTGACTGCTCCATCGCCTTGACCCTGCCACCGGGGGCCTTCTCACCACCACCCAAGGTCCACTCAGCTGTGGCGCTCATCATCCCTCATGCTGAGCAGCCTTCTCCGGCCTTGTTCAAGGCCATGGAACAGGTCACGGCAGCCGCCTTCGGGCAGCGCCGCAAGATGCTGCGGGCTGCGCTAAAACCCATCAAGGGGGCCATACTGCTGGAAGAAACCGGCATCGACCCGACCAGACGGGCAGAGACGCTCTCCATTGCCGAATTTGACAGCCTCGCCCGCTGTCATCTCCAGCAAAAGCAGAACGATACATAAACAGAAAGCCCCCCATCATTTATATGGGGGGCTTTCTTCTTCACGGACCTATCGACAGGCTCAACCTCCCGTCTTCGCTCTGTCTTTTTCCCGCTGGGCATTTTCAGCCTCAAACATGTAATCACGAGTCAGCGGTACCGCTTCAATGCCCCGGGTGATCTGAAGCTGGAAGTTCATATGCCCCTGAATACGGAAGGCCAGCTCACTGGCCAGCAGATAAAGCTCGAACATCCGCACGAAACGGTCATCATACAGGGCCCGTATCTTTTCCCTGTTCCCATCAAAACGCTTCCGCCAGTGTGCCAGTGTCTTGGCGTAATGCAGGCGCCAGACCTCGCAATCCGTCAACCACAGACCTGTCTGCTCCAGTGCAGCCAGTGTCTCGCTCAGGGCCGGAGAATAACCGCCGGGGAAAATATATTTCGAAATCCACGGATTGGTCATGCCCGGCCCATCCATCCGCCCGATGGAATGAATGACCGCCACGCCATCCGGTTTCAGAAGCCGCTTGATGTGGTTGAAGAAGGTCTCATACTGCCGCACCCCGACATGCTCGAACATGCCGACAGACACGATACGGTCGAACTGCTTTTTCAGCGTCCGGTAATCCAGCAGCTCAAATGACACAAGATGATCCAGCTTCTCATCCTGTGCCCTCTTACGGGCCACCTGAAGCTGTTCAACGGACAGGGTAATACCCGTCACCTTTGCACCGTAATCCCGGGCAAGCGTCAGGGCCATGCCGCCCCAGCCACAACCAATATCCAGAACCTCCAGCCCCGGCTGATTCAGGTTCAGCTTGGCAGCAATGTGCCGCTTCTTGGCACGCTGAGCATCATCAAGCGACATGCCATCATGCTCGAAATAGGCGCAGGAATACTGTCTGTCCTTATCGAGAAACAGCTCATACAGGCTGCCATTGAGGTCATAATGATGAGCGACATTGCTGCGGGAACGCTTGAGCGAGTTCAGAGGGCGCAGCACACGGCTGACATAACGCAGCCTGCCGCTGATATCCTCACTCAACAACCCTCCACGCTCCACATTGGGTATGATGACCCACAGGACGTCCTCCAGCGAACAGCCATCAGGCACGACCGTGCCGTTCATATATTCTTCACCGAAGGCAAGCGCCGGTTTGAGAGCCAGTGCCCTCTCCGCTGCGGCTGTAAGGATCCGGACAGCAGCCCTGCGCCCCGGCCTTTCTCCCTGATACTGTCGCACCGTGCCGTCGCTATAGGTCACGGACAGGCTACCAAAATAAATGAAGCGCTTCAGCAGAGCATCAAGAACCGATTTCATGCGTTATTCCATCCTGATTCGGAACGAAACAGGTCTGTTGCTACCAACCCCCTGCTTCAACTGCTTTTTCAGACTTTGGCATAGTCCAGCAATATGGCAAGCCCCCCGGCATACTGGAAAAACGTCATCAGCTGAAAGGCGTCACTTTCTTCCCGCCCCCAAAAAGAAAAAACCCGGCAGGCGCCTTGCCTGCCGGGTTCTTCTGGACGATGTCCGAAAGGAATGATCGAAGATCAGCCCTCGTGACCAGCGCCTTCAGCAACTTCGCCCTCAGCTGCCAGAGCAGCGGACTCAGCCGCAGCCTCTTCAGCAGCCTGCTCGGCATGAAGCTCACCGAGGATGTTGTCCTCTTCCTCTTCATGACCAACGGCCTCACCACGGGCCTGACGCTCGGCCTCTTCCTCAGAACGGGCCACATTGACCGTGATCTGGATGGAAACTTCCGGGTGCAGGATGATGCGGGCTTCCACAAGGCCAAGAACCTTGATCGGCTCATCCAGCACAACCTGCTGGCGGGCCACTGTCAGGCCAGCAGCCGTAGCAGCGGCAGCGATGTCACGCGGTGTCACGGAGCCATAGAGGCTGCCGCTGTCACCAGCCTGACGGATCAGCGTCACGCTCAGGCCATGCATACGCTCGGAAAGACGCTCAGCCTCTTCACGCTTGCGGATGTTCTGGGCTTCCAGCTGGGCGCGCTCGTTATCAAAACGGGCACGGTTTGCAGCCGTGGCACGCAGGGCCTTACCCTTGGGCAGGAGGAAGTTGCGGGCATAACCCGGCTTCACACGGACGACGTCGCCCATCTGGCCGAGATTTTCCACACGCTGAAGCAGAATCAGTGATGTCTGGGACATGTCGTGCTCCTCAGTTTACAACGTAAGGGAGCAGGGCGAGGAAGCGGGCGCGCTTGATCGCCTGCGCCAGTTCACGCTGCTTTTTGGCCGACACTGCCGTGATGCGGCTGGGAACGATCTTGCCACGCTCGGACAGGAAACGGCTCAGAAGACGCACGTCCTTGTAGTCGATCTTCGGAGCGTTCGCACCGGAGAACGGGCAGGATTTCCGACGGCGGTAGAAGGGACGACGTGCCCCAACAGCCAGACGGCGGGAGGCAGGGTTGACTGCCGGTGTCGTGTTTGTGTCTGACATGGTTTCTTACTCCGCTGCAGCCGCGTTGTGATCGCGCGTCTCTGAGGAATCGTTATGACGACGGCCGCCACGACCGCTCTCATAACGCCCACCGCTGCGAGCCCCACCACGGGACCCACGGTCACCACGATCATCCTTGCGGGACAGGATCGGGGACGGTGTCTCATCGATCTCATCAACACGGAGTGTCAGCAGACGCAGGACATCGTCATGCAGGCCCATCTGACGGCTCATCTCGTTCATGGCCTCGACCGGGGCTTCAATCCCCAGCAGGACATAATGGCCCTTGCGGTTCTTCTTGATGCGGTAAGCAAGGGTACGCAGACCCCAGAACTCACGCTTGCGGATGGTCCCGCCGTGCTCGCCAAGAATACCGGAGATGTTCTCGACCAGGGTTTCAACCTGAGCCTGAGAGACATCGTTACGTGCAATCAGCACGGTCTCATAAAGTGGCATGAAAACTCCCTTCGGATAAGGTCAACCCGGACCAGCCCAGTGCTGGCCTGACCGCACTCCCCCAATGAAGGAGTGCCGGGTATAGCCGTTGCGCCGCCATAGCGCACGGCAGGGAAAGCGGCCTTTAAGCACGAAAACGGCCCAAAGGCAAGGAAAACCGGCAGAGCCCGAGGCCCTTACCGGCAAACCGGATCAATCATCAAGGAAGGAGCGCAGCTTGCGGCTGCGGCTCGGATGCTTGAGCTTGCGGAGCGCCTTGGCCTCAATCTGGCGGATACGCTCACGGGTCACATTGAACTGCTGGCCCACTTCCTCCAGCGTGTGATCGGTGTTCATGCCGATACCAAAGCGCATACGCAGCACACGCTCCTCACGAGGCGTCAGAGAGGCCAGAACACGGGTCGTTGCCTCACGCAGGTTCGTCTGGATGGCGGCATCCAGCGGAATGACGGCGGTCTTGTCCTCAATGAAGTCACCAAGATGGCTGTCTTCCTCATCACCGATCGGTGTCTCAAGGGAAATCGGTTCCTTGGCGATCTTGAGGACCTTGCGGACTTTCTCCAGCGGCATACCCAGCTTCTCGGCCAGTTCTTCCGGGGCGGGCTCACGGCCAATTTCATGCAGCATCTGCCGGGATGTCCGTACCAGCTTGTTGATCGTCTCGATCATGTGCACGGGGATACGGATTGTCTTGGCCTGATCGGCAATGGAGCGGGTAATCGCCTGACGGATCCACCATGTCGCATAGGTGGAGAACTTGTAGCCACGGCGATATTCAAACTTGTCTACCGCCTTCATCAGGCCGATGTTCCCTTCCTGGATCAGGTCAAGGAACTGAAGGCCACGATTGGTGTATTTCTTGGCAATGGAGATCACCAGCCGCAGATTGGCCTCAATCATCTCCTTCTTTGCCCGGGTGGAATCACGTTCCCCACGGGAAATGGTCTGATAGACCAGACGGAACTCATCCACCGGCAGGCCAGTTTCCTTGGCCAGGGCAGCCACTTCGTCCCTCATTTTCTCAAGGGCGGGGAGGTGCTTGCTTGTCAGGGTCTTCCAGCCTTTGCCGGGAAGCTGGCAGATGCCTTCGATCCAGTCCGGCGCCAGCTCCTGATGACGATACCGGTCCATGAAATCTTCACGGGGAATCTTGCATGTTTCTGCCAGACGCAGCATCCGCCCCTCAACGGCATTCAGCTTCTGCACATGAGCCTTCAGGGACTGGACCAGCTCCTCAATACGATTATTGTGCAGGCGCATCCGCTCCACAAGAGCGACAAGCTCCGTCCGCAGCTTGTTATATTTCTTCTCATCCGTATCGGACGGGGACCGCCCTTCCAGCAGGACCTTGAGACGCTGGCTCTGCATCTTTATCAGCTTCTGATAAAGCGGCTCGAAGGCTTCAAACAGCAGCATGATGTCCGGGCGGAGTTTTTCCTCCAGCGCAGAGAGTGACAGGCCACTCCCCTCGCTGCCACTGCCATCTCCATCACTGTCCTCAGACTCGTCATCCGGTTCGTTCTCTTCCTCGGATGTCAGGTCTTCCATATCCTCTGGCGATTCAGGGTCGCTCTGGCTGGCCTCAAGATCGATCACCTCACGCAGGAGCAGCGTCTCGTTCTTGAGCTGCTCATACCAGCCCAGGATGGACTGGAAGGTCAGCGGGCTGCGGCACAGCCCTCCGATCATCTCTCCACGCCCGGCCTCAATACGCTTGGCAATGGCAATCTCACCCTCACGGGAAAGGAGCTCCACCGCTCCCATCTCACGGAGATACATGCGGACAGGGTCATCCGTCCGGCTGGCCGCAACAGCATCGACATTACCACCATTCGCCTCGTCATCCGAGGCGTCGTCATTGCCAGAACGGTCTTCGCTACTGCCCTCTTCTTCCTCCTTGTCCACGCTTTCGACCACCTGTATCCCCATTTCGGAGAGGGCAGCCATGACGTCCTCGATCTGCTCGGAAGACATCTTGTCCTGCGGGAGGATGGCATTCAGTTCATCAAACGTGATGTGACCGGCAGACCGCCCCTTGGCAATCAGCTTCTTGACGGCCGAGGACTGCACATCAAGCGGAGAACTGTCCTGCTCTGGTGCATTCCTGTCTGATCCAGAGGCTGATTTTGTGGCCATGCGTCTCTCCGTCAACTTTACTCGAAAGCCAGTAATGGGGCAGCTTGGAATTGGTTAATCCAGCCCTCCAAGTCAAGGACCGGGGCACCAGAAAGTTGCGATTGCGTGCTTTATCCCGGGCATCGGGCTCAACGTCCATCCGCCACTTCAGCCGTCTTCCGGCTCCAGCTGCGGGCTTTCTCCCCGGCGGAGGGCAAACAGCACGTTCTGCTTGGCCTGCATCGCCGCCAGTAATGTCCGCTTCGTTGCCTCATCCGATTCGGAGGAAGAATTCAGAAGCTGCTCCACTGTCCGGCGCACCTCTTCTTCCACTGTTTCCTGAAGTGTCCTGAGATTTTCCAGCGCATAGAAATGCCACCAGAGCTTCATGACCGCCTGCATGCGGTCCTCATCATCCTCCACCCGCACCTGCCGGGGCATGGAACTGCTGCACAGTGCTGCCACCGCATCTGCCAGCCCCTGCCCGGCCATCCACTCCCGGCAGCTTTCCGCCGTCAGGGCACCGGTACATTCATCAGCCCAGCTCAACAGGGCCGTACGGATATCGGCGAGAGAGCCCGACAGGGCCAGCGCATTATATTCCCGGTCAATACCCGGCAATATGTCCGGATGCTGGAGCAGGATGGCCGTGAGAATGTTCAGCCGTTCACCACTGCCCTCCTCTACGGTGCGCTCCGCTGAGACCGGAATGACAGAGGCGGTCATGCTGTCCTGCTGCCCACGCCTCCCCCATCCCGGCTTCTGACGGCGATAGCGGGCGAAGAACATATCGTTCAACGTGCTGCGATATTCACCAGCCAGCACCTTGTCCGGAATCATCCGGGCTAGGGCATTGAGTTTCTCCCGCAAGGCCGCCCGCCGCTCGGGCGTCGGGTCACGCTCCTGCGCTGTCAGCAGGCCGAACAGCTCTTCTTCCATCGGGCGGGCAGCCGCAAGACGGCGCTCCATGCCCTGTACGCCCTCCCGCCGGAGAAGGGAATCAGGGTCATCTCCACCATCCAGACGACAGAACCGCAGGCTGCGCCCGACCTTCAGCAATGGCAGGGCAACCTCGCAGGACCGCAGGGCCGCACGCTGCCCGGCGCCATCACCATCAAAACAGATGATGGGCGTGTCCGTCATCCGCCAGAGCAGTTCCAGCTGCTCATCGCCCAGAGCCGTACCCAATGGCGCCACAGCCCCGGCAAAACCTGCCTGAGCCATGGCAATGACATCCATGTACCCTTCCACCACCACGGCCTTTGCGCCCTTGTGGATGGCCTGCCGTGCCAGATCGATATTGAAGAGTGTCCGTCTTTTGGAAAAGATTTCTGTCTCTGGCCCATTCAGATATTTGGGCTGGCCATCCCCCAGAACACGCCCGCCGAAAGAGATGATCCGCCCCTTCCTGTCCCGGATCGGAAACATGACCCGGTTGAAGAACAGCTCGCCCTTGGGATGCCCATTTTCATCGGTCCGCATCAGCCCGACCTGAACCAGCGTCGCCGCTGTAATGTTTTTCCCTTCCAGCGCCTTCAGCAGGGAGCGCCCGTCACCAGACCAGCCGAGCCCGAAACGCTCCAGCGTCTCTTCACTCAGGCCACGCTTCTGCAGGTAATCCAGCCCGGCACGACCTTCCGGCTGGTAGAGCCTGCTGCGATAGATGGCCTGGACCTCATCCATGACATCATGCAGGGTCTGCCGGACACGGGCCTTCTCGACCTGCCGCGGGTCATCAGCCGGAACCTCCATCCCGGCTTCCGACGCCAACCGCTCGACAGCCTCACGGAACCCGGCCCCCTCACTCTGCATGATGTAGCTGATCGCATCACCATGTGCGCCACAGCCAAAGCAGTGATAGTGATCATCATAGATGTAAAGCGAAGGCGTCTTTTCCCCATGAAAGGGGCAGCAGACTTTCCAGTTCCGGCCGGACCGGACCAGCTTGTTCCGCCGGCCGAACAGGGATGTAAGGGATGTCCGCTGGCGCAGTTCATCAAGAAACGCAGTGTCTATGGCCATGCACACACTGTGACACTCTCCCCCCCAAAAAGGAAGATGCTCCCGATTCCCCCTTGACGAAAGAACCCCAAACTTCAACACACGACAGGTCACACCCTCCATTCCAGAGCAGAGAGCGGGCCTTTTCATGACACGTTCCACCTTCACCGGCATTGCCTGCGGCGCCGCAGCAGGAGCATTGTGGGGACTGTCCCTCCTCGCTCCGGAGCTGATCGGCCCCTTCGCACCATTGCAGCTCGCGTCTGTCCGGTTCGTCACCTATGGGGTCATCGCCCTGCTGCTGCTCGCCCCGAAGCTGAAGACACTCCTTCCCCATCTGGGTGCTGCCGAATGGTGGGGCCTGCTGGGGCTCAGCCTGATGGGCAACATCATCTATTACAGCCTGCTCAGCACGGCCGTGCAGCTCTGTGGCGTAGCCATGCCCTCGCTGATCGTCGGTTTCATCCCTGTCACGGTGACCCTCGTGGGAGCACTGCGGCATGATTCCACCCTGCATGTCCGCCAGCTTGTCCCTTCCATGCTGCTCAGTACAGGCGGCATTGTCTGCATCGCCTGGCAGAATTTTCACAATGCCTCTCCCCAGCATCAGGGCGGCCTCTGGGTCCAGCTGGCCGGGCTGCTCATGGCGGCCTGTGCCCTGCTCAGCTGGACAGGCTTTGTCGTCAAGAACGCCAACTGGCTACGGCGGCTTGACCACATCACCCACAATGACTGGAACCTGCTGACAGGCCTCGTCACCGGGGCTCTCGCCCTGCTCATGCTGCCTCTGGCCTTCCTGCTGCCGCAGCATCTGCCCGCCACGGGCTGGGCGCATTTCCTCATGGTTGCCTGCGGGATGGGCCTGCTGGCCTCGGTCGTGGCCAATGCGTTCTGGAACAGCATGACACGCCTGCTGCCCCTGACGATGGTCGGGCAGATGATCCTGTTCGAAACACTCTTCTCGCTGATCTACGGCTTCCTCTGGGAGCAGCGTTTTCCCCGGCCTCTGGAGGCCTGCGCCATCGTTCTGGCCATCAGTGGGGTCATCTCCTGCGTCCGTGCCCATGGTCCGGCGAAGCACGGCTGAACACTCTTCCCTCTTGACGCAGGCACCATTACCTACAACACAGGCCCATATCGCATAATTAACAATTCAAGAATGAGCCTGCATGACACGTTCCATCCTCATGGGCACCGCTTATGGTGCCATGGCGGGAGCATTCTGGGGGATAACATTTCTCGCCCCGGAGCTTGTCGCCCCGTTCACGCCTTTTCAGCTGGCAACGCTGCGCTATCTGACCTTCGGGATCGTCTCCCTTCTCATCCTTCTCCCACGCCTGAAAACGCTGCTGCCACACCTTACCTTCAAGGCATTCCGGGCGCTCGTACTTCTCGCCATACTGGGCAGCGTGGGCTATTACAGCATGATGGGCGTGGCCATCCAGCTGAGCGGCGTAGCCATGCCATCCCTCATCATCGGCTTCATCCCCGTCACGGTGACACTGGCTGGCATCTGTCGCCATAATGCCGTTGTCACATTCCGCCAGCTCATCCCATCCATCCTGCTCAGCACGGCGGGCATCCTCTGCATCTCCTGGCAGAATTTCTTTGTCGGCTCCGCCCTGCATCATACCGGCCCGCTGCTACAGGCCGTCGGCCTGCTGATGGCCATCGGGTCCCTGCTGGGCTGGACACTGTTCAATGTCATCAACTCTGACTGGCTGAAAAAGCTGGATCACATCACGAGCGATGAATGGAACCTGCTGACGGGCGTCATGGCCGGTATCCTGTCGCTGGTCATTCTCCTGCCAGCCGCCTTCTTCTGGCCGGCGCACCTGCCCACGACCGGCTGGACACGCTTTATCCTCATTTCCTGCGGTGTGGGGCTGTTCTCCTCCACCATCGCCAATGCGTTCTGGAACCGCATGACCCATCTTCTGCCCCTGACGATGGTCGGGCAGATGATCCTGTTCGAAACGCTCTTCTCGCTGATCTACGGCTTCCTCTGGGAGCAGCGCCTGCCCACCATATGGGAAGCTGCTGCCTTCCTGCTCTCCGTCAGCGGCGTTCTGGCCTGTGTCCGGGCCCACAAGAACAACGAAGCCTCCCACTCCTACCACTGACACGAAAAACCCCGCCTGTTTCATCAGGCGGGGTTTTCACACTCCGGTCCGCAAAGCGGAAAAACCGTCAGCCGAGATGGGCCTTGACAAGACCGCTGGCCCGTCCGGCATCCAGTGCCGCACCGAAGCGACCTTTCAGCACACCCATCACCTTGCCCATGTCCTTCATGCCCTCGGCACCTGTTTCCTTCACGGCCTCGGCAATGGCTTCTTTCAGGGCATCTTCGGACAGTTCCGCCGGGAGATAGTTGCGGATGGTCTCGATTTCCGCCTCTTCCTTGGCGGCCAGTTCGGGCCGGTTGCCCTGATGGTACATGGCCGCAGACTCCGTGCGTGTCTTGATCATGGAACGCAGGGCCAGAAGGATATCATCCTCACTCACCTCCCCACTCTTGGCCCGGGCAGCGACATCAAGGTCCTTGATCTTTGCGGAAATGGCACGGATCTGCGCCACACGGTCAGACTGACCGGCCTTCATGGCTGCCTTGAGATCATCCATGATACGGGTACGGAGTGACATGATGGTTCTCTCTCTTAATGATGAGTTTATAAGTTCCATAAAGGAGCGTAAGAGGTACCAGCCCTGCACTGTCCTGTCGATATTGCAGGAGTCCACAGGGAGCAGTCACAGATGCGGGAAAAAACTTCCC
This sequence comes from Parasaccharibacter sp. TMW 2.1891, assembly GCF_023337675.1. Lineage (NCBI taxonomy): Bacteria > Pseudomonadati > Pseudomonadota > Alphaproteobacteria > Acetobacterales > Acetobacteraceae > Parasaccharibacter > Parasaccharibacter sp. TMW 2.1891. The sequence goes on along the minus strand of NZ_QORT01000002.1, from coordinate 326,448 downwards.
ACCATGGCTTGTATTCCAGCACCCTCCCTCCATATGGGAAAAAACTTCCCATCACGCTCTGGCTGCCCTATGAAGGGACAGGCCCATCCGGGTTCAGAACAGACAGGGCACGAGGCAGAGCAGCAGACAGATGAACGTCGATTCACTCATCAAGAAAGCAGGCGGTGCGGCTGAAATCGCCCAGCTTACCGGTGTCAGCACCGAGGCCGTGCGCAAGTGGCGGCAGGCTGGTATGATACCCACAAAACACTGGCCTGCCCTGCTTCATGTGCCGGGGATCACCCTGGCCGACCTGAACGAGACGTCAGAGGAGACATCCGCCATGACCCACCCTACCGATGACATGCCCCCCAGAGGCGCAACGGCCGTCCTCGTGCTGGCGGATGGCTCCCATTTCTGGGGCCGTGGTTTCGGGGCTTTCAATGACGGTGCCGCAGGCGAGCTCTGCTTCTCCACCGGCATGACGGGCTATCAGGAAACACTGACAGACCCCTCCTTCGCCGGACAGATCATCACCTTCACCTTCCCCCATATCGGCAATGTCGGCACCAACGGGGATGATGACGAGGCCCCCACCATGGCGGCCCTCGGCCTCGTGGTGAAAGAAGATGTCACCGCCCCGGCCAGCTGGCGGTCCATCCAGCCACTGCAGGACTGGCTGAAAGCCCACGGGCGGGCCGGCATCAGCGGTGTGGACACACGGGGCATCACCCGCCTGCTGCGGGACAAGGGGCCGCAGAACGCCCTGCTTTTCTACCCGAAAGATGGCCGCTTCGACCTCGCCGCCCTGCGCCAGAAGGCTGCAGAATGGCCCGGTCTGGAAGGGATGGACCTCGTGAAGGAGGTTGCCCAGCCCGCCCGCAGCTGGACGAAAACCACATGGCACAACACCCGCCCCGAGCGGGCCGTGAAACGCCGTGTCGTGGCTCTGGATTACGGAGCAAAAGACAACATCCTCCGCAGCCTCGTTGCTGCTGGCTGTGAGGTGCATGTCCTCCCCGGCACCGCCACGGGTGAGGAGATCCTCGCCCTGAAGCCGGAAGGCGTCTTCCTCTCCAACGGTCCGGCCGACCCCGCCGCCACGGCCGTCTATGCTGTCCCGGCCATCCAGGCCGTCATGGAGGCGGACATTCCGGTCTTCGGCATCTGCCTCGGCCACCAGCTTCTGGCCCGGGCACTGGGCGGCACGACCTACAAGCTGGACCGTGGCCACCGTGGGGCCAACCAGCCGGTGAAGGACCTCACGACGGGCCGGGTGGAAATCACCAGCCAGAATCACGGCTTCGCCGTGGATGAGAAGTCCCTGCCCGATACCGTCAGGGTGACGCATGTCAGCCTGTTTGACGGCTCGAACGAAGGACTGGCTTCCACCGTGAAGGAAGCCTTCTCCGTCCAGTACCATCCGGAAGCCAGCCCCGGCCCGACCGACAGTTTCTACCTCTTCGAGCGGTTTGTCGCCGTGATGGACCGCCGCGCCGCAGCCCGCACAACCAGCAAGGCAGGAGCCTGACCCATGCCCAAACGCACAGACATCCGCTCCATCCTCATCATCGGTGCTGGCCCCATCGTCATCGGGCAGGCCTGCGAGTTCGACTATTCCGGCGCACAGGCCTGCAAGGCCCTGAAGGAGGAAGGCTACCGTGTCATCCTCCTGAACTCCAACCCGGCCACCATCATGACCGACCCCGGTCTGGCTGATGCCACCTACATCGAGCCCATCACGCCGGAATTTGTCGAGCGCATCATCCTCAAGGAGAAGCCCGACGCCGTCCTGCCGACCATGGGTGGCCAGACGGCCCTGAATGCCGCCATGGCGCTGGACAAGTCCGGCTTCCTCACCAGGCACGGCGTGGAGCTGATCGGCGCACGGGCTGACGTGATCGACCGTGCCGAGGACCGCCTGAAGTTCCGTGAGGCCATGGATGCCATCGGCGTGGAAAGCCCCCGCAGTGCCATCGCCCACACGCTGGACGAGGCCCGCACGGCCCTGGAGCATATCGGCCTGCCCGCCATCATCCGTCCGTCCTTCACCATGGGCGGCTCCGGCGGTGGTATCGCCTATAACCGGGAGGAATTCTCCCAGATCGTGGCCAGCGGGCTGGATGCCTCCCCCACCACCGAGGTGCTGATCGAAGAATCCGTCATCGGCTGGAAAGAGTACGAGATGGAAGTGGTCCGTGACGTGGCGGACAACTGCATCATCGTCTGCTCCATCGAGAACATCGACCCGATGGGCGTCCATACCGGGGATTCCATCACCGTGGCCCCGGCCATGACGCTGACGGACAAGGAATACCAGCGGATGCGTGATGTCTCCATCGCCTGCCTGCGGGCCATCGGCGTGGAGACGGGTGGTTCCAACGTGCAGTTCGGCGTGAATCCGAAGGATGGCCGCATGGTCGTCATCGAGATGAACCCCCGCGTGTCCCGCTCCTCCGCCCTGGCCTCCAAGGCTACCGGCTTCCCGATCGCCAAGATCGCCGCCAAGCTGGCCGTGGGCTACACTCTGGATGAGCTGACGAACGACATCACCGGCACCATCCCGGCCAGCTTCGAGCCGACAATCGACTATGTCGTCACGAAGATTCCCCGCTTCACCTTCGAGAAATTCCCCAGCACGCCGGCCCTGCTCTCCACCTCCATGAAATCCGTCGGTGAGGCGATGGCCGTGGGCCGCAGCTTCGCCGAATCCCTCCAGAAGGGCCTGCGCTCCATGGAGACGGGCCTGACAGGTCTGGACCCTGTGGAAGCCCCCGGCGATGGCTCCCCGGATGCCTACCGTGCCGCCCTCTCCGAGCCACGGCCGGAGCGCATCCTCATGGCCGCCCAGGCCTTCCGGGCCGGTCTCTCACTGGAGGACATTCAGGAAGCCTGCCATTTCGAGCCGTGGTTCCTCCGCCAGCTGGAAGGCATCATTGCGACGGAACGTGAGATCGAAGCGAACGGCCTGCCGGATGACGCCATCAGCCTGCGCCAGATCAAGGCCCAGGGCTTCTCCGACCAGCAGCTTGCCCGCCTGAGCGGCAAAAGCGTGAAGGACGTCGTCGCCCTGCGCACAAAGCTGGACGTGCTGCCCGTCTATCGCCGGATCGACACCTGTGCAGCCGAGTTCTCCTCCGACACGCCTTACCTGTATTCCACCTATGAAGGGGGCTTCGGCATCCCGGACTGTGAGAGCCGCCCGACGGACAAACAGAAAATCGTCATCCTCGGCGGTGGCCCCAACCGGATCGGTCAGGGCATCGAGTTCGACTACTGCTGCGTCCATGCCGCCTACGCCCTGCGTGAGGCCGGTTTCGAGACGATCATGGTCAACTGCAACCCGGAAACCGTCTCCACGGACTATGACACGTCCGACCGCCTCTATTTCGAGCCGCTGACGGCCGAGGACGTCATCAGCCTCGTGAAGAAGGAGATGACGAACGGCACCGTTCTGGGCTGCATCGTGCAGTATGGTGGGCAGACCCCGCTGAAGCTCTCCCGTGCGCTGGAGGAAGCGGGCATCACCCTGCTGGGCACCCCGGCCGATGCCATCGACCGTGCCGAGGACCGGGAACGCTTCCAGGCCATGCTGCGCAAGCTGGGCCTGCGCCAGCCCCGCAACGGCATCGCCCGCACCCCCGACGAGGCCCTGAAGATCGCCGAGGAAGTCGGCTATCCGGTCGTGGCCCGTCCCTCCTACGTGCTGGGTGGCCGTGCAATGGAGATCGTCTATGACAGGGCCGGTCTTTCCCATTACCTCAACACCGTCCTGCGTGCCGCCGGTGAGGATGTCTCCACCGGGCCGGTCCTGCTGGATCACTACCTGAATGAGGCCATCGAGGCCGACGTGGACTGCATTGCCGATGGTCATGATGTCTATGTCGCCGGGGTGATGGAGCATATCGAGGAAGCCGGAATCCACTCTGGCGACTCTGCCTGCTCCCTGCCGCCCTACACGCTCTCCCCGGCTCTGGTGACGGAGCTGAAGGCCCAGACCGAAGCCATGGCCCGTGAGCTGGGCATCCGTGGACTGATGAACGTGCAGTTCGCCATCAAGGATGACGAGGTGTTCGTTCTGGAGGTCAATCCCCGTGCCTCCCGCACGGTGCCTTTCGTGGCCAAGGCCACAGGTGTGCCGGTCGCCAAGATCGGGGCCCGGATCATGGCCGGAGCCAGACTGTCCGAGTTCCCGCTGGAAGGCCGGTCCGTCGCCCCACATGTGGCCGTCAAGGAAGCGGTCTTCCCCTTCAACCGCTTCTCCGGCGTTGATACGATCCTCGGGCCGGAAATGCGCTCCACTGGTGAGGTAATGGGGCTGGATGCCAACTTCGAGATGGCCTTTGCCAAATCCCAGCTGGCCGCAGGCGTGAAACTCCCCCGGACAGGCACCGTCTTCCTCTCCGTCCGGGAGAGCGACAAGGCCCATGTGCAGCCACTGGCCCGCAAGCTGGTGGAGATGGGCTTCACCATTCTTGCCACCCGTGGCACGGCGGACCGGCTCAAGGAAGCCGGTATTCCGGTCACCCGTGTCAACAAGGTGCTGGAAGGTCGCCCACACTGTGTGGATGCCATCCACTCCAACGAGGTGCAGATGGTCATCAACACCGCCCAGGGTGGCCAGTCCGCCCGGGACAGCTTTGACATCCGCCGCTCCGCCCTGACGATGAACGTGCCCCATTACACGACCATCGCCGGTGCCCGGGCAGCAACCTATGCCATCTCTGTCCTGAAGCAGAAGGAGCCGGATGTGGCGCCGCTGCAATCCTATTTCCACGGCGCCTTCTAAGAGAAGGCTTGCAGCACGCATGGCGTGCTGGTTATCCTGTCCGCCACAGCGTATGCCGCCCCGCCCTTTTCCGCTCCATGTGGAAGGGGGCGGGGCGGTGTGCCATTCATCTCTTTGTACCAGTGCGAGGATTCCCTCCATGCAGAAAAGCCCCATGACCGCCCAAGGACTGAAACGCCTTGAGGATGAGCTGCGCCAGCTCAAATCAGAGGAACGCCCCGCCGTCATCCGGGCCATTGCAGAAGCCCGCTCCCACGGGGACCTCTCCGAGAATGCGGAATACCACGCCGCCCGGGAGCGTCAGTCCTTCATCGAGGGGCGGGTGCTGGAGCTGGAGAGCCTGATCTCCACGGCCGAGGTGATCGACCCCACGACCCTCTCCGGCAGCCGCATCCAGTTCGGTGCCACGGTCGAGCTGGTGGATGAGGAAACCGACAAGGAAAGCACCTACCAGATCGTCGGCGCTCACGAAGCTGACATCAAGCAGCACCGCATTTCCATCTCCTCCCCCCTTGCCAAAGCCCTCATCGGGAAGGAAGCTGGGGACAGCGTTTCCGTCCCGGCACCGGGCGGGGACCGTACCTATGAAGTTCTGAAAGTGATCTACAAATAATGCCGGACTCTGCTTCCAAGACCAGCCTGACCTTCAACGACGTCAAAGACGCCCAGAAGCGCATTGCCGCCACCATTGCCCGTACGCCCACGATCAGCAATGTGGCCCTTTCCCGGCTGACGGAAGCAGAGATTATCATCAAACTGGAAAATCTTCAGGCCATTGGCTCCTTCAAGGAGCGTGGAGCGGCCAACCGCATGGCCCTGCTCACGCCCGAGGAACGCAAACGGGGTGTCATCACCGTCTCGGCAGGCAACCATGCCCAGGGCGTAGGGCGGCAGGCCAGCCTTCTGGGCGTGGAAGCCACCATCGTCATGCCCCGTTTCACCCCCGCCACCAAGGTGGCCGCCACCCAGAGCTGGGGAGCCAGAGTCGTTCTGGCGGGCGAGAATTTCGACGAGGCCGTGAAAACGGCCGAAAAAATCCGTCAGGAAGAAGGCCAGACCCTCATCCACCCCTTCAATGATCCTGCCGTCATCGCCGGACAGGGCACCTGCGCTCTGGAAATGATTGAGGATGCGCCCGATCTGGACGCCATCGTGGTGCCGATCGGTGGAGGTGGCCTCATGGCCGGTTTCGTCACGGTACTGAAAGAACTCAGCCCGAAGACGAAGCTCTATGGCGTGCAGGTGGAAGGCTATTCCCCACTGGGAGCCTATCCTGAACCGCTCCGCTCCGTTCCCGGCGGGTCAACCATTGCCGAGGGCATCGCCGTCGTCCAGCCGGGCCATCACTGCCTGGATGTCATTGGCAGGAACCTTGATGGCGTGTTCGTCGTCAACGAACTCCAGGTCGAAAGCGCCATCACGACGCTGGCCGAGAAGGCCCGTCAGGTGGGCGAAGGGGCCGGAGCCACGCCACTGGCCGCCATTCTGGCCAATCATGACCTCTTCAGGGGCAAGAAGGTGGGCTTTCCCATCTCCGGCGGCAACATCAATGCCCGCATCCTTGCCCATGTCATCCTCCGCTCCCTGCTGAGAGAAGGACGCATCCTGCGGCTGATCTTCCAGATTCCCGACCGCCCCGGCCTGCTGGCCGCCATCTCCGAGAAGATTGGCAGCTATGGTGGCAACATCATCGAGGTCTCCCATCACCGCCTCTTCGCCGCCCCTTCCGTGCAGACGGCAGAGCTGGTGGTGATGATCGAAGCCCGTGACACGGAACATGCCCTGGAAATCGAGCGGGAACTCTCCCGCCATTACCACGTCGAACGGGACTGACCCCCGGAACGTCCTCTGAAGCAGAAGGGAGTGGTCCCGCCCGTGTGAGACGGGGCCACCCCCTTTTTTGCGTTCAGGCTCCCTCTTCGTCCGGGACGAAATGAAGGGCCAGACCATTGGTGCAGTAACGCAGCCCCGTGGGCGGGGGGCCATCAGGGAAGACATGCCCCAGATGACCGTGACAGCCTGCGCAATGTATCTCCACCCGCACCATGCCGAGACTGCGGTCCTCACGCTCGCCCACCGCCCCGGGCACAGCCCGGAAGAAAGACGGCCAGCCTGATCCGCTCTCATATTTCGCCGTCGAGCTGAACAGCCTCTTCCCGCAGGCGGCACAGTCGTAATGACCGGGCCGTTTCTCACCATTCAGCGGGCTGGAACCTGGCGGCTCGGTTCCATGACCATGCAGGACATGCTTCTGCGCTTCACTGAGCGGCCCACAGCCACAGACGGCTGCTTTTTCAGATGTCTGGTCTTTCATCTCCACTCCTCTCCGGGGCACCATCCCGCCCCTCCGGCTGGACAGACAGCCCATTCTCCGCCACAAAAGACATACGAAAACCGATCATCACATCTGTCCCGCATGTCCCTGTCACTCATTCCTGCCTGACTGATCTCATGCTGTCAGATGTGTTTTTCAAGCCCCATACCATCCCACCCGGAAAGGGATTCCCAGGCAGGCTCATGCTCCCGAAACGCACCAGCACATCCCTCGCCCTCTGCTGGCTGCTGCCTTGCCTGTTGCTGACCTGCCTTGCCGACCAGCATCAGGCCCATGCCGCCCCGGACCAGGCCGGTACTCTGTGGGGATCAAACACGCCCATTCCCACCACGGAGGCTGGCATCCGCAAGGCACGGGCTGCACGGCGGAATCTTCAGCAGCTTCTAGCCCAGAAAGCCCAGCTGCTCCAGCAGAAGGAAGAAGAAACCCGCAAGGCTGAAGCCCAGGCGCATCTCAGTGCCCGTCAGCTGGCCCGCCTGCGCCAGAAGCAGGCCAGACTGGCCCGGCAGCACATGCTCGTGGAACGTCACCTCACAAAGGTTTCAGCTCAGCTGGACCAGCTCAGTACGGGCAATGACCAGCTGAAAGCCGAAGAAAACACCATTCTTCTGGATGAAGCCACACGTCTTCCTGCCCTCCAGCAGATGAACACCACGCCAGAACTCGCCCTTCTTATGCCACCAGACAATCCAGCCATCAGCCCTGCAGTTCCTTTTGCCCTTCTCGCCCTGCGCCACCAGCAGAACCGGGACGCCATGGCAGACAACATCCAGCGGCAGACCCATCTCCAGAGAGAGCAGATGCGGCTGACAGACCAGAGCCGTACCATCACAGCACAGGAAACCCGCCTCCAGACCAGCCAGAACGAGGCAGAAAGCCGGGCCGAGCAGGCGGCCATAAAATCGGAACAGGCCCAGCAGACCCTGCTGAAGCAGCAGGCTCTACTGACACAGGCCCGCCAGAGCACGGAGGCCCTGACAGCCATCATCACCGTCCTGGCCCGGCAGGAAGCTGAAACACGCCGCCGCCTGCGGGCCCAGAAGGCCCGGTTCCACAAGCTGCACCAGCGCCACAAGGAACAGGAAGTGGAGCAGCAGGACCGCAGCTTCAACCCCGGCAAAGGGCTGATGCGGGGCTCTGCACGGGCCCCTGTGCAGGGGCGCATCGTCACACGCTGGGCACAGCCTACCGAGGCTGGCCCCGCCACGGGGCTGACCTACCAGACGGCTCCTTCCGCCCCTGTGACCGCCCCCTGCACGGGCCGCCTGCTCTTCAGCGGGGCCTTCCGCTCCTTCGGCCCCATGGTGATTCTGGACTGCGGGCAGAAACAGCGACTTGTTCTGGCCGGTCTTGGCACGCTCCAGCTACAGAGCGGCCAGTCCGTCCAGCAGGGGGGCGTGATCGGCCAGATGCCCACCCGGGACCCTCTCCTCTTCGTACAGCTGCGGCAGGGAACAAAGCTCATGGATCCGGCCCATTTCTTCTGAGGCCATGCTGAGTCCTGCCGGGAGTTTCACCCGTGCCGAAAACACTGTAAGCTGCCTCCATCATGTCTCCGGGCCAGGGCCCTCTCATATTGATCGCAGCGAACCGCCTGTCTTCTAAATGTTAAGGAATAGACCGACCATGAACTTCCGCACTGGCCTTATGCTGGGTCTTGCCTGTTCAGCCATGGGTGTTGCCTCTGGTGCCTTTTTTGCCAGTCGCCCGTCACTCGTCCCCCCCGCCTGGGCGCAGGAGATCACACACAAGGACAGCAACACGCCGGCCAACAGCAGCGACAGCAACAATGCTGAAACCGTCCGTATGCTGACACTGCTGGGCACGGTGATGGACATTGCCCATTCGGAATATGTCTCTCCCCTTCCCAACAAGAAGCTCATCCGCAATGCCATTGACGGAATGATCAGCAATCTGGACCCTCACTCTTCCTTCATGGATGCCCAGCAGCTCAAGGACATGCAGGATGAGATGTCCGGCCAGTTTGGTGGGCTTGGGCTACAGGTGCAGGGCGATGCCGGGCATGTACGGGTCGTCTCCCCCATTGATGGCACACCGGCCGCCAAAGCGGGCATCCAGTCCGGCGATGTCATCACCATGGTGGACAACAAGAGCATCGCCAACCTCACGCTGGATCAGGCCGTCCGCAAGATGCGGGGCAAGCCGGGAACGCAGATCACCCTGACCATCCTGCGCCCAAAAACTGGCAAGCAGCAGAACCTGACCCTGACACGGGAGATCATCCATGTGCAGATCGTCCGTTCCGCCCTCTATGGGCAGACGGGCTATATCCGCCTGAGTGAATTTGATGATTCGCTGGAAAAGGAGATGCGCAAGGCTTACGGCAAGCTGGTCCAGTCCGTCGCCAAGACGCCCGGCAAGACACTGAACGGCCTCGTGCTGGACCTCCGCTCCGACCCCGGCGGGAAGCTGGACCAGGCCATCGCCGTGGCCCGTGACTTCATCAAGGATGGAGAGATCGTCTCCATCCGTGGCCGCCACCCCGAGGGCAACCAGCATTGGGATGGTGTCGGCAAGGACATCACCCACGGCCTGCCCATCATTGTCCTGACCAACGCCGGCTCGGCCTCTGCCAGCGAGATCGTGGCCGGTGCGCTGAAGGACCATCGCCGGGCCATCATCATGGGAGACCGGACCTTCGGCAAGGGGTCCGTCCAGACGATCATCCCCATTGCCGACCAGGGGGCCATCCGGCTGACAACCGCCCGTTATTACACGCCGTCGGGCCGGTCCATCCAGGGGCTGGGCATCACGCCGGATGTGCCCGTTCTGGCCAGCCGGGATGATGACAGCCTCTTTACATACCATGAGGCCGACCTCGCCCACACCATCACCAACACGGATAGCAAACTGCCCAAGGAGGCCCCACGGACGGACCTGCCCGCTTTCGCCAAGACCGTGGAACGTCTGCCCCCTGCCAAATGGCCTGCCTTCGACCCCACGAAACCGGAAACGGACTTCCAGCTCCAGCAGGCCCTGCATTTCCTCAATGCCCAGACTGGCGGGGCTGATGCAGCCCATGAGGCCGCCCTGCTCGCCCATCCACAACTGCCGCCACAGTCCCACGACACGGCCCCTGATGAGGCCAAGGACGACAGTGCAGCAAAGACGAAGAAATAAGCCCATGTCCCTGCGTGAAACACTGGCCTACCGCCCCAATGTCGGCATCGTCCTCTTCAATGGAAAAGGCGAAATCTTCATGGCCCGCCGTGCGGACCTGCCGGGGGACATCTGGCAGTTTCCGCAGGGCGGCATTGATGAGGGCGAAGAGCCGGAACAGGCCGTCTGGCGGGAAATGAAAGAAGAGATTGGCACAAACAACGCCACCATGATCGGTAAGCGGGATGGCTGGTTTCTCTACGACCTGCCGGACCACCTTATCGGCAAGGCCCTGCACGGGAAGTATCGGGGGCAGAAACAGCAGTGGTTCCTCTTCCGCTTCACCGGCCAGGACAGCGACATCAGGTTGGACACGTTTGAGGAAATCGAGTTCACCACATGGCGCTGGGTGCCGCCGGAGGATGTCCTGAGCGGCAGGTACAATCTGGGCTTCAAGAAGGACGTCTACGAACGGCTCCTGCCCGACATTCTTGCCATCTACCGGGCGGCGTCCAGAGCCTGAGCCTTCACCAGCCGGGCGTAAAGTCCGGCCCTGGCCATGAGCTGGGCATGGGTGCCCGTCTCGACAATCTGGCCCTGATCCAGCACCACGATGTGATCGGCACTCTGTACGGTGGAAAGCCGATGCGCCACGATGAGCGTCGTCCGCCCCTGCCGAAGCTGGGCCAGAGCCTCCTGCACACGGGCTTCATTCTCTGAATCCAGCGCACTCGTGGCCTCATCCAGCAGCAGCAGGCGGGGGTTACGCAGCAGGGCACGGGCCAGCATGATGCGCTGTCTCTGCCCACCCGAGAGCCTCTGCCCACCGGGACCGATGATGGTTTCCAGCCCTTCCGGCAGATCATGCACGAAATCCAGTGCCGCCATCCGGCAGAGTGCCTCCACCTCCTCCCGTGTCGCAGAAGGACGGCCAAGATGGATGTTCTCCCGCACGCTCATGTCGAACAGGGCCGTTTCCTGACTGACATAGGCCAGATGATCCCGCAGGCTGGCCAGCGTGAGGGACCGTATGTCCACCCCCTCCAGCGTGATCGTCCCTTCCGTCACGTCAAAAAGACGGGGGATCAGAGCCAGCATGGTAGATTTCCCCGCCCCGCTCGGCCCGACCAGAGCCACGCTCTGCCCCGGCCTCACATCCAGAGATATATTTTTCAGGGCATGATGCCCATCCTGAAAACGATAGGATACATCCCTGAACACAAGGTGCCCCGGCCCTTCCGGCAGGGGCCGGGCCTCCGGCTGTTCCTGCACGCTGGCCGGTTCATCAATCACGGCAAAGATACGTCCCAGCCCGGCCAGTCCTTCCTGCATGGAGGTGTTGAGCGACCCCAGGGCACGCAGAGGACGTGAGGCCGCAAACAGGGCGGCAATGAAGGCCGTGAAGTCCCCCAACGTGGCCCCGCCCGTGGCGGCACGCCAGCCCGCAAACCCCAGCACGAAAGCGATCGCCACACCACCGATGACCTCCAGCATCGGGTCCAGACGGGCACGGTTGCTGGCAATACGGAAGAACATGTCATGCAGCCTGTCGAGAGCCGAACCGATGCGGTGATGCTCATGCTCCTCCATCCGGTAGATGCGTATCTGCCGGGACAGGGAGAAGCTTTCCGTCAGCAGGGCCGAGGCTTCCCCGACCTGCTCCTGCATCCCGCCGGAGGCCCGGCGCACCCGCCGCCCGAGCTTCTGCACGGGAATGATGGCCAGAGGATACAGCACGACCGCAATCAGGCTCAGTTCCCAGTCCGTCCAGATCATGGAGGCGACAAGCCCGATGATGGTGATGACGTCCCCCAGCGCATTGACCGAACGTGTCAGGGCTTCCCTCATGGCGAGGGCATCCGTGGTGAAGCGGGCCGCCCAGCGGGCGGGAGCCTCTCTTTCAATCCGGGCCACATCCGCCTTCAGGGCATGGGTGAACATGCGTTCCTGAAGACGCCGCACGACCTGAAGGACCAGTGCCTGCACGCAGACATTCTGCCCATACTGGGCCAGAGCCTTGGCCCCCGTCACGACCACAACCAGCAGGGGAATCTGATACAGGATGCGGGGATCATGTGCCGTGAACATGTCGATCGCCCGCTTGATGACAAGCGGATAGGCCGCCGTCAGCAGGGCCATGACGACCGTCAGCACGAACACGGCCAACAGCATGAGCCGGTGCCGGGCAATGTCCTCCCGCCAGAGCCTCCGCATCAGGGGGAAGGTTGCCTCATACGCTGTCCTGTCCGCAGGGTGCCTGCCTGTCTGCTGTGTCATGCAGACCTTCTAGCAGCCCCCTCAGGAAGGGGAAAGCTGGTGGCTCACCCAGTCCCGACATGCCCCGGCATCGGGACGGCAACCCTGTGTGAGCCACCAGTGCTGCGTCTGTTTCAGCCACCGCCCCATTTCCGGCCCCGGTTTCACACCCAGAGCAATCAGGTCCCGCCCCGCCAGAGGAAAAACGGGCTGCTCCACGGTTTCCAGCCGGTGCCGCAGCTCATTCCAGCCCTCATCGGGCCGTCCCAGCTCCTGCGCCTGCACCAGCCAGCTTCGCAGCAGCAGGATGGACCTGTCCTGCTGGAAAAGAGCCCGCCGGATACCGTCATCATCCAGCGTGACCGCCAGTTCCGGCCCGTATCTGGCAAAAGCGGCCAGCATATCCCGGCTCTCATTGGAGAGTTTCAGATGGGCACCGACATCCGCCATGCCCTGCCCGTCCCCTCCGCCGGGTGGATACAGAACGGCAAGACGATGCAGCGGCTCGGCAGGATCACCACAGGCCAGAAGACGCTCCAGATCAGACAGGGGCGCATGATGCGGCAGCAGCACGGCAAGGGTGCCCGTTTCCTCCATCAGCTCCAGAGTCCGCAGAAGCTGCGGGCCTGACAGGATTTTCAGCAGCTCCATCGCCACACGCTCAACTGAAAGGCGGGTCATCGTCTCCCGCAGGCGGATGATGGCCTGACAGGCCTCGCCATCCGGTTCGCCACGGCCATAACGGGCAAAAAAGCGGAAAAACCGCAGGCACCGCAGGGCATCCTCCTCGATGCGCCGTGCCGCCTGCCCGACAAACCGTACCTTCCCGGCCCGGAGATCATCCAGTCCGCCGAAATAATCATGCAGCTGCCCATCCTGATCCAGCGACATGGCGTTGATCGTGAAGTCCCGCCGCTGCGCATCTTCCTCCCAGTCATCCGTCCAGGCGACGACAGCATGGCGGCCATCGGTACTGACATCACGCCGCAGGGTGGTGATTTCATAAGGGTGATGGTCAATCACCGCCGTGATGGTTCCATGCTCAAGGCCGGTCGGTATCACCCTGGCACCGACCTCTTCCAGCCGCCGCCGGGCCTCTTCCGGTGGAACCGGGCTGGCCAGGTCAAGATCATGCACGTCACGGCCACAGAGCAGGTCCCTCACGCAGCCCCCCACCAGCCGGGCCTGCGGCAGAGCCTGCCAGATACGGGCCAGCCCGGCGTGACCGGGCACATCGGACAGGACTTCCAGAAGGGTGGCCGGAGATGGTGTCCTGCTGGTCACACGCACGGCTCCTCAAGGTCATCCACGGTCTCATCCGGCAGGCGGGAAAGCGGGAAGAACATCCCGTGGCTCCAGACTCCCAGGCAGGGTTCACCTCCCACGCAGCCCGGAACGGCCAGAGCCGCCAGCTCGAAAAGGACCGCCCGGCTGATGCGGGCCAGAATGGGCTTCCCTCCTGCTCCAGTCCTCATATGAATGTAGGGCACGGTCGCTCCATCAGCCGGGCGATCCCAGTCACACAGAAGGGGATGTTCCGCATCCACGCAGAAGACCTCATCCAGATTGGTCCGCAGACACAGTGTCTGCGTCTTTTCCGAACAGCCCCTGAAATCCAGTTCCACCGCCAGAAAGGGAACGTCATCCACCTGTATGACGCCAGCCTCGGTCGGCGTCCGCAGCCAGTAACGCCCCTGACGGTCCCGGTCGAGGCAGGAGGCGAACAGGCAGAGCATGGCCTTGCGCCGGATGGGCGTCCCCCGGTACAGCCATGTCCCGTCCCGCCGGATATGGAAAGGCAGGTGCAGGACCATCTCGTCCTCGGACATCACGGCCTCATCCGGTCCCTCCAGCGGGGGCACCGGTCTCTCATAAGGCTTGATGCTCATGATCTCCTCCCTTTCCGTCCTTCCATCACGATGGACCTGCATGATGGTGTGCCACTTTCCTGCGACCCTCTCTTTTTAAAAGGGCCTCTTACATGGTAGCTTACCGCCTGCCCCAGAGTTGGGAATGATCCCGGCCTGTTAAAACCCCCCTACCCTCTGTTTCCGAATCTGTAATGACCCAGCATCCTTCTGCCTCCGGCCCGACATCCTCCCCCCAGGACAGGGCGTTCCACCATGATGACACGGTCCGTGCCTTTGATGGGCTGGCCCCCAGGCTGAAAACGCTCGTACAGGAAATTGGCCGAATCGTCCTCGGGCAGGAAACGGTCATCGAGCATGTCCTCACAACCCTGCTGGGGGGGGGCCATGCGCTGCTGCTCGGGGCGCCGGGGCTGGGGAAGACGCTGCTGGTCAATACCTGCGCCCATGTTCTGGGGTTGGAAGACAGCCGCATCCAGTTCACGCCAGACCTCATGCCCTCCGACATCACCGGGGCAGAAATCCTGGAGCAGGATGAACAGGGCAGGCGCCATTTCCGCTTCCTGCCCGGCCCCCTCTTCGGGCAGCTGGTGCTGGCGGACGAGATCAACCGCGCCAGCCCCCGCACCCAGTCCGCCCTGCTTCAGGCCATGGCGGAGAGGCACGTCACGCAGGGTGGCAAAACATGGCCCCTGCCCAAGCCATTTCATGTTCTGGCCACCCAGAACCCCATCGAGCAGGAAGGAACCTACCCCCTGCCAGAAGCCCAGCTTGACCGTTTCATGATGCGTATTCCGCTGGATTTTCCGGCACGGGAGGCCGAGCGCCGGATGCTGCTCCAGACCACAGGGGCCACGAAACGGAAGGCTGAACGCATATTTTCCACCGCAGAGCTTCTGGCCACCCAGAAACTCGTCCGCACGCTGCCGGTCGGGGAAACGGTCGTGGAAGCCATCCTGACCATTGTCCGGGGCCTGCGGCCACAGGATGAAACAGCCAGTGCCGAGGTCCGTCAGTCACTGGATTACGGCCCCGGCCCTCGTGCTGCCCAGGCCCTGATGATTGCCAGCCGGGCACGGGCCATGCTGCATGGCCGTCTCTCCCCCTCGATGGAAGATGTCCGTGTGCTGGCCGAGCCTGTTCTGGCTCACCGCCTGGGCATCAGCTTCGCCGCCCAGACGCAGGGTGTGGATGCCCGGCAGCTCATTGCCGCCCAGCTGAAGCGCCTCGGCTAGGCCGGGCTCCCAGGCGGTTCCCAGAGTACGGACATGGCCAGCTCACCCTCCTTCTTCCAGCGGTTTTTTGGCACTCGCAAAGGGCGTGATGCCGCCCCGCAGCCTGTCTCCCTGCCGGAGCTGGTTCTCTCAGCCCGAGGGCTGGCAAAGCAGCTGCGCAGTGGCCCTCACGGCAACCGCAGAGCCGGGGACGGACATGAATTCTGGCAGTTCCGTCCCCATCAGCCAACAGAACCAGCCTCCCTGATCGACTGGAAACAGTCTGCCCGCTCGCCGGAACCAAACCTGCTCTGGGTTCGGGAGCGGGAGCAGCATGCCCCCCGGCCACTTTTCATCTGGGTTGACCCCTCTGCCTCCATGCGCTGGCGATCTGCCAACAGCCTGCCCAGCAAACATGACACCGCTCTGGCTGATGCCCTGGCCCTTGGCCAGGCAGCCCTGCTGGGCGGTGAGGATGTGGGCATTCCTGGCTTCCGGTCCCGTTTTTCCGGTCATCAGGCCTTGCCCCGTCTCGCCCATGCTCTCATGCAGCTTCCTCCCCGTGACGATACTGGCAGGGATGCGGTCCTGCCCAGCCTGACAGCTGTTCCCCCTCATGCAGCTCTGCTGCTCGTCAGTGACTTCCTTTGGAAAGAGGCCACCGTGCAGCATTGCCTGGCGCCGCTGGCCACCCATCCCGGCCACATCGCCCTGCTGGCCGTGCTGGACCCACAGGAGCATCGCCTGCCCTTCAGCGGGTCTGTCCAGTTTACCAGCTGCGAGGCTGAACCGGACCTGACACTCCCGGCCACGGAGAACCTGCATGAGGCCTATCAGGCCCGATTGACCGAACATTTCAGCCAGCTTGAAAAGATCGAAAAGGGACAGGCGCCCTTCTTCCGCCTCCATGTCACCGACCATCCTGCCCTGCCTGTCCTGGCGGACTGCCACACCTTCCTGCGGGGGCGGGCATGATCCTTCTCTCCCCTTACCTGCTGCTGTTCCTGCTCCTCCTGCCTGCCCTGTGGTGGCTGGTCCGGGCCATTCCTCCCCACCCCCGGCAACAGCGTTTCCCCTCTCTCATCCTGCTCCGCAGGCTCTCGCCTGTCCGGCAGGATGCCGCACGCACGCCGCTCTGGCTCCTGCTCCTGCGCATGGTTGCCCTAGCTCTGCTCGTTCTGGCCTTTGCCCGGCCACTCCATCTCCCCGGACAGGACCAGCAGACCCCGCAGAAACTGGTTCTCATTCTGGATGATGACTGGGCGGCTACCCCACACTGGGATGACCGCAGGAAAAATGCCCTCGCTCTGGGAGAAGCCACACTCCGCTCCGGCGGGCGGGTGACCCTGCTGCTGAACACGCCAGAGGCGGACGGCCACATGCCTCGCCCCTTCCAGCCCGGTGACCGCACTGCCCTGCAACAGTTTCTTGCCGGTCTGTCTCCCCATACATGGCCTGGGGACCGGCAGACCCTCGCCCGCCAGCTTCAGGCGCTCGCCCCGGACCTGCATGGAGCAACGGTCATCGCACTTTCCAATGGCCTGGCACAGCCGGGGGATGAGGCCCTGCGTGCCGCCCTTCAGCCTGCCCACCGGACCGAAGATGTACGCTGGCCCCGCTGCGACCTCATCCGTCTTTCCATCCGGCAGGAAAGCCAGCTGACGGCACAGGCGGAAACACTCCCCGACTGCCCGGAGCAGACACGCCGCCTGCTGGGCATGACGCTGGAAAAAGACGGACATTTCGCCGTCCAGGCCGATACGCCACTTCCCACCGGAACCTGGCGTACCCTGCCTGACCCGGACCATTTCGATGCCTTCAGCCTGCCATCCGTTTCCGGTCCGGCAGGCATGGTGCTTCTACCCGGCAGGATGGACCAGCACCGGGTTGGCCTTCTGCACATCAATGGTGATGATGCACCGCTGACAGGTAGCGGCTTCTACCTGACCCGTGCCCTGCAGGCTGTCATCCCCTATCAGGAGGGCACTGTGGACAGTCTCCTGCCCCGCCACCCGGACATCATCATCGCCACGGATGGCACACTCTCCGATGCGGGGCTGAGCGACATACTCGGCTGGGTCCGCAAAGGAGGCATCCTGATCCGCTTCGCAGGGCCGGAACTGGCCCGCCAGAGCCAGCAGACCATGAAAGACGATGACGCTGCTCTTCTGCCCGTGCCCCTCCTCTCCGGCATGAGGCAACTGGGGGGCCCCATGTCGTGGGGCAGCCCGCAGAAACTGGCTCCCTTCCCGGCAGACACTCCTTTCGCTGGGCTGACCATCCCCGAAGACGCCACCGTATCCCGTCAACTTCTGGCCCAGCCCACGGGTGACCTGTCCCGGCATGTCTGGGCCACGCTGACCGATGGCACCCCCCTCGTAACTGCCCGGCAGGAAGGCGGCGGCCTGATCGTCTTCTTCCACATCACCCCGACGGCAGACTGGTCCAGCCTGCCACTCTCCGGCCTTTTCCCCCAGATGATGGAACGTCTCATCACCCGTACTCCCATCATGCAGACAAAGACAGGCACCAATCACACCACCTCGGACGCCCTGGCGCCATGGCGGGTCCTGACTCTCGACAAGACCCTCGTACCGCCATCCCCCGCCATCCGCCCGCTGCCCAGCACGACAGAACAGCCTGTCGATGCCCTCCATCAGGCCGGATTCTACGGAGGGGCTGCCCAGCATCACCCACTCAATCTGGCAGACCATCAGCCCCCTATGGCAGATGAAGCCGCTCTCGGTCCGATCAGGGCAGCAGGGCAGGCCACGCCAGAACAGCCCCTCTGGCCACCCCTCATGCTGCTGGCCCTCGGGCTGATCCTGCTGGACCTCTACCTCTCCCTCGGTCGGGCCGGACTGTTCCGCATGGCCCGCAACGCCACTCTTTCCCTGGGAGCCGGGCTGCTCATCGTGACGCAGTTGCAGGCCGCTACGACGGGGCAACCAGCCTCGGCCCCGCAGGCTCCTGTTCCTCCTGCGGCTCTGGCCATCCGTCTGGCCCATATCCAGACCGGTAACGCAGACACGGATGAGGCAGTCCAACAGGGGCTTGAAGGGCTGACGCACTTCCTCAACCAGCGCAGCACCACACATCTGGACAGTCCCGTAGGGGTCGTGCCGGGACAGGATGATCTGGCCTTCTATCCTCTCCTCTACTGGCCTGTCATACCCGGCACCCATCTGGATCCAGCCGGGAAAACAGCGCTTGCCCATTACCTCCAGCACAATGGCATGATCCTGATTGATGAGATGGGCGCAGGCAGCGCCATGGACGGTACGGATGGCCAGGCTACCCGCACCGCCCTCAGACAGGCCATGGAGGGACTGCCCATCCCACCGCTTGCCAGACTGACCGACCAGCACACCCTCTCCCATACCTTCTATCTGCTGCACGATTTTCCCGGTCGCATTGCTGGACAGCCCGTCTATGTCGCCCGGCAGGGAAACAATGATGACAGCGAAACCGTAAGCCCTGTCATCATCGGCAATGCAGACTGGGCCCATGCCTGGGCCATTGACCAGAATGGAGAGCACCCTTTCGCCGTCATTCCTGATGGCGAAAATCAGCGGACACTGGCCTACCGCTTTGGTTTCAACACCATCATCTATGCCCTTACCGGCAACTACAAGAACGACCAGCGCCATTATCCAGAGATGCTGAAACGTCTCAGGAACGGGGATGATGACAACCCTGATGACGCTGATGAAAGTGAGGCTCCATGACGGACGCCCTGTCTTCCATCATCTGGGCACCATTCCTGCCCCCTTGGCTGCTTGCAGCACTGGCGGGCCTATGCCTGCTCCCTGGTCTCTATGGTGCCCTGCGCGGAAGGCGGGACGTCCCCTGGCGGGTGGGTGCCATCCTGCTGGGGCTGCTCTGGCTGGCCAACCCCCGGCAGATACACCCCCACATGCAGACCCAGCCACAGGATGCCCTCCTCGTGGTGGATGTTTCCCCTTCCATGGACATCGGGCAACGGAAAGCCCTCGTCCAGCAGGCTCGTGCCCAACTGCTGCGCCAGGGCCGGGCACTGCATGACCTGACAATCCATGAGCTGGAAGTTTCTGGCGGGCATGGCCAGGGCACACGCCTTTTCGACGCCATGGACCATGCCGCCCTCTCCCTGAACAATCCGGCAGGCATCTTCCTGCTCACGGACGGAATGGATCACGACATTCCCGACCAGCTTCCCCCGTCCCTCAAGGACATGACAGGCCGCATCATTCCCCTGCATCTCCTGCTTTCCGCCAGAGGGGAGGAAACGGACCGGCGGCTGCGGGTTCTCAGTGCCCCCCCTTATGTCATCATCGGCCAGACGGCCCATATCCGTGTTCAGGTCGATGATCTGGGAACGCCTGGCGGGCAGCCTGTCGATATTCTGGACCATGGCCCTGACGGCCAGACGAACATCCTCGCCCATACGAAGAGCGGCCAGCCCGTGGAGCTGGATGTCCCCGTCACCCATGCCGGGCTTACCCTGAAGGAGCTCACGGCCTCCCCCCTGCCGGGTGAAGCTTCCCTGCGGAACAACAGTACCATCATCCAGCTTCAGGGCGTGCGGGACAGGTTGCGTGTCCTGCTTGTTTCCGGTGTACCCAATCAGGGGGCCCGTGTCTGGCGCACCCTGCTGAAGGCCGATCCATCTGTTGATCTGGTCCACTTCACCATTCTGCGATCCCCCGATACGGAAGATGATACCCCCCTCTCCGACCTCGCCCTGATCCCTTTCCCCACGCATGAGCTTTTTGCCCAAAAGATCAACAGCTTCGACCTCATCATTCTGGATGGCTTCCGCAACCAGAACATTCTGCCGGAGAGTTATCTGGAAAATATTGCCCGCTATGTCCGCAAGGGTGGTGGGCTGCTTGTGGTTGGTGGGCCGGAAATGACACAGCCGGGCACGTTGCAGGATACACCTGTCGGCGCCATCCTCCCTGCCCATGTCCCCTCTGAACAGGGTATCATGACACAGCCCTTCTCCCCCAGACGGACCGCCCTCGGGCTGTCCCATCCCGTCACGCAGGCCCTGCCGGAACAGGGCCCCTGGGGCAAAGAATGGGGCCCATGGTACAGGGCACTCCGTACGGACCAGACGCAGGGCCGTACCCTTCTGGCCACACCTTCAGGGGCACCGCTGCTGGTGCTGGACCAGAAGGGACAGGGGCGTGTGGCCATGCTTCTCTCAGACCAGATCTGGCTCTGGTCCCGTGGAGAAAAAGGTGGAGGACCACAGGCCGAACTGCTGCGCCGCCTCTCACACTGGCTGATGAAGGAGCCGGAACTGGAAGAAAACCAGCTGGACGCCCATATCGAGCAGGGGCAGCTGCATGTCAGCCGCACCAGTCTGGCTCCTCTGGCCAATGTTCAGGCTGACATCATCGACCCGGATGGCCATCATGCTGTCCTTCCCCTCTCCCCCGTGCCGGGGCGTGACGGTATCTGGACAGGCAGCCTGCCCCTGCCATCACGGCCTGAGCAGAATGGCCGGATATGGACCGTCCAGCAGGGCGGGCTGAGCACGACCGTGGCCCTGCCTGAAACCAACCCGCTGGAAGACCAGGACCTGCGCAGTACCGCCACAAGGATGGCCTCCCTCGTGAGCCGCTCCGGTGGTGGCCTGTTCTGGCTCGGAACAGGGACCATCCCGGAGATCAGACAGGTCGCCGAAGGCCATCCCCTGCATGGAACAGGCTGGGCAGGGCTGCCCCTGCATCAGTCGGCCCTTGCAGCGGGCGGATCCAGCACGGCTTTTCTGCCAGGATGGCTGGCCCTCATCCTCATTCTTGCCATGATGGGCCTTGGCTGGTGGCGTGAAGGACGGTAAAACGGCAGCAGGCCATGCTGTGGTGCCGTCACCCTGTGAAATTGACAGGCCCTGCCACTGCCTGACATGATGCCTGCGGCCTGTCCCCCGTAGCTGGTAGAAAAGAAAGCACTGTTCCCGATCATGCGTCCATTGAGTTCATTCCTGCCCCGTCTCGCTTTCGCCATCGGTCTTTCGGCTGCCTCCGTTGTGGTTCTGCCACACCGGGCCCATGCCCAGTCCGCCGATGAAGCCGAGGCCGAGCAGGAAGCCATGGACGCCCAGAAACAGGCCGAGGCCCGCAAGGATGCACGACGTGCAGCGCCACCTTCGGCCCTGCCCGGCGCAGAGACGGACAGCGGCGACAACAGCCATGCCCGGATGGACATCAACCCGACAGCCGCCCTGTTTGATGCCATCAACCGTGGGTCACTCATCGGCGCCAAAGAGGCCCTCAGCCGTGGTGCTGACATCAATGCCCGCAACGTGCTGGAGCAGACGCCTCTGGACCTTGCCATAGACCTTGGCCGCAATGACATCATGTTCCAGCTGCTTTCCCTGCGGACCTACAACCCCGATGGCAAGCTCATCACCAGCGCCACGCATGATGAGAGCAGCAACCATATTACCGTCAATGGCCAGGCCAGCCTTGCCGCACGTGCTCCTGCGCCTGTTGTGGAAAATCCGGGCCAGCCCGTCCCCTCGGTCGGCTTTCTGGGCTTCGGGGGGCCGGCAGCCCCTCCGGCACGGACTGGAACAGCCCATGCCCCACAGCGCAGGCCCCACGCTATCGTGCATCGCACATCCCATCCGCAGAAAGCTCCAGCCCCTCGGACTGCGCCCTGAGCCTCTTCCTTTGCTTTCACAAAGCATGACTGATCATGAAAAAAGCCCTTCCCGTGGTCTGACGGAAAGGGCTTTTTTCATGGCAGCTGCCGGATGGTCACGATGAAGCCATTAGCGGCAGAGCGCTATAATAGATGATGGAAATGCCCGCCAGACAGATGAGAAAAATCAGCAGGTCCCAACAGAAACAGACAAAAGCGGACTTCTTCTGCGGGCGCATGATGATGAAATGAAACAGAATGGCAAAAACCAAAGCTATGACGGCAATGACCAGCCCGGTATGTGTCTCCAGAAAATCCATGCGTCGTCCCTCCCCTTCACATCTCTGAAAAGCCGTTTTTCAGGCAGTTCGGCGCAGCAGATGTGTCTCCTGCCGCAATGTATCAATGGACAGGAACTGCCCGTCCCGTTCAAAATACCAGAAGGTCCAGCCATTGCAGGAGGCCGCATTGGTCAGCAGGGCCCCCAGCTTGTGAATGGATCCCCGATGCTGGCCGGATACCAGCGTTCCATCCGGTGAGACACGAGCCTTCAGCCGCTTCTGCCGATCATATACCACCGTACCGGCGGGCAGGCTGCCATTCTCCACGAAAGACCCGAATGGAATGCGGGGCATCTCCCGTTTGGCCGGAGTGATCTCCAGCTGGTCTGCTGGCAGAACTTCCACCCGCTCCAGCCGGGCTTCTGCTGCCTTGATGTAATCCGGATGCCTCTCAATGGCGAGATAACGGCGCCCCAGCTTTTTGGCCACGGCTGGGGTAGTCCCTGTCCCGCAAAACGGGTCCAGCACCACATCATCTTCTACCGTTGCGGCCAGCAGGGTCCGGTGCAACAGACTTTCCGGCTTCTGGGTCGGGTGCAGCTTCAGCCCGTGATCATTCTTCAGCCGTTCATTCCCCGTGCAGAGAGGCAGGTACCAGTCCGACCGCATCTGAAGGTCCTCATTGAGTGCCTTCATCGCCTGATAGTTGAAACGGTATTTGCTCTCCGGCCCCCGGGCAGCCCAGATCAGCGTTTCATGGGCATTGGTAAAGCGACGCCCCCGGAAGTTGGGCATGGGGTTCGACTTGCGCCAGATGATGTCATTAAGAATCCAGAACCCCAGGTCCTGCATGATCGCACCAAGACGAAAAATATTGTGATAGGAGCCGATCACCCAGATGGTTCCGTCCTTGTGCAGCAGACGGCGTGCCTCACCCAACCAGGCACGGGTAAATTCATCATAAGCCTCATAGCCCGTGAATTTGTCCCAGTCATCATCCACGCCATCCACCACGCTCTCATCCGGGCGACGAAGCTCTCCCCGCAACTGAAGGTTGTAGGGAGGGTCAGCAAACACGCAGTTCACGCTGGCATCCGGAAGTGTCTTCATCACCTCCACACATTCCCCGCGTAAAATCCTGTTCAGGGGCATATCCGCTTTCATGCTGCGTGAACCTTTGCTGCGATCATCTGTCTCACAGGGGCAAAACTGCGCCTGTGATGGAGGGTTATCCCCTCTTCTTTCAGTCCCGTCAGATGATGTGCCGTGCCATAACCAGCATTCCGGTCCCAACCATAATTACCATGGCGCATGGCGAGACGGGTCATCAGCCTGTCCCGCACGACCTTCGCCAGGATGGAAGCTGCCGCAATGGACAAACTCCGGCTGTCACCCTTGACGACCGTCTCCACACGGCAAGGCAGGGATGGTGCCCTGTTGCCATCAATCAGGGCAACGGCGGGCCATTCTCCCAATGCCTCGGCCAGACGGACCATGGCCCGCCGCATGGCCAGATGGCAGGCCTGACCAATATTCAGCCGATCAATCTCCGGGACGGATGCCGCACCAAGAGCCGCACAGACCGTATCATCCTCCAGCAGAGCGGCATAAGCCTTCTCCCGGCGGCGGACCGTCAGCTTTTTTGAGTCATCCAGCAGTCCGGACAGCAGAGGAGATGGTGGCGCACGGAACACAACCGCAGCCGCCACGACCGGCCCAGCCAGAGGGCCACGGCCGACCTCGTCCACACCGGCTACAAGCCCGTCATACTGTTCTTCCAGGCTGTAATCCGGCATCGGGTCCTTCTTCCACTCGCCTCACACGGCACATCATCAACGTGAGGCCGATTCTGAATCACTCCGAGTCGAAAGGAAAGACCTTTTTTGAAATAAAATGAGTCAATAGGAAAAATTATGCCCCGCTGGCCGGACAGACAGAAGCCGTCTGGCCATCAGAGCTCCACATGCCCGTTCTGGTCCGGACTTCCATCAGAAGATGCCCCGGACCCTCCATCACCATGAGACGCCTGACCATCCTGCCGGGGAAGCTCACGAGGGGACGAAGCAACCGGTTTTTCTGCCTGTTTCAGCTTCAGGAGCGGTTCAAAACCCGGTGGAGGATTGGAGAGAAGAATTCCGGCTTCCAGGAACCCCAGGAAAAGGCAGGCAGCAAACAGCCCCACCCCACGGCGCAGCACTTTCATGCGGCACCAGAAATAACCCGGCAAGAACAGCCACCACCAGAAAGAAGGAGGTTTCATCCCAGCCCGGGCCAAGGTCTGGCGGTCCTTTATCAGCGTCAGAAACAGGATGACGTAAATACAGACACCCGTTACCGGCCGGTCCGGCGTGACCGCCCAATGTGTCCGCTGCCCGACAACGAGAAGAAGAAGGTCAACCAGCCCGGGAACCAGCATCAACCAGGCCCAGACGGACGACACCGCTCCCGCCACTCCTTCGTCCCGTGTGGATGACCGCCCACCCACGGTGACAAACAGCCGCACACCGGCGGAAGGCGACACAAGCCCAGCCTTGCTGGCCGGACGCCACTCATTCCCGAAACCCGGATGCCAGACGAGGGTTTGCGGCCGAATATGACGATGAATGATCAGCCGCACCATCTCGCTCTGCGATACTGGCCCAACCTCCCGACCATCCCGTTCGTAATACCAGTGCATGAACCCTCTCCGGCCTCCTGTTCCCTGTTTCAGCCACGCTTCCTGAAGAAGAGGCGTCCGATCACCAGCCCAACAAGGGAAACGATCCCTAGGGCAACGAAAGGACGCTCCTGAATGAAAGCGGCTACAGCCTCCAGGCGGCTTTCATTGGCATCGTAGAGATCCGCAAATTCATGTTTGGCACGACCACCCAGCTGGTCAATCTTCCCACCGGCCTGCATGGCAGCATCACCAGAGATCGCACCGACCGTGTCCTTCAGCCGACCTTTAGCTTCCTGCACGAAACCCTCGGCCTTCATCGACGTTGTATCAACCATTCCATCGCTCCCAATCAGCGCCATGCATTTCCATGCACCGTTTCACCTGTGGGCCCCAGTGCACTGCATGACGGGGCCACCCCGCAGATATGTAACCCTCATGGATTTTCTTCAAGAGGGGGACAGCCGTCCTCCTCCCTCAGGAGGAAGGTATTTTTGTGACTGCCGAATGTTTAGGTGCAATTCTGGCCAAGCATCTTTAATATGCGCCGGACTTTCTGACATAATGTCGATGACGTGCATGTCATGCACCGTTTCCCCAGCCTACAGGAGTGCCCTGCGACCATGAGCGCCGCCCCAGCTTCAGAAACCCGGCAGCCCGGCAGGGGGAAAAAATGGTGGATCATCGGGGCTGCCCTGGTCGCCATCCTGCTTTTCCTTGTCCTGCGTCCTCATGCCGGTGGTGGGCAGACCACCATGGCCCATGGCGACGTCGCCCAGGCCGTAGCCGTGGAGGCTGCCCACCGGGCCGATGTGCCGGTCATTCTCCAGCTGCTCGGTACGGTTGTCCCCATCACCAACGTCACCATCACACCCCGTGTCAGCGGGCACATACTGGCGGTCTATTATCAGGAAGGGCAGCACGTCCACCGTGGGGATGAGCTGGAACTGATCGACCCCCGCCCCTATGAGGCCACGCTGCACCAGTACATGGGCACCCTGGCCGCCGACCGTGCGCAGCTGGCCAAGGCCCGTGTGGACAATGCCCGCTACCAGAAGCTGATAAAGCAGAACTCCACATCGGCCATGCTGGCACAGGACCAGGCCTTCACCGTCCAGCAGCTTGAAGGGCAGGTCGCTTTTGACGAGGCCAATGTCCGCAATGCCGCACTGAATGTCCTGTACTGTCACATCGTCGCCCCGGTGGATGGCCGGGTGGGTATCCGTGCCCTGGATGCCGGCAACTATGTCACGGTCGGGCAATCCGGCGGGCTGACAACCCTGACCCAGATGCAGCCCATTTCCGTCATCTTCACCCTGCCGCAGAACAGCCTGCCGGATGTGCAGGACCAGCTGAACAGCCATCCCAGCCTGACCGTAGAAGCCTGGAGCAGCGACAACACCCGCCGCCTCGCTACCGGGACGGTCAATGCGCTGGACAGCCAGATTGATACGGCTACGGGGACCGTACGCCTGCGCGGCATCTTCCCCAACGAAACGGAGCGGCTTTTCCCCAATGAGTTCGTCAATGCCCATCTCCTCGTCCAGACACTGAAAGACGCCCTCGTCGTGCCCGGCAATGCCATACAGACAGGCCCTGACGGTGCTTTTGTCTATGCCGTACAGCAGGACATGACCGTGGCCATCCGCCTCGTGAAGACAGGCTATAACGATGACCACCACACCGTCATTCTTTCCGGTCTCCAGGAAGGGGACCAGGTCGTGACAGATGGCGTCAACCATCTGCGCCCTGGCAGCAGGGTCACCATTGCTGCCGGGCCCGGTTCCTCCCCGAACCCTGCCACCACCCAACCGCACTGATGCCTGCAAGGATGCCCACGCCCCTTTCCTGCCCGCCGACCGGAAGCCCGAGCCCGTGAATCCCTCGCGCATCTTCATCGAACGTCCCGTTGCCACCAGCCTGCTCATGCTGGCCATCATGCTGGCCGGTGTGCTGGGGTACCACTTCCTGCCCATCTCGGCCCTGCCGGAAGTGGAATATCCCACCATCACGGTCTCCACCTTCTATCCCGGTGCCAGCCCGGACGTGATGAGCACCTCCATCACCGCCCCGCTGGAAACACAGCTGGGACAGATGGCCGGGCTGGACCAGATGACCTCACAGTCCTCCGGCGGCGCCTCCGTCATCACGTTGCGCTTCGGGCTGAACATGAAGATGGACATTGCCGAGCAGGAAGTGCAGGCCGCCATCAACAATGTCGGCTCCCTGCTGCCCAGCGACCTGCCTGCACCCCCCATCTATGCCAAGGTCAACCCGGCGGACACGCCTGTCATGACGCTGGGCATCACCTCCCGCATCATGCCGCTGCCGGAGGTGGAGGATTACGTCAACACACGGCTTGTCCAGAAGATCAGCCAGATTTCCGGCGTCGGGCTGGTGACGCTCTCTGGAGGCAACCGCAAAGCCTACCGGGTGCAGATCAATGTTCCAAAGCTGACCTCCTACGGCATTGCACTGGATACGGTCCGGACCATCATCGGCACAGTCAACGTCAACTCTCCAACAGGAACCTTCGATGGTCCCCAGCACGCCACCTCCCTGCGGATTGACGGGCAGATACAGTCTGTCGAACAGCTGATGGACCAGGTCATCGCCTATCAGAACAATGGGCCCATCCGCCTCCGTGATGTCGGGCGCGTGGTGGAGGGCGCAGAAAACAGCCAGCTTGCCGCCTGGGCCAACAGGACACCGGCTCTCATCCTCAACATCCAGCGGCAGCCCGGTGCCAATGTCATTGCCGTGGCGGACAATGTGCTGGCCATCCTCCCCCGCCTGAAACAGGAACTGCCACCGGGCATCGACATCATCCCCCTGACCGACCGCACGACCACCATCCGGGCGTCCGTCAAGGATGTGGGGTTCGAGCTTGTTCTGGCCATGCTGCTCGTCGTGGGGGTCATCTTCGTCTTTCTCTGCAATGTTCCGGCCACCATCATTCCGGGTCTCTCCGTCCCCCTCTCGCTGATCGGCACCCTGTCGGCGATGTACATGCTGGGCTTCTCGCTGGACAATCTGTCCCTCATGTCCCTCACCATCGCCTCCGGTTTTGTGGTGGATGATGCCATCGTGGTCATCGAGAACATTTCCCGCTTCGTGGAGGCTGGGGACGACCGCTACACTGCGGCCCTGAAGGGCGCAAAGGAAATCGGTTTCACCATCATCTCCCTGACCGTCTCCCTGATCGCCGTCCTCATTCCCCTGCTCTTCATGAGTGACGTGGTAGGCCGTCTCTTCCACGAATTCGCCATGACGCTGGCCATCACCATCACCATCTCGGCCCTGGTCTCCATCACGCTCGTGCCCATGATGTGCGCCCGGATGCTGAGCGAGCATGGCCCCACCAGACATGGCCATACCCGCCGTGAAGGTCGCCTGGCCATGTTCGCCCGAAAAACCGGCCAGATGATGGACTGGTGCATCCGCCATTATGACCATGCTCTCGGCATCGTCCTGCGGCACCAGCCCCTGACACTGCTCACCACGCTCGCCAGCCTCATCATTACCGGCCTGCTGGCCTGGTCCATCCCGAAAGGCTTTTTCCCCCCGCAGGATACGGGAGTGATCCAGGGTATTTCCATCATGCCAGCCAACATCTCTTTTGAAGGCATGAAGAAAAAGCAGGCCGAACTGGGAGCGCTCCTCCTCCAGAACCCGGATATTGTCAGCCTCTCCTCCTTCATCGGGATTGACGGCCAGAACATGACACTCAATTCCGGCCGTTTCCTCATCAATCTCAAGCCCAAAGAGATGCGGACCCACTCACTGGCAGAGATACAGGCCGGACTGGAAAAAGCCGCCACGGCCCTGCCGGGAGTTCACCTTTATACCCAACCCGTACAGGACCTCTCACTGGAATCATCCGTTTCGGCCATGCAGTACCAGTTCCTGCTGGAAACACCCGATTATGATGACTTCTCCCTCTGGGTGCCCCGCTTCCTTGATGCGCTGAAACATGAACCCTCTCTGGGAGGGGTCACCTCCGACCTTCAGGCGGATGGTCTGACCGCCATGCTGACGCTGGACCGGACCAACGGTGCCCGCTACTCCATCACCCCGCAGACGGTTGACAACCTGCTCTATGACAGTTTCGGCCAGCGGCAGGTGTCCACAATCTACACGCAGTCCAACCAGTACCGCGTGATTCTGGAGACGGACCCACGCTTCCAGAAACATGAAAGCAGCCTCTCCCAGCTCTATCTGCCCGGCATCTCTTCGGAGGCCGGAGGCAGCACGAGCGGCCCCAGCCGCCAGCCCACATCGGGACTGGTCCCGCTCCTCCAGGTCACGAGCCTTTCCCGCATCGTGTCTCCCCTGCTCATCACCCATTACGGGCAGTTCCCCGCCACGACGATCTCCTTCAATGTCGCACCGCATCATGCGCTGGGGGAGGCCACGACAGCCATTGACCATATCCGCCAGAAGATAGGCCTGCCCGCCACATTCCAGACAGCCTTCCAGGGGACAGCAGCCGCCTTCCGGAATTCCCTGACCAATGAGCTGGGGCTGGTCGTTGCTGCCATCGTGGCCGTTTATATCGTGCTGGGTGTGCTGTATGAGAGCTTCATCCACCCCGTGACGATCCTTTCGACCCTGCCCTCGGCGGCCATCGGTGCCCTGCTCGGGCTGTACGCATTCGGTATGCCGCTGGACATCATGGGCATCATCGGCATCGTGCTGCTCATCGGCATCGTGAAGAAGAACGCCATCATGATGATCGACTTCGCCCTCCAGGCCGAACGTCAGGACGGGCTGGCACCTCCCGAAGCCATACGCCAGGCCGCCCTGCTGCGCTTCCGCCCCATCCTCATGACAACCCTTGCTGCCCTCTTTGGGGCGCTGCCGTTACTTCTCAGTGTCGGGACAGGGGCGGAGCTGCGCCGCCCACTGGGCGTGGCCATCGTCTTCGGGCTGATGCTGTCCCAGCTTCTCACCCTTTTCACCACACCTGTCATCTATCTCTTCATGAACCAGTGCAGCCTGAGGGTGAAGCGCTTCTTCCGGACCTCAGCCGATGACAGCGGCCTGCCTGCCGATACACCGTGAGTCTGATCCGCCTCTTCGTCACCCGGCCTGTCGGCACCATCCTCATGACACTGGCCATGTTCCTTGCAGGCTGCATCGGCTATGTGAACCTGCCTGTCTCCGACCTGCCTGATGTCGATTTTCCGGTTGTCATGGTCATTGCCAACCAGCCGGGCGGGTCTCCCTCCGAAATCGCCAGCACGATTGCCGAACCACTGGAGCGCCACCTTGGCGCCATCGCTGGAATCCGGGAGATCACCTCCCAGTCCACCGTGAACCAGACCCGGATTCTTCTCCAGTTCGATCTGTCCCGGGACATTGACGGGGCTGCCCGGGATGTACAGTCCGCCCTGCGGGCCGCACGGCAGGACCTGCCCACCACCCTGCGCAACGACCCAAGCTACATGAAGGCCAACGCAAACGGGCCGCCCATCATGGTCCTTTCGTTGACTTCACCCACCCGCACGCCGCAGCAGCTCTATGATTTTGCCAACAATGTCATCATGCCCGGCCTCAGCCAGGTCGAAGGGGTAGGCAATGTGGACATCCATGGCAGTGCGCTGCCTGCTGTCCGGGTGGAAATCAACCCCCTGCGCCTCTTCCGTTACGGCATCGGCTTTGAGGACATCCGGGCCGCCCTGACCTCCGCCAACGCCCATACACCAAAGGGCTTCATAGAGCTTCAGGGGCAGCGCCTCATCCTTGCCACCAACGACCAGGCCACGAAAGCAGGTGCCTACCGGTCTCTCATCATTGCCTACCGCAACGGCCAGCCTGTGCGTCTCTCCGACGTGGCTGATGTCGTGGACAGTGCAGAGGACCTCCGACAGGCCGGTTATGTCAACGGTGAGCCGGACATCATCTGTACCGTCTATCCCCAGAGCGGGGCCAATGTCATCAGAACAACCGATGGACTGAAAGCCCGCCTGCCCCAGCTGCGCACGGCCCTGCCGGGCAATACGAAACTGGACCTCCAGCTGGACAGGTCCATCACCATCCGGGCCTCTCTGGCCGATACGCAGCGCACGCTCATCCTGTCCGTCATTCTGGTCGTGTTCGTGGTACTGCTCTTCCTGCGGGACGGTATTGCCGTCCTCATCCCGGCCATTACTGTTCCCGCCTCCATCGTCACCACATTCGCCCTGATGGATCTCCTTGGTTATCAGCTCGACATCATGTCGCTCATGGCCCTGACTATCGTGACCGGCTTTGTGGTGGATGATGCCATCGTCGTGCTGGAAAACATCACCCGCCACCGGGAAATGGGCAAGACAGCCCAGCAGGCTGCCATAGAAGGCACCGGAGAAGTCATTTTCACCGTCATTTCCATCACACTGTCGCTGATCGTCGTGTTTGTGCCCATCCTGCTCATGGAAGGGATATCCGGCCTGTTCTTCCACGAATTTGCCATGACGATCATTCTGGCACTCTGCGTCTCCATGCTGCTCTCCCTCAGCCTGACCCCCATGCTCGGGGCCCTGCTGCTCGCCCCGGGGGACAGATACCGCCCCAGTCTGGTCCGGCGAGGCCTGCGCTGGTGTGGGGCCAGACTGGATGATGGCTTCCGGATGCTGACAGCAGGCTACATGAGGTCACTCCATGCCATCATGCGCCATCCCGTACCCGTACTGCTCTCCCTGCCTCTCAGCCTGCTGCTGGCAGGCTGGCTCTTCGTCATCCTGCCGAAGGAACTGTTTCCCCAGCAGGATGAAAGCATGCTCATGGGACGGCTGGTAGCTGACCAGGACATTTCCTTCCATGCCTTGCAGGCCCTGACCATCCGGGTGGAAAAGCGGCTGGCAAAGGACCCGGATGTCGTCAGTGTCATTGGGGGGCCGGGCAAGCGTTCCGCCAACTCCGTGAATCTCTTCGTCACGCTGAAGCCAAAAGCCGAACGGAACGATGATATTTCCGCCACGGTCAGCCGGCTGAATCACATATTCCGACACAGGGCCGGTTTTTCCATCAGGTTGCGCCTGCCCAGCATGATCGGCGGGGGGGCACGATCAACAGACGGCGCTTATCAATACAGCCTTCAGGGCGACTCTGCGGAGGAGCTGTATCAATGGACACCCCGGGTCGTGACGGCGCTCTCCCACCTGTCCCTGCTCTCGGACGTGACCTCCGACGTGGAGGAAGGTGGCCGTGGCATCACGCTGGCCATCAACCGGGACATGGAGGCCCGCTACAGCATCACACCACAGCTTGTCAGCAACGCCCTGTACGACGCCTTTGGCCAGCGGGCTGCCTCCATCATCTATGAGCCCCTCAACCAGTACCGTGTCATCATGGAAGCTGCGCCCGTTTTCTGGGCCGATCCCGCTTTTCTGGAACAGATGCGTGTCAGTATTACAGGGGGAACGGCCAACGGGGCCTATGCGTCCAACAACATCCGTGTCCGGGCCAGCAGCCGCCCTGCCACCATGTCGCAGAGCCAGCTTTCCTATCTGAATTCCGTGGCCAATGCTCTGGCCGGTGGCCGGTCAGCCTCCAATGGTTCGGCTGTTACCACCAGCAGCGAAACCATGGTCCCCCTGCCATTGCTCGGACCGCTGAAAGCAGTCAATGCGCCGCTTGCTGTCAACCATCAAGGCCAATTTGTCGCCACGACCATCTCCTTCAATCTGGCACCGGGGGCCAGCCTGGGACCCGCCATACAGGCGGTGGAAGGCACCATGGTCCGCCTTCACCTTCCCCACACCATACAGGGGGGATTCACCGGCAACGCCGCCAGTCTGAAAAAATCCGTCAGCCGGGAGCCACTCCTGATCCTCACAGCACTGGTAGCCGTCTATGTCGTGCTGGGCATCCTGTATGAAAGCCTGATCCACCCACTCACGATTCTCTCCACACTGCCTTCTGCCGGTGTGGGGGCTCTGTTGACCGTTGATCTGTTCGGGCAGCCTTTTTCACTTCTGACCCTGATCGGCGTCATTCTGCTCATCGGCATCGTCAAGAAAAATGCCATCATGCTGATCGACTTTGCCACCCATGCCCGCCATCAGGGCAAGACGGCAGAGGAAGCCATTCTCACAGCCAGCCATCTGCGTTTCCGCCCTATCCTCATGACAACGGCAGCCGCTGCCCTCGGAGCTGTTCCACTGCTTGTCGGTGGTGATTATGGCAGTGAAATGCGCCAGCCCCTTGGCCTCGCCATCCTGGGGGGGCTCTGCCTCAGCCAGCTTCTGACACTCTATACGACACCACTTGTCTATCTATCACTCGACCGGCTGAGCCACAGGGTGCAGCGTTCACTCTTCAGGAAACATACATGACGTAATCTGCCCTCCGTATTGGAAAAACAAAAATCTCCTCCAATACGCCATGACAGATGTGATTGAATCATTCTCAGGAGAGAAAATTGCTTCAGAAAGACTGAAATACCTGATGGTTGTATGCATCGTATCTTATATATTCTTTTTTTGGATCAAACAGATGAAGAAATCATAAATTCAGCCATGCGTGGGGACCGACAGACCTGTGACGGAAGGAATAGGCATCCACATACAGACCTGTCATCACACCACATTCAGACAGGCTGAGCCTGTTAAAAATTCTACTGCACATCTTTTGCCATCCTGGCTCAGTCATGCAAAACATCACATCCTGCCTTTCTTTCCCCACAAGATACCGCTAGCACCTTACCGGGCTTCCCTCAGCTCGCTGATATTCTTTATTCCAAAAACGTAATAATGCTCATGAACGTGCCTCCATCTGATATAACACCTCCTCACACAACACATTACCTTATCTATCATCACGCCCGGATTTTCATGTCGCTTCCCTTTCGTGCCCTTCGCTCTGCCGTTCTGACAACAGGCCTGCTTGCTACACTGGGGGGCTGCATGGTCGGGCCGGATTATCACCGGCCAAAAGCGATCATCTCCTCACGCTTCAAAGAAGCCCCTCCACCTGAGGGCTGGACAAAAGCCAATCCGGCCATGAGCAACATGCCCAAGGGAAACTGGTGGACCGTTTTCAATGATCCCACGCTGAACGGACTGGAGGAGGAAGTCAGCCGTTCCAACCAGAGCCTGAAGCAGTATGAGGCGCAATACCGCAAAGCACGGGCCATGATCGACTCCGTGCGGGCCAGCCTTTTCCCTACCCTCAACGGCAAATTCGGCTTCAACCGCAATTCCAGCGGGGGCAGGACCATCAGCGGCCTGAATGCCGAACCCCATACCTTCGTCAACACCACCAACACCTGGACCATGGGGCCCAGTGCCAGCTGGACGATTGACGTCTGGGGCATGATCCGGCGGCAGATAGAACAGCAGGTCAGCTCGACACAGTCCAGCGCAGCCCTGCTGGCCAACATGCAGCTCTCCTACCAGCTGGAGTTGGCCACCGATTATATGAACCTGCGTTATCAGGACAGCCTGATTGACCTCTTCACACGCAATGTCGGCCTGTATCAGCATAATCTGGAGATTCTCAGCAACCAGCTGGCCGCCGGTGTCGCCGACCCCACCAGCGTGCTACAGGCCAAATACCAGCTGGAATCAACCCAGGCCAGTCTGGCCAACGCCCATGTGGCCCGTGCCCAATACGAGCATGCCATAGCCGTGCTGATCGGCCGTCCTCCGGCTGACCTGACCATTCCCCATGCACCGCTGCCCTTCACGCTGCCACCCATTCCACAGTTCCTCCCCTCCGACCTTTTGCAAAGGCGACCAGACATCGCCCAGGCCGAGCGGGAAATGGAAGGATACAATGCTGAAATCGGGTACGAGATCGGGGCCTTCTATCCGCAGATCACCCTGTCAGCCAGCTATGGCTACAGCGGAAATCCTATCCAGCATCTGATCCAGCTGGCAACACGCACATGGTCGCTCGGTGCAGCCGCCAGCGAGACCCTCTTCAATGGTGGGGCCCGTTCCGCTGCCGTACGGGAAGCCGAAGCCGACTACGACAACGCTGTTGCCAATTACAGACAGGTCGTGCTGAAGGCCCTGCAGGATACGGAGGACCAGCTCTCCAACCTGCATTATCTCGGCGACCAGATGACCTACCAGAATCAGGCTGTAGAGAGCGCACAGCGGGCCGTGGAAGTCTCCATGAACGAGTATCTGGCCGGAACACAGATATACACCACTGTCATCACGGCGCAGCAGACAGCCCTGCAATATGAAGAATCCCGCCTTCAGATACAGCAGCAGCGCCTCAACAGTGTCATCCGCCTCATCACCGATATTGGTGGCGGCTGGAGCACAGACCAACTACCCAGCAAGGATTCCCTCCAGACTGACAATCCCTTCCTGCCCAGCTTCATCCAGAAAGACAAAAACTGACCGCATCAAAAAAGGCGCCCTCTCCTCTGGGGAGAGAGACGCCTTTCCATGAGGACATGATTCTGTCCCGTGCCTTCAGGAAGGCTGCTGCTCCTGACAAGGCTTCTTCTTTCGGCCCAAAAGTATCCCTACGAAAAAAGCAAATCCAGTCCATCCCCAAGGATGGTCCATTACCAGATCCTCAATTACGTCCTGCACCATCCCCAGAATCGGGCTGCTTACGTCTTTCAGATTAGAACTCATGGCATTACCTGCTTTTCTATCGGGTACTCTTACCCCGTGAAAAAAGGCCGATGCCTGATGGCACCGACCTTTCCTTTATTCTCCCATTGGAGAAAAAGCTCAAGCAGCTTCCTGATCTTCTTTCTGAACAGGGCCGCTATCTTTGCCCTTGGCCTCGACATCACGCTCGACCAGCTCAATCACGGCCATGTCGGCATTGTCGCCATAGCGGACGCCAGCCTTCAGCACACGGCTGTAGCCACCTGCACGGCCTGCATAACGCTTGCTCAGCTCAGAGAAGAGCTTGGTGACGATGGCATCATCACGCAGCTGGGCAAAAGCCTGACGGCGTGCATGAAGTGTGCCACGCTTGCCCAGCGTGATCAGCTTCTCGACAACCGGGCGAAGCTCTTTGGCCTTCGGCAGAGTCGTGGAGATCTGCTCATGCTTGATGAGCGCAACAGCCATGTTGCGGAACATCGCAGCGCGATGAGTGGAGGTGACGCCAAGTTTACGTCCGCTCAGATTATGACGCATGTTGTTTCCCTAATCCTTCTACCCGAACTTCCCAGCCGGGGTTCTTAGAATGTCTCGTCGAGACGCCGGGCCAGATCCTCAATGCTCTCCGGCGGCCAGGCCGGGACATTCATCCCCAGCGAAAGCCCCATGCCTGTGAGCACTTCCTTGATCTCATTCAGCGACTTACGACCAAAATTCGGAGTCCGCAGCATTTCCTGCTCGCTCTTCTGCACGAGGTCGCCAATATACACAATATTGTCGTTCTTCAGGCAGTTTGCGCTACGCACGGAAAGCTCAAGCTCATCCACCTTACGCAGAAGGTGACGGCTGAACGGCAGATCATCCTGCGGCTCTTCATTCTGAACCGGACGCGGCTCATCGAAATTGATGAAGAGCTGAAGCTGATCCTGCATGATGCGGGCAGCCAGTGCCAGTGCGTCTTCCGGAGTGACGACTCCGTTTGTCTCGACACTCAGCAGCAGCTTGTCATAGTCGGTGACCTGTCCAACACGGGTCGGCTCCACCTTGTAAGACACACGCTGCACCGGCGAATAGATCGCATCAATGGGGATCAGCCCGATCGGTGCATCATCCGGACGGTTGGCAGAAGCAGGGACATAACCCTTGCCCATGTTCACCGTGAATTCCATGCCAAGCTTGACATCATCGTCAAGCGTGCAGATCACCAGCTCCGGATTCATGATCTCAATGTCATGGCCCGTCTGAATCTGCCCAGCCTTCACTTCTCCCGGCCCTGTTGCCGTGAGAACCATACGCTTCGGGCCCTCACCATGCATGCGCAAAGCAAGCTGCTTCACATTCAGCACGATGTCGGTCACATCCTCACGCACACCCGCAACGGATGAGAATTCGTGAAGGACCCCGTCAATCTGGATGGCCGTAACAGCAGCACCCTGAAGGGAGGAAAGAAGAATACGACGCAGGGCGTTGCCCATCGTCAGGCCAAAGCCACGCTCAAGCGGCTCTGCAACGATGGTTGCCATACGGGAAGGAACCGGGCCAGGCTCGACTTCAAGCTTCTCCGGTTTGATGAGAGACTGCCAATTTTTCTGGAGAACCAAGATCATGGCCTTTCAAACAACGAAGCCCGCCACAGGATGGCGGTGCCAGGCCCGCACTGTCGTGCGGTACGAACTCACCAAGGTCAATCTGGCTGCACCATCCATTCGTGACAGCCAGACCTACCAGATTTTTGCGTCCAGATCAGACGCGGCGACGCTTGCGCGGACGGCAACCGTTATGCGGCACCGGCGTCATGTCGCGGATGGATGTGATCGTGAACCCGACAGCCTGAAGGGCACGCAGAGCGCTCTCACGCCCTGAACCAGGACCGGAAACCTCAATCTCCAGCGTTTCCATGCCGTGCTCGCGGGCCTTGCGCCCTGCATCCTCGGCAGCAACCTGAGCTGCATACGGGGTGGACTTGCGGGAGCCCTTGAAACCCTGTGCGCCGGAGGAGGACCAGGCGATGGCGTTGCCCTGGGCATCAGCAATCGTGATCATCGTGTTGTTGAAGGTGGAAAGAACGTGAGCAACACCGGAAATGATGTTTTTACGTTCCTTCTTACGGATACGCGGTGCGGCAGCCTTGGCCATAGTATGCTTGTCCTATTAAATCTGCGATAGGGTGAAAGAAGCGGCGCCTATCAGCGCGTTGCCTTCTTCTTACCTGCAATGGCAACAGCCTTACCCTTGCGGGTACGGGCGTTGGTATGCGTACGCTGACCACGAACCGGCAGACCACGACGATGACGCAGGCCACGATAGCAGCCAAGGTCCATCAGACGCTTGATGTTCATCGCCGTCTCACGACGGAGATCACCCTCCACACGATAATCGCTATCGATCAGGTCACGAATCTTCGTCACCTCATCATCAGACAGCTCATTCACGCGCTTGGCATTGTCGATACCGAGCTTCTCACAGATAGCCTGTGCGCTCGAAGGACCAATGCCATAAACATAGCGCAGACCGATGACCACCCGCTTGTTGGTCGGAATGTTTACGCCGGCAATACGTGCCACGCCAATTCTCCCATCCACACGGCCCAAAGCCGTGTTTACAAAAATCTTTGTCTGACCGGACCATGGCCGCTCACCGGCGTCGGTCCCCAGAACGATTCCAGCCCCACCATCAGGGCCGTACGCTCACCTTATGCTGGGCGAATATACTGCCCTGCCAGACAAGTCAAACCATAAAGATCACTTTTTCGTGATCAGCTCATTCATTCAGGAGCCTGCCCGATCGAGAATGGCATCAATCGCCCTCCCGACTGTTTCGACATCCTGCATACCATCAATGCGGTTCAGACGACCGTTCTGCTCATAATAGGGCAGGATGGGGGCCGTCTGCTTCCGGTACATCTCCAGCCGGGCATGGATCACCTCAGGATGATCATCAGCCCTGCGAGAGCCATCTTCATGCTGCCGTTCAGACAGACGCTTCACCAGCGCTTCCTCACTGACCTCCAGAAGAATGACCGCATCAATCTTAAGCCCCTGCTCCTTCAGCATGGAGTCCAGAATCTCTGCCTGGCTTTCAGTCCTCGGGAAACCATCAAGGATGACACCCTTTCCACAGTCAGGCTGAGCGATACGGTTTTCAATCATCTGAACGATGATCGGATCAGGAACAAAATGCCCCTTCTCCATCAACGCCTTCACCTCCACACCAATCGGTGACTGCGCCTTCACCTCGGCACGAAGCATGTCCCCTGTTGAGATCTGCTTCATGCCCCGGCTGTCTTCAAGACGTTTTGCCTGTGTCCCTTTGCCCGCACCCGGCGGGCCAAGAAGAATGATGTTCACCGTAAGTTCCTTCTTTCCTTACCCGCCCGGCCACGGGCTCCCTTCCGGCCACGCTGCTTGCGGATGAGCCCCTGATACTGATGGGCCACCAGATGGGACTGGACCTGTGTGACCGTATCGATCGTCACGGAGACAATGATGATCAGACTGGTTCCCCCAAAATAGAACGGCACATTATATTTGTTGATCAGGAACTGCGGCAGCAGACAGACCAGCACCATGTAGGCGGCACCGATAGTCGTCAGCCTTGAGAGAATCCGGTCAAAATAACGGGCCGTATTCGCACCCGGCCGGATACCCGGTACAAAACCACCCTGCTTTCTCAAATTCTCAGCCGTCTCTTCTGGATTGAAGGTTACCGCAGCATAGAAATAGGAGAAAAAGACGATCATGAAGGCATAGAATGCCATGTAAAGTGGCTGCCCCTGGGAAAGCCACTGCCCGACATGCCCCAGAAATCCACCATTGTTATGCATGAAGCCTGACAGCGTTGCCGGCACCAGCAGAACGGATGATGCAAAGATCGGCGGGATGACCCCAGCTGTATTGACCTTCAGCGGCATGTGCGTGGAATCGCCACCATAAATGCGGTTACCCACCTGCCTCTTGGGATACTGGATCACGACACGCCGTTGTGCCTGCTCCATGAACACGATGAAGGCAATGACAGCCAGCGCCAGCAGCAGGAAAACCACGACAAAAACCGGAGACAGCGCGCCAGTACGTCCCAGCTCCAGCAGGCTCCCCAGCGCATGAGGCAGGTTGGCCACGATACCCGAGAAAATGATCAGGGAAATACCGTTCCCGATACCCCGGGAGGTTATCTGCTCACCCAGCCACATCAGGAACAGGGTTCCCGTTACCAGCATCACGACATAAGAGACGAGGAAAGTCGGACCCGGCGAGATGACAGCACTGAGCCCTGCCTGCGTATGCATGCTGCTCAGCCCCATGGCAAAGCCATAGGCCTGCACGATGGCGATCAGCACCGTCAGATAACGGGTATACTGGTTCAGTTTTTTGCGCCCACTCTCCCCTTCTTTCTTCAGCGCTTCCATGGAAGGCAAAGCCGTGGAAAGAAGCTGGATGATGATGGATGCACTGATGTAGGGCATGATGTTGAGAGCAAAAATGGTCATGCGCCCCAAAGCGCCACCCGTGAACATGTCAAACATGCCCAGGATGCCACCCTGCTGCTCCCCAACAAGCTGCCCCAGCACAGAGGCATCAATCCCCGGAACCGGGATGAATGTTCCCAGTCGATAAACAATCAACGCACCCAGCGTGAACCAGATCCGTTTTTTCAGCTCCGTCGCCTTCGCGAAGGCACCCATATTCAGGTTACCGGCCAGCTGTTCTGCGGCAGAAGCCATCTCCCCGTCCTTTCATGAAAACAGCGCCACCGCACATCGTACGGGACGCTGTTCACTAGTTCACCGTCGTCCCAGCAGGCTGGGCAGGACAGGCTCAGGCTTCAGCCTGAGCATCCTTCTTTGCGGCCAGAACCTTCACAGAGCCACCGGCCTTCTCCACTGCAGCCACAGCAGCAGCAGAGGCACCGGACACTTCAAAGTTCACGCCTTGAGACAGTTCACCTTTTGCCAGAAGACGCACACCAGCAACCTTGCGGCTACCGACCAGACCAGCCTGGTACAGTGCTTCTTCCGTCACAGGAGCAGAGGCGGAAAGCTTGCCAGCCTCCAGAGCCTTGCTCACTGCACCGATATTCACCGCAGCATATTCCTTGCGGAAAATGTTGACGAAGCCACGCTTCGGCATACGGCGATAGATCGGCAGCTGACCACCCTCAAAGCCATTGATGGCCACGCCGGAGCGTGCCTTCTGACCTTTGTGACCCTTTCCGGAGGTCTTACCCTTGCCGGAACCGATACCACGCCCGAGACGCTTCTTGTGATAGCGTGCCCCGGCGTTGTCGCGCAATTCATTCAGGTTCATATCAACCCTCCACCTTCACCAGGTGGGACACCTTGCGGATCATACCACGGACAGAAGGGGTATCCTCCAGCTCACGGCTGGAACCGATGCCACGCAGGCCCAGCCCCTTCACCGTTTCCGCCTGACCCGGTTTGGAACCGATCACAGAAGCGATCTGCGTCACCCGGATTGTCTTGCCTTTTGTCTCAGACATTGGCAGCCTCCGTCTCTGACTGCTCACGACGTCCGAACAGCTCGAATGTCTTCTTGCCACGGCGGGCCGCAACCTGACGCGGGCTGCTTGCACGCTCAAGAGCGTTGAAAGCAGCTTTGATCATGTTGTGCGGGTTCCGGGTCCCGAGGCTCTTGGCAACAACGTCGCTGATGCCCAGGCTCTCGAAGACAGCACGGATCGGACCACCAGCGATGATCCCCGTACCAGCCTCAGCTGCACGAACGACAACCTCACCAGCACCGAAATGGCCCACTGCATCATGATGCAGAGTCCGGCCTTCTTTCATCGGTACACGGATCATGTTGCGACGGGCGCGCTCGGTTGCCTTACGAATGGCTTCCGGCACCTCACGGGCCTTACCAGCACCATAACCGACACGCCCCTTCTGGTCGCCAACAACGACCAGAGCCGCGAAGGCGAAACGCCGACCACCCTTAACAACCTTGGCGACACGGTTGATGGTTACCAGCTTGTCAACCAGCTCATCACCCTGCTCGCGCTCACGACCACCACGGCCGCCTTCTCT
This sequence comes from Parasaccharibacter sp. TMW 2.1891, assembly GCF_023337675.1. Taxonomy (NCBI): domain Bacteria; kingdom Pseudomonadati; phylum Pseudomonadota; class Alphaproteobacteria; order Acetobacterales; family Acetobacteraceae; genus Parasaccharibacter; species Parasaccharibacter sp. TMW 2.1891. The sequence continues at coordinate 284,712 of NZ_QORT01000002.1, read as the reverse complement.
TGGCTCACGTGCCATGTGTGATCCTCCTTAGAAAGACAGCCCGCCCTCACGGGCAGCCTCTGCCAGGGCTTTCACCCGGCCATGATAGAGATAGGAGCCACGGTCGAACACGACTTCCTTGACCCCAGCCTTGACAGCGCGCTCGGCAACGAGCTTACCAATAACGGTAGCTGCTGCGATATTCGCACCCGTTTTACCGGCTTCACGAACACTCTTCTCAAGCGTAGAGGCGCTGGCCAGCGTAATTCCACGGGCATCGTCGATGACCTGGACGTGGATATTCTTGCTGGAACGGAAGACCGACAAACGCGGCCGGCCGCCGCTCTTGCGACGAAGCTGGAAACGCAGCCGCTTGCGGCGGCGTTCCTGCAATCCTTGCAGCGATGCCATTACTTCTTCTTACCTTCTTTCTGACGCAGAACTTCGGTCTCATACCGGACACCCTTGCCCTTGTAAGGCTCGGGCTTGCGGAAGCTGCGGATATCCAGAGCTACCTGACCAACGCGCTGCTTGTCGTTACCTTCAACCAGAATGGCTGTCGGGCGGGGCGTCGTGATTTTCACATCGGACGGGATCGGATAGATCACATCGTGAGAGAAACCGAGGTTCATGACCAGATTGGAACCCTGAACAGCAGCACGGAAACCCGTACCCTGGATCTCAAGCCCCTTCTGGAAGCCCTCAGAGACACCTTTGATCATGTTGGCGAACACCGCACGGGATGTCCCCCACATCGTCCAGCTCTTGTTGGTACGACCACCCAGCGGAGACACGGTAACCTTGCCGTCGGCAATCTTCACATCAACATGAGAAGATACCGGCACGCTAAGCTCACCACGTTTACCCTTGACGCAGAACATACCGTCCTTGACAGCTGCTTCCACGCCTGCGGGGAGGTCAATAGGATATTTACCTACGCGAGACATATTCCCTCCTTAGAAGACGCGGCAGAGGATCTCGCCACCAACATTGGCAGCCCGAGCCTCGACGTCTGAAAGAACACCGCGCGGCGTGGAGAGGATGGAAACACCCAGACCAGCATAAACACGCGGCAGCTCTTTGATTTTGGAGTACACACGGCGACCCGGACGGGACACGCGATGAATCTCGCGGATCACCGGCTGACCATCTGTGTACTTCAGCTCGATACGGAACTGGGAAATGCCCTTGCGGACTTCCTCGGTCGTGTAACCGCGGATATATCCTTCGCGTTTCAGTGCTTCAAGAACACTGGCACGCAGCTTGGACGCCGGAGCAACGCAGGCAGCATGGCGGGCACGCTGAGCGTTACGGACCCGGGTGAGCATATCACCCAAAGGATCAGACATAGACATTCAGACTACCCTTTTACCAGCTGGACTTGACCATGCCGGGGATCTGCCCCGTAGAAGCAAGGTCACGCAGAGCAATACGGCACAGTTCAAACTTGCGGTAGTTCCCACGGGGACGACCGGTCAGTTTGCAACGCAGGCGCACACGGGTCTGGGACCCATTACGCGGCAGCTTGGCCAGTTTAAGTGTCGCTTCGAAGCGCTCCTCCATGGAGAGAGAGCGGTTCTTGATAGTATTTTTGAGAGCGGTCCGCTTTTCAAGGTCACGCTGCGCCATGGCAGCACGACGATTATTACGGTTCACCGCAGAGACTTTCGCCATCTCGAATCTTCTCCCGGAACCTGTCAGGCCTATCCCGACGGTTTTCCAATCACCGGACTTGTAACGGAAACTCCCCCCTCATGTGAAGGGGGAAAGTCCATTTTCCCGTGATTGATACGAAAAATTGTCGCTCAGGACACGAACGGCAGATCAAATGCCTTCAGAAGAGCCTTCGCTTCTTCATCAGTTTTTGCCGTTGTCACAAAGATGATGTCCATACCACGGATGGCATCAACCCTGTCATAATCAATTTCCGGGAACACGATCTGCTCTTTCAGACCCATGGCAAAATTGCCACGGCCATCAAAGCCCTTGTTCGCCGGAAGACCGCGGAAGTCACGGATACGCGGCATGGCGATCGTCACCAGACGATCCAGGAACTCGTACATGCGAGCCTTGCGCAGCGTTACCTTACAACCGATCGGCAGCCCTTCACGAATACGGAAGCCCGCAACAGCCTTGCGTGCCACAGTCTTGACCGGCTTCTGACCAGAGATCAGAGCCATCTCTTCAACAGCGGCATCCAGCTTCTTCTGGTCAGCAGCAGCCTCACCGACCCCCATGTTCAGGACAATTTTCTCCAGTTTGGGGATCTGCATGTCGCTCTTATACCCGAACTGCTCACGCAGCTTGGCGCGGAGCTTGTCCTGATATTCCTGCTGCAGACGGGGCAGAACGGCACTCTTGTTATCGCTCATCGTTCGCTCCTCAGCCTTCGATCACTTCACCGGTCACCTTGGCAACACGGACCTTGCGACCATCTTCCAGAACACGGAAACCAACACGGGTCGGCTTACCACTCTTCGGGTCGATCAGCTTCAGATTGGACAGATGAACAGGCATCTCACGCTCGATGATGCCGCCACCCTCGCCCATACGGTTCGGCTTGGAGTGGCGCTTGGCAACAGCCACGCCACGCACCACAGCCTTTTCCACCTTCGGCAGAACGGAAAGGACTTCCCCACGCACACCGCGGGAACGCCCTGTCAGGACCAGAACCTGATCACCTTTTTTGATACGTGCAGCCATTACAGCACCTCCGGAGCCAGGGAGATGATCTTCATGAACTTGCGGGCACGCAGCTCACGAACAACCGGGCCAAAAATACGCGTACCAATCGGCTCCTGCTGCTTGTTCAGCAGGACAGCAGCGTTCCGGTCAAAGCGGATGGCGGAGCCATCTGCACGACGCACCGGGTAAGATGTGCGAACGATGACAGCCTGATGGACGTCACCCTTCTTCACCTTCCCGCGGGGAATTGCTTCCTTGACGGATACGACAATGATGTCGCCGACCGAGGCGGTCTTCCTCTTGGAGCCACCCAGCACTTTGATGCACTGCACCCGACGTGCACCGGAGTTGTCAGCTACGTCAAGGTTGGTCTCGGGATGAATCATGTGTCTACCCCCTTATGCGCCGACAGAAGTCGAAGCGGCCTCGGCAACATCGACTCCATTACGGGAAACGACCGTCCACGTCTTACGCTTGGAGAGAGGTGCGCACTCAACGATGCGGACCACATCACCAACCTTGCATGCATTGGCGCCATCATGCGCTGCATACTTCTTGGAACGGCGGATAAACTTTTTATAGAGCGGATGCATGACACGACGATCAACAAGAACGGTCACCGTCTTGTCCATCTTGTCACTTGTCACCCGCCCTGTCAGGACGCGCCTGGGCATCGTCCGTCTCCTCTCAGGACTTGGCGGCGGACGTTTTTGCGCCCGCACGGTTCTTCGACTGGTTCAGCAGTGTCTTGATGCGGGCGACAGCACGACGCACGATCCTGACACGGCTGGTGTTCTCGGACTGGCCTGTAGCCGCAGAGAAACGCTGGTTGATCTGCTCACGCTTCAGATCCAGCAGGAGAGCCTTGAGCTCATCCTCGCTCTTTGCGCGCAGCTCGGCAACCTTATAGGTCGTCTCAGCCATTCTCAAGCCTCCCCGATACGCTGAATGAACTTGGTCTTGATCGGCAGCTTTGCAGCCGCCAGGCTAAGAGCCAAGCGAGCAACCTCCGGCGGCACCCCTTCAATTTCGAAGAGGATACGACCCGGCTTCACACGGGCTGCCCAGTACTCGGGGTTACCTTTACCGGAACCCATACGCACTTCTGCCGGCTTTGTCGAGACCGGAGTGTCAGGAAAAATACGAATCCAGACACGTCCGGCACGCTTCATGGCACGCGTGATGGCACGACGGGATGCCTCGATCTGACGAGCCGTGATACGCTCAGGCTCCAGAGCCTTCAGACCATACGCACCGAAATTCAGCTGCGTACCGCCCTTGGCCATCCCATGAATGCGGCCCTTGTGGGCCTTACGAAACTTTGTCCGCTTTGGAGAAAGCATGATTTTCTATCCTCACATCAAGCACCTCGGATAAAAGACGGGGGAAGCCCCCCGCCCCTTAACGCTGAGGAGCCTGCTCCGCAGCACGACGGTCCTGGGCCATCGGGTCGTGAGCCAGGATCTCACCCTTGAAGATCCAGACCTTCACGCCGCAGGAACCGTAAGTGGTGTGCGCTGTAGAAGTCCCATAGTCGATGTCGGCACGCAGCGTATGCAGCGGTACACGACCCTCACGATACTGCTCGTCACGAGCGATCTCGGCGCCACCAAGACGTCCACTGCATGTCACGCGGATACCCTGGGCACCCAGACGCATTGCAGACTGGATGGAACGCTTCATCGCACGGCGGAAGGCCACACGGCGCTCCAGCTGCTGGGCGATGTTGTCTGCCACCAGAGTCGCATCGATTTCCGGCTTGCGGATCTCGACAATATTCAGAGCGACATCAGCCTTGGCCATGGCGCTGAGGGTCTTGCGCAGGGCGTCAATGTCCTGACCCTTTTTGCCGATGATCACGCCAGGACGTGCGGCGTAGATCGTCACACGAGGCTTTTTGGCAGGACGTTCGATGACCACACGGGAAACACCAGCACCCGAAAGCTTCTTGCGCAGGAAAGAGCGCAGCTTCAGATCCTCATGGAGCAGACGGGCATAATCCCCGCCTGCATACCAGCGGCTGTCCCATGTACGATTGACACCGAGCCGAAGCCCGATCGGATTAACCTTATGTCCCATAGATCAGGCTGCCTTCTGCTCTTTTGAGTTCTTGCCGGCCTTCGGAGCTTCCTCAGCTTCAGCGCGCTCAGCAACAACAATCTTCAGGTGGCTGAAAAACTTCTCAACACGAGCAGAACGACCACGGCCCCGTGCATGGAAGCGCTTCATCACGATCGACTTGCCAACCTCAGCAGTCTTCACCACCAGCTTGTCAACATCAAGCTGATGATTGTTTTCTGCATTGGCCACGGCACTCTCAAGAGCCTTCTTGACCTGCTGGGCGATACGGCGACGGGAGAACGTCAGCGCAGCGATTGCCTTGCCTGCCGGCTGGTTGCGGATCGTGGCAGCAACCAGATTCAGCTTGCGCGGGCTGACACGGATGTTGCGGGCAACAGCCTGTGCCTCTGTATCAGCCAGGGTACGGATATGCTTAGGCTTACTCATGCTCAGCCTCGCTTCGACTTCTTATCGGAACCATGACCGGTATAAGTACGGGTGGGTGAGAACTCACCAAACTTATGACCGACCATATGCTCCGTCACCTGCACAGGCAGGAACTTCTGACCATTATAGACGCCGAACGTCAGCCCGACGAACTGCGGCAGGATGGTGGAACGACGGGACCAAATCTTGATCACCTCATTCCGGCCCGATGCACGGGCCTTCTCAGCCTTGCCAAACAGATACCCGTCGACGAACGGGCCTTTCCAGACGGAACGTGCCATCTTCTATGCCCCTCTCTTACTTGCCGGTTTTACGACGACGGATAATCAGGCTGTCCGTCTTCTTGTTGGTACGGGTCTTGTAGCCCTTGGTCGGCACACCCCACGGTGTGACAGGATGACGGCCACCAGAGGTACGACCCTCACCACCACCATGCGGATGGTCGACGGGGTTCATGACCACACCACGGTTGTGTGGACGACGCCCCATCCAGCGACGACGACCTGCCTTACCAAAGTGCTGGTTCATGTTGTCCGGGTTGGAAACCGCACCAACAGTTGCCATGCACTCGGCACGCACGATACGCAGCTCACCGGACTGCAGCTTGATCTGTGCGTAACCGGCATCCTTGCCAACGAGCTGGGCATAGTTGCCAGCCGAACGGGCCAGCTTGCCACCAGCACCGGGCTTCAGCTCGATGTTGTGGATGATCGTACCAACCGGCATGGAAGCCAGCGGCATGGCGTTGCCCGGACGGACGTCAGCATGATGGGCAGCAACCACACGGTCACCAGCCTTCACGCGCTGAGGAGCCAGGATATAGGCCAGCTCACCATCCTCATAGCGGACCAGTGCGATGAAGGCCGTACGGTTCGGGTCATATTCCAGACGCTCGACCGTGCCGACAACATCGAACTTGCGACGCTTGAAATCAACATAACGGTAGGACTGCTTGTGCCCGCCGCCACGGAAGCGTACGGTTGTACGCCCGTAGTTGTTACGGCCACCAGTCTTGTTCTTGCCTTCCGTAAGCTGCTTGACGGGCTTGCCCTTCCAGAGCTCGCTCCGGTCAATCAGCACGGTACCACGAGTGCTTGGTGTCGTGGGATTAAAGTGCTTCAATGCCATGGTATCTTACCCCGCGCCTCAACCAAGCTTCGCTGTGAGGTCAATTGACTGACCTTCAGCAAGCTGGACATACGCCTTCTTGATGTCAGAACGGCGACCCGGACGACCTTTGACGCGCTTTGTCTTACCTTTCTGGATCAGGGTGCTGACACCAGCCACCTTGACGTTGAAAAGCTTCTCGACAGCGACCTTGATCTGCGGCTTCGTTGCTTCCAGAGCCACCTTGAACACAACCTGGTTCTTCTCAGAAGCCATGGTTGCCTTTTCAGTGATCAGCGGTGCACGCAGCACATCAAACAGAGCTTCCTGAGACAGGCCAGCAGCCGCCTTGCGTGCATTCAGAACTGTTTTCGTTGTCATGCCAGACGCTCCTTGAGACCCTCAAGAGCAGCGTGGGTAATCACCAGCACATCATGCTTGAGAATATCATAAACATTTGCCCCGATCGTGGGCAGGAGATCAATCTTGGGCAGATTGGCAATCGCACGGGCAAACGGCTGGTCAGCAACCTGATCCACGATCAGCGCAGACGAGCAGCCAAGAGCCTTCAGACGGGCAGCGGCCTCACGGGTCTTCTCAACGCCAGCCAGATCCTTCAGGATGATCAGCTTGCCTTCAGAAGCCTTCTGGGAAACGGCAGAGCGCAGCCCAAGACGACGCACCTTCTTGGGGAGGTCGAAACCATGATCACGGGCGACCGGACCATGCACGACACCACCGGTACGGAACTGCGGAGCTCTCAGAGAGCCCTGACGGGCAGAACCTGTCCCCTTCTGGCGATACGGCTTCTTGGTTGTGCCAGAAACGACACCCCTGCCCTTTGTTGCGTGTGTGCCAGCACGACGTTTGGCAAGCTGCCAGTTCACGACGCGGGCCATGATGTCCTTGCGGGGAACAATCCCGAAAATCTCTTCCGGCAGTGCGATTTTACCGGCACTTCCGTTTTCGAGGGTTTTGATATCGTATTCCATATCCCTCACCCGGCGGCCTCAACGGTCGCTGCCGGATATGGCGCGTCCGCATTACGGGCCTTCTTGATTGCATCGCGAACCAGAACAACACTGTTCTTGGCACCTGGGATAGCACCGCGCACCATGATCAGGTTACGCTCTTCATCCACAGCAGCAATTTCGAGGTTTTGTGTTGTCACGCGCTTGTCACCGAGGTGACCAGCCATCTTCTTGCCCTTGAAGACCTTGCCAGGATCCTGGCGCTGACCCGTAGAGCCGTGAGAACGGTGACTGATGGACACGCCGTGTGTCGCCTCAAGACCGGCAAAGTTGTGGCGCTTCATGACACCAGCAAAACCTTTACCCTTGCTACGGCCCGTGACATCCACTTTCTGACCAACCACGAAATGGGCAGCAGAAAGCTTCGTCCCCGGTTCCAGCAGGGCATCCTCTGCCACACGGAACTCGGCCAGCTTCTTCTTGGGCTCAACCTTCACACGGGCAAAATGCCCACGGTTCGCTTTTGTGACGTGCTTGGCCTTTGCAGCCCCCATACCGAGCTGGACAGCCGTATAGCCATCACGCTCCTGTGTACGGGCATCCACAACCTCGACAGCATCAAGGTGCAGCACCGTCACCGGCACATGTGTGCCGTCTTCTTTAAAGAGCCGGGTCATCCCCAGCTTTTTTGCAATCAATCCGGTACGCATCGTCTGGACCTTAGAGTTTAATCTCGACATCTACGCCAGCGGCGAGATCGAGCTTCATGAGGGCGTCCACGGTCTGCGGGGTCGGCTCGACAATGTCGAGCAGCCGGCGGTGCGTTCTCATTTCGAACTGCTCGCGGCTCTTCTTATCCACATGCGGTGAACGATTCACAGTAAACCGGGCAATATGCGTCGGCAGGGGGATGGGACCCCGAACCCGCGCACCCGTACGCTTCGCCGTATTGACGATCTCTTTCGTGCTGTTATCCAGCACGCGATGATCATACGCTTTAAGGCGAATGCGGATGTTCTGGTCGTCCATGATTTCACTTCATCCTTAATAAACCGGATGCCGTCCTACTGCATTTCTCCTAGAAATGGAACCCCGGCCGAAAAAAATTCGACCGGGGCACCAGATTCCGAAGTCAGCAGGGACTTAGGCGCTGATGGAAGCCACCACGCCGGCACCCACTGTACGGCCACCTTCACGAATAGCGAAGCGGAGACCTTCGTCCATGGCGATCGGAGCAATCAGCTCGACATCCATGGTAGCGTTATCACCCGGCATCACCATCTCGGTGCCTTCCGGCAGGGTCACAACACCCGTCACGTCCGTCGTACGGAAGTAGAACTGCGGACGATAGTTGGTAAAGAACGGCGTATGACGGCCACCCTCTTCCTTCGTCAGGATGTAGGCCTCAGCCTTGAACTTGCTGTGCGGGGTGATGGTGCCCGGCTTTGCCAGAACCTGACCACGCTCAACATCTTCGCGCTTCGTGCCACGCAGCAGAGCACCGATGTTGTCACCAGCTTCACCGCGATCCAGCAGCTTGCGGAACATCTCGACGCCCGTAACTGTCGTCTTGACGGTAGGACGCAGACCAACGATCTCGACCTCGTCACCGACGTTGACTTCACCACGCTCGACACGGCCAGTCACAACCGTACCACGCCCAGAGATGGAGAACACGTCTTCGATCGGCATCAGGAACGGACGGTCAACCGGACGCTCCGGCTGCGGGATGTAGCTGTCAACAGCCTTCATCAGCTCCAGGATGGCTTCCTTGCCCTGTGCCGGGTTACCATCTTCCAGAACGGCCAGAGCAGAACCCTTGACGATGGGGATATCGTCACCAGGGAAGTCGTAGGAGGACAGAAGCTCACGAACTTCCATCTCCACCAGCTCCAGCAGCTCCGGATCGTCAACCTGGTCAACCTTGTTCAGGAAGACCACCAGAGCCGGCACACCGACCTGACGGGCCAGCAGGATGTGCTCACGTGTCTGCGGCATAGGGCCGTCAGCAGCGGAGACAACCAGAATGGCGCCATCCATCTGGGCCGCACCGGTGATCATGTTCTTCACATAGTCAGCGTGGCCGGGGCAGTCCACGTGAGCGTAGTGACGGTTTTCCGTCTCATACTCAACGTGAGCTGTGGAAATCGTAATACCACGAGCGCGCTCTTCAGGAGCCTTGTCGATCTGGTCATAAGCACTGAAGGTTGCACCACCGGTCTCAGCCAGTGTCTTTGTGATTGCAGCCGTCAGCGTGGTCTTACCATGGTCAACGTGACCAATCGTGCCGATGTTAACATGCGGCTTTGTACGCTCAAATTTAGCCTTTGCCATCGTCTCTCTCCAAAACCTTGACCCACAGGGGCCAGAGGTATGACTGAAACTTCATGCTGGCCACTCTGGAAACCAGAAAATGGCCAGAAGCCTTATTACCGGTAAAAATTACCAGCGATAATGACTGAATGCCTTATTGGCTTCAGCCATACGGTGAGTGTCTTCCCGCTTCTTGACGGCTGCACCGCGGTTGTTCACCGCGTCCATCAACTCATTGGAAAGACGGTCCTGCATGGTGTTCTCACCACGCTTGCGGGACGCCTCAATCAGCCAGCGGATAGCCAGCGCCTGACGGCGTTCTGCACGAACCTCTACCGGAACCTGATAGGTCGCACCACCAACACGGCGGGAACGGACCTCAACAGCCGGCTTTACATTATCCAGTGCTGAGTGGAACATGGCCACCGGGTCCGCAGAAGACCCGCCACGCTTACGCAGCACTTCCAGTGCTCCATAAACGATGCGTTCAGCAGTAGATTTCTTACCATCATACATCAGCGCATTCATGAAGCGCGTAATGACGGCATCTCCGAATTTTGGATCGGGAAGGATCTCACGCTTGACAGCGCGATGACGGCGACTCATTCCAAATACCCCTTATTTCGGCCGCTTTGCGCCATACAGCGAACGGCGCTGACGGCGTTTTGCGATACCCTGCGTATCCAGCACACCACGAAGAATGTGGTAACGCACACCGGGAAGATCCTTCACGCGACCACCGCGGATCAGAACAACGCTATGCTCCTGGAGGTTGTGCCCCTCACCCGGAATATAGCTCACCACCTCATACCCGTTGGTCAGACGCACCTTGGCGACCTTACGCAGGGCGGAGTTCGGTTTTTTCGGCGTTACAGTATAAACACGTGTGCAAACACCACGCTTCTGCGGACATCCCTGCAGAGCAGGAACCTTGTTCCGCTTTGCGGCCGGCTCACGGCCCTTTGCGATCAACTGGTTGATGGTCGGCATGCGCCCTTCCCAATCCTTGTCCATATGCTGACGGGGAAACCCCCGCCACGACATTCCGTTCTAACCGACATGCGGCTGAACCGCCTGTCTTCGCACGATTGCACAGAAGAAAGGAAAGAATCTTCCCTCCTCCAAAGCTACTTGCCTCTGGACTTAACCTTTTTTTCCAAGAAACAAAAGTAGTGCCAGATGCTATTTTTTATTCTGGGACGATTCCTTCACCTTAACAGGCGGGAACTGTCTAAGGCGCGGACCCTAAGTTGGGTTGGCCCGAGAGTCAAGCCTCTCTGCCATAACAGAGAGGCTTGACCCCAGAATTCCTCACTCAGCAGCGTCTTCCACCTCAGCTCTCCCCTTATCGAGGCGAGCCGGGGCCTGGTCTGCTGCAAGATTACGCAGACGCCGCATGGCACCGCCCGTCCCTGCCGGGATGAGACGGCCCACGATCACATTCTCCTTCAAGCCACCAAGCGTATCGATCCTGCCAGATGTGGCAGCATCGGTAAGCACACGCGTAGTCTCCTGGAAGGAGGCCGCAGAGATGAAGGACTGCGTCTGTAGAGACGCCTTGGTAATACCCTGAAGGATCGGCATGGCCTTTGCCGGCTCACGCCCCTGCTCCAGAAGCATCCTGTTGTCCCGCTCGAACTCGATCCGGTCCACAGTCTCACCAATGAGATAGGTGGAATCACCCGGCTCCAGAACCTCAACCTTCTGCAACATCTGGCGGACGATCACTTCAATATGCTTGTCGTTGATCTTCACGCCCTGCAGGCGATAGACGTCCTGAATCTCATTGACCAGATAGTCGGACAGGGCTTCCATCCCCATGACCTTGAGGATGTCATGCGGCACACGGGGACCATCGACCAGCGGGTCACCCTTCTGGACAAAGTCACCTTCCTGCACGGAAATATGCTTGCCTTTGGGTATCAGGTAATCCGTCCGCTCACCCGTCTCGTCATTATGTACGATGACACAACGCTTCGACTTGTAGTCCTTGCCGAACTCGATGCGGCCATCACCTTCGGCAATGATCGCATGGTCCTTCGGACGGCGGGCTTCGAACAGCTCGGCCACACGTGGCAGACCACCGGTAATGTCACGGGTCTTAGAACCCTCGCGCGGAATACGGGCCAGCACGTCACCGGCATGGACCACGGCCCCATTCTCCACGGACAGAATACTGTCAGGAGACAGGAAGTAGCGGGCCTCGTTGCCGTTGGCGAGACGGACCACATTGCCATCCGCATCCTTGAGCTGGAGGCGGGGACGCAGATCAACACCCTTGGCGGCCTGCTTATAGTCCACGACAACACGTGAGGTCAGGCCGGTCACCTCGTCAACCCGCTCGACCAGCGTGATGCTGTCGATCAGGTCCTGATACTCGACCGTCCCAGCCTGCTCCGTGATGATCGGCAGCGTGTAGGGATCCCACTCTGCCATCTTGTCACCACGCTTGACCTCCTGCCCTTCGGACACCATCAGGCGGGCACCGTAAGGCACACGGTAGCGGGCCTTCTCCGCCCCGGTTTCGTCAATCAGCAGAATCTCACAGTTCCGGGACATGACCACAGGAACGTTCTGGGAATTCTGGACGACGTTGCGGTTACGGATGGTCACCTTGCCGTCACGGAAAGCCTCGACCATGGACTGCTCGGCACCACGGGTCGCCGCACCACCAATGTGGAAGGTACGCATCGTCAGCTGCGTTCCCGGCTCACCGATGGACTGGGCAGCGATCACGCCAACGGCTTCACCGATGTTAACCGGCGTACCACGGGCCAGATCACGGCCATAACAATGAGCGCAGATGCCTGCCTTGCTGTCACAGGTCAGGACAGAGCGAATTTCCACCGCTTCAATCCCGGCACCTTCGAGCATCTCGACATCAGCTTCTTCCAGCAGACGGTTGCGCTCCAGCAGTTTCTCACCCGTCATCGGATGGAACACATCCTGGGACAGGGTCCGCCCGAGGGCACGCTCTGCCAGAGAAGCCACGACCTCACCGCTATCCGTCACCGCACGGACAACGAGGCCACGCTCGCTACCGCAATCAGTTTCGGTAATGATGCAGTCCTGCGCCACGTCGACAAGACGACGTGTCAGGTAACCAGAGTTGGCGGTCTTCAGCGCCGTATCAGCCAGCCCCTTACGGGCACCATGGCTGGACGTGAAGTAATCGAGAACTGACAGACCTTCTTTAAAGTTGGCCACAATCGGCTGCTCGATGATCTCACCAGACGGCTTCACCATCAGGCCGCGCATACCGGCAAGCTGCTTCATCTGGGCCGGTGACCCACGGGCCCCGGAATGGCTCATCATCCAGACAGAGTTTGTCGGCTTGCCCGGTACCTGCTTGGAAATCTCCTTGAGCATGGCCGCCTGCACTTCATCCGTACAGCGGGACCAGGCATCCACCACCTTGTTATAGCGCTCGCCAGCGGTGATCAGACCTTCCTGATACTGCTGCTCGAACTCCTTCACCTCTTCGGTGGTTTTGTTGACCAGAGTGGTCTTTTCGGCTGGAACGATCATGTCGTCCTTGCCGAAGGAGATGCCAGCCTTGGCAGCGTGGCGGAAACCAAGAGCCATGAGACGGTCACAGAAAATAACAGCCTCTTTCTGCCCGCAGTGACGATACACGGTATCAATCACGTCGGACACCAGCTTCTTCGTCAGCTGACGATTGATCAGGCTGAACGGAATGGCCGGATGCTTCGGCAGGATCTGGGCAATCAGGGCGCGACCCGGTGTCGTCAGGATCATCTGACGGACCGGCTTGCCTTCCTCATCCTGAGCATCCAGACGCAGACGGATCTTGTCATGAAGCTTCAGTGCACCGGAAAGCAGGGCCGCCTCAATCTCGGCCACGGCCGCATAGGCAGGCGGAGCCGCCTTGATGACCTTGCCATCCTTGATCTCGGCTTCATCCGGCGTCAGACGGTACTCGGGCACCTCGAGGCTCAGATAGTACAGGCCAAGCACGATGTCCTGGGAAGGCACAATGATCGGCTTGCCGTTGGCCGGGCTGAGGATGTTGTTGGTGGACATCATCAGCACACGGGCTTCCAGCTGGGCTTCCAGCGAAAGCGGTACGTGCACGGCCATCTGATCACCGTCAAAGTCCGCATTGAAGGCGGTGCAGACCAGCGGGTGCAGCTGGATGGCCTTGCCTTCCACGAGGCTCGGCTCAAATGCCTGAATGCCGAGACGGTGCAGGGTCGGCGCACGGTTCAGCATCACCGGATGTTCACGGATGACCTCTTCGAGGATATCCCAGACTTCCGGACGCTCTTTCTCGACCATCCGCTTTGCGGCCTTGATGGTCGTGGCGTGCCCGTACTTCTCCAGCTTGGAATAAATAAAGGGCTTGAACAGCTCCAGCGCCATCTTCTTGGGAAGACCACACTGATGCAGCTTCAGCTCCGGCCCCACCACGATCACGGAACGGCCAGAATAGTCCACACGCTTGCCGAGCAGGTTCTGACGGAAGCGACCCTGCTTCCCTTTCAGCATGTCGGACAGGGACTTCAGCGGACGCTTGTTGGCCCCGGTGATGGCACGGCCACGGCGGCCATTGTCGAACAGCGCATCAACGGCTTCCTGCAGCATGCGCTTTTCGTTGCGGACGATGATGTCTGGCGCACGCAGCTCGATCAGCCGCTTCAGACGGTTGTTACGGTTGATGACACGGCGATACAGGTCATTCAGGTCGGAGGTGGCGAAACGCCCACCATCCAGCGGCACGAGCGGACGCAGCTCCGGCGGAATCACAGGCACGATGTCCATGATCATCCATTCCGGACGGGCACCACTCTCGACGAAGGATTCGACCATCTTGAGGCGTTTGACCAGCTTCTTGCGGGCCGCCTCGGATGTCGCCTTGCGCAACTTCTTGCGCATGACCGTTTTTTCCGAATCGCCGTCCATCACCTCGGCGTCGTAATCGAACGGATCCGGCTCGCCACGCTCCCGGGCAGCACGGCTCAGCTCGGCCTCCTGAGCGTTCGGCAGACCCCAGTCATAGCTGGACAGCGCACGCTTGATGGCCTCGGCACCGATACCGACATCCAGACCGTCATCAGCGAATTCATCCATCAGCTCTTCGCAACGGATTTCATCCAGCAGATACTGGTCACGACGCTTGCCGTGCTTGTAGGACTCGACCTGATCGGACTCGCAGACGCCCTTGTCGAGCACCAGGAACTTCTCGAAATACAGGACCGGCTCAACATCCTTGAGCGGCAGGTCCAGCATCGTGGCAATGCGGCTCGGCAGGGACTTCAGGAACCAGATATGAGCGACAGGTGAAGCAAGGTCGATATGGCCCATCCGCTCACGGCGGACCTTGGCCAGCGTCACCTCGACACCGCACTTCTCACAAACGATCCCACGGAACTTCATCCGCTTGTACTTGCCACAGAGGCACTCGTAATCCTTGGTCGGACCAAAAATCCGGGCACAGAACAACCCGTCACGCTCCGGCTTGAAGGTACGGTAGTTGATCGTCTCCGGTTTTTTGATCTCGCCATAGGACCATGAGCGGATCTGCTCACTGGAGGCGAGCTGGATGCGGATCTGGTCAAACGTGCCTGACTGACCAGACTGACCCAGAATCTTCATGAGTTCGTTCATTTGCCGAAACCCCACTGTGCCGGGCGGCGTCCCGCCGGCACGTTAAACATGAACAATGAAGAAGAAGCGGAAAGCACTGCCCTCACAGCCCTCCCTGCTCAAGTTCGACATTCAGACCAAGCGACTTCAGTTCCTTCACCAGAACGTTGAAGCTCTCTGGAATACCAGCTTCAAAGTCGTCCTGTTCACGAACGATCGCCTCATACACCTTCGTCCGGCCGGACACATCGTCCGATTTCACCGTCAGCATTTCCTGCAGCGTGTAGGCAGCACCGTAAGCCTCCAGTGCCCAGACCTCCATCTCACCGAAACGCTGACCACCGAACTGGGCCTTACCACCAAGCGGCTGCTGGGTGACCAGCGAGTAAGGACCGATCGAGCGGGCATGAATCTTGTCATCAACAAGGTGATGCAGCTTCAGCATGTAGATGTAGCCCACCGTGGACTGACGCTCGAACTTCTCGCCCGTACGCCCGTCGATCAGCTGGGACTGACCACTCTCGCTGACACCAGCCTTCTTCAGCATCTCCTCGATGTCAGGGATGGAGGCACCATCAAACACCGGAGTTGCGATCGGCACGCCCTTCCGCAGGTTGTTGGCCAGCTCGATCAGCTGATCGTTGTCCATCGTGGCGATATCTTCATTGAAGATCTTCTCACCATAGACATCTTTCAGACGGTCCAGCAGCTCCTGCCGACGCTCACCCGTGCGCTGATATTCATCAACCATCGCACCGATGCTCTGGCCGATATTGGCACAGGCCCAGCCCAGATGCGTCTCCAGAATCTGCCCCACATTCATGCGGGACGGCACGCCCAGAGGATTCAGCAGCAGATCAACCGGCTGACCATTCTCGAGGAACGGCATGTCCTCGACAGGAACGACACGGGACACCACACCCTTGTTACCGTGACGGCCAGCCATCTTGTCACCCGGCTGAAGCTTGCGCTTCACGGCAATGAAGACCTTGACCATCTTCATCACACCAGGCGGCAGCTCGTCACCACGCTGGAGCTTCTCGACCTTGTTGTCGAAGCGGTTGTTGATGCGCTTGATGGCACCATCAAACTCACGGCACAGCGTTTCCAGCTCGGCCATGACGGCCACGTCGGCAACAGGAATGTTGCGCCACGTCACACGGGGATGCTCACCCAGAAGCTCGGCCGTGATCGGCGTACCAGCCCGTACGCCCTTGAAGCCTGCAGCGGCTTCCTGCCCGACCAGACGCTCCTTGAGGCGGTTGTAGAAGCTGCGCTCCTGGATGGCACGCTCGTCATCACGGTCCTTGGCCAGACGCTCGATCTCGGCCCGCTCGATGGCCATGGCACGCTCGTCCTTGTCCACACCACGGCGGGAGAAGACACGGACATCAACCACCGTCCCGCTCGTGCCCGGGGGCAGCTTGAGGGAGGTGTCACGTACATCAGAAGCCTTTTCACCGAAGATGGCACGCAGAAGCTTTTCTTCCGGTGTCATCGGGCTTTCACCCTTCGGCGTCACCTTGCCGATCAGGATGTCACCCGGATTGACCTCGGCACCGACATAGACAATGCCGGCCTCATCAAGGTTGCGCAGGGCTTCCTCACCGACATTCGGGATGTCACGGGTAATTTCTTCCTGACCCAGCTTGGTATCACGGGCCATGACCTCGAACTCTTCAATGTGAATTGAAGTGAAGATGTCATCCCGGGCGATACGCTCGGAGATCAGGATGGAGTCCTCGAAGTTGTACCCATTCCACGGCACGAAGGCCACGAGCACATTACGGCCCAGAGCCAGCTCACCCAGTTCGGTGGACGGACCATCAGCGATGATGTCACCGGCAGCGACCAGATCGCCAACCTTCACCAGCGGACGCTGATTGAGGCAGGTAGACTGGTTGGAACGCATGTATTTGCGCAGACGGTAGATGTCCACGCCCTGGGTGGCCCCCTGCTCGTCCGTCGCACGGATCACGATACGGGCACCATCCAGCTGGTCCACCACACCGCCACGCTTGGCAATGATGGTCGCACCAGAGTCGTGCGCCACAGGGCCTTCCATGCCGGTACCGACCAGCGGGGCATCAGCCTTCACCAGCGGCACGGCCTGACGCTGCATGTTGGAACCCATCAGCGCACGGTTGGCGTCGTCGTTTTCCAGGAACGGAATAAGCGCAGCAGCCACGGAAACCAGCTGCTTCGGCGACACGTCACAGGCGGTAACCTGTTCCGGCGGCACAAGACGGAAGTCACCGGTCTGGCGGACAGCCACCAGCTCGTCCGTCAGACGATTGTCACTCTGCTTGGCATCGGCCTGCGCCACCAGAAGGCGTTCTTCCTCCATGGCGGAGAGATACTTCCAGCCGTCCTGGAAAACGCCATCCTTCACCAGACGATACGGCGTCTCGATGAAGCCGTACTTGTTCACCTTGGCATAAGTGGCCAGGGAGTTGATCAGACCGATGTTCGGCCCTTCCGGCGTCTCGATCGGGCAGATACGGCCATAATGGGTCGGATGAACGTCACGGACTTCAAAGCCTGCACGCTCACGGGTCAGACCGCCCGGACCAAGGGCCGACAGGCGACGTTTATGTGTCACCTCGGAGAGCGGATTGGTCTGATCCATGAACTGGCTGAGCTGGGAGGAACCGAAGAACTCACGTACGGCAGCAGCAGCAGGCTTGGCGTTGATCAGGTCATGCGGCATGACCGTGTCAATATCGACAGAGCCCATACGCTCACGGATGGCGCGCTCCATACGCAGCAGACCGATGCGGTACTGGTTCTCCATCAGCTCGCCGACGGAACGGACACGACGGTTGCCGAGGTTGTCGATATCATCGACCTGACCACGACCATCCTTGAGGTCGCAGAGGATCTTGACCGTCCGCAGGATGTCTTCCTTGCGCAGCGTCCGCAGCGTATCGGGCGCATCCACATCCAGCCGCATGTTCATCTTTACACGGCCAACG
Organism: Parasaccharibacter sp. TMW 2.1891; assembly: GCF_023337675.1. Classification (NCBI taxonomy): domain Bacteria; kingdom Pseudomonadati; phylum Pseudomonadota; class Alphaproteobacteria; order Acetobacterales; family Acetobacteraceae; genus Parasaccharibacter; species Parasaccharibacter sp. TMW 2.1891. The sequence goes on along the minus strand of NZ_QORT01000002.1, from coordinate 266,567 downwards.
GCAGACAGGTCATACCGGTCCTGCGAGAAGAACAGACCATGCAGCATGGCTTCTGCCGTCTCACGGGTCGGCGGCTCACCAGGGCGCATGATGCGATAAATATCGATCAGCGCCTCTTCCCGCGTGGTGTTCTTGTCCGCCATCAGGGTGTTGCGGATCCACGGGCCATGCGTCCCGTCAATTGCGAGAAGCGGAAGCTCCTTCAGGCCCAGCTCTTCCAGCTCGGCCAGTTTCTCTTCCGTCAGCTCCTCGCCAGCCTCGGCATAGATTTCACCGGTCTTTTCATTGACAAGGTCATGGGCAATGAAGCGACCCAGAATATCCAGACGCCCCACCTGCACAACACGGGTCTTCTCGGCGATCTTGCGAACGACACGGGCTGTCAGTTTGGTCTCGGCATCTGCCACAACCTCGCCGGTATCAGCATCCACCAGCGGGCTGAGCAGCTTCAGGCCACGGAAGGCATCTGGCTCAAACGGGCGGGCCCACTCGCCACCCATGCGGGTGAAGGGCACGACATCGTAGAAAGTGGAGAGAATCTCGTCCTCATCCATACCGGCAACTTCGAGTGTATCGACGTCACCACCCTCGGCCAGCTTGGCTTCACGAGCCTTGAGGTAATTGTCACCTTCCAGTGCATAGAGCAGCGTGGTAACCGGCAGCTTGCGCTTGCGGTCGATGCGGACATGGATGATATCCTTGGCATCGAACTCGAAATCGAGCCAGGAACCACGGTAAGGGATGATACGGGCAGCAAAAAGATACTTCCCGGAAGAGTGTGTCTTGCCCTTGTCGTGATCGAAGAACACGCCGGGACTACGATGCATCTGGGAAACGATGACACGTTCCGTCCCGTTGATGATGAAGGTCCCGTTGTCCGTCATGAGCGGCATGTCGCCCATATAGACTGGCTGCTCCTTCAGGTCGTGAATGGAGCGGGTCCCCGTATCCTCGTCAATATCCCACGTTGTCAGACGCAGAATGACCTTCAGCGGGGCCGCATAGGTCAGGCCACGCTGGATGCACTCTTCCACATCGTATTTCGGTTCTTCGAATTCATAATACTGGAAATCCAGCCGCCCACGGCCAGCAAAATCATGAATCGGAAAAACTGAACGGAACACCTCCTGAAGGCCAGCCGGCTCCCGGCTGTCGGGGCGCACATTCATCTGCAGGAAAGCTTCATAGGAAGCCCGCTGCACGTCAATCAAATTAGGCATCGGCGCAATTTCGGGAATGCGCCCGAAGCTCTTGCGGATCCTCTTACGCCCTGTGAACGATTTTGTGATCGCCATCTTATCCTGCCTCTGAACCAGACCTTCAAGTCGTCCGCTATGTGACCATCCCATTAACCCCATGGAATATCAGACGACTTGAACGGCTGGCTTAATCCTGTCTATGACGCGTGACGGAATGCCTTACTATAGACAACTTCCCTGTCAACGGCAAATGGGGCGGGCACCATAAAGCACCCGCCCACTCGCTCCAACGGCTCCCCCAAAGGGGACCGCATGGATACAGCTCTTACTTGATCTCGACAGTAGCGCCGTTCTCTTCCAGAACCTTCTTGATCTTCTCGGCCTCGTCCTTCGTGGCGCCTTCCTTGATGGTCTTCGGAGCGCCCTCGACCAGGTCCTTGGCTTCCTTCAGGCCCAGACCCGTGATGCCACGGATTTCCTTGATGACGTTGATCTTCTTGTCACCAGCCTTGGCCAGAACAACATCGAACTCTGTCTTCTCGGCAGCAGCTTCACCACCAGCAGCCGGAGCAGCAGCAACAGCAGCAACCGGAGCAGCAGCGGAAACGCCCCACTTCTCTTCGAGCAGCTTGGACAGCTCGGCAGCTTCCAGAACGGAGAGAGCGGACAGTTCGTCAACCAGTTTTGCCAGATCGGCCATGATAATATCCTCTAAGATGCGTAAATGTCAGGCGGCGTCGCTCATGCGGGCCACCCCGTTAATCAAGCGGCTTCCGTGTCGCCTGTTCTGGCATAGGCACCAAGAACGCGAGCAAGCTGCCCAGCCGGAGCCTGGGTGACGCCTGCGATGCGGGTTGCCGGGGTACTGATCATACCAACCAGCTGTGCACGCAGCTCGTCCAGAGATGGCAGGGAGGCCAGTGCCTTGACGCTATCAGCCGTAAGGGTCTGATTGCCAAGGGCACCACCAAGTACCACCAGCTTGTCATTCTTCTTGGCGAACTCGACCAGCACCTTCGCCACGCCAACCGGCTCATCCGACCAAGAAATGGCCGTCGGGCCTTTAAGCAGCGGCGCAATGCCGTCGAACTGGGTCCCATCCAGAGCACGGCTGACCAGCCGGTTCTTCGCAACCCTGTATGTCGCACCTACAGCGCGGATGTTGCGGCGCAGTTCTGTCGCATCGGCAACCGTCAGACCCAGATTCTGGGTGACGACAACCATGGACGTGCTACCAAACACCTTGCTGAGGGACTCGACAAAGGCCCGTTTTTCCGTACGGTCCAAAACCTGTCTCCTCGTTAGTCCGATTGCTCGGACCAGGTTACCCATAGGCCCTGCCCTGCCCAAAGGCACAACAGAGCCCGCTCGCCTGTCCATGATAAGGAAGACCGCATCGCACCCAGAGGGCCTGATACGCTCTGCCCGTCTCACGCCTGCGCCCGAAAAGGGCTTTAAGGGATGACACCCACATGCGTTCTAGGACAGGAAAGGAGCAGCCTGGGCTGCTCCAGAACACCACCCTGGAGGGTGGCGATTCCATAATCTCCCCTCAATCAGCCTTCAAAGCTGGAGAGATCGATACGCACACCTACCCCCATTGTGGAGGAAAGTGAAGCCTTTTTCAGATAAGTCCCCTTCGCACCGGACGGACGGGCCTTCTGGAGCGCATCCACCAGAGCCTTCACGTTCTCAGCCAGCTGGGACTCGGAGAAAGAAGCCTTGCCGACGCCAGCATGAACGATACCGGCACGCTCGGCACGATATTCCACCTGACCGGACTTGGCAGCCTCAATGGCACCCTTGACGTCCATCGTCACGGTACCGAGACGGGGGTTCGGCATCAGGCCGCGCGGACCAAGAATCTTACCCAGACGTCCAACCAGAGCCATCATGTCCGGGGTGGCAATGCAGCGATCGAACTCGATCTCACCAGCCTGCACCTTCTCGGCCAGGTCTTCCGCACCGACAACCTCGGCACCGGCGGCGGCAGCTTCCTCAGCCTTCGGGCCACGGGCGAACACACCGACACGCAGCGTCTTGCCCGTACCGTGCGGCAGGGAGATCAGACCACGGACCATCTGGTCAGCATGACGGGGATCAACACCGAGACCGATGGAGAATTCAACCGTCTCATCGAACTTGGCCGTTGCGTTGCTCTTCACCAGAGCGACAGCGTCGTTCAGGGAGTACAGCTTGTCACCATCAACCTTGGCGCGCAGGGCGGCAATACGTTTGTTCTTGGCCATCTTCTCAGCCCTCCACCACATCAAGACCGATGGAACGGGCAGACCCTGCCAGCATACGCACGGCACCATCGATGTCGTTTGCGTTCATGTCCTGGAACTTCTTCTCAGCAATCTCACGCAGCTGGGATGTCGTCACGGACCCGACGGAAGACGCACGGCCAACCGTCTGGGAACCCTTGGTGATCTTCGCTGCCTTCAGCAGGAAGTAGGTGTTCGGCGGCGTCTTCGTAATGAAGGTGAAGGTACGGTCCGCATAGGCGGTGATCACGACCGGGATCGGCATCCCCGGCTCAAGACCCTGCGTCTTTGCGTTGAATTCCTTACAGAACTGCATGATGTTCAGACCGCGCTGACCCAGCGCCGGACCGACCGGCGGAGACGGGTTAGCCTTGCCAGCCGGAATCTGCAGTTTGATGTAGCCAACTACTTTTTTGGCCATATCCGGGACTCCCTAATTTACAGTTCCCGAACCGTGGTTGAGACGGCAGGGATCATCCCCGCCTCCCACGTTCGACTGAGAGGGTGCCTAGACCATTCCCCCCATACCGTCAAGCAGGAATCAGGGGTGCGCTGGCACGGCAGCTGCCCCCGTCAGGTCACGTTCCGCAACGGGTGGTTCGATCTCAGAACCCTTCTGCGGGGTTCCCACCGGCACCTCACCGGCGGGGCGGGCATGGTGCAGCCCCTCATACTGCAACGGCCCAATCGGATCGATGCTCTTTATGTCCGGCAGGAGCCTGTCCGACCAGCCGCCGCCAAGGGCACGGATGAGCCTGACCGTGGACTGGAGCTGCCGTGTCTGCGCCTGCACCTCCAGCAGGCGGGCCTTCAGCGCATCCTGCTGGGCCACCAGTGCATCCAGATAGTTCGTCAGCCCCCCCGTATAAAGAGCCATCGTCATGGCCTGTGTCCGCAGTGCAGCATCCACTGCCTGATGCTGCTGGAGCCGTTCCTGATGGTACAGGGCTGTCTGGCTCAGCCCATCCTCAACATCCTGAAAGGCCGCCAGAACCGTCGCCCGATAGGCGTCCACGCGTTCCCGATATTGCGACCAGGCCCGTTGCAGGGCCGCACGCCGCATCCCCCCCGTGAAAAGCGGCTCCACAGCCTGCACGGCCACCCGCCAGAACGCCTTGGAGATGCTGGCCAGATCAAACCCGGCATCCTCGAAGCCACCCGTCGCACTGATGGTGATATGGGGATAGAAAGCTGCCCGGGACACACCAATGGCCCGTGCAGCGGCAGCCATCTGCCGCTCGCTCATGGCCACGTCGGGCCGTCTCTCCAGCAGTGTGGATGGGATACCTTCCTTCACCCGGATGGTATCAAAATGCAGCCGGAAATCCTTGACCGGCTGGATGTGGAAGCTGGCAGGCACCATGTTCACCATGACAGCAATGGCATGTTCCTGCACCTGCCGGGTCGCCTCCAGATAGCTCCTTGCCGCCTGTGCGGAGTACAGCTCATTCTCCGCACGGGAGACATCCAGCCCCGCACCAATGGCCCCACCCTGCCGCAACCTCGTGATCTCCACGGCCGTACGGAAATACCGGATGGAATCATCATAAACAGCCAGCTGGGCATCAATCCCACGCAGTGCCATGTAGTTTGATGCCAGCTCGGCCTGGAGACTCAGCCTCGTTAGTGCATATTCAGCAGCCCCGGCCTGCGCCAGATTTTTCTGCATGTGCGTCTGGTTGCGGATGGCATCCCAGAAATCCGGCTCCCACGTGGCGGCACCGCTATAGGCGACGTTGGATTCATAAATGGGCGTATTGTTGCTCCGCCGCAGGAAGAGCCGCCCATCAGACTGCTTGTTCCGGCTCATCTGCGCCCCACCGGCCAGCTGCGGATACAGACGACTTTCCGTCTCACGGGCGATGTCACGCTCCTGCGTAAAAACTTCCGCCGCTGCCTGAAGGTCCGGATTATAGACATTCAGCCGCTCTTCCAGCTCATCAAGCTGGGGATCGTGGAACAGCTTCCACCATTCTCCCCGCACGACTGCATCGGCCGGCTTGGCATCCCCCATGATGCCTTTGCCTGCCCACCCCTCCGGGTAAATGAAATGTGGCCTGTGATAGTTCGGAGCCAGATCACATGATGTCAGAAAAAAAGAGAGCCCTCCTGCCAGAAGGGAGACCGTCTTCCACACCCCTGTTGCCATCAGTGCTGCCCCTGTTCCTGTCTGACAGGCGCAGAATCGGATGCCGTTGCCCCTCTTTCGCCCGGCTTTGCCTGATCATCAGGGCTGTTTTCCTCCGGTGGTGGCATCGCACCGACACGCCTCAGATCATTCGATGTCACATTCGGCACTGGCTTCTCAGTATCCTTGGGTTTGACATCATTATATCCACGGGTGGGTGTCACAACCCGGACCTCATCACCATCCAGCATGTCGGCTGTCGGATTGGCCACAATCTCATCATCCAGGGACATGCCGGAAAGAACCTGTGTCGTCATGCCAAAATTCGTACCGACCTGCACAGTCTCCAGCCGGACATGATGATTCACAACCTTGGCCACCTGCATCCCCTGGGCACGGAAGATGAGAGCACTGGTAGGCACAATCAGCACGTTCGGGTCGCCGGGAGCCTGGATATGCGCCGTGGCATAAGAATTGGGCCAGAGCAGTCCATCAGGATTGTCCAGCACCAGCTCGGTCGTCACGGTCCGGGTTGCGGCATTGAAGGCATTGGCCGTGGCCAGAAAACGGGCCTTGAACACACGCCCCGGATATTGTGGCACGCTGAGCTCCGCACTGATGCGGGGCGAAATGACACTGGCAAAATCCTGCGGTACCGATACGAACACACGGATCCGATGCACATCCGCCACGGAAAACAGCTCGGCGATCGCCCCCCGTGAATTGAGATTGCCCCCGGCCGCGTTCACATAATCCCCGACATTGACCAGACGGGACGTCACGATCCCATCAAAAGGGGCTACGATACGTTTGAAATTCTCCAGCGCCTCCACCCGTTCAACTTCATGGGCGGCAGCGTCAAGCTCGGCCTTCTGGGCAGCGGCATTGGCAGCCTGCACATCCACCTCCTGCCGGGAGACGGCCTGTGTCCCCCGCAGGGCTGTCCAGCGCTGCGTGGTAATCAGCGCCAGTTTGTAACGGGCATTGATAACCTCATAATGCGCCTTGGCCGCCGCGTACTGGGCATCAATGCTCGGCGTGCTGACCTCCGCCAGAAGGTCGCCCCGCTTCACATGGGCCCCGTAATCCTTGTACCACATCTTCACATAACCAGAGACCTGCGCATAGATCGGCGCCTCATACCAGGCTGCCAGATTGGCAGGCAGGTCCACGGTCCGGGTGGCAGGACCCGGCTGCGCCTTTATCAGCACGACACGGGCAATGGCACTGTCCTGCGTCTCCCGCACCAGCTCTCTCCTGTGCAGGGCACGCTGCACAAGCCCCAGTACAACCAGCCCTGCAAGCACCGCCAGAAGGATGAGAATCAGCAGGCGCCCCCTGCCACGAGCCGGAGATGGAGTCTGATGGGGGGACGGATTCATGAAGGTTCTCCTTCTGGAGTGGCCCGGTCACTCTTCGGGGCACCACCATGGATCAGGGCAAAAACGCAGGGGACAAACAGCAGCGTAGCCACCGTGGCCATCATCAGCCCGCCGATCACGGCCTTGCCCAGCGGCGCATTGGAGGAATTGCTGATGGACATGGGGATCATGCCGATCATCATGGCAAGGGCTGTCATCAGCACGGGCCGGATGCGTTCAAATCCGGCTTCCGAGGCGGCAAGAACGGCATTGCCGTGTTCCTCCAGCCGCTCCCGGGCAAAAGCCACAACCAGCACGGCATTGGCCGTGGCTGTCCCCATGCACATGATGGCCCCTGTCAGCGCCGGAACGGACAGGGTCGTATGGGTCAGGAACAGGCTCCACGCAATCCCGCCCAGAGCGGCAGGCAGAGCCATGACAATGACGAACGGATCCAGCCACGACTGAAAGTTCACGACAATGATCAGATAGACCAGCACGATGGAAAGCAGCAGCCCGCCAATCAGCTGGACATAAGCATTGTTCATCGTCACGACCTGCCCACGCACCACCATGCTGGACCCATGCGGCAGGTCAGGCCGGACGCTTTTCACCTCCCGGTTTACAGCACGGGACAGAGCCCCGAGGTCGATCCCCTCTGCCGCCACGTAGATGTCAAACACCGGCATGATGTTGTAATGGGAGACTTCCGCCGGTGTCCCTGTCTGTTCGATATGACTGACACCACCCAGTATCTGCATGGTCCCGTTCTGCGGGTTGCCATCCCCCTTGTCGAGCGGCATCTTCTCCAGGTCATTGAGGGTCTGGAGGTACATGGCCGGGGCCTGCACGTCGATCAGCTGTGAAGTGCCCTGCGGGTTGAGGTAATAAGTCTGCCCGACCTGCGAACTCCCCGAAAGGGTTGTCAGCACATTGAAGGCGATATCACGCTCCGTGATGCCGGTGCCCATGGCGAAACTGCGATGGGCATTGATGAGCATGGTCGGCTGGGTCATGGGCTGCTGGACACTGACATCCACCGCACCGGGAATTCTGCGCAGACGCTGGGCCAGACGGACGGCGAAGGCATAATTATGCTGGAGATCCCGCCCGACAATCTGGACATCAATGGGAGATGGCAGGCCAAAATTGAGAATCTTGGCTGTCAGATCGCCCGGCTGGAATGTGAAGCCTATCCCCGGGAAAGCCGTGCTGAGGGCCGTACGCAGGCGCTTGCGGTATTCGGCGATCGGACTTTCATCATCCTCCAGCTGAATGGTGACATCACAGTCCTGTGTTCCTGTCGTGGGAGAGGGCACCATGGCCTGGTTCATCTGGCTCATCGGCAGGCCGCAGTTATTGACGATCAGCTTCACCTGACCCGGCAGGGCCTCACGGATTTTCTTTTCAATCAACCCGCTGAGTTTGGCACTTTCCTCAATACGGGTTCCGACCGGAGCCCGGAAATGCATCTGCATGGTCCCGGATTTGATCTCCGAGAAAAAATCCTGCCCGACAAAGAAAAGCAGAAGAAGAGACGCCAGCGCACCGGAGAGGAAAAGAATGATGAACCGGGTCCGTATCGCCAGTACGGCCAGAAGAACATCATGATAACTTTGGCGGAACCGCTCGAAATATGCCTCAAACCTCTCCTGGAACCTGCCAAAGAAACCCTTTTTCCGGCTGGCATGGTCAGGATGGCGCTGCTGCTCCACCTGTGCGGCCAGAAGCCAGTTCGCCATCGTCGGGACGAGCGTTCTGGAAAGAACGAAAGAGGCAATCATCGCAAAAATGATGGCCTCGGCCATCGGCATGAACAGCCATCCCGCCACACCTGTCAGTTCAAAGAGCGGGAACCAGACAATGCAGATGCAGGTGGTCGAAACGAATGTCGGGATGACGATCTGGTTGGCAGCATCGACAATGGCAGGCTCAAGCTCCTTGCCCATATGAAGGTGGGCATCAATATTCTCGATCATCACCGTGGCATCATCCACGAGAATACCGACAGCCAGAGCCAGACCGCCCAGCGTCATCACATTGATGGATTGCCCGGCCAGGCTGAGGCCAATCAGAGCCGAAAGCATGGCCAGCGGAATGGAAACCGCTACGATCACGGTCGAACGCCACGACCCCAGAAAGAGCAGAACCGTCAGGCTGGTCAGGATGGCAGCGGTGATCATTTCCCGCACCACATCGACCACGGATTCCTTCACGAAGCTGGATGCATCGGTGAGAATATCCATGCTTGTGCCGGGGGGAAGCGTCTTCTGGATATCCGGCAGAAGTTTCTTCACCCCGCTCACCACATCCAGCGTGGAAGCGTTCCCGCTCTTCAGGATGACGATCATCACCGCCTGCTTGCCTCGCACCAGCACGGCGTTCGTCTGCGGCGGCCCACCCTTGTGGACCCAGGCCACATCCCGCAGATAGATGACGGAATTACCCACCTGCTTGATGGGCATCCGGTTGAAAGCGGCAATATCCATGGGGGCAGAATTGGTCCGCACCATGAAATCCATGGCACCGACCTTCTGATCCCCGGCCGGAAGCACGATATTCTGCCTGTTCAGGGCGCTGGCCACATCCACGGCAGAGAGACGGTGCGCCAGAAGCTTCACCGGGTCGATATCCACCATGATGTCCGCTGCCACACCACCATAAGGATTGGGGATGGCCGTCCCCGCTACGGAAACCAGCTCCGGCCGTATGAGGTTGGAGGCCATGTTATAGACCTCCGAAGCGGACATGTTGGGATTGTTGACCTGCAGGGTCAGGACAGGGACGGATGATGCATCCAGTGCCAGAATGAGCGGCGGCGTGGCCCCGGTGGGCAGCTGCTTGATGACCGTCTGGGACACGGAAGTGATCTGCGTCTGGGCAACGCTGGTATCCGTACCGGGCTGGAAGAAGATTTTGACAATCCCACGCCCGTAATAGGAGTTGCTCTCAATGTGCTCGATATTGTTGACGGTCGCCGTCAGGGCGCGCTCATAATAATAGACGATACGGCCGGAGACTTCCTCTGGCATCAGCCCTGTATAGGACCAGACAGCTGCCACCGTCGGAATCCTGATGTTGGGGAACACGTCCGTCGGCGTGCCCAGGATGGCCCTCACCCCGAAAATCAGGATCATGATGGACATGACCACAAACGTATAGGGCCGCCGCAGGGCGGTCAGGACAATGGCATTCATGACGGGCAGGACCCCATGTCGGACAGGGGCAGTCCCAGCATGAAGGCCCCCTCACCCGTCCCCGCTTTCATTCGATAGGCTGTCTTCTCTGTCTCGATACTGCTGGGCAATCTGTCTCTCCACCTGGACGGGCCACAGGTGCCCGAAGGCCCCAACCCTGCGTCCGGGGGATTATAACGACGCAACCCAAAGAAAAAATGCTTTTCATCTGAAAAGATTTTTAAGAACACGGTTCCGTTACCAGCCTTTTATCTGCCACGGCCCATCACACCTCACCCTGCGCACTGGGCCTGTTCAGGAACCGGGAAAACAAGACGGAACACGGTTCCGCTGCCAACATCCCCCTGACGGTTCTCATCAATCACGAGACGGGCCTCATGCAGCCGGACGATGGCCGCCACAAGGCTCAGCCCCAGCCCGCTGCCGGGCACGTGGCGGCTCTTGTCTGCCCGGTAGAAGCGGCCCATCACGGCATCACGCTCCTCCACCGCAATACCAACCCCGGTATCCCGCACCTCGAACCACGGTTCCCCCAGCTCGTTCCGCCCTGCCCGTAGAGTGACAGCTCCCCCCTCCCCCGTGAATTTCAGAGCATTGTCCAGAAGATTGGCCAGAACCTCGTTCAGCAGGTCGGCATCCCCCCAAAGCTCCACGGGGCCTTCATGAGGTATCACGGACAGGGTCAGCCCCTGCGTTTCTGCATTGGGCTCGTACAGATCAGCCATGTCGGCAATGAGAGGCATGATATCCATGCGCCTGAAACCAGCCCTGCGCTGACCATTTTCAATCTCCCCGATCCTCAGCAGGGCCGTAATGACAGAAAAACACTGCTCGAGATCCCTCTGGCACAAAGCCATTGCCTGCTCGAAGCGGAGCTCCTCCTCCGGGGTCGATGTCAACGCCTGTACAAAACCGTTCAGGCGATCCAGCCGGGCCTGGACACGGGCCAATGGTGTACGGAGATCATGGGCAATGTCGTTGCCAACATCCCGCATTTCACCCATCAGCTGCTCCAGACGGTCCAGCATTCTGTTGACCGACCCGGCAAGACGGTCAAGATCATCATGACCGCGCCCGACAGGCAGGCGCTCCCGAAGCTGCCCCTTGACGATCTGCTCGATGGAATGATGCATCTTGGTGATGCGCCCCAACGCACGGCGGCTGAGGATCATCCCCGCCATGAGAGCAAACAGTACGACCGGAACCATGGAGAACAGGGCGCATTGCCGGGCTACACGCCGCAGCTCATCCACCATGTGGCGGGAGCGCCCCAATACCAGAAGGCGGGTCTTCCCCGGCTGCATCCCCGGCACTTCCACCACAAGAAAGCGCATGACCGTCACGGAATGATCCGGCAGGACAAAGGAGAGGTTCTGGGTAGAAGGACTGGCCGTAAGCCCTGCGGGCCACGTTGTCATGTCCCCGGCTATGGGGTGATGGTCCCTGTCGAACAGGGCGGCAGCATTCAGGAAGATGCGCAGCTCGCTCGTGCTGCGTTCTTTCAGCCGGACCTCCAGATCACCCGGGGCCTCCTGCATCAGGACCGAAGCAGAACGGCGCAGCAGGTCGTTGGTGCGCAGCTGCTCATAAGTACTGATCTGCCCATAAAGCAGGATCAGCTCCAGCAGCATCCCCAGCACGACGACACAGACAAGCCCCAGCGTCAGCCGGAACGCCGCCGTACGAAACAGGTCACTCCGGGACACGCAGGCAGAACCCGGCACCACGGATGCTGTGGATCAACGGCTCCTCGCCATCCCGGTCCACCTTGCGACGCAGCTTGCCGATATGCACGTCCACCAGATTGGTGCGGGGGACGAACCGGTAATTCCAGACATCCTCCAGCAGCATGGTCCGGGTCAGCACCGTATTGGGGCGGCGGATCATGTATTCCAGCAGCCGGAACTCCCGTGGCAGAAGGTCGATTTCCCGCCCGTCCCGTCGCACCCGCCGTTCCAGAAGGTCCATCTCCAGCGGCCCCAGCTTCAGCATGGAGGTACGGCCATAGATGGGACGGCGCAGCAGGGCTTCCAGCCGGGCGGCCAGCTCTTCCATCACGAATGGTTTTGTCAGGTAATCGTCCCCGCCCGCCTTCAGGCCACTGATGCGGTCATCCACGGCTGACAGGGCCGACAGGACCAGAACCGGCATGGTCATGCCCTGCTCCCTCAGGGTCTCCAACACGCTCAGCCCGTCCATGCCCGGCAGCATGCGGTCCATCACCAGCAGGGCATAATCATCCCGGCGGGCCATCTCCAGCCCCTCGGTCCCTGTTGCTGCACGTGAAACCTCATAGCCACGCCCGCACAGATCCCCCACGATCTCTTCCGCAAGACTGTCGTCATCCTCGACAAGAAGGAGCTTTACCGGGGCCTGTCCCTCACCCTCCAGCGGAGCATCGCTGGGCCATGGCTGCCGTTCCATCTTCTTCATCTTCTTTTCCGCCGCCATCGCATCGCCCCTCCTCTGGCCACCATCACACACCAGACCGCCCTGCCGCAGCCTGTCCGGCCGCCACGCCACTGGCCCAGGCCCACTGGAAATTGTACCCTCCCAACCAGCCTGTCACATCCACGGCCTCTCCGACAACATACAGCCCCGGTACCGTGCGGGCCTCCATGGTCTGGGAGGACAGGTCTCTCGTATCCACACCGCCCCGCATGACCTCTGCCTTGGCGTAACCCTCCGTACCCGCCGGGTGGAGAACCCAGTCACTCACCTGCGCTGCCAGGGCACGCACCGCCTTCGCTGGCTGTTCCGCCAGCGGGCGGTCATCCAGCATTCCAGCAACCAACACCTTCACCAACCGGGCAGGCAGGGCCTCCAGCAGGGCGGGCGCATGAGCCTTCGGGCGCTGCTGGCAGATACCCCGCATATCCTCATGAACATCACGCCCCGGAGCCAGATTCAGGCGCAGGGCTTCATGCCCGTCCCACCATGACGATATCTGAAGGATGGCCGGGCCGGACACACCCCGATGGGTGAAGACCATCCCCCCCGTGAAGACCGGCTTCTTCCGACCGGCCAGCGAAGCCGTGACCTGAAGGGACACACCGGCAAGATTCGGCTGGGCCGCTTCAAGACGAAAGGGCACGAGGGCCGGAGCGGGTGGCACAATCCGCAGGCCGAACTGCCGGGCCAGCTTCAGGGCAATGTCGGTGGCGCCCAGCTTGGGCAGGGCCAGCCCCCCCGTTGCCAGGATGATGGACCGTGCCCGCACCGGCCCCTGTGATGTCTCCAGTGTGAAACTGTGACCATCATGGCTCACATCACTCAGGGAACAGCCCAGCTGGAACGTAACCCCGCCAACCCGACATTCATCTTCCAGCATGGAAACAATCTGCCGGGCCGATTCATCGCAGAAAAGCTGTCCCTCTTCCTTCTCATGCCAGCGAATGCGGTATTTCTCGACAAGGGACAGAAAATCCTGCGGGCGGTACCGGGCCAGAGCGGAGCGGCAGAAACGGGGATTTTCAGAGCGGTAATATGTCCAGTCCGCCTTCAGGTTGGTGAAATTGCACCGCCCACCACCAGAAATGAGAATTTTCCGCCCCGGCTGATCGGCATGGTCCAGAAGGACAGTCCGCGCGCCCCTCTGCCCTGCCGTGGCAGCCGCCATCATGCCAGCTGCCCCCGCCCCCATGACGGCCACATCCCACATCACCATGTCTGCCCCACGCCCTTCATGACCCGTCAGAAATCAAGATCGGCATAATGGGCAGGTGGTTTCACGCCGCTGACACGGTCACCCAGAAGATCACGGAAACAGGGGCGGGACTTTATGCGGGCGTACCAGTCCCGCACGCACGGAGCCCGACGCCAGTCGATATCACCCAGAAAATCCAGGGCGGAAATATGGGCCGCAGCCGTAAAATCTGCCGCTGTCAGAACAGAACCACCCAGCCATGTCCGTGTTTCGGCCAGATAGCCAATGTAATCCAGATGGAAACGGAGATTCTTGTACCCTGCCTGAAGAATCTTCCCATCAGGATGCCCCTGCCCGAAAAGACGCTTCTCCACCTTTTCCCCCAGAAGGTTGACCATGACTTCCTGCTGGAAGAGCCGCTCAAACCAGTCCATGAGGCGGCGGACTTCCACCCGTTCAGCCAGATTGCGCCCCAGAAGAGAGGTCTCCGGATAGGCATCCTCCAGATATTCGGCAATCACACGCCCGCCAGGCACGACCATGCCACTGTCCTCCACCAGAACGGGCACCTCGCCTGCCGGATTCAGTTCGTGAAACCGTTCGTTCTGCTCCCACGTCTTTTCCACGACGAGCTCAAACGGCAGCTTCTTCTCTGCCAGCATGAGCCGCACAAAACGCGATTGCGGAGACAGGGGTAAGTGATGCAGTATACGCATATGTTTTTCCTACGGCATTTTTGCATCAGGGAACAGAGACCATTCCAATCAGTCCAGACACAACCACGGTGATCCACAGTTCATGTCCAGCCCATCAGCATCTCCGTCGTTTCATCCGTCAGATGCGTCCGCAGTGCAAGCCCCAGGTACCAGCAGAATGACCATCCGTGCCCGGGGCCGGTCTTTCCTGGCACTCATTCTCTCCCCAGAAGCCCCGCTGAAGGACTGGCTGGCCGGACTGGATGAGCATATGAGGCGCGCCGCCGGATTCTTCAACCGCCAGCCCGTCATTCTGGACCTCAGCCTGCTGGATGAAAATACGGAAGGACTGGCCGGTTTCCAGCAGGAACTGCGCCAGCGCCATATCCATCTGATCGGCATTGAGGGGGGAGATCGCCACTGGGCAGCCCTCCAGTCATGGGAGTGGCCCATCGAACTCCAGGGCGGGCGCCCGAGCGGGCCCGTGAACCTGCCCGATGGCGAAGAGCCGCAGGCGGCCGAGCCCGCCACTGCGAACCTGAGCGAACCGCTCATCATCAACCGGGTCGTACGCTCTGGCCAGTCCATCCAGAATCCCGATGGGGACGTCATCGTGCTGGGGGCCGTCTCCTCTGGTGCGGAGATCATTGCCGGTGGGTCCATCCACGTTTACGGGCCGTTGCGCGGGCGGGCCATTGCCGGGGTGGACGGCCATCCCCAGGCCCGCATCTACACCGCCAAGATGGAGGCCGAACTGCTCGCCATTGACGGTTTCTACATGGTGGCCGAAGAAATGCCGGAAGACTCCGTGGGGAAAGCCGCACAGGTCTATCTGGAACAGGAACGGCTGAATGTGACTCCCCTTCAGGCAGGGACTGTCAAAATATGACTTTTTCCTTTTTGAAAAAAGAAAACTGCCCACTTGTGACACAGAATGTCTTATCAATGCTTAATCATCACTGTAGAGTATGAAGCAACAAGGCAAGGTTCCCTTTTACTGAACCTTAATCATCTGCAATAATGTCCACAAATAAGGCTCATGAGCCGACTGCGGGAAAGCTGAAAATTTCATGGCAAAGATCGTTGTTGTTACATCCGGCAAAGGGGGCGTTGGCAAAACGACAACAACAGCCGCCCTTGGGGCCGCCTTGGCGCGAAGCGGACAGAATGTGGCTGTGGTCGACTTTGACGTCGGGCTCCGCAACCTGGACCTCATCATGGGGGTCGAACGGCGGGTCGTGTTCGACCTGATCAACGTCATCCAGGGGGAAGCCACACTCCATCAGGCCCTGATCCGTGACAAGCGCTGTGATACCCTGTCCATCCTGCCGGCCTCCCAGACCCGGGACAAGGACGCCCTGACAAGCGAGGGCATAGAACGGGTGATGAACGAGCTGCGGGAGCGCTTCGACTGGATCCTCTGTGACAGCCCAGCCGGCATTGAGCGCGGGGCCCAGCTGGCCATGCATCATGCCGACCACGCCGTGATCGTCACCAATCCGGAAGTCAGCTCCGTCCGTGACTCTGACCGCATCATCGGTATGCTCGACAGCCAGACAGCCCGGGCACAGAAAGGTGAGACGGTCGAGAAGCACCTGCTTCTGACACGCTATGACCCGAGCCGGGCCTCCCGTGGTGAGATGCTGAGTGTTGAAGATGTCGTGGGCATCCTCTCCCTGCCCCTGCTTGGCGTCATTCCCGAAAGCGAAGATGTCCTCAAGGCCTCCAACGTCGGGGCTCCGGTCACTTTTGCCTCCCCGGAGAGCGTCCCTGCCCTGGCCTATTTCGAAGCCGTGGCCCGCCTGGAAGGCAAGGACATCCCCGTCACCATCCCGACCGAAAAACGTGGTCTGTTCGACCGCATCTTCAAAAAGAGGGGATCATGAGTTTTCTGGACAGCTTCTTTTCCCGGAAACGCCCCGAGGCAAGCAGCAATGTAGCACGGGACCGGCTGCAGATCCTGCTGGCGCATGAGCGGCAGGCGCAGGAAGGTGGGGACTCAACCCTCCTCCGGACTCTCCATGCTGAAATCCTTGAAGTTCTGGCACGTCATGTCTCCATTGATGAAGACAATGTGCAGATCAAGATGGATCGGGGGCAGAAATGCTCCAAGCTGGAGATCGACATCCAGGTCCCGCAGAGTGGCCTGCGGGCGCAGGTTTCCACCATGACCCCCAATGAGGACCTGTAGTACTCCCTTTCCCTTGACCAGACCTTGTGCGGGGCCTGCCCCGCCACTGTCTCCCTATGCCTGACAGAGATGCTGCCAGGCCGGTTTCTGCAGTCTTCGCTGCTCCGCTCCCCAGAGGAGCTTTTTTTGTCCCATAATGAACGATTCATCATGGTTCATTATGTGTCCAAGACAGCACAGTACGGCGCCTTTCATGCAACAGGTGCCCTGTCACACCCTCTATCCCATGGTCTTGAAGACGACTGTTCTATATCAGACAGGCGCATAGATGTTTCTATTTTTCACTATGAAGAATAGGTGTTTGCCCGGATGATCCCCCGTGTGCAAGGTCCTGCTTCACCTGCTGGAAAGTTGGTCTCTGATGCGTTCCCTGCCTCCTTCACGTCGCCTGACTACCCTCCCCTCCCTGCTTGGCATCGGGCTGGGCTGCATGACGGCTCTATCCTCCCAGGTCAAGGCGGCAACCAGAGACCAGACCATGGCACCGGCACAGGAAAAAATATCTGCCACAGGAAAGCCCAAACCCATCACCAGGCGGCAGGCCACCACCCCGTTGCGTCAGAAACACGTCCAGCAGGTGCCCGGCGGAACGGAAACACTCATCGTCACAGGGACACGGGAGATCGGGAAAAAGGCCCGTGATTCCATTGCACCCATTGATGTCGTCTCCAGCCGGCAGCTCACCAGTACCGGCCAGCCAACCCTGAGAGATGCCATGCAGCTCCTGCTGCCATCCCTCACCGTCCCCACAGGCGGCTTTGATGCAGGCGCCCTGACGGATTCCATCAGCCTGAGGGGACTGAGCTCCAATGAGACGCTGATCCTCGTCAATGGGCACAGGCGGCACACCACGGCCAACATCTATGCCGATTCCGGGCCGCAGCAGGGCACGACCCCGACCGACATCGACATGATCCCCCTCTCTGCCATCGATCACATCGAAGTGCTGCGAGATGGTGCCTCGGCCCAGTACGGATCGGATGCCATTGCCGGGGTGGTGAACATCATCCTCAAGAAGCAGGATCACGGACTGACGATCCGGTCCAACAGCGGCATCACCAGCAAGGGAGACGGCTACCAGCAGGGCATCTTCATTGATGGCGGGGCCTCCTTCGGGGAGGACCGTGGCTTCATCCATGTCAGTGGCGACCTCGTGCATCAGGACCACAGCTTCCGCTCCGGACCGGACAGCCGGACCGGAACAACCATCAACAAGATCCTGAGCCAGCCGGAACAGACCCGGGAGTCCGTAGCCATCAATGCAGGCTATGACATCACCAACACGCTCCAGCTCTACAGCACGGCCACCTATGCCCACCGCCATGCGGAGGCCTTCCAGAATTACCGTCTGCCCTCATCCCTTGCCAGCACCCCCGGTTACGCCGCCATCTACCCGGACGGCTATTCCCCCCTCCAGACGCTGGAAGAAAATGATTTTGAAATCACGGCAGGGCTGAAAGGCCGTCTGGCAGGCTGGCACTGGGACCTGTCCAGCACGTACGGGCGGGATTTCGACAATATCGGCCTGAAGAATGACGCCAACAAGGCCCTTCCCGCCTCCGCCCTGCAAACCACCTACAACAGGGTGCAGGGCTTCAATGACACGCAGTGGAACAACGAGCTGAACCTGAACAGGAAGCTCAATCTGTCCTTCTGGCCCCACAGCATCAATCTCGCCGGAGGGGCCGGATACCGTTATGAAGCCTACTCCATTGCTGAAGGCTCCAGTGCCAGTACCTATGGCGGCGGCACCAGCCTGGCCCTCGCCGGAACAAGCCCCCGCAGTGCGGGCAACTCCAACCGTGACGTGGTCTCCGGTTATGTCGACATTTCCACCCATCTGACAAAGCACTGGCAGCTGGACATGGCCGGACGGTACGAACATTACACCGATGTCGGCAACACGCAGACCGGCAAGATTTCCACCCGTTATGACGTGTCAAGGAGGCTTGCCTTCCGGGGGACATTCAGCAACGGCTTCCACGCTCCCACACTGGCGCAGGAACATTATTCCGCCCTGACCCTCTCCCCGACCGTGGCCCGTGGGCTGGTGGCCGCCACCTCTCCCGGAGCCCTGGCCAGCGGGGCCCAGCGTCTGAAACCGGAGCAGAGCACGAATGTGGAAGGGGGCATCATTGCCGAACCCTTCAAAGGGCTGCATGTCACGACCGATTTCTACCAGATCGACCTGCGGGGCCGCATCCTGCCCGGGAACAACCTCTATGGTGTGGAAGCCGCCAACATTCTGGCAGCCAACGGCATCACCGACCTGCCCGCCAACATCACGAACAACAATCTGTCCACCCAGTGGTTTGCCAATGTGGCGAACACCCGCACGCAGGGCATGGACATGACCATCACCTACACCACGAAACTGCGCCACGCCGGGCGCATCAACTGGGATGCCGCCATCAACCTGAACCGCACCAGACTGCGCCATCAGGCGACCCGCAGCGACGGCACGCCGGTCCTCAACGCCCCCAGCCGGGCCTACATCACGACTGCGTATCCCCGCAGCAAGATCATCTTTGGTGGCACATGGGTATCCCCGGCGCATCGCTGGGCCGTTGCCCTGCATGAAATCCGGTACGGGCAGACGACCTCCGCCCTGACCTATTACCGGAACAACAATACCTCAACGGCCTCGACCACCAACTACCTCCAGTTCCATAACAGACCGAAATGGACGACCAATCTTTCGGTGACGTACAACATCAACAAAATCTGGAGTACAACACTGGGCGGGAACAACATCTTCGCCGCCTTCCCCAGCAAGGTGCCTCATGGCAACCGTTATCTGGGAGCCGCCAAATACTACCTGAGCACATCCCAGCTCGGCATCAATGGCGGCTACTATTATCTGGACGTGTCAGCCCACTTCTGAAAAGTGGGCCAGACGGTCACATCTCGGCCCATGTCCGCAGCAGGTTGTGATACACGTTGGTCAGCCGCAGGACCTCCGCATCCTTGGGGCCGTGGCTCTGGGTCAGGGCCATGATGCTCTGGTCAAGGTCGAACAGGATGGACCGGTGCTCCTGCGAGCGGATGACGGACTGCGCCCAGAAAAAAGACCCCCAGCGGCTGCCCCGTGTCACCGGAGTGACCGTATGCAGGGCCGTGGTGGGATAGACAATCATGTCCCCCGCAGGCAGGCGCACCCGCTTTTCCTCTGAAGGCCCATGAAGGACCAGCTCGCCCCCGTCATATTCATCAAGATCGGAAATGAAAAGCGTGCTGGACACGTCCGTACGGATGCGGTGCCCCGTACCGGGAATGGGCCGCAGGGCGTTATCGACATGCGCCCCGAAATTCATCCCCACATCATAACGGTTGAAGAGCGGCGGCACGAGACGCAGGGGCAGCACGGCACTGTTATAGAGCGGGTTCGTGCCCAGCTTGCGCAGGACAAACGTGGAGAGCTCCTTCCCCAGCGGGCTGTCTGGAGCGATCTGAAGATTGTTCTTCACACTGCCAGACTGTGACCCGGCTGTTCCCCGGCCATCCACCCACTCTCCCGCGGCCAGACGGGACCGCAGGTCAGCCAGCTCTTCTGCCGAGAGAACTCCCGGAATATGCAACATCATGAGATCATGCCTTTCAGGCAGGCCAGCAGCCCCGCCACCTACAGGAAAAGGAGCAGACAGACCTGCCTGCTCCATGTGAAACCTTCACACCATCATCCACCGGTTTCAAGACCGGACATGCAGAAGGCATGGCCGGCCCCGACACTCAGTAATCCATGGTCAGACGGCCAAGGAATGTCCGCCCCGGTGCGGGCGTGGCATAGCCGCTGAAGAGACTGTTGTAGTTCAGCCGATTGGCCAGATTGTACCCGTTGAGAGAGACCTGCCAGTGCCGCCCGAAATGATGGGAAATGACGGTGTCAAAATCCACATTGGCAGGCACCTTGGAGGTGTTGTCATTATCCAGATACACTTTCTGACGCCATGTCAGACCACCACCGATGGTGAAGTTCCACGGCGTACCGGGGAAGGCCTCATAGGCGGACCAGAGGGTCGCCTGATTGTGCGGCACGTACTGGATCTGGTTATGCATCCGCCCGCCACCATTGGAGGATGTCTTCGGGTCATACAGGGCGTAAGTGGCCGTGATGTTCCAGCCCGGCAGGATCATGCCACCAAGGGAGAGTTCCATGCCCTGGTTGCGCTGCTGGGCACCCGTGTTGATGGTGGAGTTGGAGACCGGGTCTGTCGTCAGGGCATTGCTCTTGTCCAGACGGAAAAGCGAGATGGTGGCCCCCAGGCGGTCATGCAGCAGACTGAACTTGCTGCCGACCTCATACAGGCGGGCACGCTGCGGGCGTGTATCCACGGTTCCCTTTGATCCCGGCCGGACCGGTATGGCCCCGCTGGTCACATACATGCCCGTCGGCGTGGTGGAGCTGGCATAGGTGAAATAGACCGTCTGCCACTTCGTCGGTGTCAGCACGAGGCTGGCCGTCGGGTTGAAGGTGTTGGTCGTCTGCGGGAAGCTCCTGTCCGGGTTGTTCGGCAGTTCGGACAGGCCGGACGTCCAGTAGTTGCTCTGCCAGCGGTCCCAGCGGAACCCGCCCTTGATGGATGCCCAGTTTGTCAGCCAGATCTGGTCATACAGGAAAATGCCCGTGTCGAACCCATACCCGCGGCTGTTCGGCTTCTTGCCGATACCGGCAATATTGGGCATGGAATTGGCCTGTGCGGAGACACGGCGCACCATGGCATCCGGCACATTGTGCGGGTCTGGATACAGCATGTTGGCGGTCGGCACCGCCTTGGTGAGGGAAGCACCCTCATAGGTGTCCTGATGACGGGAATCATGGACATATTCCATGTCAAACCCTGTCACGACCTGATGCCGCAGGAACCCTGTCTTAAAGTCGGCCTGCAAGGAGGCGACGTCCTGGAAGGACCAGCTGTTCTGCTTGTAGGGCAGCGGCACGCTCCCGTTAGTGTTGCGGGTGATCACACCGGCACCGTAATTGCCACTGTTCAGCGCATTGACGCACTTCGTGCCGCACTGCACCTTGGAGGCCTCAAAGTCACGGCTGTACTCACCGAAGCGCAGATCATTGTGGAATGTCAGATGATCGTTGAAGATGTGCTTCAGGCGCAGCGTCTCCATCGTGTCATCGGTATGATTATGGTCCTGCTGCTTGCCGTACCAGTTCTGCCGGGGCACGCCATATTCCGAGATCGGCCGCCCATAGGCAGACCCACGGGCCTTGACGACCGGCATCCCGTAATCCGGGATGCTGTTGTCCGTCTCATGCATCACCTGAAGCACGACGGTCGTCTTCGTCCCCAGTCCGAAGGCCACGGATGGCGCAATGCCCCAGCGATGATCCCAGACATGGTCCCGCCCGACCACATTGTTGGACGCCCCCAGCCCTTCCAGACGGAAGGCCGTGGTGTCGTTGATCCGCTTGTTCACATCCACCGTGCCACGGAAATAATCCGCTGACCCGCCACTGAAATCCACGTTGTAATGGTCGTTGACCGTCGGCGTCTTCGTCACGACATTGATGGCGCCGCCAGTCGTTCCGTTACCGAAAACCTGTGAAGACGGCCCCTTGATGACATTGACGGAATCATAATTGAAGCTGTCACGGGAATAGACGCCGAAGTCCCGCAGGCCATCTTCGTAGATGTCATTCTGTGCCGGGAACCCACGGATGAGAAACTGGTCCCCATTCAGGCCGCCAGCCCCTTCCCCGACGGAAGCCGTGATGCCGGGGACGTTGCGCAGGGCCTCATCCAGAGACTTCACGTTCTGCTGCTTGATCAGTTCCCGAGGGACGACATCAATGGTCTGCGGCGTGTGCATGACATCCTGCGGCAGACGCCCCATGTCGTTGCCTGCATGCATCGTGTTGAACGGATGACCGATGACATGGATACGCTCCACCTGCGTTGCCTGCACACCATCCTGTGCCGCCCGGGATGCAGATGTTCCGGCTGTTGTCTGTTCCGCATGTGTTCCATCTGATGTGGCAACGCCATCCTGATGCAGGGCTGTTGTGTCAGCAGCATAGGCCCCCCCAGCGACACCACCCAGTGTCAGGACAGCCGAAGCCGGCTTGAGGCATTGATGGATAAAACGACTCATACAAAGGTGCTCCACATCAGGGTAATACGACCTCCACCAAGGAGAGACACCTTCCATAGATGATAATTATTCTCAGTTTCAAACCATAAAAATCATACCAAATCGTTTACAGATAAGATTGTGTCTTAATTGCCACAATATGACACATCATTACCATAATGGCTGTTTCCTGCTGTTTTTCAGCATGTTGCTACCTCCACTCCCATGTTGTGAACAGGTATTGCCGATTATTTCTTAGAACTGACAGGATAAACCGAACACAAAAACAAGAGCCCGTTCCTCAGCCCCAATGCGGAGCCATACCTTCAGGCCGGACAGTATGTCCGGCCTGAAAAAACAGCTCAGTAATCCATGGTCAGACGGCCAAGGAATGTCCGCCCCGGTGCAGGGGTAGAATAGCCACTGAAGAGCGTGTTGTAGTTCAGCCGGTTGGCCAGATTGTATCCGTTGAGAGAAACCTGCCAGTGCCGCCCGAAATGATGGGAAATAACGGTGTCAAAATCCACGTTGGCGGGCACCTTGGAGGTATTGTTGTTATCCAGATACACACCCTGCCGCCATGTCAGCCCCCCACCGATCGTGAAGTTCCATGGCAGGTTGGGGAAGGCCTCATAAGCGGACCAGAGAGTCGCCTGATTATGCGGCACGTACTGGATCTGATTATGCATAGGCCCGCCATTGTTGGAAGATGTTTTCGGATCATACAGCGCATAAGTAGCTGTGATGTTCCAACCCGTCAGGATCATCCCCCCGAGGGAGAGTTCCATGCCCTGGTTGCGCTGCTGGGCCCCCGTGTTGATGGTGGAGTTGGAGACCGGGTCTGTCGTCAGGGCATTGTCCTTGTCCAAACGGAAGAGCGAGATGGTGGCCCCCAGGCGGTCATGCAGCAGGCTGAACTTGCTGCCGACCTCATACAGGCGGGCATGCTGTGGCCGGTTATCCACCGTTCCTCCATTCTTGCCCGGCCGGACCGGCACGGCCCCGCTGGTCACATACATGCCCGTTGGTGTGGTGGAGCTGGCATAGGTGAAATAGATCGTCTGCCAGCTGGTCGGTGTCAGCACGAGGCTGGCCGTCGGGTTGAAGGTATTCTTCGTCTGCGGGAAACGCTTGTCCTCATTCGGGACGGGGCGGTTTTTCTCATTCAGGGTCGTCTCTGGCCCACCTGTTACGGTGTACCCACTCTGCCAACGGTCCCAACGGAACCCGCCCTTGATGGACGCCCAGTTTGTCAGCCAGATCTGGTCATACAGGAAGATGCCCGTATCAAACCCATAACCATGATTGTCCGGCTTTCTGCCCAGCCCGGCAATGTACGGCATGCTCTTCGGATTCTCCCCTCCCGGCACACGACGGGCCTGTGCATCCGTTACCTCATGCGGATTGGGATAGAGCAGATTGGCCGCAGGAATGGTCCCGGCATAGACGTCCTGATGACGAGAATCATGGACATATTCCATGTCAAACCCTGTCACGACCTGATGCCGGAGAGACCATGTCTTGAAGTCTGCCTGCAGGGACGCAACGTCCTGGAAGGACCAGCTGTTCTGCTTGTAGGGCAGCGGCACACTGTTGCCCGGCGTCGTGCGATTGACCAGCCCCTTGCCAAAATCACCGCCATTGATCGCATCAATACAGCCAGCCCGGCACACGACCTTCGAAGCTTCAAAATTACGGCTGTATTCACCGAAGCGCAGATCATTGTGGAAGGTGAAATGCCGATTGAAAACATGCTTCAGCCGCAATGTTTCCATCGTGTCGTCGGTGTGATTATGGTCCTGCTGCTTGCCAAAGAAATTGTGCCGCGGCACGCCATATTCAGACAAAGGCCGCCCATAAGCCGACCACTTTGTCTTGATGACCGGCATCCCGAAATCTGGCACGCTGTTATCTGTCTGGTGCATCACCTGAAGAACAACGGTCGTCTTCGTCCCCAGCCCGAAGGCCACGGATGGCGCAATGCCCCAGCGATGATCCCAGACATGGTCCCGACCCACCACATTGTTGGACGCTCCCATGCCTTCCAGACGGAAGGCCGTCCTGTTATTGATGGTCTTGTTCACATCCACCGTGCCACGGAAATAATCCGCTGACCCGCCACTGAAATCCACGTTGTAATGGTCATTGGCCATCGGCGTCTTCGTCACGACATTGATGGCGCCGCCAGTCGTTCCATTACCGAAAACCTGTGAAGACGGCCCCTTGATGACATTGACGGAATCATAATTGAAGCTGTCACGAGCGTAGACACCGAAGTCCCGCAGGCCATCTTCGTAGATGTCATTCTGTGCCGGGAACCCACGGATGAGAAACTGGTCCCCATTCAGGCCGCCAGCCCCTTCCCCGACGGAAGCCGTGATGCCGGGGACGTTGCGCAGGGCCTCATCCAGAGACTTCACGTTCTGCTGCTTGATCAGTTCCCGGGGAACGACATCAATGGTCTGCGGCGTGTGCATGACATCCTGCGGCAGACGCCCCATGTCATTGCCTGCATGCATCGTATTGAACGGATGACCGATGACATGGATGCGCTCCACCTGCGTCGCCTGCACGCCCTGCGTCTGGGCATCATTGACAGAAGGCGCTGGTGTCGTCGTTTCCTGCCCTGTTGGCGTGCTTTCTTCCTGATGGGAGGCAGAAGCAGCCAAAGCTCCCCCTGCCATGCTCCCTAAAGTCAGCACCGCTGAGACCGGTTTTAGACATTGATGGATAAAACGACTCATGGAAACAACCTTTGTCCTGAAAGGGTCACGCACATCCCCAGCGGGATAGCCGCTCATAAATGCGACTAATTCTTAATTTTAACTTTAAGAAATTGTTGTCCTTTGCAGAAATTTGATGAATGTGTCGTAAAAAACACATTTATTTTAATCTTTTGTTTGTTATCTATAAGACAGACACAGTCCCTCTCATTATTTTTGTTAATATTTAAACAATTAAATATTAACCATTGCGATCTCCCATAAAAAAAACTGCGCCTTCCCAAACGGGAAAGGCGCAGAATCCAGCAGATGATCCGTGTCTGAAGGGTAGATCAGTAATCCATGCTCAACCGCCCAAGGAAGGCCCGCCCCGGAGCCGGTGTTACCCGGTTCGTGAAGAGTGAGTTGTAGTTGAGACGGTTGGACAGGTTGTAGGCATTCAACGACACGACCCAGTGCCGGTTGATGCGGTGCGAGATGTAGGAATCGAACTCCACGTTGGCGGGCACCTTCGCCGTGTTGGCAAGGTTCAGATACACGCCCTGCCGCCATGTCAGCCCCCCACCGATGGTGAAGTTCCAGAGCTTGCCGGGAAAGGCTTCATAAGCAGACCACAGCGTCGCCTGATTGTGCGGCACGTACTGGATGTTCCGGCCATGATTGGGACCGGACATCACCCGCGGGTCATACAGGGCATATGTGGCCGTCACGTTCCAGCCCGGCAGGATCATGCCTCCCAGGGACAGTTCCAGCCCCTGGTTGCGTTCCTTCACACCCGTGGCCAGTACCTGCCCGGCGACCGGGTCCGTCGTCAGGGCATTGCTCTTGTCCAGCCGGAAGAGCGAGATCGTGGCCCCGAGACGGTCATGCAGCAGGCTCATCTTGGACCCCACCTCATAGAGCTGGGAGCGTTCAGGCTGGGTGGCCACCTGCCCGTTCACGGGGCGGATCGGCAGGGCACCGTTGGTCACATACATGCCCATCGGCGTCGTGGAGCTTGCATAGGTGAAGTAGAAGGTCTGCCAGCTGTTGGGCGTGATCAGCAGGCTGGCCGTCGGATTGATGACGCCCTTCGTGTCATGATAATCCAGTGCCGCAGACGGCGCCTTGCCCAACGGGCCACGGGCCGCCGCACTCTCCTGCCCGTCCGCTCCCCATGTCCTGTACATGGTCTGCCAGCGGTCCCAGCGCAGCCCACCCTTGGCGGACAGCCACTTGGTGAACCAGATCTGGTCATACAGGAAAAGACCCGTATCGAATCCATAGCCACGGGAATCCGGCCGCCCCAGACTGTAATTGGTGTTCTTCCAGCAGTTTCCGGAATCCGCCCGGCAGGTCGCATAACCATAAGCGTCACGCTGCGGATGGTAGGTGTTCTGCCACGGAATGGCCCGGTGGGCACCCACGGCATCATACGCATACTGGCGACGGGAATCCTGCACATATTCCATGTCGAATCCCGTCACGACCTGATGGCGCAGGAATCCCGTATTGAAGTCCGCCTGCAGGGAGGCCACGTCCTGAAAGGACCAGCTGGACTGCTTGTACGGCATCGGCCCGCCATTGAGGCCCACACCGGCAGCCGGATCGACCTTCTTGTACCCCGGATTGTATATCTGCATCTCGGAGCAGGACGCGTTGGCACATTGCGGCGTGGAGGCCGCAAAGTCCCGGCTGTATTCACCGAAGCGCAGGTCATTGTGGAACGTGAAATGACGGTTGAAGACATGCTTCAGCCGCAATGTCTCCATCGTGTCATCGCTGTTGTCATGGTCCTGCGTCTTGCCGTACCAGTTGCCCCGGCGCACACCGAGAGACGACTGCTCCGTGATGGGATGGCCCTTGACGACCGGCACGCCATAATCCGGCACGTTGCGGGAGGTCTGGTGCATCACCTGCAACACGACCGTCGTTTTCGTGCCGATGCCAAAAGCGATGGACGGCGCAATACCCCAGCGGTGGGAATAGGCGTAATCACGCCCCACCACATCATTGGAATTCCCCATGCCCTCCAGACGGAAGGCCGAAGTATCCCCGATGCGTTTGTTCACATCCACCGTGCCACGGTAGAAATTCCCCGACCCACCACTGAAATCGGCTCCGTAATGATCCTTCAGTGTCGGGGTTTTGGTGATGATATTGATGGCCCCACCTGTCGTTCCGTTACCGAACACCTCGGAGGACGGCCCCTTGATGACATTGACGGAATCCTGAAAGAAACTGTCACGGGTATAAACCCCAAAATCCCGCAAACCATCTTCATAAATGTCATTTTGCGCGGGGAAGCCACGGATGAGGAACTGGTCGCCACTCATTCCTCCAGCCCCTTCCCCCACGGAAGAGGTGATACCGGGAACATTCTTCAGGGCTTCCTCGAGCGATTTTGCATTCTGCTGCTTGATGAGCTCCCGGGGAACGACATCGATCGTCTGGGCCGTGTGCATGACATCCTGCGGCATCCGGCCCATGTCGTTGCTGGCATGCATCGTGTTGAACGGGTGGCCGATGACATGAATCTGCTCGACCCCCTTGGCCTGAATTCCTCTGGAATCATCTGTTCCATCTGCAGGAGACGTTACATCCTGGGCAACCCTGTTTGCCGCTCCCGGCTCTGCATGGGCACCCCCTACAACACCCCCCATTGTCAGAACTGCAGATAACGGCCTGAGACCACTACGGATGAAACGACTCATATATACCACCAGAAAAACAACATTATTCAGAAGTCGTTCTAGGTGATAATAATTATCATTATATAATAAAGTTTAATTTAAAGATCGGACACACACCCTTCCTCACCAACAGAAGAATGGCAGGAAACTCATGTTTTTTCTAAAAAAAGCAGATGGGAACAGTCAATGAAACCAGTCACAATGACACAGTGAAAGGTATAACCTATCATGTGAATTAATTTATTTTATTCCCGATCAAAAGACCGGGGATGACACAGCCTGACAAGGTGACGGCGACAGAGCAGATCATCCGGGGCCCCGCTCTGCTTGCAGGCCAGCTCCAGCTCCTGCGTTGCCTCCGCTGCCTGGGAGAGAGCAACCTGAGACCAGCGCCTCATGCCCGCCAGAAAAGCATCCTTGTGACGAAAAAAGACAGGTGGCTTCAGGGCAGCCATGGCCTCCTGCCGGGACTGTCCCTCCTGCACCAGAAAAAACGCCCGCTGGAAGCGCTCCAGCACGGACAATGTCACACGGGCAAAAGCAACAGGGCTGGCCCCATCCCCCATGGCCCGCTCAAACGCCCGGTCAGCCTCCAGCCGGTTCCCCGCCAAGGCCGCATACACCGCATCATCAAGGGACGCCTGCCCCGAATCCCCCACGCAGGCCTGGACGTCATCAACGGTCAGGGTGCTACCCGGCTCACCGTAAAGACGCAGTTTTTCCACTTCACTACGGACCAGCGTCCGATCATGCCCCAGATGACCGAGCAGCCACGCCATGCCATCACGATCCAGCCGGATATCATCTTCCGCCAGAATATCGCTCACCGTCCGGGCAAGGTTGCGCCCTTCCTCCGGATAACACCCGATGGACGCCACCTGCCTGTGTTTTTCTGCAAACTGCCGCAGCTTGGAGCGACTTCCCAATCCTGGCCCTTCCAGAACGACCAATGTATCGCTCTGATGCTCCAGAAGGGATTTCAGCTGGCCAAGAGCGCCATCCTGCACACCACGCAACCAGACAGCACGCCGCCCCCCTGTCAGGGACAGGGCCAGAGCCTCCTCCTCCAGCCTGTCCTGCTCTTCCGCTTCCAGCCGGGCCAGACGAAACGGGTCATCCAGATCATCCAGTATGGTCTGGACAGCCTCCCTCGCCCGCTCACGGATCAACCCGCCATCATCTCCGTGGAGAAGAATCACACGCCAGCTGCCAGCCTCCTTCAGAGTCTGCCTGGCAGCCTGCGTCTTGATCTTCACAGACCGTTATCCTCTTCGTCCTCCAGATTCCGGCTGTCCTCACCCGTCCATGTGGAGGCGTTGTTGCTGCTGCGCCCCGTTGCATTGGCTGGGAAGCCATCAACACCAATATAGCGCATGTCCGTCCGCTGCGTGCCGGGCAGACGGTCCAGATAGGGATCACGCCCCGGACGGATGGACTTCTCCTCTCCCAGAGACTGATGCGCCCGGAACCAGACAGCCACCTGCATGGTGATGTCATGCGCCAGGCTTTCCCCGATCCGCTTGTAAAGCGTTTCGTTATTGAGCGTCTGGGCAAAATACTGCTCAATATTCATGTTGAAGCCGTCCAGAGTGCGGGCATAGCCCCGTGCCAGCACCTTGCTGGTATCCCCGACACGATAAAGCCGCCAGTCAGCCCAGCCAACACCACGGGTACGACCCGAGGTATTGTCCTGATGGATATCGATCGACTCCAGAGAAGCCGTGGCATTCACACGCAGGATGTACCCCTCCGGCCGTTCGGGCCCATCCCCCGCCATTTCCTTTTGCAGGCCAAGGCGCAGCTCCTGCCCGAAACGGGTCGGAATGTTCGCTACATAAACATCCTTCAGCTGGGCATTGACGGCAGCATCCTTCTGCCCAGCCTGCCTGCCATAAAGTGGCTGGAAACCACACGCTCCCAGACTGGCAAGCCCGACCCCGGCCAGCAGGATGCCAAGGCCCCGGCGAGCCACTTTCTTCATCCGGGAGTTTCCGTTCATCCAGCCTCTCCCGCTCAGCCCGCTACCACAAAATTGACGATCCGGTTCGGCACATGGATCTCCTTGACAACCCGTTTACCTTCCAGCGCTTTCGCCACATTCGGCTCGGCCCTGGCCTGTGCCAGCACAGTCTCCTTCGCCTCATCAGGGGCGCAGGTGATCGTACCACGCAGCTTGCCCAGCACCTGCACGGCAATGGTCACCTTCTTCACCGCCAGCAGGCTCTCATCCGCTTCCGGCCAGCTCCGCTCCACCACCATCGGGCCTTCCGGCTCCAGCAGCAGCATCAGCTCCTCGGCCAGATGCGGCATCATGGGAGAGACCAGCATGGCCAGAACATGGGCGGCCTCACGGCGGGCGGCAGGCAGGCCCTCACCATCCCGGCCCTCAGCCTCACCCAGCGCAGAGGACAGCTCATGCAAACGGGCCACGGCCACATTCGGCGTGAACCCTTCCAGAGCCTCCGTCACGGCGGCAATGGTGCGGTGCGTCACCTGCCGCAGCTCCTCCCCGGCAGCCCCGTGGGCGGCATCCGCTCCATCCCTTGCCGCAACGGTCTGAACCTGCCGGTAGAGACGCTGCATGAAGCGCCCGGACGCTGCCACACCAGCTGCTGTCCATTCCATGTCACGCTCCGGCGGGCTGTCGGACAGGACAAACCAGCGGGCCGTGTCGGCACCGTAACGTTCAATGATCTCCACCGGAGACACCGTGTTGCGCTTGGACTTGGACATCTTCTCCGAACGTCCGACCGTCACGGGATTGCCGTTGTCCTTGCGGACCACCTGATCCCCACGCTGCTCGACCTCATCCGGGTACAGCCACTGGGTACCATCCCGGTAGCTCTCATGCGTGACCATGCCCTGCGTGAACAGCCCGGCAAATGGCTCGCTGACATCCAGATGTCCCGTCTTCTTCATCGCCCGGGTGAAGAACCGGGCATAAAGCAGATGGAGGATGGCGTGCTCGATACCGCCGATATACTGGTCCACGGCCAACCAGCCATCAGCCGCCTTGCGATCAGTTGGCGTTGCGGCCTTTGGTGCCGTGAAACGGGCGAAATACCATGAGCTGTCCACGAACGTGTCGCAGGTATCGGTCTCACGCCGTGCAGCTGCACCGCATTTCGGGCAGGAGACGTGCTTCCATGTCGGATGGTGGTCGAGCGGATTGCCCGGCCTGTCAAACGTGACATCCTCCGGCAGCGTCACCGGCAACTGATCTTCCGGCACAGGGACAGCACCGCAGGACTCGCAATAAATGATGGGAATCGGGCAGCCCCAATACCGCTGACGGGAAATGCCCCAGTCCCGCAGGCGCCAGTTGGTCACGCCACGGCCAACGCCCAACTCTTCCACCCGCTCGATGGCAGCCCGGATGGCCTCTTTCGTACTCTTCCCACTCAGGAAGCCGGAATTGTAGAGCGTGGCCTCACCCGTAACGGCCTTCTTGCCAACGCTGAAGCTGGCTTCCTCTTCCCCTGCAGGCAGCAGGACGGAAGGAACGTCCAGTCCATATTTGCGGGCAAAGTCCAGATCACGCTGGTCGCCACAGGGGCAACCGAACACTGCACCCGTGCCATATTCCGTCAGCACGAAATTGGCGATCCAGACCGGAGCCGTCTGTTCCGGGTTCAGCGGATTCACCACACGCAGCCCGGTATCGAAACCACGCTTCTCCATCGTGCTCAGGGCTTCTTCAGACGTGCCAACACGCTGACATTCTTCAATGAAGCCCTGCGCTTCCGGGTTGTCCGCCGCAATCCTGCGGGCCAGCGGGTGATCCGCCGCAATACCGATGAAGCTCAGACCGAACAGCGTGTCAGGCCGTGTGGTGAAGACCTCGATGGAATCCTCATCCACGTCATAACCCTGCGGCGGGTTATGCAGGCTGAAACGGACCCGGGCCCCCTCGGAACGGCCAATCCAGCGCTCCTGCATGGTGCGGACACGCTCCGGCCACTTGTCCAGCTCCTTCAGCCCCTCCAGCAGGGGCTCGGCAAAATCAGTGATCTTGAGGAACCACTGGGAGAGCGTCTTCTTCTCCACCAGCGCACCGGACCGCCAGCCACGGCCATCAACCACCTGCTCGTTGGCCAGCACGGTCTGGTCCACCGGGTCCCAGTTGACAGACGAATCACGTCGTTCCACCAGCCCGGCAGCCAGCATGTCGAGGAACAACTTCTGCTGCTGGCCGTAATAGTCTGGCAGACAGGTCGCAATCTCACGCTTCCAGTCCAGCGAGAAACCGAGCCGCTGAAGCGTCCCCCGCATGGTGGCGATGTTCTGGAGGGTCCATTTGCCCGGATGAACGCCCCGCTCCCGTGCGGCATTTTCTGCCGGCAGGCCGAAAGCATCCCAGCCCATGGGGTGCAGCACGGCATAGCCACGGGCACGCTTGTACCGGGCCACCACATCGCCCAGCGTGTAATTGCGCACATGCCCGACATGCAGCTGCCCAGACGGATAGGGGAACATCTCCAGCACGTAATATTTCGGTCTGTCGGCCGGGGGCACGTCCGGCACATGGAAGATGTCGGCCTCCGCCCACCGGGCCTGCCAGTGAGGCTCACGGGCGTGGAAGTCGAAACTGGAGGAGTCAGAAACGTTGCTGGCTGTCATGTCACTCATCGGATTATGTTATTTCCCACCGCCGTTTTCGGCACGCAGCTGCCGGGCCCTCTCCAGAATACGGGCCGTGATATCCGCCGCCGTATTGGGAGCAGCCGGGGTATCCTGCCACTCTCCCCCATTGATGCGTGTCTGGCGGAAGACGCTCAGCCGGATGGCATCCGACCGCAGGCGACGGTCCAGCACATAGGCCGCGATCTTGAAACGCTCATCCTGCGTTCCCGGGGGCTGGTACCAGTCTGTCAGGATGACACCCCCCTGGGCATCGGCAGAGGCCATGGGCATGAAAGAAAGCGTATCGATCGCCCCCCGCCAGAGATAGGCATTCACCCCACCACGGAGCTGGTCATCACCACCCTGTGCGCCACGGTCCACACCCAGCAGATGGTTGCGGGGCAGCGTCAGCGAGGACGGATCCCTTGGCTTGCCACCACAGCCCGCCAGCCCCCCGACAGCCATCACCGCCAGCAGCGACAGTACCATGGGGCGGCGCAGGCTGCACCGGAGAATGGAAGAACGGGATACTGGGCGGGATGATGAAAGGAACATGGGCAAACCTGCAAAGGCCGTGCCAGGGCCGGTCTTGAACAAGGCTTCCAGCATGGCAGGGGTGGAAGCATCAACTGTCAGAACAGGTCCTTCATATCGTGTTCACCCTCACAGGCCAAGGGACATGGTACGATGACAGGCTTGCGAAACCGTAAAAAAAGCGCTAGCTAGGCGTTGCGTGTCCGCGTAGCTCAGCAGGATAGAGCACAGGATTCCTAAGATAATTGGGCACCGGGATGGCAAACCGCCCGGTGAATTCGCTCAAATTCGGGGAACGCTAACGCCCTCATCAGGCCAGGCCAATCCCGAGCCAAGCCTGCCCATACGGGCAGGAAGGTGTAGAGACTGTACGGGCGACACCATGGCAGGCATAAGCCTGTGGTGAAGAGACAGTCCAGACCACGAACGGCCCTGGTACGGGTTCCGGCGGCGAAAGCCGAAGTGGCATGAATCCTGGGGTCGAGGGTTCGAATCCCCCCGCGGACACCACGCAGCACCGATAACAACCGTACTGCCGATGGAATGACAGCAGGGAAAACCCCATGACCCAGAGAGACCTCGAGGCCCTGCGGACTTTCCAGGAATGGTTTGTCTCTCTTGCCGGCCCGGGCCTGATGCGTGTTCCCCTTCATCAGCCCACCTGCCAGAGAGACGGAATGGTCGCCATTACCCTGTACCGGCGCAATGGCTATCAGGCTGAACTGGGCTACATTCCACAAGGCAGGCGATACGCCATCTCCTTCCCTGAGGGGCAATATGCCCTCCTGTCCTTTCTTGGTGGATCGTTTGACTGTGATCCCTCCACCGT
Organism: Parasaccharibacter sp. TMW 2.1891; assembly: GCF_023337675.1. NCBI lineage: Bacteria > Pseudomonadati > Pseudomonadota > Alphaproteobacteria > Acetobacterales > Acetobacteraceae > Parasaccharibacter > Parasaccharibacter sp. TMW 2.1891. The sequence continues at coordinate 232,418 of NZ_QORT01000002.1, read as the reverse complement.
ACCGGGTTTCCCAGACCCGGCTGGCCGGGCCTACCTGCCAGACAGGTTTCTGGAGCAGACAGGGCCTGATACCCACGCCCCGCAGATGGAACAGGTACACCCATGCCTGTCACTATCCACAGACATACGCACCATTGCCCTGACCAACGGTGCGCCCAGCCGGGTCGTGTTTTCATCACCCGAGGGAGATGGCGTTGTCCTTCTCTTCAGTTTTTACAAAGAAGGAGAGATGGCCAGCACTATCCGGCAACTGCACATGATCGCGGAAAAAGGACCCTGATTCTTCTGGCATTTCGTAACATGATGATTTATAATTGGTTAAAATTACCCGCCGCCAACAGACGCTGAGGGGCACTATCCGCCATGGCCACCTACTCCTATAACTCCAGCTACGACAATCTGAAAGCCATCGGAACCAACCAGGTTACTGGAAAAAGGAACTGGACCTTTATCCTGGGCGGCAACACGACCAGCACCACACAGGCACAGAGCAAACTCAACAATATTTACGTAGCCGGGACCGGTGGTCTTGGAAACAACATCTCGAACTCCCTCGCCTATGTCTATCAGAATACCCTGAACAACGGTATCGCCGTAAATGGCGGCTCTCTGGCTGCCGTCGGAAAAGTCGGTATCCTCTCGGGCGCCACAGCCCTTTCCGGAGCGTCCATCGAAGCTGTGGGGCAGGGAACCGTTCTGAATGGCATTGTCGGCTCGTCAGGGGCCGTCTTCGCAGGGGCTGTCACTCTCGCCCGCACCGACCCGAATGCGCCTTACGTCAACGGACCCGGCACGGCCATCAATCCCAGCGTCGGCTCTGGTGGATATGCGCTCGTAGGCGGTGGGGCCGCCGACTTCATCGTCAAAGGCTTCCAGGTCAACGGATCGGGTGGCCTCATGGTTGGCGGGACATTCAATCCTGGCAGCCTCTACGGAATTGGTAATGGGGGAACGGGAACCGGAGGCACCATCTTCGGCAGTCAGTCCGTTTTCTCCAACGGGCTCTCACAAAACCAGATCTTTGTCGGTAACAATGCTTTGCAGACAGTTGTCAGCAATGGTCTTTCCTCCAAAGCGACCATCATAGGCGGGACGCTTCTCAATTCCGGTGGAACCACATCCGGTGCCACGATCAGCAGTGGCGGGCAGATACGCATCACCGGCGGAACCTACGTCACCTGGCTGAATGCAGGCTATCAGAGCGTGACTGGCAGTTACGGGCTGGGGACCTCCTATGACGACACCATCACCTCCGGTGGCACGGAGGTGGTCGGCAGTGACGGAACCGTGTACCGCTCCGTCCTTTCCTCCGGGGCGGTCGGGACCATCCTCGGTGGAGGGACCTCCCTCTCTGCCAACATCGCCGGGGGAACGGAGACTGTCAGTTCCGGTGGTATCCTCAGCACAGGAACTGTCAGCAATAACGGTTCCATTTTTGTCTCTTCAGGGGGCTATGCCTCCAGCGTGGACATCAGCCAGGGTTATGCTGAGGTCACATCCGGAGGCATCGGCTCCGAATTCTCTGCCAGCAATGGCGGCACCATCCAGATTGATGGTGGCGCTTCAGTCAGCCATCCTGTCGTAAATAGCGGTGGTACCCTGACCATTGCCTCTGGTGCCGTCATTTCCAACGGGGCAACCATCAATGCCAGCCCCGATACCAGCATCGTTTTCCCTTCCGGGGCGACAGCGGACTATGTCGTGACCAACAATGGCACGACCCTCATCACTCCCGGGGCCACAATCCTCAACAATGTCGTGTACGCCACCGGTAGTGGTACAACCCTCCTCTCAGGCTCCGGTGCCACCATCGGGACGGCCCTTGCCGGGTTCAACCCCAACAGCAGCCTGGCCAGCCGCGGGACCATCGCTGTCAGCAACGGAGGGGTTCTCTCTGCTGCCACGGTCCAGCTGGGTGGGGCTGTCATTCTCGGCTCTGGCGGGACAGTTGGTGGTACTCTCAGCCTCCTCGGGGGGACGGGCTCGTTCCTCTCCGGCGGCAAGATGGATACCACCACGCCGTTGCAGGTTTCAGGCATCAGCACTTCCGTGCCCATGGGGACATGGGTTGGAGCACCGCTCAACACAGTAACATTTGGTGCCGCCCTTTATGTCGACTCCGGCTACAATTTCACGGAGATTGACGTTGGCAGCAAAGCCACAGCCACCATCAACGGAGGTACTGTCGGTACCTTCACGATCGGCAGCGGTGGGACCGACACCATTACAGGCGGGGCATCTGTCACGTCTCTTGCGGCTACAAGCGGGCTGAGCACCATCTCCGGCGGAACTGTCGACAGTTTCACGGCCACAGGAGGGACCAACAATCTCGCCGCCGGGGCCTCCATCAATACGTTCAACGTCACAGGCGGTGTCAACAGCATTGGTTCTGGCGTGCTGGTCAACACGCTCAGCGCTGGCCCGGGGGCATCCCTCGCCCTCGCCAGTGGGGCGTCCGTCTCCAATGTCACGCTCAATGGCGTCAATCTCACCGTCCCTCAGGGCGGAGCAGGGATCACGCTTCTTTCTGCCCTCAATGGGGCTACGAGCATCATCAGTTCCGGCGCCCGGATCGACAGCGTCTTCCTCTCATCCGGTAAGGCAACTGTCACCTCCGGGGCCTTCATCAGCCGCCTGACCATCATGAGTGGCGCCTCTGGCGTTCTGAACTCGGGAGCTTCCGTCCAGCATGTCGAGGTAGCCAATGGCGGCTGGGTCAGCGGGGCCCGCATCGCCAACAACAGTGAACTGGCTGTTTCCTCCGGCGGGACAGCCCTCCAGACACTTGTCACCTTCGATGCCGGTACGGGGCAGCATTCTGGTGCCTCCTACACCATGGTCCAATCCGGCGGGACCCTCTCCGGGGCCTCCATTATCGGCGCCTCCGGGGCCATCAACAAAAACAATCTGGGGGGACTGCTGACTGTGGCCTCCGGGGCGGTGCTTCTCAACACGTCCATGGGCTATAACGCCCGCATCAAGGTTGATGGGCTGAAATACAGCAATTCCGGGAATGTGACCGTCAGGAATGGTACCCTGACAGTTACAGAAAATGGGCAGACCTGGGCGGTCGGTCTCCAGGGCAATTATGACGCCACCGGATTCGTTCTGAATGACGATGGACAGGGCAACACCATCATCGCCTATCAGAAGTGCTTCCTGGCAGGCAGCATGATCCGCACCCCCAAAGGCGAAAAAGCCGTGGAGCGCCTGCGCAAGGGCGAACAGATCAATGTCTTTGTGGATGGCCGGGAAGAGATCCGTGACATTACGGCTGTCATCCAGCGTCGTGCCCGTGTCAACACATCCAGACCTGAAGACATGGCTGGCTGGTCTGTTCTCATCGCCAAGGATGCCTTTGGTGAGGGGCTGCCCAACAAGGACCTTTCCGTCACGCCGGAGCACTGCTTCTACTTTGAGGGCCGCTTTGTCCCTGCCCGTATGCTCGTCAACGGCACGTCCATCCGGTATGATCACAGTCAGGTTGAATACGATTATTACCACGTGCAGACGGAACCGCACTCTGTCATCTGGGCCAATGGTGTCCTGACGGAAAGCTGGCTGGATACGGATGAAGAAGATCTGTACAAGCCAGAAGACGATTCCTCGGAAGATACCCTGAAGCTGGCAGAGCGTCATCAGCTCAACTGGGACGACCACGCCGCTGCGCCGCTGGATGTCTCCCAGACTTTCGTAAAGCCGCTGCATGACAGATTTGCCGCACGGGCCGTTGAACTCGGCATTGCCGAAGCCGGGACGTCGCACGGTGCGCCGCATGACGGCATGACAGCCGATCCTGCTCCCTATATCCGTCTGCCAGACGGGCGGACCATCCGGCCTCAGCGGCATGAAGCCGGGCGCTACCTCTTTGCCCTCCCGGCACATGCCCGCCAGGTCACGCTGGGCTCCCGGACATTCCGGCCCTCTGAGAGTATCGGCCCACACGTGGATGACCGACGTGAGCTCGGTATTCTGGTCGGACAGGTCTCCCTCTGGGTTGGCGAGAAGGAGCACATCATCACCCGCCATCTGACAGAAAAGAACCTGAAAGGCTGGGATGTCATTGAAGCCGGTCCCCATCGCTGGACGCAGGGTGAAGCAGAACTTCTCCTGCATGATGCCCCCGCTGCCAGTGTTGGCCAGAACATGCTCAGCATTGAAGTACAGGCTGGCGGCCCCTACCGGCAGGTCTGACCACACCCCGGGGAAGCAGGATGGTTTCCCCGGGCTCCAAAACGTCATAGGCTGTTTCATCGCTTTCCAACGCAGGACTGATGGCAGCCCATGACAACAGGCCTTTTCCTGACAATCATAGAAGCCATCCTGCCCATACTGGTCACGCTCGGGCTGGGGTATCTGGCAGCATGGCGGCGGGATTTTGATTCCCATCAGGCGGGTGTCCTCATCCGCCTGGTCATGCTTTATGCCCTGCCGCTGGCCCTCTTGGCCTCCATTCTCAGCACTCCACGGGAGCGGGTCCTCTCTGCGGGCCCGCTGGCTGGGCTGATCCTTGTTGCCATGCTGGGCGTGTATGTCGTCCTCTTTGCCATCCTGCGCTGGGGGCTGGGACGCCGACAGGGAGAAGCAGCCCTGATCACCATGACCGTGACAGGCCCTTCTGTTCCCTTCATCGGGATTCCTGTTCTTGGGCAGCTCTTTGGCCCAACCAGCGCCGTTCCCATTTCCGTCGCTTCGCTCATCATGAATCTCTGCCAGATTCCGCTGACACTGATCCTGATGAATCACGACCAGCAGCGCCAACAACGGCAGCAACAGGATGCCGAAACAAACCCCACATGGCAGACCACGCTACGAGAGCTGGGGGGCCATCTGCTCCATTCCTGCCGGGAACCCGTCGTCTGGGCGCCGATGCTGGCCTTCCTGATGGTTCTGGCCAATATTCACCTGCCCCTCCCCCTCAAAAGTTCACTCCAGCTGCTGGGACACGCCACGGGCGGCACGGCGCTGTTTGCCTCCGGGGTTGTCCTCTGCGCCCGGCAGGTCCGCTTCAGCCTGCCTGTAGGATTCATGGTGCTGGGCCGAAATGTCCTTATCCCTCTTGGTGTCTGCATGCTGGCTTTTGTCTGGCACCTTCCCTCTCTGACCTTGCAGGAAGGTGTCCTCGCCATGGCCATGCCCAGCGCTGCCATGAATGTCATTCTCGCCATGCGCTATCACATGATGGAGCGTGAAATCGCCTCGGTCCTTTTTTTCGGTACGATCAGCTCCATATTGACTCTGGCATTCTTCATATGGCTGACAAACGCATGACAGATTCATCCTCCTTTCCTTCATTTCTTTTTGTCTGCACCGGCAATATCTGCCGTTCTCCTCTGGCAGAGCTGGCCATGCGCCGGGAGGCGGAACAGCGCGGCCTGATGGTCGACATTGATTCCGCTGGCACGGGAAACTGGCATGAAGGCGACCGGCCTGACCCCCGTGCCCGTGCCACGGCACGGCGCCATGGTCTGGATGGCAACCAGCTCCGGGCCCGCCAGGTCAGGACCGTGGATTTTGACCGCTTCGACCATATCATCGCACTGGACCGGTCCCACCTTGCTGCCCTGAAAAAGCTTCAGCCTGCTGGTAGCAAGGCCCATGTCAGCCTTCTGCTGGACCATGTTTCCGGCCGGCGGGGGGATGATGTGGTCGACCCCTATTACGGTCCTGAAGAAGGCTTTGAAACTACGTGGCGGGATGTTGAAGCGGGCTGCAAGGCTCTGGCTGCCCGCTTTCTGGACAGACCTTCCACCTGCTAGGCAGCGGTCAGGTTGGACCTGATCCCCGCCTGCTCCCCACCTCTTGAAAGTGCGCATCATGACGGCAACACCAAAGACACAGCAGCATCTTCTCCTGCTGGAACCGCTCCCGGAACCCACACTGGCAACGCTGGGGGAACATTTCGTCATCCATCACTTCAGCACCATGGATGAGCTAGAAAAAATCGCACCGGAAATCCGGGCCATTGCCACGGGCGGGTCCTATGGTGTGGCACCGGAGGTCATGGCCGCCCTCCCCCATCTGGAGATCATCGCCGTCAATGGCGTCGGGCTGGACAGGATTGACCTTGCAGAAGCCAGGAGGCGGCATATCCGGGTTACCGTCACCACGGACATTTCCACCAATGACGTGGCCGACATGGCCATGCTCCTCCTGCTGGCCCTGAAGCGGAATCTCAGAAGCAATGAGCAGTTCCTGCTGAATGGCAGCTGGGCGGCTGGGAAACTGCCCCCTCTGGCTCATTCTCTCAATGGTCGGAAACTGGGAATCGCCGGTTTCGGTCGCATCGGTCAGGCCGTAGCCCGGCGGGCACAGGCCAGCAACATGGAGGTCGCCTACTTCAACCCCCACCCCCGTGAAGGCAGCCCTCTGACTTTTGAACCCAGCCTTGAAAAACTGGCCGCATGGGCGGATGTGCTCGTCATCACCCTTCCTGCCACTGCTGCCACAAAACATATCGTCAATGCCGACATACTGGCAGCACTTGGCAAGGATGGTGTGTTGATCAACACAGCCCGGGGCAGCGTGATTGATGAAGAAGCCCTGCTGGCCGCCCTGAAGGACAGGACGATCGCCGGGGCGGGGCTGGATGTCTTCCAGAATGAACCGACCATCAATCCGGCTTTTTCCACGCTGGACAATGTCGTGCTCCAGCCCCATCAGGCCTCCGCCACCATCGAAACACGGCTGGCCATGGGGCAGAACATCATCGACAACCTGCTGGCTCACTTCAGCGGGAAACCCCTGCTTACACCAGCCTGCTAACCCCTACGAAACATTACAGCCCGGGCCCCGTCAGACAGGTACCCGGGCTGCAAAATTCACCCTGCTGGAGCAGGCAGGCTCAGAACCATTCCTTGCGGTTCTGTACATAGATCCGATAAAAATCTTCATCAGATTTTGTCAGGTAAATCACTCCCTCGATGAAGGCGATCAACCCGATGATGACGGGAGGGAGCACCAGAATACACCCCAGAACCGACACCAGCAGCATGATCATACCTGCCCGGGTGTATCCCAGATAAAATTTGTGGATGCCCAGCCCACCCAGAAAGAGGGCCAGAATCCCGGCAGCCGTTTTGGACTTGCCACCCACCTCTTCAAAGAGATTTCCTGCTGGCGTCTGGCCAGACCCGGGCACGATGAAAATGGACAGGGCCTCATCACCCTGCACATCAAAATCGACAACTGCACCATTCTTCAGGAAGGCACCTTCAGAGCCGAAGCTGGCCCCCTTGAAAGAGTAACGTTTTTCATCGTTCCCGCTAATGATGCCCTCACCATTGCGTATATCGTAGTTCAGGATCGTCCCGCGCATCTCATGTCTCCATCTTTACTGATTGGCCAAAACATTAAAATGAATTCGATCAGACATAAAGGAACATTTCTGTCAGAATTCCTCCCCAGACAGAAAATTGCTCCACTGGTATTTAAAAAGTAATGATTTATTCAGCAAACTGTTCCGCAATGATCCGTTCGGACAGGCTGTGATCAGGATCGAAAAGAAGCGTCACCTTCTTTTCATCGTCCAGCCTGACGATGACCTCACTCACGTCACGGATCTCCTCAGGCCCGGCCACAGCCGAAGCGGGACGTTTGTCCGTGTCATAAAGCGTAAAACGGACTGTCACGCCTGCAGGCAGAAGAGCCCCCCGCCAGTGCCGGGGCTGGAACGGAGAAATGGGCGTGAGAGACAGCAGCTCCGCCCCCAGGGGAATGATGGGCCCATGGGCCGACCGGTTATACGCTGTTGAACCAGCCGGCGTAGCCAGAATGATGCCATCACAGATCAGACGGGACATCCGCACCCGGCCATCAATCTCAATGCCTATATGAACCGTCTGACGGGTCTCCCGATACAGAAACACGTCATTGAAACCAACACCTTCATGCAGCTCGCCAGACTTTGTCCGGGCCCACATGTGCAGGGGAGCAATCTCCGTATGCTGGGCATAAGCCAGCCGCTGGGGCAGGTGATCCTCCGCCGGGCTGTTCATGAGGAAACCGATTGTCCCATAATTCATGCCAAAGACAGGAATATCACTGCCACAGATATGCAGCAGCGTCTCCAGCATGAAGCCATCCCCCCCCAGACACACCAGCACCTCGGCCTGGTCCAGCGGGACATTGCCATAACGCTCAGTAAAACGCTCCAAGGCTTCCTGTGCAGCCTCGGTGGAAGCAGCAACAAAGGCAATGTTCATGGAACGGCTCAGGGAGACCCGCCACCCTGATGCTCGATCACATCATAGGCAGCTGAACCGGGGTAGGCCCCTTTGCGGACATCCAGGACCGAAGGACAGACCAGCCTGTCCTTGTCGTACAGGGCCAGTACCCAGATTTTCCGCCCATCGAGGCTGACCAGCCCGTGCACCTTCACCTCATTGGCCAGACGCACGAACGGCAACAGGGATTCCGGCATGACAACATCCCGCCCATCAGCGAACAGGACCCCATCACCCGTAATGCGACTGACCGTACCGGTGAAGACCGGAACGGGCTTCACGTCATACTGGCAGTCGGCTGCCTGAGCCACCACAGGAAGCCCGCCCAGCAGGCTCCCCATCAGGACGAAAAGAGCAGAAAATCGGGTGATCATCATGGAACCTCAATGTCTGAAGTGGCGCATCCCCGTGAAGACCATGGCAATCCCGGCAGCATCGGCTGCGTCAATCACTTCCTGGTCCCGGATGGACCCGCCGGGCTGGATGACAGCCGTGGCCCCTGCGGCAACCACACTCTCCAGCCCGTCCGCAAAGGGGAAGAACGCATCGGAAGCAGCAACGGACCCTTTTGTCAGAGCCTCGGACTCCCCGGCTGCATGCGCGGCATCCTCACTCTTGCGGGCGGCGATCCGGGCACTGTCCACACGGGACATCTGCCCGGCACCGATGCCCACCGTAGCCTGATTCTTCACATAGATCACGGCGTTGGATTTCACATGTTTGGCAACACGGAAGGAGAAGAGAAGATCCGCCATTTCCTGCGCTGTCGGCTTGCGTTTGGTCACGACCTTCAGCATGTCCTCCGTGACATGCCCGTTATCCCGGCTCTGGGCAAGGAACCCGCCAGAAACGGACCGGAAGGACAGGCCCGGAGCCTGTGCATCCGGCACACCACCGGTCAGCAGCAGGCGCAGGTTCTTCTTCTTCGCCAGAATGGTTTTCGCCCCCTCATCAGCATCAGGAGCCACGATCACCTCGGTAAAGATCGCACTGATCTGCTCCGCCGTAGCCTCATCCAGCGTGCGGTTCAGGGCCACGATTCCACCAAAGGCTGAAACCGGATCGCAGCGCAGCGCAGCCTTCCATGCCTCAACCAGCGTGGCGGCAGAAGCCACACCACACGGATTGGCATGTTTGACGATCACCACCGTCGGCTCGTCAAACTCGGCCACAGCCTCGAAGGCAGCATCCGTGTCATTCAGGTTGTTGTAGCTCAGAGCCTTGCCCTGAATCTGCTTTGCCGTGGCCAGACCGGGCCGAGCACTGCCATCCCGATAGAAGGCCGCTGCCTGATGGGGATTCTCACCATAGCGCAGCAGCTCGTCACGCTGGCCGGAGAGTGTCAGGACCGGCGGCAGGGCGACCTTGCCCTCTTCATCACCCTGGCGGGTAAACCAGGCGGAGATCATGCCATCATAGGCTGCCGTATGGGTGTAGGCCGCAGCGGCCCAGCCCCGGCGTTCGGCCAGCGTCGTGCCGCCCTGCTCCAGAGCCGCCAGAAAGCCCGCATACTGGGCCGGGCTTGTCAGGATGGCCACGGAGGCAAAATTCTTGGCGGCAGCCCGCACCATGGCCGGACCACCAATATCGATATTCTCCACGCACTGCTCTGCATCCGCACCGGATGCCACCGTGGCCGCAAAAGGATACAGATTAACGCAGACCAGATCGATCGGCGCAATGCCATGTTCCTGCATCTGCGCCTTATGCTCTTCCTTGTCCCGCCGCCCAAGGATACCGCCATGAATCCACGGTACCAGCGTCTTGACCCGGCCATCCAGAATCTCGGGGAAGCCCGTATGCTCGGAGACTTCCTTTACCGGCAGGCCAGCCTCACGCAGCGTGCGGGCCGATCCACCCGTGGAGAGGATTTCAACATTCCGGGCCACGAGGGCACGGGCCAGATCAACCAGCCCTGTCTTGTCGGAAACGGACAGAAGGGCACGACGGGGAGAAAAGCGTGTATCAGTCATGCTTGTGGCATATCCCTCACCTTCCGGCTGTGCAAGACAGATTCACATCACGACCTCGCAAAAAAGCCACGTTTCTGTCTCCCCAGCCCTACCGGACCGATCTTTCCCCGCTCCTTCCTCCAGCCTCTGCCGTCATGCGCTGCTCGGTGGCAGCCAGCACGGGCTGCCAGCCCCCACCCAGTGCCCGATAAAGACTGACAGCGGCCAGTGTCGTCTCCATCCGCAGATCCGCCAACGTCACCTGACTGGAGAGCAACATGGACTCCGCCCGGTCCACTTCCAGAAAAGGTACGGCCCCATCCTCATATTGCAGGCGGGCAGCCCGGTAAGCCTTCCGGTTCTGCGCCACAAGTTCCGTGACATGCTGATAGCGGAGCTGAATCTGGGCCAGCCTCGTGATGGCATCATCCACATCCCGCCACGCATTCAGGACCGTCTGCCGATACGCCAGAGCAGCTTCCTGCTGCTCGGCCTTCTTCAGGGACAGCGTGCCCCGCAGGCGCCCCCCCTCAAAGATCGGCACGTTCACGGTCGGGCCAAGCGTGAAATACTTGGCCGCAGGCATGAAGAAGTCCCCGGCCGAAAGGCTCTGCGTCCCCAGATTGCCCGCCAGATTGATATCCGGATAGAAGGCCGCCTTCGCTGCCCCGACCTCCGCCGTGGCCGCATGGAGGCGGGCATCCGCCACCATGATGTCCGGCCTGCGCTGCGCCAGACTGGAGGGCACATCCACCCCGACAGAAACGGGCACATCCAGCTGGGGCTGGACCGGCAGAAGGTCCTCCTCCAGCGCACGGGGCGGAAGGTCCAGCATGACCCCCATCGTGTTGATCAGGGCGGCCTGCATGTCCCGCAGGGGCGGCAGGGCACTGTCTGTCTGCTCCACCTGCCCACGGGCCTGCGCCACTTCCAGATCATTGGCCGCCCCCTCCTTCTGGCGGGCCAGCACGAGGGCCAGATCATGCCGCACGAGGGCCTGATGCCGTTCTGTCAGGCCTATCTGGGCCTGAACCGCCCGCAGGCGCAGATAGGCCTCCACGAAATCGGCCAGACGGGCCAGCGCAATGCCACGGGCATAGGCCTGCTGCTCGTCCACACGGGCCTTTCCCGCTTCCACAAGGCGACGGATGCGGCCAAACACATCCATGTCCCACGAGGCCGAGCCGATATTGGCATACTGCTCATATTGCAGGTTGGAGCCCGGAGCTGGCTGGGCGAGCGTCAGGAAGCCCTTCCGGCTCTGCTGTGTCCATGTATAGGACCCGGCCCAGTTCAGGCTGGGAACACCTTCCGCCGCCACGACCTTCAGCTGCCCCCGGGCCTGAAGCACACGGGTGGCGGCCTGCCGGATATCCAGATTCTCCCGGGAGAGCCGCTCCACAAGCCGGTTCAGGACCGGGTCATGCCATTGCTGCCACCAGCTGACATCCACCGTGGCCGGACTGGTGAAACCACGGCTCCGCCTCTCCCGCACATCCGCCGCCTTCTGCCAGGCCGCAGGCTGATCGTTCTCCTTCGGAGTATGATAGTCCGGCCCCATCCGCACACATCCACCCAGAGAGACCAGCCCCAGCATGGCCCATCTGGCCACTTTTCCCCGACCGCAGACAGACAGACCCTTCATGCTCATTTGTCCGTCACCGCCCGGTCCGTCCGGGTCTGCGCCCTGACCACGGAACTCAGCCCCGTATCCACGGTCGTCTCGACAGAGAAACCCATCCGCAGCAGGCGGGCCAGAGGCTGCCCCGGCACCAGCGTGATCTTGACGGGCAGACGCTGGACGATCTTGGTGAAGTTGCCGGTCGCATTCTCCGGGGCCAGAGGCGCAAAGGCCGCACCGGAGGCCGGAGGCACGCTGTCCACAACACCATCAAGGTCGATGTCGTACGCATCCACATGGATGTGGGCCTTCTGGCCGGGACGCATGTGCTGGAGGGCCAGCTCCCGATAGTTCGCCTCGATCCAGAGCTGGTCCATCGGCACGACCACCATCAGGGCTGCGCCATCAGGCACATAGTTGCCGCTCTGCACCGTGCGCTCCCCGACCATGCCATCAAAGGGCGCACGGATGGCCGTATAGGACAGGTTCAGCTCGGCCTGATGCACCCGTGCCCGGTCCACGTCCACCTGACGGCGGCTGGAATCCTGCCGGGCCTCCAGCACACGGAGCTGCGCCTCGGCGGCATCCCTCTGGGCCTCCGCTGCCTGAAGGGACGCCGTCAGATCATCCAGACTGGCCCGGGTCCGCTCACCCTCTTCCCGGCTGCCCGCACCATTGAGGGCCAGATGGGCATAGCGGCTGGCATTCTGCCGTGCGAACAGGAGCTGGGCGGAAAGCTGGGCCACCCGTGCCTTTGCCTCGGCAATGATGGCGGGCTGGCGGGCCACGCTGGCAGCGGCATCCATCACGAGGGCACGGTCATGGGCTTCCACCGCCCGGGCCTGATCTAGGGCCGTCTGATAGTCCCGTGGGTCCAGCTGCACCAGAATGTCCCCGGCATGGACGGTCTGGTTGTCATCCACCGGGACGGACACGACCTGCCCCGGCACACGGGGAGCAATGACGCTGTAATGGGCCGTCACGTAGGCATCATTCGTCCAGACATGCGCTGCGGGCACAAAAACAATGACCAGCACGCTGATGATGAAGGCAAGGATGATCCCCCCGGCCAGCAGGAACGGCCAGCGTCGCCGTCTTTCCCGTGCCAGAGCAGCCCCGTCACTCGGAACCGTTCTGGTGACACTGGCCTGCGGGCGGGCATCTCCGGCCTGTTTGTCTGATTTCTGCGTCATCCCCATCTCCCCCGCCTTGTCATGCCCATCATCCCGTGTCTCTGCTCTTCCCTCATGCCCTGATTGTCTCCTTGTGATGAGCTGCCGGATGGTCAGGGGATTTCCTTGCTCCACGGGGAGCGAACACGACCCATGGCGGATAGGTCCGCACGGGGACAAGCAGGATGAAAACCATCAATACCCCCAGCAGGGCGGCCAGAACGCAGAACAGGTCCGACAGGGTCAGAACGGCTGTCTGATGATGGAACTGCTCCTTGAGGTACCCCATGCTTCCCCGATAGCGGGGCCGTCCGTCCGGCAGGAGCGGTGTCGGACTCTGGATGAGCGGGCTGCTGCCCTGCACCAGCGCATAACGATACTGCCCCAGATGATCCGCCAGCCTGTCCGAATGAAGCCCGCCCCGCCAGCGGCCCACAAGCTCCATCAGCCATGTACCACCAACCATCATGAAGGCCCGTGGCATGTTCACCAGAGCCACGGCAAAGGGCGATTCTTCCGCCACCACAGCATTGGTGGACATCAGCAGAAGGGAGGACAGCACCATCACACCGCCAATCCCCTGAAGAAACTGCCAGAGATAGAATTCCGGCCTCTGCCACACGGAAGTGACCAGTGAATCTCCACAACAGGCGATGAACATGCAGACCATGCCGAAGAAGCCGACAATCCGGCAATCCACATCCCGCCGATTGAGCAGGTAACCCACCAGCGGGGCTATGGCGATCTCCACGGCGGCGACTTCCAGCGTCACGAGATAGCTCTGCTCGGGCCGGTACCCCACAACCTTCGTCAGGAACTGCAAGGGCACGGCGGAGGCCGAAAGGGACACCACCACGAACAGGCTGATCCCCCCGACCCCGTAAATGTAATTGTTCCGGCTGAGCAGCTGAAAACGGAAAAACGGCAGAGGATGCTTCCATTCATTCCAGATCAGCAGTGGCACAGCTGCCAGCCCGATGGCGCCCAGCACACAGACCAGCGGTGAATTGAACCAGTCCAGCCAGTCCCCAAGGGAGAGGACGGTCGTCAGACACCAGGCCGCCACGGCAAAGAACAGAAGGCCATACCCGTTGAAAATCTGGAGCCGATGATGCTGTGGCTCCATGACGGGCATCCCGTACCAGATGAGCAGCCCTGCCAATGCTCCCAGCGGAATGGCCTGAAGGAAGATCCACTGCCAGCTGAGCAGGTCCGTCCATAATCCGGCAAGCATTGTCCCAAGATAGGGGAAACAGGTGGAAACCAGCGTGTAGGCCACCAGGCCATAGGCCCGGAGGTTGAAGGGCAGTATCTTGAGAATGGAAAACATGAGCAGCGGGATGGCGAAACCACCGGCCAGCCCCTGCACACTCCGCAGGATGTAAAGCAGGAGCGGCGTCTGGCAGAACGCCGTGGGCACGATGCTGCACACCGCCAGTCCCAGCACGAAAAAGGCCCACCGCCGCAGGCTGAAAGTAATGGCCATCCACGGCGAAAGTCCGGCCCCGATGACCTGTGCTGACGTATAGAGACTGACAAACCAGCGGGACGGATCATGGCTCAGCCCCATCCCGCCCATGATGTCATTGAGACCCTGCGCCGAGACCTGTTCGTTCAGTGTCGTCATGATGGCCGTCAGCAGCACACCGGACAGGCCGATGATTGACGTCATATGAGCACGAACAGCCTGCAACAATCCCTCCTGACTGACTGGTCAGAGTTGTATCAGGAAACGGGATACATTTTAACTGAAAGATCACTTTTTCATGATTATCCGACCAGTCTGTTACCTGAATACAACAGGCACCCCGTCCACACTCTTTCCTGTAGCGAGATACAAAAATGGCGGGGTACAGCCATGCCGTACAGCCCGCCATCTTTCAGACCGGGGGAACTCCCCCCGGTTCATGCAGCGCCAGTCTTAGCGCAGGCCCAGAGCCTTGGTCCGCTTGGCGACTTCCTCAGGAGACGCATCGCCAGCCGTCAGCCAGGAACCACCGACACAGCCAACGGTCGGCAGGGCCAGCCAGTCCTTGTAGGTAGCCTCGGTGATGCCGCCTGTCGGGCAGAAACGCACGCCAAGGTTGCCAAACACGGCGGACAGACCCTTGAGGGCCGGGATGCCACCGTTGGTCATGGCCGGGAAGAACTTGAAGCGGCGCAGCCCCAGGTCCAGACCCATCATGATGTCGCTGGCATTGGCCGTGCCGGGCAGGAACGGAATGTCACGCTCCAGCGCACCCTTGGCCAGAGCCGGCGTGATGCCCGGGCTGACGATGAACTTCGCACCGGCCTTGATGGCCTTGTCCATCTGCTCGGTATTCAGCACCGTACCGGCACCGACCAGCGCACCCTCAACCTTGGACATCTCAGAGATGACATCCAGAGCAGCCGGTGTACGCAGTGTCACTTCCAGAGTGGAGATGCCACCAGCGACCAGAGCCTCGGCGATCGGACGGGCCTTGGCCACATCCTCAACCACCAGAACAGGCATAATCGGGCTGCGGTCCATCACCGCATCCAGTCTCTCGATGTAGCTCATACCTCGGTTCCTTTCTCAACATCGTCACCGATTTCTTCAAGTTCACGATCCATCATGAACAGCATCGGTGAAGCACCCTCTTCGGCGGACGGAGCCACCTCACGCATGAGGGCGAACAGTTCACGCCCCGTACCGGCTGTCGCACGGTGCGGCTTGGTCGGCGTGCGGGCGGCCCATTCCTTCTCATCCACCAGAGCTTCCAGCTTGCCGGTGCGGGCACAGACACGGATGACATCGCCATCACGCACCTTGGCGAGCGGTCCGCCCGCCTGGGCTTCTGGACCAACATGCACCACGGCCGGAACCTTGCCGCTGGCACCGGAGAGACGGCCATCCGTCACCAGAGCCACCTTGAAACCCTGGTCCAGCTCGACGCCGAGGGACGGGATCAGGTTGTGCAGCTCGGGCATCCCGTTGCCGCGGGGCCCCTGGCCGATGACGACCACAACGACATCACGATGCAGCTCGCCAGCCTTCTGGGCCTCCTTCACGGCGGTCTGGGACTGGAAGACACGGGCCGGAGCCTCGATGGTCAGCAGGTTGTCTGCCACGGCGCTGGACTTGTACACGCCACGGCCCAGATTGCCCTGAAGCAGCTGGATGCCCCCCACCGGGTGGAACGGCTCCTTCGCACCACGCAGGATTTCCGGATCGCTGGAAGGCTTGGCCGGCGTGTAGACGACGTTCTTGTCATTCCCCATCAGGGCACGCTTGGCGTAGTCCTCAAGGCCGTTTTCGGAGATGGTCGGAGCATCACGGTGCAGCAGACCTGCATCGGACAGCTCGGCGATGACCGTCGGCAGGCCACCAACCTCGTTGAACTTGTTCACATCGGACGGACCGCTCGGATAGACCTTGCAGAGTGTCGGCACGACGGCGGAGAGATCGGAGAAATCTTCCCAGTTCACGATGATGCCAGCAGCACGGGCCACGGCCGGGATATGGACGGTATGGTTCGTGGAACCACCTGTTGCCATCAGGCCGACAATCGCATTGACGATGGCCTTCTCATTGACAACTTCCGCCATCGGGCGGGGATCCTTGCCCTTGTTGCTGATCTCGACCAGACGATGCACACCGGCACGTGTCATGGCCTGACGCAGTGGCGTATCAACCGGAATGAAGGAGGAATCCGGCATCATCAGCCCAAGGAACTCCGCCATCATCTGGTTGGTATTGGCCGTACCATAGAAAGTACAGGTCCCTTCGCTGTGATAGGAAGCCATTTCGGCTTTCATCAGCTCATCCTTGCCGATCTTGCCCTGCACATAGAGCTGACGGACACGGACCTTTTCCTTGTTCGGCAGGCCGGAGGTCATCGGGCCGGAGGGGATCAGCATACCCGGCAGGTGGCCGAAGCGCAGCGCACCCATCAGCAGGCCCGGCACGATCTTGTCGCAGATGCCAAGCAGAGCAACACCATCATACATGGCATGGCTGAGACCGACAGCCGTGGACTGGGCGATCACATCACGGGAGAACAGGGAGAGGTCCATCCCCTCCTGCCCCTGCGTAACGCCGTCACACATGGCCGGAGCCCCACCAGCAACCTGAGCCGTGGCACCAACCTCACGCGCAAAAACCTTCATCTGCTCTGGATAACGGCCATAGGGCTCGTGTGCGGAGAGCATGTCATTATAGGTCGTAATGATCCCCAGATTGGGACGCTGCTCAAACACCAGCTCCTGCTTGTCAGCAGCGCTGGAGGCAGCGACGGCGTGAGCCAGGTTGGCACAGGTCAGTCGGGACCTGTCTGCACCTTTTTCACGATTACGCTCCATAAGAGTGAGGTAACGACGGCGGGACGTCTTGGACCGCTCAATAATTCTGGACGTTACACTCTCAACAACGGAATTCAGAGACATTGAAGCACTCGCTGTTCGGCTGGACACCCCACAGACAGACGGATAATTCCCCCTGAGAGACACGGCATCATATTATCATCGCTCGCTTTCCACTCTCATCGAGGAAAGCATGCATCGCCTTTTTTAGGGAAAGACGTCTCACCGGGCAAGCGGGCCACCCATGCACATCTCAGTCATCATCATCTCGCCTACGGCAAGTCCATTTTACGAAAAAGGGCAGTTTCCGGTGGGTTTTTAAAGAAAAACCCAGCTGGATCCTCATGCTGCCATGCATGAAACTCCAGTCTGGGCTTTGTGAAACGAACCCCTCGGCATGCCGGATCAGAGCTCAGCTGGGCGAGTCACGCCCCTGCTCCTCCTCACGGAAGCTCGGCCACTGGCCATCAGCCAGAGAAACGAGAGACGGCGTGGCCACATGGAGACGGCGGCCATATACCCAGTCATTGGTCAGAACATTGCGTACATACTGGCGCGTTTCCGGGCTGGGCAGGCACTCTATGAACATCAGCGGGTCCTGAAGACCCTTCTGGCCGCTTTCCCATCGGAGAATGGCCTGCGGTCCCGCATTGTAGGAGGCCAGCACTTTCAGCAGCGACGCCCCATCACTCTGTTCCCCCTGGGCAAGGCTGTGGGCCAGATAAAGCATATAGAGCTGCCCGACCTCCAGATTATAGCCCGGCTCCCGCAGGCGGCGCTGCATTTCCTGATTGAAATCATCACTGGAAGCCGCTGCAACCGTCTGAGGCAGGTGGTACTGCTCACTTACGAAGCTGGCCGTCGTCGGCCTCACCTGCATCATCCCGTACGCCCCGGCAGCCGATGATGCCGTGGCGTCAAAATTGGATTCCATCCGGGCCACCGCATAAACGAGCGCCGACGACAGACGGAAACCATGATGGGGCCGCAGGTCGGGCAATGGCCCCAGAGCATCCTTGAACTCTTTATGATCCAGTTTTGCCAGCGCCTGCTCCATCTGGTCAGCCAGAGCACGCATCCCGGCCTTTCTGACGACGAGCTGGAGCGAATGTGCCCGAACAGGGTCAGCCAGCGCATCCTGCCACATCTGGCGGGCCAGCATCTCGGCACGCCCCTGCTCACCGAGCTGGATCAGGGCGAAAAGATGCTCCCCCTCTCCCATGGAGGCCACGACATTAATGTCCACCTCACTCAGGGATGCCTGCTTCGCACCAGCCCGCCCGATCGTGGAAAGGGCGCCGGAAACGGCAGCGGCCTGTGATTTCTCGGAATGCAGCAGGCGCCCGGCCAGCAGGCCATAGAAACTCTCACTCTGCACGGATGTCCGGCGCAGCCATGTACGATACAGGGCTGTCTTGCCGTGCCGCTCCGCCACACGTCCGGCCCAGAAAGACGCCGCAGCCTGCACGTCACCATCTGTCTGCTCGGCATTGGCCGCCGTTTCGAACAGGCTGTAGGCCGCATCAAGCTGGCCCTCCCGCCAGGCAGCCAGGCCAGCTGCAAAAGCAGGAAGCCCAACCCGGTACTGCCCTTTCTCCAGTCCGGCAGAACCAACACGCAGCGCTGTCCGTGTATCACCCTGGCTCAGAGCCTGCATGGCAATCTCGCCATACAGCTGGGCAGCATAAGCCGGAGACATCCCCGGTGTGACACGCAGCTGGGCCAGTGCCCTGCGGACACCTTCCTCCCCGGAGGAGGCCTTGTCCATGAGGTCCCGCTCCAGAAAACCATTGCGGACCAGTGTCTGGGAAAAGGACGTCGCCCGGTCGGACTGCTGGATATCCGCAACATTCCGGTACCCGGCAGACGGGGCAGCAGCAGACACCCCCCGACGCAGCTCTTCCTGCTTCTGCCTGAGCAGCGGGGCATCAGGAAGAGCCGGATAACGACGGAGCCAGCTGTCCAGCTCGGACTCGGAAGGAGTGAAATATATACTCAGGTACCGCTCGGCCAGATAATCCGGCAGCAGGAGCTGTCCCGCCGTGCCATCCGTCCCCGGGCCATGGGTCAATTCCCCGAGACGGGCCGCATCACCTGAGCGGACTGCCGCAAAAAGCGCCCTGTAGTGTCCGGCCACCGTGGCCGGCAAAGGATGAGGCAGGGAAACCCCCACCATGGAAGAAGGTGGTGCATCGTGGCCCTCACCGTCTGAATACTCCGGCACGTGGGACGGAAAAGAAAGAGCCTGCCCCTGCGCCGGAAAAACAGTGTTTCCCGCCAGAATGGCAGCACCGAGAACGGCACCACGCCACACTGCGGGAGACCCACATGGCAATATCCATCGCATAATGCCGAGGGACGTAACCCGCTTTTATTTTTCTGGCAACCCTTGACGTCAAGCCAGACAATTCCAGTGTGCCTTTCATAGTAACGGCTCCCTAGCCAGGAATCCAGAATATTCTTCTGATTTTACACGCTGTTAGCTTTTTTTCTGTATCTGGTCAGCGATAGAATTAAGAAATTATGAAATTCACTCCCATTCCGGCCCTCAGCCTCCTGCATCAACACCTGTTCCCGACTACGAATCGGCAGCCTGCGCTGCTTCCTGTGAGAGAGTCGCATCCAGCAGGAGCATGTCAGCCCACAGCGCCTTCCGTCGTCCCGCCGTTTCCCCCAGCTGGGCCGGGTGCCAGAGAGGTAACAGAGGCACACCCCCCTCCAGCCCCGGCACATGAGCCTCATGCCAGCGCCCCCGCAACTGACTCAGCCGGGAGGTATTCTGTAAGAGCATGGCAGCGGGCGTACTGCCCATCGTCACAATCCGGCGAGGTCGTGCCAGTGCCACTGCCCTGTGCAGAATGGGCAGGCAGGCTTCCACATCACGCTGTGAGGCACGCTGCCCTCCCGGCGGGCGCCAGGGGATGGCCGGCGCCATGGAAAGCTGGGACCGCTTCAACCCTATGGAGGCCAATATCCTGTCCAACAGGGCCCCCATGGGACCAGCGAAAAGAGTTCCATGCCGGTCCTCATCCTCATTTGGCACATCCCCCACCAGCAGAAATGGGGCTCCCTCCACGATGACAGGTGCCAGATGATGCTTGGCCGTCCGCATCAGGCCAACGCCCGGCAGCTGCTGGCTGGCCTTCAGCAGGGCGGCAACATCCCGGGCCGCAGCGATATCAGCCAACACCTCGTCCCGCCCCCTGACAACACGACGGGACGCGGAAGGTTTCTCCACTGGAGCAGCAGCCTTCTGGCGGGCCCGCACACGATCCGGCAGAACAGGGCTCTCACCCCAGACATCCCACGGCATGTCCTCCATGACAGCATCCACACCCCATTCCTGATGCAGACGGAGGGCAGCAAGAGCATCCTGAGCAGAGCAGGCCGGGAAAGATGCCATGATGAGCGAGATCTCTTCTCTACAGTTCCACGGGATGAAGGGGCGGCTGCACCCCCTCATGGTCTTTGAGCTTTCAATTTGTTACATAGCCTCATCGGAAATGAACACCCCTCCCCCGGACATGGTGCCAGAGCAGATCAGTCTCCCGCCTTGCCCGGCCTCTTCTGCAAGGATGCCCTGCCATGGCGCTGCATCAGGATATGGCTCACGCCAAGATCAATCTGTTCCTCCACGTCACCGGGCGCCGTGAAGACGGATACCACCTGCTGGACAGTCTGGCTGTCTTTGCTGGAGCGGGTGACCATCTCCACCTCTCCACCGGACCACAAGGTCAGGCAGACAGCCTCACGCTACAGGGTCCTTTCGCAAAAGGGCTGGAAGCGGATGAAAACAACCTCGTCCTGAAAGCCGCCCGGGCCCTGCGCCAGACCCGGGGAGAGGAAGCAGCCAGACAGCCCGCCGCTGCCCTCACGCTGGAAAAACGGCTACCGGTGGCATCCGGCATTGGCGGGGGCTCTGCCGATGCCGCCTGCGCCCTGCGCCTGCTGACCCGTTACTGGAGCCTCCCAATGGAAGCGGCCGCCCATGTCGCCCCAACACTGGGGGCGGATGTCCCAGTCTGTCTGGCACAAAAAGCCACACGCATGGAAGGGATTGGTGACATCCTGACAGCAGCCCCGCCCCTGCCAGAGATGGGGATGCTTCTGGTCAATCCGGGGGTCGGTGTCTCCACCCCGAGCATTTTCCGACGTCTGGCAGAAACAGGCGGCATCACCCCCCGCCCGCCACTTGCCTTCCCGGAAGCAGGCTGGCCCACGCTGGACGCTCTCATCGCCTTTCTGGCGCAGACGGAAAACGACCTCCAACCCCATGCCATCGCTCAGGCGCCCGTCATTGCGACCGTACTGGAAACTCTGGCAACCCTACCGCAGGTGCGGTTCCATCGCATGAGTGGGTCAGGAGCGACCTGTTTCGCCCTGTTCGAGACAGCTGACCAAGCCATCAGGGCCGCAGACCATCTGATGGACAGGGACATAGCCCAGGCATGGTGGCACTGGGCAGGACCGGTCCTGCCCTGAACCCACCGGCATTCAGAATGCCCTGCAACAGAAAAGGCCCGCTGCGGAAGAGCGGGCCTTTTTCCATATCAGGAACAACCAGAACCAGCTTACTGTGCTGCACTCTTCAGCCGGGTGTTGCATTCGGAGTAATAACCGCCACCCTTCTGGATCCATTTCAGGCTGCCATTACGCCCGCTGCTTTTATTGGCATTATACTGTGCCAGGCAGGTCTTCATACGCGCCTTGCCCGGTGAGAGAGACGCAAACTCCGGCGAAACACGAGCCGGGAACAGGACATTCCCGCTGGCAACCGGAGCAGCTGCAGCTGGCGCAGTCGGCTTGCCTGTCTCAGCCGGGGCAGAAGCGACCGGCGTGGAGGCAGCAGGAGACTGGGACTGAGCCGCCGCAGCGCTGCCCGTGCAATGGTCCAGCTTGAAATCGGCATACTTCTGACCATTCAGCGTACCGGCCTTCTTCGCATCGCTGAAAGCCTGACGACAGGCCGCCGCAGACATCTTGCCCGCTGGAGACGGAGCAGCCAGAGCGCCCTGAACACCCAGTACGGAACAGGCCACCATGGGCAGGCACAGACGCAACAGTTTCATAGTCTCACCCCTTTTTCATCGTTCGTGATAGCGCAGCCACAGGGGCAGAACGCCACAGTCAGCCGGGCGGATAGCCCGGCCTCACCGTACTGCCTACCAGCCTTATAGGGCTGCCCTGCCTCCGGCAAGAGACAAAACAGCCCTGCCAGTGCCTCAGTTCAGTCGCTCGCCATGCTGGGTCAGGTCCAGACCCATCTGCTCTTCCTCGGCAGAGACACGCATACCGATCAGCCTGTCCACAACCCAGAAAATGAGGGCCGTCAGCACGACAG
The DNA here is from genome assembly GCF_023337675.1 of Parasaccharibacter sp. TMW 2.1891. Lineage (NCBI taxonomy): Bacteria > Pseudomonadati > Pseudomonadota > Alphaproteobacteria > Acetobacterales > Acetobacteraceae > Parasaccharibacter > Parasaccharibacter sp. TMW 2.1891. The sequence goes on along the minus strand of NZ_QORT01000002.1, from coordinate 209,784 downwards.
ACCAGACAATCGTGACACCGACAGCCTCAGCCTGCCGGAGAAGCTGGCTCCATCCGCCGCTCACACCGGCAGGACTGGCTGCCGTCGCTGAAAGCGGCCCATAAGCAAACACACCTGTCAGAAGGGCTCCGACAATGCCACCAACACCATGCACACCAAAGGCATCCAGACTGTCATCATAGCCCAGCCTGTTCTTCAGCACGGCAGCGCTGTAGAAGCAGACGCCACCGGCTATCAGCCCGATGGCCAGAGCCCCACCGGGCAGCACATAGCCAGCAGCCGGGGTCACAGCCACAAGGCCCGCCACCGCACCAGAGATGATGCCCAGCGCCGTCGGCTTGCCATGCCGCCACCATTCCACCACCATCCAGCCAACACCACCACCAGCAGCGGCGATCTGCGTTGTCAGCATGGCCATGCCGGCACGGCCATTCGCACCGAGTGCCGACCCGGCATTGAAGCCGAACCAGCCCACCCAGAGCAGGGAAGCCCCGATGATGGCATAGGCCAGATTGTGCGGGGACATATCATCCCGCTTCAGCCCATACCGACGGCCGATCATGATGGCACAGACAAGACCAGCCACCCCGGAATTGATATGCACGACCGTTCCACCCGCAAAATCCACGGCACCAAGACCAGCCACCCAGCCCAGCGGACTCCAGACCCAATGGGCAATGGGAGAATAGACCAGCAGGGACCAGAGGATCGTGAACACGCAAAGTGCCGCAAAGCGGATTCGCCCGGCAAAAGCGCCTGTCAGCAGGGCTGGCGTGATGATGGCGAAGGTCATCTGATACATCAGATAGACACTTTCCGGGATGGTCATGGGGGTTTCAGCCGAAGTCCCGGCGCCCAGCGTGAAGGCTCCGTCCGCACCCTGATGGATATGCTCTGCCACACCCCCCAGGAAGAAACGGGACAGATCACCAATCCAGGGTGTGCCCGTCGTGAAGGCTAGACTGTAGCCCAGCACCATCCAGACAATGCTGACAATACAGCATATGCCAAAAGACTGGATCATGGTGGACAACACGTTTTTGCGCCGCACCATCCCGGCATAGAAAAGAGCCAGACCAGGAATGGTCATCAACAGGACCAGCGCCGTGCTGACCAGCATCCAGGCGGTATCACCCGTATCAATCGCACGCATCACAGAGCTCCCTCGCCGGTTTCCCCAGTACGGATACGCACCATCTGTTCCACATTGGTAACCATGATCTTCCCATCACCGATGCGGCCTGTCCGGGCCGTCTCCGTGATGGCCTGGATGATGTCTGGCACACGCTCATCCGCCACGACTGTCTCCACCCTGATCTTGGCAATGAAGCTGACCGTATATTCCGCCCCACGGTAAATTTCCGTCTGGCCTTTCTGGCGCCCAAAGCCCCGTACCTCCGTCACTGTCAGGCCATGCACGCCAAGCTCGGCAAGAGCCTCCCGCACATCGTCCAGTTTGAACGGTTTGATGATCGCCGTTACAAGTTTCATCCCTTGCGGCCCTCTCCCATGGCTCTTCTGCTGCATGAAGACAAAATCGTGCCACCTTCATAACGATTTCTGCAAGACTTTCTTTTCCGCAAGGATAGGGCTAGACACGATAGACCTGCTCCTTTGACGGAAAGTACCGCCATGACGGGAGCATCCTGCCATTCACCGGGCCGGAAGGAACATCTGCCATGGGCACGGATTACGACCTCTGCATAAATGGTGGTGGCCCCATCGGGGCGACACTGGCCTGCCTGCTTGCGCAGAAAGGGCTGCGCATCCTCCTTCTGGAGCGGGCTCCCCTCTCTCCCACCCCGGCGCAGAATCCCGATGGCCGGGCGTATGCCCTTGCTGAAGGCGTCCGCCCCCTGCTGGAAGAAGCGGGAATCTGGCAGGCCCTGCCCCTGTCTCCCCAGCCCATCACCACCATCCATGTCACCGATAGTCAGGGGCGCATTCCCTCGGCATCCCGCAGCAGCATTGCAGACGGGCTGAGCCTTACCGGTGATGATGCCCCAGAAGGCCGCCCCTTCGGCTGGATGGTGGAAGCCCACAACCTTCTGGCAGCCATCGCCCGTACCCTTATGGCCCAGCCGGGGCTGGATGTCCGGGCACCAGCAACGGGCCGCTTCACCTTCTCGCCCGACAGCGCCCGGATCACCCTGGATACGGGGGACACCGTTACGGCCTCCCTTGTCATTGCCGCAGACGGGCGACGCTCTCTCCTCCGCGAGCAGGCCGGCATCGGGCTGACCCGCATTCCCTATCACAAGGTTGCCCTGGTCAGCGTTCTGGCCCATGAGAAACCCCATCACGGCAGTGCTCTGGAAAACTTCCTGCCGCAGGGGCCTTTCGCCCGGCTCCCTCTTCCTGCCACCGAAGCCCACCCTCACCGCTCCGCCATCGTCTGGACAGACCGGCCCGAGCGCATCGACCATTTCACCCGGCTTGATGCCCGCAGCTTTGCCCGGCTGGTTCAGGACCGTCTCTGTGGGGAAGACCTTGGTGCGCTGGAGCAGGCAGGCACCCACTGGACGTACCCTCTGGCATCGCAATATGCCCATCGCTATTGCGCCACACGGCTGCTTCTGGCCGGGGATGCAGCGCACGGGCTGCACCCCGTGGCGGGTCAGGGCATGAATCTCGGCTTCCGTGATGTCCGCACCCTGAATGACCTTCTGGGAGACGCCCATGCGCAGGGACAGGATCTAGGAGACCCTGCACTGCTGCGACGCTATCAGCGTCTCAGCCGTCCGGGCAATCTCGCCATGCTGGCAGGCTGCGACATGATGGAGCGGCTCTTCAGCACCGACATGCCCCTCATCCGTCATGCTCGCCATGCGGGACTCATGGCCCTGAAGCGCCTGCCATCCCTGCGTCATGGTTTTGTCCAACGTGCCATGGGGCTATAAGAAAACAGCTATGGCCACTTTTCTCGACAGGTTTCCACACTCCTCATCAGAGCCCGGATTTCTGGAAGAATTCTGGACCACCATGCGGGCGCAGGCCTGCGGCTGTTCCGATGCTCTGATCCAGGGGCTTTTTGCAGTGAATATCTGCAACCATGCGGATTTTGCCTCTGCCCTGACATCACTGATCAGCGCCAAGCTGACAGACCGGGCCATGTCGGAAGCCGCCCTGATGCACCTTGTCGCCTCCACGCTGGAGGCCAGTCCCGACATCGTCCGGGCTGCAGCATCGGATATCGTGGCGACCTTCCAGCGGGACCCCGCCTGCCCGGACCTTGCTACGCCGTTCCTGTTCTTCAAGGGGTTTCATGCCCTGCAATCCTACCGTATTGCCCATCATCTCTGGCTGGCTGGCCGCAGACCACTGGCCTATCACTTCCAGAGCCGTGTGAACGAGAAATTCGGTATCGACATCCACCCTGCCGCCCGCATCGGCCAGCGCATCACAATCGATCACGGCACAGGTATCGTCATCGGGGAAACCACCATCATTGAGGATGACGTCTCCCTCTTTCAGGGGGTCACGCTCGGGGGAACCGGCAAAAACAGCGGGCAGCGCCATCCTGTCATCCGGCAGGGCTGCATGATTGGCGCTGGTGCCAAAATACTGGGCCATCTGGAAATCGGTGCCCATGCCCGTGTCGGAGCCGCTTCTGTCGTGCTGGGCAATGTCCCGCCCCGTTCCACCGCCGTGGGCAACCCCGCCCGTATCGTCCGTTTTGGCGACATGGACCAGGACTTCACGAATTATCAGATATGACCGGCACGCCCCGACTTATCCCCAGTTCAGGGGACAGGTTGGGGCATCATCCTGTGTGCCGGGACGGGAAGAATGTGGATGGAATCAGGCGACTCCTGAGAAAACCGCCCTCCTCTACTGTTGATGATCTGTTCCGGCCCTCTTTTCAGCTCACCACAAAGCCGGAATACCCATCAATGAAAAAGCCGGACCGATGCATGACTGCACCGGCCCGGCTCCTTTCCCAGGATTCAGCTCCTGAAAGCCTCAGCCCTTACTGGCGGGAAAAATGGAAGCTCATCCCGTAATCATAGGTCTGACCCGGCTTCAGCTCGATGCTCGGGAAGTTCGGCATGTTCGGGCTGTTCGGGAAGAATTCAGGCTCGAAAGCCAGAGATTCCCATTTGCCATAGGGGCGGCCAGACGGCCCCTGATAATTGCCATACAGATGGTTGCCGGAATAGAACTGCATCCCCGGCATGTTGGTGGCAACTTCCATCACACGGCCGGAACGGGGATCCGTCACACGGGCCACGACACGCTCCGTATTGCCCGGCTGGGATGGGCCGATGAGGACCATGCACTTGTCATAGCCACCCTGCGGAGCCATCTGCGGGTCTGCACTGCCTAGGCCTTCACCCACCGTGCGGGGCTGACGGAAATCGAACGGCGTCCCCTCAACAGAGGCCAGCTCACCCGTCGGAATGGAGTGCTCGTCTGTCCTCAGGAAACGGTCAGCATAGATCTGCACCACTTCCGGAGCAATGCTCCCGGAACCCTCGCCATTGAGGTTCCAGTAGTTGTGCGTGGACAGGTTCACGACCGTCGGAGCCTTGGTCGTCGCATTGAACTTCAGGCTCAGCGTGTCGTTGCCGCTCAGACGATAGGTAACCTGCGTCTTCAGCTCACCCGGGAAGCCCTGATCACCATCGGGGCTGACCATCTTCAGCACAACATAGGCCCCCTGGGAGTCCACGCCCTTGCGAACGATCTTCCAGAGTTTGCGGTCAAAGCTCTCAGCACCGCCATGGAGGGTGTTCGGCCCCTCATTGACGCTCGTATGATACTTCTCACCTTCCAGAGTGAAGACACCACCGGAAATACGGTTGGCCACACGCCCCAGCACGGCACCGAAGTGCGGGTCGGAGTTATGGTTTTCGTACCCGGCAATGTTCGGAAAGCCCAGAACAACGTTCCCCAGACGGCCATTGCGGTCCGGCACGTCCATCTCATGGATGATGGCGCCATAGGTCAGCACGACAACCTTCACCCCATGATCATTGGTCAGGGTGATTGCCTGCACCTTCTTGCCAGTGGAAAGACGACCCCAGTCCTTTGTCTGGACCGTTGGCGCTGCGGCAGCCATGCCAGACAGGGCCACACTGGCAACCAAAGCGCTGGCAGACAGAAGCCAGCTGCGACTCTTCAGAAAAGACATAAAATCTCTCGCACTCCACGAAATACAGGACCCGCCAGGACGACGGGCTGCGCTCCTCCCGGGAGGGGGCAGGAAGCGTCCCCTTCAGGGCTGGTGTCCATCAGAAAACCTAACGATGCAAAAATGCAATACTTCTTTTTCTTAACATGCCTGATATTCGAAAGGGGTAGGCAGCATGGAGCAAGTACCATATGCTTGAGTTCACTGGTCTTCATGACTTGCGCATGTGGAATCAGACGTATGTTACGGCCCGTTCCCGTTAAAGGTATGCCGCTGCCATCTCCTGGTGGATGACGTGGCAAGCCGCATAGCCGGGCCTTGAAGAAAGAAAAAAACAGGAGCGGCAGCAGCATGGCGTGCACAGGCAGCACAAAACAGCATCATCGAGGCAGACTCACTGCACTTTCCGCACTGGTCGGCTGCCTGGCCCTGCTGTCGCTCGGCGGGTGTGGTTCCCTCCACGCCAAGCCGCCGACCGACCCGGACGATCTGGCGGATTACAAGGCGGTCAACGACCCTTACGAGCCTTTCAACCGCAAGATGTTCAGCCTCAACATGTGGGTCTATCACAAGGCCCTGCGGCCGGTAGGACGGTTCTGGAAAAACAACATTCCCCAGCCCATCCGCACCTCTGTCGCCACGCTGAACGAGACATGGCGCCAACCCGCCGTCTTCTTCTCCGATGTGGGGGCAGGGCGCCCGCGGCGTGCGGGGGATTCCTTCATGCGTTTCCTGCTGAACATGACGACGGCTGGCTTCTATGACGTTGCCCAGCATCTTGGCTACAAGCAGCATGAGACAGACCCTGGCATGGTCATGGCGCTGTGGGGGGTCAAATCCGGGCCTTACATTTTCCTGCCCGGGCTTGGTCCTACCAATTTCCGTGATGCCGCAGGCTATGCCATCGGCCAGGGGCTGACACCCATCAACTACGTGCCCAGAGGGTATGGCCTCATCAGCTTCAACTGGGGCTACAACATTCTCGGCACCTTCAATACCTTTGCAGACAGTACAGACCAGCTGGACCAGCTGGAACACCAAAGTCTCGACCCTTATGCTTTCATGCGAAGTGCATGGCAGCAGCAGCGTCAGAGCCAGATCGATACCCTCAAGGCTGATCACCGCGCCACCACCCCCGACTGGTACTGACCATTCCGTCCCCATGAGGACAGCCTTTATTGGAAGGATCCCTAAACATGATGCTCCGTCAGCTTACACGCCGCACCATTCTGGGAGCTGCCAGCCTGTTCGCTCTCATTCCCACGCTGGCCTTCGCCACTCCCTCCAGTGATGAAGCAAAGGCGTTTGTCAATGATTTTGGCGGGAAACTGGTGGCCGTCCTGAACAGCGACACTTCGCTGGACAAAAAGCGCGAAGCCCTTCTGCCCCTCCTGCGGGCCAATGTGGACGTACCAGGAATCGGCCGCTACTGCCTGGGCCGCTACTGGCGGATCGCCACGCCGGAACAACAGAAGCTTTATCTTGAGCTGTTTCAGGACGTACTGCTGAATGCTGTCACGGCCCGCGTGGGGGAATATCAGAACATTTCCGTCCGCCTGGTGGACAGTGTGCCCTCCCCGGCAGGCCAGAAGGTGACCCTTCAGATTTCCCGTCCGCATCAGCCCCCCATCCTGATGACGGCCGTCATTGATGGCGAACCGCCCAAGGTGGTGGACCTGTATGGTGAGGGTGCCAGCATGCGCCTGACACAGCGCAGCGACTACACGACCTACCTCACCCGCCATGGCGGGCAGGTGCAGACATTGATCGACGCCCTCAAGCATCAGCTGGGTCGTCACTGATCTCTCCATTCACAACGGATCAGCAACGTGGAGGGGGCCATAAGCCCCCTTTTCGCTGACTGGCCTGTTTCTCCAACCATGTCCCCGGAATGACTGACGACCTCTCCCTCTTCGATTTCACGCTCCCTCGTGACCATATCGCCACAGAACCTGCCCGCCCCCGTGACATGGCACAGCTCCTGCATGTCGTCCCACCGGCCCTTGCAGGAACTGATGATGCAACCCTCTCCCTCCATCGCATCCGCAATCTTCCCGAACTGCTGAAGGAAGGCGACCTGCTCGTCGCCAATGATACGGAAGTCATCCGGGCAAAAATGGAGGCCCGACGGGGTGACGCAAAAATCGGCATCACGCTGGACCGCATCCTGCCGGAAGGGCAGTGGCATGCCCTCGCCCGCAATGCCCGCAAGCTCCGCCCCGGTGACCGGCTCCACTTCGAGGATGATCCCGTCACGGCGGACGTCCGGACCAATGAGGGCGATGGGGCCGTGACCCTCCGCTTCTCGGTCGAAGGCGATGAGTTCGATGACTTTCTGGAACGCCGGGCCGCCCTGGCCCTGCCGCCTTACATTGCCCGCCCCAATGGTCCGACTGAAGCCGACAACAGCGACTACCGCACCATTTTCTCCCGCTTTCGTGGGGCCGTGGCAGCACCGACAGCGGGACTGCATTTCACGGAAGAACTGCTGGAGGCCCTTGCGGCCAGAGGCATACAAAAACAGACCCTCACCCTGCATGTCGGAGCCGGGACGTTCCTGCCCGTCCGCAGCACCATTGCCGAACATAAAATGCATGCGGAATGGGGCCATATTGATGAGGAAACGGCCCGTCTCATCAACGAGACCCGTGCCAATGGCGGCCGTGTCGTCGCCGTAGGCACCACCAGCCTGCGCCTGCTGGAAAGTGCGGCGGATGAACAGGGTATCGTTCATCCATGGACAGGCGAAACCTCCATCTTCATCCGGCCGGGCTACCGCTTCCGGGCGGTGGACGCCCTGCTGACCAACTTCCACCTGCCCCGCTCCACCCTTTTCATGCTGGTCTGTGCCTTTGCCGGTACGGAGACCATGCGCCATGCCTATCATCACGCCATTGCCGAAGGGCTGCGCTTCTATTCCTACGGTGATGCCTGCCTTCTGGAACGAGCCCCATGACGACCGACTCCACCCGCCCCAACCTTACCCCATCCGACCGCATGCACTGGCAGAAAGACGCCCAGTGTGGGCGGGCCCGGGCAGGCTGGCTGCATACCCGTCATGGCAGCGTACCGACACCGACCTTCATGCCGGTCGGAACCGTCGGGACCGTCAAGGGCATCACGATGGACAATGTGCGGGCCACCGGGGCGGGCATCGTGCTGGGCAACACCTATCACCTCATGCTGCGCCCCACGGCCGAGCGGGTCCAGCGTCTCGGCGGGCTGCACCGCATGATGGACTGGCCCGGCCCCATCCTGACAGATTCCGGCGGATTCCAAGTCATGTCTCTGGGGCCGCTGCGGAAGATGGATGAGGATGGCGTCACCTTCCGTTCCCACATTGATGGCAGCTCCCACCGTCTGACGCCTGAAAGCTCGACGGACATCCAGTACAAACTGGATGCCACCATCACCATGGCCTTTGATGAATGTCCGGCCCTGCCCGCCACGAAGGACGTGCTGGAAGCCTCCATGGAGCGGTCCATGCGATGGGCCGCCCGCTCCCGTGAAGCCTTCATCGCCCGCCCCGGCTATGGGCAGTTCGGCATCGTGCAGGGCGGCACGGAGCAGGACCTGCGGGAACGCTCCGCCCTTGCCCTGCGGGAGATCGGCTTCGAGGGCTACGCCATCGGGGGGCTTGCCGTAGGCGAAGGGCAGGAGCTGATGTTCTCCACGCTGGATTACACGACTCCCATGCTGCCCGAGGACCAGCCCCGCTATCTGATGGGCGTCGGCACGCCAGATGACCTGCTGGGTGCCGTCATGCGGGGCTGCGACATGTTCGACTGCGTCATGCCGTCCCGTGCAGGCCGTACTGCCCGGGCCTATACGGAGCGGGGCACGCTGAATCTCCGCAATGCCCGCTTCGCCGAGGACACCCGCCCCATCTCCCCCGAAGATGACAGCCCGATGGCAGGCCGGTACAGCCGGGCCTATCTGCACCACCTCTTCCGGGCCAACGAGATGCTCGGGCCGATGCTCCTGACCCTCCACAATCTCGCCTATTATCAGCGGCTCATGCGCCAGATACGGGCCGCCATCGTGGCAGGAACGCTGGAACAGACCGCCACCCAGCTCCGCCGGAACTGGGCCAGGGGCGACTGGAGCGAGGATGAATGGCCCATGCTCCGCTACCAGCAGGGCTAGGTCGTTCCTTCAGGGCACCTGTCCTTCATAGCTCCCCCAATGGGTGGCCAGCTCCCGCACGATTGGGCTGGCCACCTGATAGGCCGCACTGGTGGAGGCATAAAGGCCCGGCAGGCTTTCCTCATGCGCTGCATTGGCCAGCATGGTGGCCGGTGCCACGCCGTTGGGCGGCATGTCGAAATTGCTGGTCGTCCGCAGGATGAGGAGGCGCCGGTCATCCACACGTCCTGCTCTGGCCTGCAACGCCAGTGCCTGACAGAGGCCAATGTCCTCCTCTGCCGTCGTGACCATCTCGCCCTGATGGTCCGTCCAGTAAGCGACCCAGCGTTCCGCCCACCGGTTCATGAGCGCTCCAAGCCAGTATGTCTCACCGGAGATCGTATCACCCATCATCACATGCGGCGGCTTCAGTGCCTCGGGGAAACCCTGATAGGCCCGACGATGGGCCTGAAGTTTTTCATTGTCCGGCAGAGCGATATGGCGTGTCCTTTCATAAGCCCAGCGCACAAGGGAAGGTCGCAACGTATAGGCCATGTCCCCAGCGATGGAATGGAGCGGTGGCCGTGGCTGCTCATCCGGTACATGGCCCTGCAACGGCGTAAAACCATCCGGCCAATCGGACGGAATTTCACGTGAATCAATCAGATGGGCTGCCCCGCCATTCACGACATGCAGCGCCCAGGCGGCAGACCCGATGCTGCCCTTATTGGGATTCACACCGGCAATCCCTGCCAGAACGAAATAGGCATGGCGGAGGTCAAACCGGGGGTCCAGCGCCAGAGCGGTAATGGCCGCTGCCATATGGCCCGGTCCCTCACCACTGACCAGCCCAAGCACATGGTCTTTCGCATTATAGCGAAGGACACCGTGCTCCGTCCCCGGTGCAGGCAGTGTTTGTTCCAGCGGGTACTGTTCCACCCAGTGCTGGAACTCTCCCGGCATGTCGCCACTATCCTGCCCCAGCTCGAAGGTTGTCACCACCACGACGTGTACCTCCAGCGGGACAGCCTGTGCCGGACGGGCAGACCCCACCCCCGCTGCCACCAGCCCGACCAGAAGACCAAGACCATACATCCAGCCCGCCTTCACTGCCTGTCTCATCACATGCCTTTCCTTCCCATCGTTCTCTCCGGCCTGTCTCAGGGCACGGACCGCAGCAGGGGATTCTTCATCACATCCTGCCCGAAAGCCTGAAAACGGGCCTCCAGCTGCCATTGCAGCCGTGCCTTCATATTGTCCTTCAGAAACCGTTCACAGGCTGGAGCGGCGCTTCCACCCGGCACCATGCCCGAACAGGCCGGCACAGCCTGCCCCAGATGATGCCCGGCCCAGAGGCTCTGCCCCGGCATGAACCCATATTCCAGCCCCGTACGGGACAGCTGGACAAGTGTCGGATAATCCAGATGGTAGGCCAATACGGCCCGCATGTATTCCTGCGTCAGATCGCTACGGGACACACCTTCATCATCTGTCGAGAGCGCCACGGGCACACCGGCCTGCCTGTAAAGCGAAAAAGGATGCCGCCCATCCCTGATACCCAGAATCTCATCATTGCTGGTCAGATTGATCTCCACCAGAATGGAGCGCCGTGCCATCTCTTCCAGCAGAGAGGCCGGGTCATGCTCCCACAGAACATCCACACCATGGCCGATCCGCTTGGCCCCCGCCACGTCAATCGCCGCCCGGATATGATGGTCCAGATCGCCCAGCGGCACGAGAGACGGTGTCACCTCCCCCGCATGAAGGCTCAGATTCGTCCCCGGATACAGCCGGTTCAGAGTATGGAACATCTGCATGTGCAGGTCATAGTCCCGCAGGGCCACCGGATCATCTTCCGGCGCCACGATGTTGACGCCGACCAGCCGGGTATCCTGGCGGGCACTCTCATACGCCGCCACGAGCTGTACCCAGACAAACGGTGCCGGAAATGTCCGCAGGGCGGAATACTGATAGCGCACCGTCACCCCACACCCTGCGGAAGCCTGCGCTGTGCCGCACTTCATGATGGTTCGGGCACGGGCCTCCATCTCATCAATGGCCACATGGGACAGGGCTGCCATCCGCCCCAGGGCGGGCTTCAGAGCCTCATAAGCCCGACTGAAATCAGCTTCCGTCCTCAAGGGAGGCAGGGCAGCAGCCTTCATCATCTCCCCCAATGCATCAAAGGTAATGGGAGCGATCTGCAATTCCAGATACTGCACATTGTCACGGGCAGCCCGCTCGGCAGCCTCGGCCAGCATGTCCCCCTGATGCCTTGGCTCCACCACCATGAACCGCAGAAAGGTCGCAAAGAAATGATCATGGCCGGAGCGGTCATGTTCCGTAGGAATGAAATTGCGCATGGACAACGCATTGACCATCTCATTCCAGCCGGTTTCATTCCCTGGCAGACCATCTGCCGGAACCTGCCCCTCCCCCGGCTTTGGGCAATGACTGGCCAGAATGGTCCGCTCCTTCAGCGAAACGCAGAGGCCATCCCCCGCTGCCCATTTGAGGAAACTCTCGGCATAGACCGCCCCGGAAAGATGGTTGTGCAGGTCCGCTCCCTTGGGGAAGGCCCTAAGGAACAGCTCCAGCCGGACAGGGTCGGTCTTCACCCTTTCGAACAGGGTCGCCACGGAAGGCGGGGCCGCCACCGGGTCAGCAGACACCCGACCTGTCTGGCCAGCAAGAAAGACAAAAAGGGCAAAAACAGCAGGACAAAAGAATCTCATGCCTCATGATGGCGGCCTGCGCCGGAGCTGACAAGAAAATCCCTTTCCACACACAATGCCAGCTGCCACACTTCCCCCATGCACGCTCCTCCTCCACCCCCACCACAGTTGCAGAAGCGCAGCCTCAGCCTGTACGGGCACAGAACCTCCATCGCTCTGGAAGCCGAATTCTGGCAGGTTCTGGAGACCATGGCCCGTGCCGAACAGCTTGCCCTGGCAGCCTTCATCGCCCGGCTGGACAGGCATCGCCCCCCGGAACAGACGCTGGCCTCCCTGCTTCGCCTCACGGCACTACGCTTTGCCCTGAACCAGGCCCCGTCAGCCCCCGTGTGACCCGTCTTGGAAAGACCGCATATTCCTGTTCCGCCCTCCCCTGTCCCCGTGATAGAGTTTACAACCATGTGAACAGGGAGGGCATCGATGGCTTTCTGGGGGAAAATGTTTGGTGGTATTGCCGGTTTTGCCGCCGGGGGGCCGGTCGGCGGTCTTCTCGGGGCCATTCTGGGCCATATGAGCGATACGGATAGACTGTTGACCCCGCTCTCCGGCACATGGGGCGACCGTTTCCCCGCACGGGGGCAGCCCGACCCGCATAATGCCGCCTTCTTCACCGCCGCAAAACTCTCTGCCCTGCTGGGAAAGACGGATCAGCTCTACGGCCTTGGTGTCGTCACGCTCTCCGCCAAGCTGGCCAAAATCGATGGCCCCGTGAACCGGGCCGAGATTGAAGCCTTCAAGACGGCCTTCCGGTTCCCTGAAGACAACCAGAAAGAGGTTGGCCTGCTTTTTGATCGGGCCCGGAACCGGACGGACGATTTCGAACTTTATGCCCGTGAGCTGGGGCGTGCCTTTACCGACAAGCCGGAGCCGCTGGAAACACTGCTCAGCGTCCTCTTCCGCATTGCCAAGGCAGACCTGCCTGCCGGGGCCCCGCTGCATCCGGCAGAAATGGACTATCTCCGCCGGACGCACAAAGCCTTCCGCCTTTCAGAACGGGCCTGGGAGCGGGCCGAGGACGGCCAGCCCCGGGCTGCCTCCACATCATCAACGGCAGAGTGCTATCGTGTGCTGGGCATCAGTGCAACGGCAACGGATGGCGAAGTGCGGACACGCTGGCGTGTGCTGATCCGTGAACATCACCCGGACCGTCTTGCCCAGCGCCCCATGAGCGATGCTCAACGGAAAGCAGCACAGGAGCGTGTGGCCCGCATCAATGCCGCATGGGACCAGATAAAGCGGGACCGCGGCCTGTAAGGCGGGTCTGCCCCATCACGGCTGTAGTTGCTGTCCCCCCAATGGCACAGCCACCCAGCGCAGCCCCTCACCATCCTGCACCAACAGAAGAATATCCGTCCGCTTCAGCTCACGGGCACGGTCCAGCGCAGCCTGCAGGGCCTCCGGTGTATTGACCTCCTGCTGCCCGACCTGAAGCACCAGATTTCCTTCCGTCAACCCACGGCTGGCAGCGGGGCTACCCTCATAGACACGCATCACCAGCACACCCCTCTGGCTGTCAGTCAGGCCATACTGCGTCCGGGCCGCTTCATCGACCACGCCCAGCTTCACCCCCAGTTCTTTCAGGGTCTTTACCGGATGTTCCGGCGGGTGCGTGTCGGAAGGAAGGGGATCCTTCTCATCGGGGTTGCGCCCCAGGGTCAGATCCAGCGTCTGATAGCTGCCACGCCGCCAAAAGGTGAAATGCACCGTCTCTCCCGGTTGATACCCCGCCACGAGCCGGGGCAGGGTCTGGCCTGTCACCGGCTGACCATTCAGGGCTGTCAGAATGTCCCCAACCTGCAAACCTGCCTTCCGGGCCGGCCCATCCTTGCTGACCTCGGCAACGATGGCCCCCGTTCCCCGTTCTTTTCCGGGCACATCCGCTTTCCAGAAATCAAGGTCTTCTGCCATGTTGCGGGTGACATCCTGATAGCGCACACCCAACCAGCCACGCCGGACATGGCCTGTCTGCCGCAACTGGTTGATGATGCCTCGGGCATCATCCGAAGGAATGGCAAAGCCGATACCGATGGAATCCCCACCAGACCCGCCATAAATCAACGTATTGATCCCGATGACCTCACCCTTCAGATTGAAGAGCGGGCCACCTGAATTACCGTGATTGATGGCTGCGTCCGTCTGGATGAAGTCGTCATACAAACCGTGATCGACATTCCGCTTGCGGGACGAAATGATGCCAGCTGTCACCGTGCCACTCAGACCGAACGGATTGCCGATGGCCAGCACCCAGTCTCCGATGCGGGCATCGTCACTATGCCCCAGCGGGACGGACGGCAGGGGCCGGTCTGCCTTCACCTGAAGGACGGCAAGGTCCTCCTTGCTGTCCCGCCCGACAATCCGTGCCGGATATTCCGTCCCATCCGACAGGGTCACGCTCACCTGCTGGGCATTGTCAATGACGTGATTGTTCGTCACCACCACGCCAGAAGGATCGATGATGAAGCCGGACCCCAGCGCCTGTACCTGACGGGCAGGGTGCCCATCGGCATGACGGCGGTGGAGATAATCATGGAAAAACTTCTCGAGCGGTGACCCTGGCGGGAAAGGGGATGATTGCGGCCCGGACGGTGTACTGCCATCCGGCCCGTCCGGCTGCTGTTCATCAGGGTGGATCACGCTGGAGACGGAAATATTCACCACAGCAGGCAGGAGCCGCTCCACCAGTGCCGCAAAACCGGGCATCATGGCCGCCTCATGCGCAGCACGGGTTGTCACGCTCCCCCCCTGCGGCAGCTCTTCCCCCGGCAGGGTCGGCATCGGCACAGCATCCTGCGCCCAGGCTCCACCGGACTGGCCAAGAATACCAGAAAGCACGAAACAGGACAGCCAGCGGGCCACCCTCATGCGGGAGGAAGACAGAAGAGAAGAAGACATGAATCGGCTCATGCTGTAGAATCTACTCCACGGCGGACCGGACGTCATCCTTCCAGCCTGCAAGTTTGTGTTTTTTTGCCTCATGAGGGGCGTTGCATGAGAGGTCCTGCCCCATGACAGCCACCGACATCTCTTCCCTGAAAGACCTCATCTCCGACTTTCTCACAGCAGAAGAGCCTGCACATCAGACCAGCATAGAAGCCCTGACACTGGAAAAGGGCCATCTCCACCTCATTCTGCGGACAACAGCTAAAGGTGCGGCGTTCCTCCAGGACGCTCAGACGACACTGGAGGACAGGCTCAGGCAGCACCCCGCCGTCAGCAGTCTGACCCTGTCCCTCACAGCTCATCGCCCGGCAGGCCCCGCCCCCCGCAAGGCCGGTGCAGAAAGCGGGCACCGGCCTCTGGCCCTCGGGAAGCGACCCACAGGCCGCTCCGCCCCCCCGGAAGCCTGCTTGCCCGATGTGCGGGCCGTCATTGCCGTGGCGTCCGGCAAGGGAGGCGTGGGGAAGTCCACCACAGCCGTCAATCTGGCATGCAGCCTGGCCCGACTGGACCTTCGGACCGGCCTGCTGGATGCTGACATTTACGGCCCCTCTCTTCCCCACATGCTGGGTGAAACCCAGAAACCTGTTGTCGAGAATGGCAGGCTGCGCCCACTGGAACGCTGGGGCATGGAGACGATGTCCATCGGCTATCTGGTTGACAAGGAACAGGCCATGATCTGGCGTGGTCCCATGGTCATGGGCGCCCTGACCCAGCTCATGAGTGATGTGTCCTGGGGGGCGCTGGATGTACTGGTGGTCGATCTGCCACCCGGCACCGGAGATGCCCAGCTGACCCTGACCCGCAAACTCTCGGACAAGCTGAAGGCCGGTGGGGCCGTCATCGTCTCCACCCCGCAGGACATTGCCCTGCTCGATGCCCGCCGGGGTGTCACGCTGTTTGAGAAGACCGAAACGCCCGTGCTGGGGCTGATCGAGAACATGTCCTATTTCTGCTGCCCGCACTGTCAGGAACGAACTGACCTCTTCGGCCATGGTGGGGCCCGCAAGGAAGCCGAGGCCCTCAACATTCCTTTCCTTGGGGAAATTCCCCTGCTGCGGGATATAAGATGCAGTGCTGATGAAGGAACCCCTCTTGTCCTGCGTGACCCGGATCATCCTGCATCACAGGCTTACAGAGCCATTGCCCGCACCCTGAAGGATAGACTGTTTCCCTCTTCGTGCTGACCGGCGATCCTGCCCACCTCTTTGACCAACCCACGGAAGCCCATGCCGACTTTCTGCCATCCCCGTTTCTTCCTCCTGACAGGCCTTGTGCTCTCCCTGCTCAGCATGGGGGGCTTTAACAGACCCAACCAGGCCATTGGCCATCGTGGCCTTTCTTCTGATGGCTATGGCTTTGTACAGGATGGCCCTGTCCTTGCGCCCCCAGCCCATCTCATGCAGTACCAGGAGCCCGCCACCACGGGCCGCTGACCTGCCCGGCTGTTTCCTGGCCGGGATTTTTTCCCCACTCCCCTGATTTTCCACTTGATTTCTGGAGGGAAAAATGAGATGTACGCCCCCGTTGCCGGATTAGCACAGTGGTAGTGCAGCGGTTTTGTAAACCGAAGGCCGGGAGTTCGAATCTCTCATCCGGCACCACGATTTTCCCTGAAAATAGGCCGTTCCCCAGTGCTTCATGCCTGACGCATGTAGTATGTAAGACGCTGCTTTCCGTCCCCTACCCGACACGAAACCGGGCCCCCCGCGACGCACAGGCAGACGCCCCGTCGGCATAATCATGCCAGAGGAGGCGGAAGCGTCCTGCCGCACCTACCTTTCTCCCTCCCATCAGAATGAAGTAAAAGCAGCACAACATTATCCATCCCCACATCAAAGGCATCCCCTACTCCATGAAAAACACCCTGCCCGGCTTCGTCACACTGTCCCGCCTGTTCGACATGTTTGAAGGAGCGGCCATGTTGATCCTGTCCATCTGCATCACGCTGGTGGCCTGCCTGGGGCTGCTGCATGTCGTGGTGGCAGTGGCAAAGCTCATCATCCATGCCGGCCTCAGCCCCACGGAGCCTGCCATATTGCAGGAAGTCTTCGGGCTGTTCTTCACCGTCCTGATCGCCTTGGAATTCCGCCACTCCATCCTCGTTCTTCCCGGTTCGGAATCACAGGGAATGATCCGCATGAGGTCCGTCCTGCTCATCGGCATGATGGCAGCCGTACGCAAGTTCATCGTGCTGGACCTGAATGGCGTGAATGTCCGTGAACTTCTGGCGCTTTCAGCCGCTGTTCTGTCACTCTCCGCCGCTTACTGGCTCGTCCGTGGCAAAGCCATGACCCGCACGGACCCTACGCCTCAGCCTCCTCCATCCAACCAGTAAGCCCATAAAAAAACCCCTTTCCGGCCTGTGGCTGGAAAGGGGCCCGAACCTCCTGCTTCCCCTTTGCATCGGGAAGCAGGAAGCGTCATCAGAAGAGCTGAATGTGGGACTTGAAGCCCAGCATGGCGGCGTCCTTCAGGACACGCTGCATCCCCGGATGGAAGTAATACTGGAAATCCGGCGCAAAGGTCACACCCCGCATGACATGGATGCGGTAGGTGGCCTCCAGCGTGCTGCCCCAGCGCTGCACACCATAAGACCCCCACAGGAGCGGCGCCCCGCCACTCGCATAATAGGCGGTCGCCCCCTCTGGAGCCATCCCATGATCCACCTGGAACCGCTGCGCAGCACGGGTATAGCTGCTGGAACCGGTATAGGAGAAGGAAACACCCACCGTATCCAGCGGGCGGGCTGGCCAGAAGCCCGTATCCACAAGACCGAATGCATACAGCTTGCCACGCATGGCTGTGGCTGGCTTGTTCCAGTATGCATCAAAGAAGGCCACCAGTCCCCCTTCTGGCGTGTCCTGTGTCTTGTTCTTCATGATCATCTGGTCCGCGAGGAACCACATGCTCCAGTTGAAATTACGACGGATACCCGTACCGGGAACCTCATCGCCCACCCCCTGACAGGTCGGGCAGTTGGGAATGGTCATCCGGGTCCGCCATGCATTGCGCCGATTGGGAGGACTATACACACCAAGATAATGGTCGGACGTATCCGGGGAGAACCCAAATTTGTAGTGACCCGGCAGCTGCTGTTTACCAAACTCAGGCTCCCAGCCAACCTCGATCGGGGTCACGACCCCGCTGATGGTCCCGCCATTGAACTTGAACCCGCTGCGATTCTGCTGCACGCCATAAATACCGCGCTCGGGGAAATAGACACCGACCTGGATGTAGGTACTGTCTGTAGGACGGCCACGAATACGGGCCCCCCAGCTTGACCCCGGATAGGATGACCGTGTGTACGTATCCGTAACGGCCTTGGGGTTTCCGCAGAAAGCGTTGTTCATGAAGTTACAGTAGATCGGGCTGATGGCGAAGTCCGAATCCATGGACATGCGGCCTGCCGCGATATTCAGCCGTCCACCCCAGAGAGTCTCTTCCCCGTAGAAATAGACGAGATGGAACGCCACGTTACCACCACCACCATAGATTTCCTGGCTGGGGTTCACATTGTCGCCAAACATCCTGCTGGCTGGAATACCGTAACGGCCTACACCGATGACATGGGTCTGGAACCCGGGGATCCCGGCCAGCTTGTACCAGTCAATGTCATTCTCGAAACCATACTGCCCCGTATTGGAGGACCCCTGCCTCAACCCCAGCCCTTTCCTCGGAGAGGTGATGGCACCAGCAAATTCGTTGGTGTTGTCCAGCAGGACGACCACACCACGGTCCCGCAGCCACTCATTCCAACGCATTTTCTGGAAGAGTGCTTCTGGCCGGGGCAGCGGCGGCCCATCATTATTGGTCGGATCCCCTTCATGCAAAGGAATGTTCACGCGCTCGAGCAGCTCACGCCCGTTCTCACCGAACACACCGAATTCTTCCGTCGGATAATTGGAATATGGCCGACGCCGCAACCCCATGTCATGGATATAATGGGCCGCCGTCTTCTCGGCATCCACTACCTTCGGTTTCTGCACCACGGATACCTGCTGGACAGGTTTTCCGTCCCGTGTAAGGATGACCTGTCGCTCTGGTGCTTTCTCTGTCTGCTTTACGACGGCAGGTGTCTGCATGGCATGAGACAGGGCACCCTGGGCCGAATAGAGCAGAGGCTGACCTGCCCGGCTGCCATCAGCGGCCATCGAAGGCGAAGCCCCAAAAGACATTGCCGCCACGGATGGCAGCAGAACAGAGCAGGCCCCCACACGGGACCTGTTTAAAAAAATACGCAGAATAGTCAGCATGGAAAACGCTGCCATATTCCCACTTCTCCCCAACAACTGGCCCGATTGCACAAAACACACCGCAAAAGTGGCCCCGTCACTTCTTATAGGGAAAATCTGACGAAAAAAAGTAGCTCATACAGCCTGCTTGCTCTGAAAGAAATCAAGTGACCTGCTGAGCACATCACGGCACACCCGCTCGGGACAGCCGGCTGTCTTGAGGATATGTTCCTCCGGACAGAAGGCAAGCATGCGCGCCACCCTGCCCATCATGCCAGGGTACAGCCCCATATAGGCCTCCACCAGACATTTCTTTGGCAGAACCGCCGTACTGCTACAGGCCGGGGCTGAAGGGCCAAGCTTCAGCAGTGCCAGATTTTCCATGACGATGCCACAGATGGCCAGACGCATCTTCTGCAACGCCCGGGCTGACAGGACGTCCATTCCGTACAGCCACGTCACCAGAACATTGACCCAGACACCCAGGGAAAGCGCTTTGACATCCAGCTTCGTCAGCTCATAAAAGCCGCTGCTGGTCTGGCCGGGCAAGGTATCCACAAACCATGAAGCAAGGTCAAAACAGGCTGCCAGCCGCCCGATGTTCAACGCTTCTCCTATGGAACAACGCTGGAACATGCTGGCAGGGATGAAAGAAATGACAATCTCATCCACCTCCCGCACCAGGGGAGGGTGATGACGCAGGATCGAATCATAGACACTGTCATTGCCGCTGCCATCTCCCTGGCCGACAAGACACCGTTTCTCCTGCCCCAGCCCGCCCGTGCCGGGAAATGGCCATTGCCCCTCGAGAAGGACAGGGAGCATCTGTACACCCATCCCCACAAGCCCTGCGGATTCATGATACCCGGCCAGAAAACGTCTGGCCGGCCCCGCAACGTGGCCATGCGGCTGAAAAACGGCACCCCGGGCGGTTTCGGCAATGACGCCAATAAGATTCGCCCCCTGTTCCCTCCCTGCCATCAGCTCTCTCCAGATGCTCCGATGCGGCCAGCCACAGCTTGCGGTACCACACCGGATAACCTTGCCCTACTTGGCACATAGAACATAGGTCAGGGTCAGAACAAGGTAAAATTGCCCCTGTCTTCTTTCAGGTCCGCCGTCTGGCCATACCGCAGCATATCCCTTATCTGCGAAAGCTTTACACCCGCCAGAACGGTACCCATCCCATAACGGGGATTGCCGATCTCCGGAGCCGCCTGTTCCACCTGCTCCAGCACGGTACGGACGGCTTCAACCTCCTGTGTCAGGGCATCAAGACTCTGGAGCCGTTCCATCTGCCCGGCATCCAGCTCTCCCGTGCCGACATAATCTGAAACGACATCCTGAACATCCGAGAGCCGACCACAGACATCATCCAGAATGGCCCCCAGCCTCTTCATCAGCACCGAGGCCCTTATGCTGTCTGCCTCCCCGACAGGCTGGGTTCCTGTATCTTTGGGCATCATCTTTCTCTCTCCATACCGGCCTCTCCCATCATCACGACCGGTCGCCGGTCAGCACAGGTTCTGAAGAACTTTTCCTGTCGTTGGCCAGAAACGGATACGCCGCACCTGGTTGCCACCAAAACTGTAAGACACACAGCGGATCTCCTCCCGCCGGAAATAATCCAGAAGAAAACCGACATTCTCCTGACCAATGTCACTGGCAATGGACAGCACGGCCGCTCCACCAAACGCCTTGCACTGGAAACGCTCCCGCACGCCCCCTGCCTTCATGAGCCCGGTTTCCAGCCCTTTCATGGCGTTTACCCCATACAGATAGGCAGCTGCATCCATGCTCCCCATGCAGTCCTCTCCGGGCAGAAGGAAATGGTTCATACCCCCTACCCCTGCCTGAAGATCATACATGCAGACTGAAATGCACGACCCCAGCAACGTGCCGAACACCACGCCGGGGTCATCCGAAATGGCGATTTCGCCCTGGATAACAGTCGTGATCTTCAGCAGGTCCGTCACCTGATAGGCCCGAAAACTTTCTCCAGGGTTTCCTTCAGCTTGGCGACCGTATAGGGCTTGGCCAGAAAATTGTTGACCCCCGCCGCAACGGCCTTCTGCACCAGCCCGGCATTTGCCTCACCTGTCAGAATGATGAACGCCAGTTTGGCCGTCTTCGGGTTGGAGCGCACGGCCTCCAGCAGGGCCAGCCCATCCATGCCCGGCATGTTGAAATCTGAAATCACGAGATGGATGGAGTTGGCCTCCAGATATTCCAGAGCCTCCTTTCCATCCTTACGCTGCACGACCCCTTTGAAGCCGAGCGCCGCCATGTGGCTGGCCAGAACCTGCCGGATGGAGGCCTGATCATCTACAATTAAAGCGCGAATCTGAGATGCGGACGGCATTTATGAACCTTTCTGCCTTCTGATAATCACTCTTTGTCAGGATGGCCTGACATCAGGAACGCCACGTCAGGCGTTCATCTTTCCTAGTGCAGGCCCATGGCCAGGCCGGGAATGTCCATCAGGGAGCCAACCTTTTCCACGGCTCCCAGCTCGGCAGCGACACGAGGCATACCATAGACGACCGAGGAGGCTCTGTCCTGCCCTATGGTCCGTGCCCCGGCCCGCCGCATGGCCAGCAACCCTTCTGCACCATCCTGCCCCATGCCTGTCAGGATGATCCCCAGTGAGGTCCTGCCTGCCGTCTGGGCAATGGAATGGAAGAGCCTGTCCACCGATGGCCGATGACCACCAACAGGCTCCCCAGACCGCAACCTTGTGAAAAGCCGTGGGGCATGTCCCTCCAGCACGAGATGGGCCTCCCCACCGGGAGCAATACGGACCATGCCGGGAGCCAGCATCTCCCCATCCTGCGCCTCGGCAACGGAAAGCTGCGGGATCAGGCTATCCAGACGGGCAGCAAAACTGGACGTATAAAGCGAAGGCATATGCTGGCATATGACGATGGGCGGACTCTTGGCCGGGAAGTCTTTTATCACCTCTTCAACAGCTTCCACCCCACCGGTGGAAGAGCCAATCCCCACCACATCGAACGGTGTCCGCCACGACGCCGTACCGCTGCCTGCGACAGGCTCTGTCCGTACAGGCCGGGGGCCCGGGGTCGCCTGCCGGTGGCCGGGCTGATAGCGGGCGGCTTCCAGCACGATCTGCCCCAACCCGGCAAAGGCTTCCCCGGCCCCGCCCTGCTTGGGAAAACATTCAAAAGCTCCCATCTGGAGAGCCGTGATGGCCGTATTGGCCCCCCGTGTGGTCATGCTGGACACCATCACCACCGGGATCGGCCGCAGCCGCATGATCTTTTCCAGAAACTGGAGCCCGTTCATGCCCGGCATCTCGATATCCAGCGTGATGACATCAGGCTGGTCGGCGATGATGAGGTCCCGTGCCTCGATGGGGTTCGATGCCATGCCAATGACATCAATCTCGGGATATTTGAGAAAAGAGCGCCTTATCAGCTCTCTGGCGGTTCTTGAATCATCCACTACAAGAACCTTGACCCGTTCTTTCATGGCCTCAACCCTTTTTCATGTAGATTGTCGGCGCCACAGCCTCGAGATGGCACTCCCTGATGCAGTCCACCCGCTCGGAATGACCCACATAGAGAAATCCGCCCGGCACCAGCCGTTCGGCAAGCCGCTTCCACAAGGCATTGCGGGTTTCGTCATCGAAATAGATCACGACATTCCGGCAGAAAATGACATCAAACTGACCTTTGAAAGGCCAGTCCCGATTCAGGTTGAGCTGCCGGAACGTGACAAGGCGCCGTATCTCCCGTGCCATGCTGAACTGCGCCATCTCCACGGGTTCCATGTAGGCATCCCGCCAGCGCTGCGGCACACTCTGCACCTCCTCGCCGGGGTACTGGCCAATGCGCCCTGTCTCCACCACTGCGTGGTTGATGTCCGTTGCCAGAATCTTGAGATCCATCCGCAAGGCATCCGGCAGCTCCGCCATTATGGACATGGCCATGCTCCATGGCTCCTGCCCTGTCGAACAGGCTGCCGACCAGAAACGCCCCCGCCCTCCGGCACGCAGTTTCTGCCCCAGCTGGGGCAGGACATGCGTCTCCAGATGTTCAAAATGACTTTTCTCCCGGAAGAACTGCGTCACATTGGTTGTCAGAACACAGATGAGCTCCTTCAGCTCCTCCTGCCCCTCCCTCATGCTGACGTAATCCAGATAATCACGGAAGGACGCCCGCCCGGTAGCACGGATGCGCCGGGACACACGGGAAAACACGAGACTGCGCTTGGAGATGGGCAGACTAATTCCTGCTTCCTGCCGGGCGATCTCCTGCACACGCCGGAAATCAGCCTCCGAGTAGGAGAAACCGCCCTGTGGCTCCATGTTCATCATCGGCCTGCCCTCATCCTGCGGCCGTACCGACGGCCCCATCTCCCAGCAGGCGGGTCAGAACAGTATCCAGCCGCAGGATGCGGATGACACGCTCCCCAATGCTGACAAGACCACTCAGCTCAGCTGCACCACCATCAACGGAAATGGGCTGTATCTCATCCAGGGCAATCTCCGTGATGCCGATCACACTATCCACAAGCAGCCCGCATGTAGCACGGTTCTGGCCATCCTCAATGATGATGACCACACGCCGCTCATTGTCGGCCTCCGGCACGGCCCCCAGATAGTTGGCAAGATTGACGACCGTTACGATATTGCCGCGGATATTGATGGCCCCTTCCACATAGGCAGGGCAATGCGGCAGGTAGGTCGGGTCTTCGAACTCCCTGATTTCCTTGATGCTCAGGATGGGAATGCAGTATCGCTGGTCCCCCACGGTGAAGATGATCATCTGCTCCCGTCCCCCGGAGGGAAGGGCCGAAGCCCCGTTCACCTGTCCGTCTGTCTGTTTCTTTTCTTCCAGAGACATAAGATCCATGACTTTCTTTCCTGACCTGCCTGTTATGCTGCCCGCTCTGCGATGGCTTCCAGCGCGCGGGTATCAACACGTTTCGTTGCGGAAACAATCAGTGTTGAAACATCAAGAATGAGAGACACGCTGCCATCCCCAAGAATGGTTGCAGCCGAAACACCCTTGATCTGGCGGTAATTCTTCTCGATGCTTTTGATGACAACCTGAGCCTGGTCGCGGACACCATCCACCACCAGCGCTGCCCGGGCACCAGCCTCGTTCTCCACGACAAGGACAATCAGCTGCCCCTCTTCCCCGGCGCGACCCATGTGATGGGTCTCTTCCTGCACACTCTCAACCTCCGGGAGGGTCAGCTCGTCTCCCAGATAGATCAGCGGGATGCAGCGCCCCCGCACGGAAACGACATGACTGCCATCCGGAATGGTGTACACATCATCCTTCAGCTGCACCGTGACAAGTTCCACAACGGATGATACCGGCACAACCATGGTGGACCCACGGCACTCGATGAGCATCCCATCCAGCACGGCGAGGGTCAGCGGCAGGCTGAGGGTGAAGAGTGTCCCCTTGCCCTGCGTGCTCTTGATGTTCACACGCCCACCAAGATTCTGGATGGCCTGCTTGACCACATCCATCCCGACACCCCGCCCCGAAAGGTCGGATACGGTTTCAGCGGTGGAAAAGCCCGGAGCGAAGATCAGCTCGTTGATCTCATTTTCCCCGAGCGATGCCCCGGAGGGGACAATCCCCCGTTTGATGGCTGTCTGAAGGACACGCTGGGTATTGATCCCACCGCCATCATCCCTGATCTCGATGAGAATGCGCCCGGAACGGTGACGGGCGGAGAGCCATATCGTACCCTGAGCCGGTTTCCCTGCCGCAAGACGGGCCTGCGGGGTCTCAATCCCGTGGTCCACCGCATTGCGCAGCATATGGGTCAGCGGATCCGTCAGGTTTTCGATAAGGGTCCGGTCAACCTCTGTCTCCTCCCCTTCCAGCACGAGCGCCACATCCTTGTCCGCCAGGCTGCTGGCCTCCCGCACTACACGCTGCATCCGCTGGAACACGTTGCGGACAGGCTGTGCACGGATCGCCATGACGGCTTCCTGAATATCCCGTGTCAGTGTCTTGATGACAGCCAGCCGCTTGAGCAGTTCCGGGTCATACAAGGCTCCCTCCCGTGTCAGGGCTGATTCAAGAGAGGCCTGGCCAATGACCATCTCCCCGACCATGTCCATCAACATGCCGATCCGCCCGATATCAACACGGATGGAAGCGTTCTGCTCCCGCTTGCGCCCCGATTTTGCCGGAGCAGCAGGAGCGGCGGCCTGTGCCTCACTTTCCACGGTCTCGGCAGGCACGGGAACCGCCGGAGCCATCTCCTGGACAGCCGGACTTTCCACAGCATCCGCCTCGACCGTATCGTCAGTCTGCTCCTCACGGGCAATCTGAAAATCGCAGACATCACCAACCCAGTCGAAGACGGCCTGGATATCATCCTCGGCCGTGCCGCCCGGGGGTTCCGGCAGACGGACCGTCCAGCCCAGGCAAGCCTCCTCAGGCGCCAGCTCTGACAGCACGGGCAGGTCCTGCGTGTTGCAGGTTACATCCATGGCCCCGGCATCTTCGGCCGGCAGCAGCTCCTTCAGCCCCAGCAGAAGATTCCGGGCGTCATCGCCACGGCTGTACAGTTCAGCCTGTGGCCGGAAGGTCACGACCAGCTTCGGCCGGGAAGATTCACCGCCCTCTTCGGCTGGCTCATCAAAATCGAAGCCACCCAGATCTACCGTCACGGGGGTAAAATCTTCCGGAACAGGGGTTTCCCCCACGTCAGAAGCAGCGGGGGCATCCCCCCCTTGACCGATGATCGCCTCCAGCTTGCGGACAGTCTCGTCTATCCGCCCGCCATCAACCTCATCCCCGGCCTGTTTCGCCTCGGCCACCAGATCACTGAGAAGGTCCATCGCCAGAAAGAACGTCTTGATGATGGCCGGGTCCGGTTCCACCTGACCGGACCGCAGACCATCCAACGCACTTTCATAGACATGGGCAAAGCGGACGAGACGGTCCAGACCGAAGGACGCCGCTCCACCCTTGATGGAATGTACCGCCCGGAAAATGGCATTGATGGTTTCCTGACTGGACTCCTCTGCAGAAAGTTCACCCAGCCCGCTTTCCAGCTCGGGGAGCAGCTCATCACATTCCTCAAAGAATATCTTGAGAATATCATCCATGACGTCGCCCATATCCACGCTCCCTTACGCTGTAACCCGCCGGATGGCCCATACGAGCTTCTCGGCATTGAAGGGCTTGGCTATCCACCCCGTAGCCCCGAGGGATCTGGCCCGGTTCTTCTTCTCCTCATCCGTTTCGGTCGTCAGGCAGATGATGGGAATACTGGAGAAAGCCTCCAGTTTCCGCACCGCCTCGATGAACTGGAAACCGTCCATCCGGGGCATGTTGATGTCCGTGATGATGGCCTGCGGCATGGGGTCCGCCTGCTGCAGCACCTCCAGCCCTTCAACACCATCACCCCCCTGGATGACATCATAACCGGCCTCACTGAGGGCCTTGCGCAGGACACCCTGCATGGTGCGGGAGTCATCAACCGTCAGGACTCTCACCTTCGGTTCATCCGTCATGGCGGCTCTCCTTCTCATCCATCGATTCCAGAAGCTGCTGCTGGACACCAAACAGCGTGAAGGCTTCCGCTGCCTTGTCAGAACACGGGCCAACTTTCAGCCCGCTGGCCAGAAGGAGCTGAAGGCACAGCCCCCCGACATAATCGACCCCGGAAGCATCCAGCAGTGGCGTCGTCCCTTCTGCCGCTCCGATCTCCTCCAGCAGAAGAGCCTTCAGCCCTGCCGCCGCACCGGTATCCAGACGCTGCGGCAGAGAAATGAGGGGGGTTCCCTCCTGTACTGCCGCCGCCATCAGAAATGATCCCAGCCTGCTTCATCATCAGAGTGGGTCGGCAATATCTTGCCATCCTGCTGGATCTCACCACGCTGGCTGCTCAGCATTGGCGTGCTGCTCTTCGGCTGTGTCTGGGCAGCTGTCTCATTGGGAAGGGCCGGACGCTCATGAGAAAGCTTCAGGCTCTGGCTGGAACCAATGGTGAAAGTTGCCAGTGTCTGACGCAGCTTGACGGTCTGGGTGGTCAGGTTATGGCTGGCTGCCGTGGATTCTTCGACCATCGCCGCATTCTGCTGGGTCATGCCATCCATGCTGCTCACAGCATCGGAGACTTCTGCCAGGCTGCGGGCCTGTTCCTCAGTCGCCTTGGAGACAACCTCCACCCGATCCGCCAGAGCTTCCGTCCCTTCTTCCACATCCTTGAGCAGACCGCTGGTCCGGGCCACAAGGCGGACACCCTCCTGCACATGGGCTGTGGCGGTTTCCAGCACGTCACGGATCATGTCAGCCGCCTTGGCGGACTGCTCTGCCAGGGACTGGACCTCCTTGGCGACCACGGCAAAACCACGTCCGGCTTCACCGGCACGGGCCGCCTCCACACTGGCATTGAGTGCCAGCACGTTGGTCTTGAACGCAATGTCACTGACAGAGCGTGTGATCTGCACGATATCATCAGACGAGGTCTTGATGGAGTTCATCGCCACGCTGGTCTGTTCCATCCCGTTAGAGGCCGTCTTGACCTTTTCCAGCGTTGCCTTGGTCTCGCTGCTGGCATGGGAACAGTTGCTGGCCGTGACCTTGAAGCCGGAAGCGATCGATTTGACAGAAGCCGTTACCTGGCCAAGGCTTGCGGCCTGACGCTCCGTACGCTTTGCCAGATCATCTGATGCCGTGGAGATTTCACTGGCCCCGTTGGCGATCATGTTGGAGCTTTCCGCCACGACGGACAAAGCGCCGCCAAGGCCTGTCAGGGATTCATTGAAAGCCTCCCGCACGGGACCGAATTCACCATCAAACAGGGCACTGGTAATGCGGATGGACAGATTGCCCTGTGCCAGAAGCTGCATGACACGGTTCAGCTCTTCCACGACGGCATGTGTGCGGGCCTCACGCTCCTTGAGCTTTTCCGTCGTTTCCAGCGCCTTGTTCACAGCCTCGCTGTGCGCCTTTTCTGCTGCCTTCTGCTCCTGGAGGCTCAGGGCGAAAGAGGCCAGCATCCGGCCAACGCGTCCAACACAGTTTGTCCTGTTCTCATACAGGCTGAGATCAGGACTTTCACCACGGCTCAGGCCCATACCCATTGCCGTCAGCTTTTCAATGGGTTCGGTCAGGGCCTTGGTAAGGAAAAACCATACGGTCCAGACAAGCACCATCCCAAAGAGAAGTGTTGCCATATTGATGATGGAAACACGGCTGAAGATGCCACTCTGAACATAACCGACACCCTCCACGAGAAGCTGCACGGCGAGATAGAGCTCGATGGCCAGCATTGCCACCCGTACCTGCACGCGGAACGGGGCTGACTTATACAACCAGTTGAACATGAAAACGTCCCATCCCTCTAGAAATTTCATTCCTTCCGTCAACATGACCAAAGGCTTGGCTGATGACAGAGACTCAAGACATGAATTCTAAAAAAGACCATGCAAATGCATGGTTTAGACTTGATTATGCCCAAAACATGATGAAATTTTTAACGGAATAAAAGACATTTTTTTGAAAACAATGAATAAACTATCAAAACTTAACCTGTTTTAAGGGTAAATCTGTATTTTATTTACTATCGACAGCTGTAAGATCACATGACTCCGGTCATGATCCCACAGCTTCAGATTGCTGAATTGGCACACCTCCCCGAGGAACTGTAAAATCGTGCGGACGTATTTTCTGCAGAACACCATCACAACTGCTTTATGACCTGATGTTGTTCAGAATTTTACGATATGGGATCAGCCTTTCACCAATCCATCTTTTGAGACCAGCATGAAAAAACAGAAAAAGTGCCTCCCCAAACCCCTCTGCACCATTCTGGCCCTTGCGCTGCTGCTCCTGCCCGGCGCAGGCCGTGCAGGGTCCACAATTCAGGATGTCCGTGATACGGTCCGGGTCATTCCCATAAAGCTGGACACGGAAGCGCAGGTTCCCATCCAGAAAGGGGAAGTCCTGAAACTTCTCAAGCTCTATCACGACAATGCCAATGCGTGGTCATGGAACGAATATCTCGCCTTTGAACCCTGCCCCCGCGAAGCAGCCCTTCTCTGTGCCGTGCCTTTCCGGGACACGCAGGGAAAGGAGTACAGCCTGAGAGATGCACCACATGACGGTGAAGATGCCCTGACCACCGTTGGTTTCTACACAGTGCAGAGCGCACAGGGACGATGGAACCTGTTCATGATCCGCATGGAACGGCCTCTGGGGGATTCAACCTACGCAAAAACGGAAACAACAGCCCATGTCAGCCTCTTCAGGCTGGCTCCCCATGACACAGACGGGGCCACGCCGGAAAATAACTACTTCGAGGAAATTGCTACCCTGCCCATGGGCGGATACTGCAACAGCACGGTAGCTCTGGCCTCCTTCCTCAAACAGCCTCTCCCCCCCGGCACAGCACCCGATGGCTGCATGCAGGGCCAGTAAGACACATCACAGCTCCCTCCCAATGATCACGGAGGGAGCGAACCTCACGGTGCGATGTTGGAATCGATCGGACTGTTCATACGGTTGATCGTATCGGGACTGAGCTTGCGGATGCCCGCCAGATACTGGGAAAGAATATTGGCACGGTCGGGCTGCATGTTGCCAATAACATCCGAAATCCGGCGGGGAATCATGTGCTGGGCCACAGGGACCAGCACCCGCATATCCAGAATATTGAACATGGCCGCCGCATCACGTGGAGGCATCTGCTCATAGATATGGGCCAGCCGAGCAATGCTCTGCTCGACATCCTGCCGGCGCTGCTCCTGCTGGGCAGAAAGTTCGGAAGCATTCCGGCCCAGTGCCTGTAATTTTTCGTCCAGCTCCTTCTGCTCCTGCTCGAGAGCCTTCTGCTGGTGCTGGAAACGTTCCGCCTCTCCCTGCATGGCCTGCCGATGCGAGGCAAGGTCGTCATTCAGCCCCCGTTCAGCCAGACGGACACGGGAATCAGGCTGTTCCTCATCAACCTGCCCGGTGGCAGGATCATCATCCGCAAGACCATTGGCTGGCGTCCAGCCCTGGAGGTGGTTCAGAAACAGGCGCTGCCTGCTGGGCCGCACTGTCTCTGGCGCTTTCACACCCGCAGGCGGCGGTGCAGGCACCGCCTTTGCAGCCTTGCCCTGCGGGGCGGCCTCCCCCGACTTTCCATGAGCTGTCTCGGTCTGGGCAGAAGAACTGCTGATCTGTGCCGCAAGGGAATGAAGATTCAACGCCAGCAGCACCGTCATCAGGCAGGAGGCAAGATTGGTGATCCTGCTCAGGGAGAATCCCTTTTTTCTCATGGATCTGACATTCCCTCTCATGGCGTTCTTCCTCAATCCTTCATCAGATTGATGGCCCGTGCCAGCATGGACCGGGTCACCTGCATCGTATTGAGATTGGCCTCGTAAGAGTGCTGGGCATCGTGACTGTCCATGATCTCCACGATGGAGCTGACATTTGGCATCTTCACATAGCCCTGTTCATTGGCCGCCGGATGGGCCGGGTCATACCGCATCTGGAAGTCGGACTGATCCTCCCCGACAGAGCGGATCGACACACTGGAAACACCACTCGCACGGTCCAGTGCTTCCCGGAATGTCACTGTCTTGCGGCGATACGGGTCAGCCCCGGGCGATGCGCCCGTCGTCTCCGCATTGGCAAGATTCTCGGCAGCAACCCGCAGGCGGGCTGTCTGTGCTCTCATCCCGGCCGCTGAAACACCAATCGTGTCGGAAAAATCCATCCTCTCCTCCTCTCTCCTTTACCGCACCACGACTTACTGGCCACTACCGCCAAGGGCCATGCCGTAAAGCCCCATGTACCGGCCATATACGGTAGTGGCGAAACGCTGCTGATCACTCGTCTGGGCGATTTTCCCCAGCTCGTCCTCCAGCACCACACGGTTGCCATCCAGCGAGGCCCGACCGCCCTGCCTGCGGGCATGTGTTTCCCCCGCAGGCCCCAGCATGTGCCCCGGCTGTGTACGCGTCAGCGCCACGGCATGGGCAGTCTCCAGAACACCCTGAAACGGCGAAACATCCTTCGGGCTGTAATGAGGCGTGTTGGCATTGGCGACGTTGCCCGCCAGCACGGATTCACGATTCTGGAGCCAGCTCATCCGCCGCTCGGCCAGGTTCAGAAGGTCCGTCCCGCCCGTATGTGTCACACTCATCCCACGTCACTCCTTCCTCATGCGCTCACTGTGCCTGCTGGGCCGATACAAGAAGACGGAACATCCGTCCGGCATCACCCTCAAAAGGCCGATCCCCCACACGATTGCGTATCCACTCCAGCGCACCTGCATCTCCGGCCCGGGAAGCATCCGATGCCAGCCGCAGGGCAAGAAGCTGCTGGGACACCGTCATGTCTCCCTGCGGTGGCAGAAGCTGCATCACCATGCTGCGCAGATCCGCCACGGCAGGAGACCATTCTTCCCGATTCTCATGGATATGGGCCCGTATGTCCGCTGCCTGCGGGTCCTGATCCGCTCCCAGAAGATACAGGGCGACCTCCGGCTTGCCCGAGGCAGCCGCCATGCTGGCCATGAGACGGGTCCGGCGTGCCGTTTCCTGTGGGGGCAGGGACGCCCCACCCGTATCCGCCAATGTGGCCGAGGCCTTGTCCAGCTGCCCCCGTCTGATCTCATTCTCGGCCAAGGCATCCCCGGCAGCAGCCCGGTCCTGCGGGTCTGTCATCATGGGAATGGCCGTGTTCATGGCATTCCCGGCCTGTTCCTCCAGCCCCAGCCGGCCAAGCAGCCGCCCATAGGCCAACAGCAGGTTGCCCTTCTTTGCGCTGGCCGGGAGATCCTGCATGTGCGCCTTCAACAGGGCGGCTTCATGCAGCAGGGTGGCCTCATTCTGCGACCCACCACCATCAGGCCCGGGCAGCCCCTGAACAACGCCCGACAGCGCTGCGGACAGCAGGGCCTGCATCCTTGCTTCATCATGAGGCGGTGCGGCCTGACGGGCCTGATCCAGCGCCTGAAGAGCAGCTTCCCACTGATGGGCCCGTATATCGGCCCCAGCCCGCAGCATGTTGACAATCCCATCACGACCAGACAGCCGGGCATCTGGCAAAAGCGACGCATATTGCCGGGCCGCTTTTTCTGCCGGGAGGTGCCCGTCCCGCAGGCTCAGGGCCACACCCTCTTCCATCGCCTTCTCGGCAATGACAGGGTCATGATCCACAGAGAGGGCCTCCAGCAGGCTGGTGGCCTTCTTCTCATCCCCATCCCGCAGAGCACGCACGGCCTGAATGAAACGGAATTCACTGCCCTCTGGCAGGGAATCCAGCGCCTTGCGATCCGCTGGCGTGCCACGGCGGGCAATGAGTTCCGCCGCCATGGGCAGCAGAGACGCCCGCAACGGCTCCGGATAATTCAGCAGACGTGGCATGTCCCGGGCCAGCAGCCGGGCCGCCTCGGCGTCATTCCCCCCGGCGGCAGCCTCATACAGGCCCTGCCACAGTTTTGTGGCCCGCATGGCCTGCTCCGGCCATTCCTGCATCAGCTGGGCCGCACCTTTCATCCGGCCCGCCAGCAGGTCAGTCGCCGCCAGAAAAAATCTTACATCCGGCCGGAAAGCTTCTTCCGGGTCATCTTCCAGAGCGACATCCATGATGGCCCGTGCATCGGGGAAGGCACCAACACCCAGAGCAGCACGGGCTGCGTCCAGCCGTTTGCCAAAACGTTCACCAGGAGATGAATCCGCTGCCGCCACAAGAGCCTGACGATAACGCTCCTGCGCCTGTGGAGCGGCAAGATGTTTCAGGCCAAGCCAGTTCAGGTCCACATCACTGGCGTAAACGGCCCGGTCCATATCAGCCAGAGGGCGGTCATCAGCCCGCTGGAGCAGGTCTCCCTGCATGATGGCCCGCATGACCACCTGCGGCGGCTCATGCTGGGCAATCACCACGCCTTCCATGGAAGGCCAGACATCATAATCCCTGCCCTTGCGCAGGGAGAGCAGGCCGCCATCATCCAGTGTCGTGGTCCCCACGACCAGAGACGTGCCTGATGCCGGGTCCTTGATGGAAAAGACACGTCCCGGCCGCCGCATGGGGAACAGGAGGCCATCC
This sequence comes from Parasaccharibacter sp. TMW 2.1891, assembly GCF_023337675.1. Lineage (NCBI taxonomy): Bacteria > Pseudomonadati > Pseudomonadota > Alphaproteobacteria > Acetobacterales > Acetobacteraceae > Parasaccharibacter > Parasaccharibacter sp. TMW 2.1891. The sequence goes on along the minus strand of NZ_QORT01000002.1, from coordinate 176,576 downwards.
CCCCGTAACCGGGGCGTGATCTCCGGCCTGTCCGTATAATCCATGCCCGGCGGTGGCTGATCCCCTAGCACCCATCCATCACTCTGCTGGGAAAGGTAAAGCTGGCGCGTATCAGGCACTGGCAGGCTGATCATTGTCAGGTCAGGCAGGGTTGTCACACCCAGGCGACTGAACATGCCATCCCCACGCAGGGCAGAGACATCCATGGGCTGACGGGCATCCACCAGAATGATGAAGCGGTCTCCACTCTGATAAGCCGCAATGCCCATCTGCCCGGGCACGGGAATCAGAATCCTGTTGCGGGACGGCGCAGATACAGCCGGTTCGTTTCCCGCTGGCTGGGAAGGCACAGCCAGCCCCGGTTTTGCAGCATCTGCCTCACGCCCCTCCGCCTGTAAAAATTGATGAAGGGACTGATCCCTGTGCTCCGCCCTGTGATCAGCTGAAAGCGCCTCTGGAGGTGTTTTCTGCGGGGGCGCCCCACCCTGGGCAGCGCCAACACCAAGCACATGCGCCCCCCACCCCGCAGGAACCCCCTGCAAAAGCGGATCGCCTGCTTTCACATGGTCCTGCACCTGCAGGGGCGGCGGCACGGCAGGGCGCCCCCGCACCTGATGATGCGGAGAAACGGGACGGGGATGGCCATGATGGGGATTCGCCTGGGACTGCCTGTGCTCCGATGCTGGCTGAGAGTGTGACGGACCAGCTCCAGCCGAGGCCTCATCCATGAAGGGTGAAGACGTCCTGGCGGGCCCCTGCGCAGCCAGCGCCGTACCCGACAGCCACATCTGGCTGCCCACCACAGGCCCACCCAGCATGATGAGACCGGCAACACCACAGCCGGCCCTGCGCCAGATTCCATCGCCTGCCATGGCTTTAGAGACAGCCTTATGAACAGCGCATAGCATGGTGCTGCACCCCTTCATGCTCCTTGATCCGTTCCCGCATCCCCTATTTTCACGCAGAGCGGAGACCTCCCCGCATGACATGACCGGCCATCAGGCCAGAAGATTGACGAAGCTGGCCGTGGCAGAGTTTTTACGGACTCCTTTGGCACTGGGCACGACCTGACCCGTAGCATCGAACTGCATGGAGGCCTCCGCCCCATTGCTGCGCTGGGAAGAAACCTGCACACGGCCTGCCTTCTCCGACATGGCAGCTTTACGCATCTCATTGGCCTGCTGGGCTGTCTTGACCCGCATGGCTGAAGCGATTTCGGAAGCCACTGATGCGTCTGACATGATTCTTTTCTCCCTGATATTTCATTCTGCAACACTCAGATGGCCATTCTGATACCGAATACAGAAGGAAAAACAAAGCCATTTGCAGACGTATATATGAAAATAACCTTACATAAACCTTCTGTTAAAAGAAAAAACATGGCGTTATGCCGAAATGGCTATTACAAACAGGCCACCATCATACCCATGACGGAAAGGAGGCCATAACCAGCCCATGTCCCTATCCAGCATTGCCAGTTCCGCAGCACAGAGCTTCGATGCCGGGCAGGCCTATGGCCGGGCACAGCAGCTCAGCCAGACCAGCAGCCCCGCCAGCGCAGGCCCTGCCGACGAAACAGAAAGCACCGATGCCGTTTCCAGCTTCAGCCACGTGCTGGACAACGCCATCCGGGGTGCCATCAACACAGGCAAGGTCGCCGAGAGCCAGACCGCCCAGGCACTTTCCGGCAAAGGCAACATGTCCGATGTCGTCGCCTCTGTCGAAGAAGCCAAACTGACACTCCAGACGGTCACCACCCTGCGGGACCGCTTTGTCAGCGCCTATCAGGATGTCATGCGGATGTCCGTCTGACCGGCACGGCAGGAAACAGGAGGACACCCATGGGTCACGCTGTTGATGTTCAGGAGATCCTGCGTCAGACACTGCTGGTTGCTGTCAAGCTGGGAGCTCCTTCTCTTCTGGCGTCCCTCCTGGCCGGGCTCTGTGTTTCACTGTTCCAGGCCATGACACAGGTCAGTGAGGCCACGCTGTCCTTCGTGCCGAAATTCATCGCCGCCATGGCCACGCTGATCCTGACAGCTTCCTTCATGCATGCCACCATCCATGCCTATGCGGAAATGATCTTCGACCAGCTCATCAAGGCCGGGGGAGTGTGAATGCTGTCCCTCTCCGACTTTTTCGGCTCGCCTGACCTCGCTGCCCCTCACGGATCGCTGGCCGTACTGACGGGCATGTTTGCCATCATTCTCTGCCGTGTCAGTGCGGTTGTCATGCTGGCACCAGGGCTGGGTGAAAGCGGAGCACCAGCACGGGTACGGGCCGGCCTCTGCCTGGTAATCACGCTGGCGCTTCTGCCCGTCCTCCAGCAGCGCCTGGTAGCCGTGTCAGGGGAGGCCCTGCGGATGCCCGCCATGGCTCTCCGACTGATTGCCGGGGAGCTCCTCTGTGGCTTCTTCCTCGGGATGCTGGCCCGGCTGCTGACCATGTCGCTTGCCATTGCCGGGCAGATCATTGCCGTCTTCACCGGCATGGCCAGTGTCATCCAGACAGACAGCCAGCTTGGGGCCTCCAGCACAGCCGTCAGCCACATGACAAGCGCTCTGGCACCCATCATTCTCTTTTCCACCGGTCTGTACGCCCTGCCCCTGCTGGCGCTGTCCGGTTCCTACACGCTTTTCCCGGCGGGGCATGTCACAGCCATGATCGTCGGAGACATGGCCACCGACATGACACGGGCTGTCAGCACCAGCTTTCTCATTGCCATGCAGCTGGCAGCCCCCTATCTGCTGTTGGGCACCCTCTGGCCAGCCATGCTGGGCGTGCTGAACCGCCTCATGCCCTCCATACAGGTCTATTCCCTGGCCATTCCGGCCCAGATTCTGGGAGGCATCCTGCTCCTGGCCCTGCTGATCCAGATTCTGACAGGCACATGGGCCGAAAAGATGCAGCTCCACCTCTCCACCCTGCCAGGTCTCATCGCTCCCGCCAGTCCTCCGGTCTGACCTCCCATGGCGGAAGAGAATGGCAGTGGCGGTGGTGAAAAGTCACAAGCCCCAACAGAAAAGCGCCTCCAGAAAGCCCGTGAGGAAGGCAATGTTGCCCAGTCCAAGGAACTGCTGATCCTTGTGGCCCTGGGGACGTTTCTCCTCGTATTCGCCCTGAGCATTCCGGCCTCGGCACGCCAGTTCATGCATGAGATGAACGGCCTTCTTCTCAATTTCGGCCTTGTCCCCAACGACCCGGCTGCCCTGTATGGTTTCACCCTCCACGCCATCATGGCGGGCCTGCACCTCATCGCCCCGCTCATGGGCACAGGGGCCTGCGCCATCCTGATGGGCGGCGTGCTCCAGACAGGGTTCCTCTTCCGCCCCGCCGCCCTGAAGCCGGATATCAGCCGTCTTTCTCCCCTGAAAGGCATCAAGCGGATTGTCGGCCTCAATAATCTGATCGAGCTGCTCAAGACCATTGCCAAGATCACCGTATTCAGCCTGATTCTCTACAAGGTTGCCCTTCAGACCGTGTCTCTGGCCCCACAGACAGAACGATGGACAACCTGGCAGCTCGTCAACGCCATGAAGTCATGGTTCATCTACGCAGGTTTCATGGTGCTGGCCATACAGTGCATCATCACCGGGCTGGATGAGGTCTGGTCCCGCTATCACCGCTTTTCCAAACTGCGGATGAGCCTTCAGGACATCAAGGATGAGATGAAGCAGAGCGAGGGTGACCCGCAGATGAAAGCCCGCCTCCGGCAGCTCCGGCTGAGCCGCTCCCGCCGCCACATGAAAAAAGCCGTGCAGGAAGCCACGGTCATCGTGGTCAACCCGACCCATTATGCAGTTGCCATACGCTATGACCAGCATGACGGGACGGCTCCGCAGATCGTTGCCAAGGGAACGGACGAACTGGCGTTCCGCATCCGTGACATCGCCCGGGAGGCGAAGATTCCTGTCATGTCCAACCCGCCACTGGCACGGGCCCTGCATGCCTTGCCGCTGGACAGTGAAATCCCCGAAGAATTCTGGAAACCTGTCGCCACCATCATTGCCTACGTCGTACGGCTCAAAACCCCTGGTGCCCGTGCAGCACGCCCTGCAGAAGCAGGTCCTTCCTGGCTTTAACAGCCTGTTCATGAAATAAGCAGGTTATATTTGCTTTTATAAAAAGCGTTTTCTAGGGTTTGCCTACAAATAGCCTTAATCATCAGGTCACAGACAAGGATAGAATCATGTCCGGTGTGTTCAATGCACTTACGACGGCTGTCAGCGGCATCAATGCCCAGTCAGACGCCTTTACCAACCTGAGCAACAACATCGCCAACAGCCAGACCGTCGGCTACAAGGCCGACACGACATCCTTTGCCGACTTCGTGGCCGGCAACATCACCGGCAATTCCGCCTCGCAGGCGGAATCCAACACTGTCCAGGCCATTACTGTCCAGCATGTCGACAATTCCGGCACAGCCACCAGCAGCACCAATGGTCTGGCCATGGACATTTCCGGCAGTGGGATGTTCGTCACCTCCAAGCCGACAGGCGCCGGGACGGCCAATGCCGGTGTCACCAACTTCTCCGAACAGAAATTCTACACGAGGAATGGCGACTTCCAGCAGGACAAGAAAGGCTATCTGGTCAACACATCAGGCTATTACCTTGATGGCTACATGGCAGATTCCACCGGTACGCTGAACAATACCCTCACACCCATCAATGTCAGCAACATCGGCTTCAAGCCCACGGCCACAACAACCATGACACTGAATGCGGCCGTCGGGAAGCTGCCGGCCGATTCCACAAACTACACGCCGCAGAGCTATACCACCGCTCCCACCACGACATACGACTCCAGCTCCAATCCACACAAGATCGCCGTGCAGTGGCAGGAGAGCGACACCAATCCGCTCATCTGGACCGTCTCTGCCTATGATGCTGATGGCAACGGGACCGTCTCTCCGAACAGCTACCAGGTCGCTTTCGACCATTCCGGCTCCCTGGCCTCCATCACCGACATGCAGACAGGCAAGGCCGTTGGCTCCACCACGGCGGGATCCGCTGCGGAAATCCCCGTCACCGCCCATTACGCCAACAATGAAGAGCAGACCATGACGCTCTCTCTCGGCACGATTGGCGGAACCAGCGGTACGACCATGGTGACATCCAACAATTCGGCTGCAACCAACCAGGCCAACCCCCTCACCCTTTCCGGCACGAAACTCACCATGCCGGCCACCACGCTCGGCACCACCACCGACAGCCGACAGAGCTACATGAGCTCCCCCCTGACGGTAAGCAGCACGGACAAGAACGGCACGGCCACCAACACGCCTGTTGCCGTGAAATGGACACAGACAGCCGCCTCCCCGCCCACATGGTCCGTGCAGGCTGTAAATCCCTATGACGGCTCCGCCTCCTCTGCCGTGCAGATGGACAAAGCCCATTCCGTCATCTTCAACAAGGATGGCACGATGCAGAGCTTTGATGGCCAGCCTGTCAGCAAGGGCAGCCCGGTCACGGCAAATCTGACCATCAATGGCAGCAGCTACAGCCTGGACCTTTCCAACGCTTCTCTGACAACCGGCACTTCCACCGGAGCCGATACCAGTGCCCTGAGCAACGACAGCATCACCTCCGGGACCTACAAGGGTGCGGAGATTGAAAGCGATGGTTCTGTCATGGCGCAGTTCGACAACGGTTACAGCCAGCTGATCGGCAAGGTGGCTCTGACGAATTTCAACAACGTCAACGGGCTTCAGGCCGTCGATGGTCAGGCCTATCTGGCCACGGCACGGTCTGGCACACCCAAGACCGGTTTTGTTGGCGAAAATGGAACGGGCTCACTCGCCGTCGGGTATGTGGAATCCTCCACAACAAACCTGACAGGCGATCTTTCTGCCCTCATCGTGGCGCAGGAAGCCTACAGCGCCAATACGAAAACCGTCACGACGGCAGACAATCTGCTCCAGCAGACCATCGCCATGAAGCAGTAACATCTGCAAGACTTCACACAGGAAAAGGGCGCAGAGGGTTCATCCCCCTGCGCCCTTTCTGCATGGCCCTGGCGTGGCATCCTCATGCCTTGATGCGGGAGCGGCCTTTCTTCTTGCGGTCATAATGGCCAAGACCGGTCCTGGAGGCCTCCAGCTTCTTCATGGCCGAATAGCTCTCACAGGCCATGGGATAATCCGGGGACAGCCCCCAATAGACACGATAGCCATCCGGACTCTGGCGATGCTGCCGCTCGATATGGCGCTTCAGCATGCTGAAGGCCCCACCACAATGCAGACAGATGATCTCGTCACTGAAAATGGATTCTTCCGGGGCACAGTAAGGTTCATCACGGCTTGCGATCCACTGGCCGGGCTTTTCTTTCACTTCCGGGGACATGCCCTGCACGAAATGACCGCCAAACCCGTTCACACCGTGGCCTTCATGCTGTGCAGCCAGAGCGGAAAAACCGGCAAAAGAATGGCTGCCTTCCCGCTTCTCCGACGCCAGCCCAGCCTCCATCTTGCGGGCAATGATGGCAATCTCATCTGCGGCACTGGCCATGTCATGGATGATACCGACATCTGCAAGGCCAGAAAGGACATGCAGCACGGCACCCGCCCGGTCCGGATAATGGTGGGACAGTTCCAGCAAGGTTTCTGTCATCCCACGCAGACGCTCTGCCTGCCCAACAATATCGCTTAATGTCTGGGAAGGAGAAAACTCCTGCTGAAACCGTGACAGCAGGCGCCCAATCCCTTTTTCAATAAACGTACTGGCTGGTTGTGATGTCATATCCCACTCCCTTCTCCGGCCTATTCCTTAACGCCACATTAAATGATTGTTGCAGCCTTGCCTACAAGACCTTTCATAAGGCCATCACATTAATAAGATCAATACGATCCTATTTCAAACAGACAATGCCCATCAATCGGACAGTCATGACCATACTGCCGGAAAAAGCCAAAAAAATGGCCATATGAACATTTTCCGAAAATGGCCTTTAAAAAAATAAGACCTGCCGGAACAATCCCCCGGCAGGTCTCCCCGTAACAGATTGAAAAAAGTAGCCTCCCATGACCATTCACCCCCAAACAGGGATGATGCCACTCACAAAGGCAAATACAAGGTCATCCCCCCATGCCATCCACACTGAAGGCCACCATGCCTGCCAGCCCCAGCCCAGCATCCAGAGCCCGCTCATAAAGGCCCCTGTCCTGCTCATACCCTGCAACACACATGGCCGGAGGGCCGCAGCGTCTCAGCCTTCTGCCCTGCCGGTCAGCTGAATCCACCATGCTCCCTTCAGCAAGCGCACGTATATCGGCAAGAAAATCCTTCATACGTCCCTCGGTTTCCGCAGGACAGGAAGAACCAGCTATACGAGGCATCAGGTAATCCTTCTCCAAAGTTTTGTCATGGCAGACCTTGTCCTCATATCACGTTGCCAAGAACACGGTACATAGGTCGATCATGTCACAGAAATCAGCAAAACCAGCCAGAAGTCTTTGCGTGCAAAGATAACCGGAGCGCCCATATACATTACTATCGTTAAATATATATTAAACAGCACTCACAGTAAGCATCACATAACCATCACAAAAGGCCAGAACAAAAATAACACCATGATTTCCCAGCATTTAATACTTTCTAAGCTATCATGACATGAGAAGGTCATAGACTGGCTGCCAGCAAAGTGGCCACATGATGCAGGAACCGTGAGATGACCCGTTTGCACTGTCCATCCATTGCCATCATTCTTCTTGCCCTGGCCGGCGGGGGCATCCTGCCTGCCAGAGCCCAGGGATTCTACGGCGGCAGTGAATACCTGCTCAGCCCGCCCCCTCCTCCGCCGCCGCCCACCGGGGAATTCACCCATCTGCCACCGCCCCCACCGCCGCCGCCATCCTTTTCCGGCACATGGCAGCAGGACCAGTACCGCCAGCAGGGCATACCGGCACCGTGGGCAGCGCCGCTCTGGGGAACGTACCAGACACCCCGTTACTCCCGCCAGAATGGCTGGGACGAACCCGGCTTCATGCCATGGAACACCTACATCCAGACCCAGGCCCCCTATCCCGGCCTGCCCTATCCGCCAGCCCCACCAAGCCGGAGCTGCATAGACCAGAACTGTACTGGCCCCTGAGACCAGCCTGCCATGCATTTCTGTATCGTCGGTGCCGGATTCAGCGGGGCGGTCACGGCCCGTCATCTGGCTGAGCGAGGCCACCGCATCACTGTCATTGATGAACGCCCACACAATGGTGGCAACTGCCATACAGCCCGGGACCCGCAGACGGGCATCATGCTTCACCATTATGGGCCCCATATCTTCCATACCGCACAGGAAACGGTCTGGCAGTATGTGCAGCGCTTCGGACGGTTTGCCCCCTACATCAATCGGGTCAAGGCCATCAGCCAGGGGCGGGTTTACACCCTTCCCATCACCCTGCTGACCATCAACCAGTTTTTCGGCAAGACCATGCAGCCCGCAGAAGCCCGGGAATTCATCCGGCAGCAGGCCGTGCAGGACATGGCTTCACCCCGCAATTTCGAGGAGCAGGCCCTGCACATGATCGGCCCTGCCCTCTATGAGGCCTTCTTCAAAGGTTACACGACCAAACAGTGGGGCCTGCCCCCGGCGAACCTTCCCGCCGCCATCCTGAAGAGACTGCCGGTACGCTTCAATTACGATGACAACTATTTCAGTCATCCCTATCAGGGCATTCCGGTGGAAGGCTATACCACCCTGATCGAAACGATTCTCACCCATCCCCGCATCACCGTACGGCTGAACACGTCTTTCGAAACATTCCAGTCCTGCAACAGCATGGACCATACACTCTATACTGGCCCGCTGGACCGCTATTTCAGCTTCTGCCATGGCCGTCTTGGCTATCGCACGCTGAATTTTGAACGAATCGATGCGAAAGGTGACTATCAGGGGACGGCGGTCATCAATTACTGCGACGAATCCATCCCCTATACCCGCATCAGCGAGCACAAGCACTTCGCCCCCTGGGAGGCCGCACGCTTCAGCAGGACAGTCTGCTTCCGTGAATATAGCCGCCTGGCCGGGCCGGAAGATGCCCCCTATTACCCCATAAGGCTGGCAGGCGAGACAGCCATGCTGGACCGCTATGTCCGCACGGCCATGACTGCCCGAAACGTCTCTTTCCTCGGGCGGCTGGGGACCTACCGTTATCTGGACATGGATGTCACCATTGGTGAGGCTCTTGCGGCCTGCCAGATCATGGACGACCATCTCGCCGAGGGCAGGCCACTGCCAGTCTTTTTCACCAATCCGCTCTGAAGGGCGGGAAGGCGTTTCAGCCCTCCTGAATGGCCATTTCCAGCCCGTCCAGCACGTTGCGGGCTGTCTCTATGAGGGGAGCAAGGCTGAGCGTGGGGTCCAGCATGGCCCGTATGCCATACTTCTGAGCCTGATCGGCCATCCGGGCAAAAAGAAGCCTGTCTTCCGTCTCGACCATGCCAGCTTCCACCGCATTGGCACGCTGGATGAGCGACCAGAGACGCTGATTCTTCGCGATGACCTGATTCCGCGTGATGACATCCGTCTCATGGGCCACGCTTTCCAGCATGGCAATCAGCCTGCGGAAACATTCCGCATCCGCTTCCCTGTCCGACAGAGACGAACTGGCCGCCATACGATAAGCATTCATGGCGTTGTTCTGATACATGCTCCCTCACAACCTCCCGTTCCATCCGGCAGGCAGCCAATACGTCGTGGCTGCCTGCCCTGTTCATGCATCATCAGGCGTGGTTCAGCTTGTGGCCTGCACGCTGGAGAGCGGAACCTCAGCCCCACCCATCATGACATTCATGCCCGTGCTGGTCTTCTTCATCCCCGTGACCGTGCCACGCACGGCAAAGGGCACGTCAGCCGTATTGCCCCGGCTGTCCACACTCTTCACCGCCACGCTATAGGCCCCATCACTGAGGGTCGTGCCATTGTCGTCCTTGCCATCCCAGTTCCAGGATGTCTGGCCGCCATCCGCCCGCACCACGTCGTGATAGACCACCTGCCCGGCACTGTTGGCCACGGAAATGCCAACCATCTGGCCCGCTCCTGCCTGGAAGGACAGACCAGCCGAACCGGACTGCAGGGGCAGCGTGGACCCGGAAGCACTGACCTGCCGCCCGACCAGCCCCTTGTCCTGCGTCAACTGGGCTGTCTCATTCAGAGAAATGAGGGTGTTGAGGTTGCTGTTTGTCTGGACCTGCTGCTCCACACTGGAGAACTGCGCCAGCTGGGCTGCCATGTTCTCCGTATTCATCGGGCTACTGGGGTCCTGATGCTTCAGCTGGGCTGTCAGAAGGGTCAGGAAGTTGTTTTCATTCTTTGCCATCGAGGCAAAGGCACCTTCCGTGGTCCCTGCGGATGACCCGCTCTGCCCGGCGCCGGAGAGAGACGCTGCCCCACTGCGGGCGGCGCTGTCTGTCGCCTGCTGCAAGGCCAGAAGATTGTTGGAAGACAGTGAATTCACCATGTGGTTCTCCTTCCGAGATGATGCATGTCAGACTGAAATATTGAGATGGCCCATCCGTGCGGGCCTGACCGTGGCGGGGGTGACGGCGCTCTCCTCTGCCTGAAGAGACGGTTCCTGCCGGGCTGGAGCAGACACATCATCTCCCGAGCGGGAGCGCTGTTCCTGGGAGCTGCCGCCTTCCCCTCCAGAGAAAAAGGCACCGGCCTGCTGCCCTGAAGACTGATGCCCCCCCTGCCACTGATGCTGCGGCATGTTCTGCTCCTGGCCTCCGGCCATATGGCCGGCATCGGCAGGCAGGACATCAATCTTCATCAGGCTGGCATGAAGGCCTGCCTCATCCAGCTCTCTGGCCAGAACATGATGTGTTTTCTGAAGGGCCTCGGTCGTGCCATCATCCTGCCCCTGCAAGGAAAGGGCCGACAGACCTGCTGCGGAGCGGTCCAGCTGCACATGAACCGGCGTTGAATCCGCTGTCATGACGGTCATGGTCAGCGTCCCAGCCTGCCCGGCAGTCGCCCGCCCTGCCAGCACACCAGCTGCGGAACCACCTGTCTGAAGGGCAGAAAGACCTGTTTCTGCAGCGGCCTGCCGTGCTTCATGCGATGTCACGCCCGCTGTCACGCCACGGGTTTCCGGCTGGATGATGTGCCCCTCGGAGGATGTCACAAGGCCAGCGAAGGACGACAGGCTGCCCTGCACCTCCTGCCCGCCATCCCCACCAGAGCCTCCCGTCACCCCGGCACTCTCATGCCCGGGCATGTCCTGCCCCTCACCGGAAGCGCCCTGGTCGCCATGACCAGCAGAAAACGCCTCCGATTCTCCAGACGAAGCCTTCACCATAAGGCTGAACAGACTGTCTGTTGTCTGGCCCTCAGGCCCGCTGCGCAAATCCCCCTGCCGGGAGGCAGTCACCGTGTTTCCTGCCATGGAAGACGGACCGAACAGGACACCCGCCATGCCGGACTGGAAATTCATCGCCTGCACAGCCGACAGTGCCCTGTCTTTCGGGCCCTGTGTGGCGGCATTCACCATTGTGGGAACCTGTGTGGACTGCCGGGCCAGCAGGGCTGCATCCATCATCCGTCCGGCGGCAGCATGACGGGACGACACGTCATCACGCACCCCGGTATCCTGCCCATGAGAAGACGCCGTATCACCGGACCTGCTGACGAGGCGCATCAGATCCGATGTCGAAACCATGGCAGAACTTCCAGCAGTGCCCGCCGCAGCAGAAGCCTGGGAAAGATGCTCCATGGATGAGAAAGAGGAAATGGCTGTGGCACTGGCCGTAGCATGAGCTGACGCCATGGAAGCCTCACCACCAGCCGGAACCGTACCCAGCCCCGCAAGCGCTGCCACTCCGGCATCACTCCGCCCGCCGGTCATCTGCCCAAGGCTGGAAGACGGCATGGCCGTGGCCGTCCCACCACCCGCCGGGCCAGACTGGGGCTGTCCCGCTTCCATCGTGACCATAGACACCTGAGGGGACGCCATGAACGCTGCCAGAGACAGACTCTGCGTGGCCAGCCCCTCTGGCGCTACCCCATTCTGGGACGACTGATCCCCTGTCATCTGCCGGTCAGCATGAGGCGCTGCCTTTGCGGATGTATCGGCCTTCTGCGACCCGTCCGCTCCGTCCCCCCTGTCGGCGGGAGAAGAAGCCGTCTGATCATCGTGAGCCCCGGCGGCCGGAGCAGATGACCTGCCCTGCGACCTGTCTCCACGATCTGTCCCATCCGTCCCGCCTGTATGAGAGGCGGCCGCCTTGGGCTGGTCCTGATCAGAAGACGGCACATCCGCCCCGTCATGATCGGACGGTGTCTGCCCTGCCAGAACTCCGGCAAAGCCTTTCCCGCCCGATGAAGAGCGCACGGCGCCCCTCCCAGCGGACATGGCCGCCGAAGACCGGCTGCCACCAGCAGAAGGCAGGGGAAGGCTGGAGAGTGAAGGACGGGGCATTACCATGGCGTTCTCACATTCATTCAGGCAGCATCATGTCTGTCAGGTCAGCTCACTCAACATGCTGTCGACTTCTGCAAAGCCGGGCATGAATTCTTCCGGGATGTCCTTGCGGCCAATCTCGATGCACACCTGCGGCGGCTGCCCCTGCAGGTACGCCACCAGCACGGTGCGGATCGTTTCATAATAACGGTTGTCCATCTTCACGATGGCCTGCATCCGCGAGGCCAGCGGCCCGACCACACCATAGGCCAGCAGCACCCCGAGAAAGGTTCCCACAAGGGCACCGGCAATCATTTCCCCCAGCACGGCAGGCGGCTTGCTGATGGCAGCCATGGTCTTCACCACACCCAGCACGGCCGCCACAATGCCAAGAGCAGGCAGGGCATCGGAAATGCCGGAAAGTGATTCGGCAACGTGAAGATCCTCATGCAGGTTCTTCTTCAGCTCCCTGCCCATGATCTCGTCCAGCTGGTGGCTTTCATCCAGATTCATGCTGATGAGCCGCAGGTAGTCGCAGATCATGTCACGGGTCTTCTCATCCTGCTTGATGCGTGGAGACGTGGCAAAAATGCTGCTTTCCTGCGGCTCTTCAAAATCGTTTTCCAGAGAGGCGATGCCTTTCATGTTGGCCTGCCGCAGCAGGCGGTACATGAGGGCCAGAAGGTCCATGTAGCTCTGCTGACTGTGCCGGGGGCCTTTCACGACCAGCATCAGGTAGCCGAAAACCGACTTCAGCGCTGCCATGCTGTTGCTCATGACAAACACGCCCACGGCAGCCCCCAGGATGGTCAGCAGCTCAAACGGCATGGATGCCAGAAGCGGGGCCAGTGCCCCGCCCGAAGCCGCAAAGGAACCAAACACGCAGAGCAACGCAAAAATCAGCCCACCGATATACAGCATCCTATTGTTCCCCTCTCAAAACGGCTCTGACATCATGATCCATCATCTCTTCCTGCCTGTTCATCGTGCTGCCCCCTGCGGCGGGGCCTGCTGTGTACCGGCCTGAAAGGATGCCGGCAGCGGATGCAGACGATGGATGAGCAGAACAATCCGCCGGTTCTCCGGTGCCTCCGGGTGGGCGGGGTTAGCCAGACTGCGGTCCGCACGCCCTTCCACGCTCCTGATCCGCCGGTCTGGATAACCCGCCCGGACCAGAAGCTCCCTCACACGGTCGGCCCGCATCTCGGAGAGTGTCCAGTTGGACAGGCCATGTGGATTGACCTGCCGCAGATGGTACGGAACACCATCCGTCTCCCCGATGATGGAGATATCTTCCGGCAGGCTGCCAAGCCAGGAACCGATCTGCCCGAGCAGGGCCATGCCTTCCCTGTTGGGCATGGTCTCGCCATTGTCGAACATCGGCCTGTGGGCCGTATCCTGCACCTCGATGCGGATTTCATCCGCCCCCATCCTGAAGCCGAGATTATCCTTCAGCTCATTCAGTCCGGCCTGATGGGCCAGGCTGGCCTTCAGCCCTTCCACGGTCTGACGGAGATGGGCATCCTCCTGGGCGGCCTGATGCAGACCTGCCGCCACGCCTTCCGTACCAGCTTCATGGCTGCTCTCATGGTCGGCAGAAGCCCCGGTGGACTGAGCAGCAGAGGCTGGTCCCCCGGCACTGCCATCAGCAGCGGCATTGCCCTGGCCAACCTGGCCAACATTCTCTGCCGCCCCACTCTTCGGCCCTCCGAGAGGAATGATCTCGGGACGGCCGACACTGGCTTCATCCTCATCCGGACGGTCCGCCATACCGGGCGGAAGGATGCTGACGCCACTGGCGGTCAGGATACCCTCACTTGCCCGGCCGCCTCTTGAGCCCTGATCCTCTGGATGAGTCTCCGAGGAATCCGGCTTCGGCGGCGGCTCATGATCGGAATTGTGCACCGTACGCAGGGAGGAAGGTGCCGAAAGGGGCGAGGTTTCCAGCAGCGCCTGGTCTGATGTCGCCTTGCCCGTCCTGTCCGCCATCGGATTGAAGAACAGGGCAATGCCACGCTTCTGCTCATCCGTGGTGATGTTCAGCAGCCACATGAGCAGGAAGAATGCCATCATGGCTGTCATGAAGTCGGCATAAGCGACCTTCCAGGCACCGCCATGATGCCCTGCCTCCACAACCTCTTCCCGCTTGATGATGATGGGTCGGGCATTCTTCCGGTCAGCCATGGCAGCACCACCACGCCCCCGGGCCACCCATCACCGGCAGGCCACCAACGGTCCTGGCCATCATCAACGGCCCCTGTTATGGGCGATGCCCACACGTACGGACGGCATGCCGGAGAAAGACGCCGTGCCGGTGTGGGTCAACTCAATGGACGTATCCAGCCAGACCTCTCCACCAATCTCCCGCCAGCGTTTGCAGAACGTGTAATCTTCACTGAGATAGGTACCGCTCTCGGTATCCACGCTGCCCTCGAACAGGGCAAACCGTCGGCCATCCTCACCCTCGGGGGCATCAATGCGCCTGTATTCCAGCTCGGGATAGGCCTTGATCATGCGGCTGACCGCATGACGGCTGATCATCATGAATCCCGTCCCGGCATAGGCGGTCTGCAACAGCGGGCCACGTTCATAGGTCTCATGCATGGCCGCCGTCTCGCCCACATAACGCAAAGAGGCTGTCTGCTGGCGTTCCCCGGCAAGAATGTTGTGTTTTGTTTCTTCGTCCCAGAACCGCTCACGCAGTGGGTACATCCCGGCCACCACATCTTTCCCTGTTTCAAACAGACGTGTCGGGGCATTGGCGGGGAAGCTGATGTCAGCATCGACAAAAAGGATGTGCGAACAGTCTGACCGGAAATAGAAATTGGAAAGCAGTGTATTGCGTGCCCGTGTCACGAGGGCATCATCACCGACATGCATGACCGTCATGGGGATGCTCTGACCGCTGGAGGCATAACCGATGACGGACAGCATGTAGCCTGTCGTCACCATCCCGCCAAAGCAGGGCGTCGCCAGCATGATCTTGCCTGAAGGCGTGGTCCCCATCTGCATCGTTGCGATTCCCTCCATGAAGTATGCCCATGCGAAAAGGACATGAAAAAATAAGTTTAATCATGGAAATACCGCAGCGAATTGTTGAGTCTCAAGGATTTTATAAGGAATAATATTAAATGATTGCCAAAACCACGCCCATGTAATCCTGATGGAACCAGATGGAAGCCTTTTCGTCATGGGAAGGAAATGTTCTGTTTACAGTTCCAGCTCTTCCAACATCTTCTGATGCTGCGCCCGTTCATCAAGAGCCACCTGTTCCTGCTGTCGCAGCCTGTCTGCCTGCTCCAGCCTGTCTTGCCGCAGCAGGCCATCCGTCGCCTCCTGTGCACGCACGCAGTCCATCACCCGGCCACGGGCTGCAGTACTTACCGCCCTGGCATTGTCCAGCGCCTGTTCCAGACGGTCCATCTCTTCCTGTGCGATGGGCAGCCAGTACCGGTATCCGTTCCACAGGGTCAGGTCCTGCGCTTCTTCCTCCCGGGCCTGACTGACAAGAATCCGGTTCTCCTGCATCTGGGCCTTCAGCTCGCTTATGCTGTTCTCAAGGCGTTTTTCCTCGGCCAGACAGTGGGCCAGCTCTGTACGGGCCAAAGTCGTGTTACGCTTCTGGAGGGTAAGCAGAGATGTCAGGGCCTTGAGCCGTGCCGGTTTCATGACGTTCCCTCCTCACACGTCAGGCGGGGTGCGCTTCTACACGCTCACCCTGTGAGAGAAGCTCCCGCAGACCGGCAAAAGAGTCCTCAAGGGAGACACGCTCCGTCTTTTTCTGGATGAGGAATTCTTCCAGCTGCGGGCCAAGCTGTACGGCCAGATCGGCTTCCGGATCATTCCCAGCCTTGTAGGCGCCCAGCCGGACAAGGTCCCGCACCTCATCCCACTGGGACAGAAGACGCCGTGCCCGGACTGTCAGCTCATTTTCACTCTCGCTGTTGCAACCCGGTACGGAACGGGACAATGACCGCAGAACATTGATGGCCGGATACCGGCCCGATTCAGCAATGGAGCGTTCCAGCACCACATGACCATCAAGAATCCCCCGTACCGTGTCCGTCACCGGTTCGTTCTGGTCATCCCCTTCCACGAGAACGGAGAAGAAAGCCGTCATCTGGCCTGCCTGGCCCTGTTCATCCAATGCACCGGGGCCAGCACGCTCCAGCAGGCGAGGCAGAGTTGCAAACACGCTGGGCGGATAACCACGGGTAGCAGGCACCTCTCCGGCTGAAAGACCTATCTCCCGCAGGGCCTGACAGAAGCGGGTCACACTGTCCATCAACAGCAGGACGGACTTGCCCTGATTGCGGAAATGCTCCGCCACGGCCATGGCGCTATAGGCAGCCTCCCGCCGCATGAGGGCGGAACTGTCCGAAGTAGCGACAACAAGCACGGACTTGGCCAACCCCTCCGGCCCCAGGTCATCCTCCATGAACTCCCGGACTTCCCGGCCCCGTTCCCCCACAAGAGAAATGACCGTGACATCGCAGGCCGTCTCCCGGGCCAGCATCCCCATGAGCGTGGATTTGCCCACACCGGAGCCCGCAAAAAGCCCCAGGCGCTGCCCCTGCCGACAGGTCGTGAAGAGGTTCAGGGCCTTGATTCCCAGATCAATCCTTGCCCCCAGCCGGGCCCGTCCGGCGGCTTCCGGCGGGCGGGCATGACGCTGCTGCCGGGCTGCCGATGGCAGAAGAGGCCCTCTACCGTCCAGCGGCTGCCCCATCGGGTCCACAACACGGCCAATCCATGATTCATTGACCGCCAGCCCGCCAGACAGACCCTGCCGCCCCTGGCCGTGAAGCTCATGAAAGACCGGACAGCCGGCCCCGATTCCTTCTATGGATTCGTAGGTCATCGCCAGCGCCTGACCATGGCGGAAGGCAATGATTTCCGCCAGAATGTCCCGGCCATCCAGCGTCCTGATGCGTATCTGGTCCCCTACGGCCGTAAAGGATGCCAGACCATCCACCGTCACGCACAAGCCAGAGACATCCACCACATGCCCGGTCAGCTCCCCTATGGGGGCATCCTCCGCAGCGGGGCGGATGGTCCCTGTCAGGGTCTCCATGAGATCCCTCTGCCGGGCAAGCTGGACGGAGAGCATCACATGGCGTTCCCGCACGGCCCGGCACTGGGTTTCAATATCCGGCAGGGTGAGGGCTCCGGGCATCAGAAGAGACCGGAGGACGAAGTCCCGCCATCACCGCTACCCCCAAACAGGGCGAGGATGCCGTCTCCACCATCATCCCCACCAAAAAGATCGATCATGCTGGCCGGCTTGTCATCACTGTTATAGCTGGGGTGAATCTGCAACTGCGTCAGGTACCGTTCGGCATAGCGCTGGACATTCTCCGGCTGCGAGAAGGTCTTCATGTCAACCTTGTTGCTGATGATGCGCTTCTGCTGGTCGAAATCCAGAGCCCCGAACTGGTCCGGATCATACCCGCTGACAACCTCTGCCACACGCAGCAGGGTCGGGTCCGCCATGAGGTCATCCACCGTCTTGATCTTGCCGGACTGCATCCTCCGGGTGAAATAGAGCGCATCCCCCACGCCATTCTTCTGCTGGGCATCGCTTGTCTCATACTGGCGCTGCTCGTAGGCACTCACCGTCGATGCCATCATGTCTGAAGTAAAAGGTGTTGCACTGGCCGTGCCATGCCCCGCCCCCATGCTGGCGAAGGCATCAGCAAAGGCCAGCCAGCTGGCATTCCGGGAGGTCTGGGCCAGAGAAGAGGAGGAGGTGGGGTCCTGCGTCAGCAGGGCCTTTTCCACAGCCTGCTGCCCGCTGAGGGAACTGAGATTGTAGGCCTTCAGCACCACCTGATTGGCAGAGTAGTTGCTCATGAGCTGCTTGGCCGTGGTGATGGATGGCGCCTTGTCCTGGAAGTCCGACACCATGCGTTTGGCCGTATTGTCGCCCTTCACGCTGTCAGCTGCTGTCTGGACCTCATTTTTCTGGGCCATAAGAAACTGTGCCACGGGTGAAATGCCACCAAGTCCCATAAGCCGCCTCCTCCATAAAACCATAAGGCTGGCACGACATCTGCCAGCATCTGGCCTCACATTAAAACACGAATGATTAATGCAAGGATAAAATGATCATGTTTTAACCATAACAGATATGGCATGACCTGGAAACATGCCATATCTTCGCAACACGACATGAAACAGGCCTGTCATGACAAGAAGGATATTCATGAAACATTACGTCATCAGCCTCGCCCGAACACCAGACCGGCTTGAGAGGTTCCGGCGGGTCAACCGGCATGGCCCTGACATCACTCATGCGCCCGGCATTGATGGCAAAACGCTGGACAAACAGGATGCCATACAGGCCGGCCTTCTGGCACAGGACTGCCACTTCACGGCCGGAGCCATTGGCTCGGGGCTGACCCATGTTGCCCTGTGGGGAACAGTCGCCCAGAGCGGAGAGCCTGCCAACATCTTTGAAGATGACGCTTTTCTCTGCCAGAATTTTGAACAGAAGAGCCAGCAGATCATCCAGCAGCTGCCGGAAGACTGGGAGATCATCCTGTGGGGACAGAATTCGGATGCCCCTCTCCATTATGAGGTTCTGCCGGGGCAGACAGACTGTTTCGCCTATTTCAACCAGGATGATGTTCGCTGCGGCATTGAGGAATTCCGGCACCAGACGGTCGAGACACTTCCTTTCCGCCTGAAGCAGGCCTTTGGCATCTGTGGTTACGCCCTGTCTCCCCGTGGGGCCGTCTCCCTCATGAAACGCTGCCTGCCCATGACCACACTGCCCATCAATTACCCCTCACTGGGCAACAGGACCCTGATGAGCACCAGTGTCGACCATCTCATGAACCGCCATTATGCCGACATGAAGGCCTATTGCTGTGTGCCGCCCCTGGTTCTGACGGACAATCAGACAGCCAAAAGCCTGAACCGGGAGTGACAACCATGGCCCTGACCATCCCCTCACCCTCTGCCATGGCGAGACATGCCTGCACGGCCCTGCTCGGCCTGGCTCTGGCTGGCTGCGTACGACCGGCCGCCCCCTATCTGGAGAAAGGCAGCCTGCTCAGCCATGCCGGATTTGTCGCCCACCCGGCCAACACGACCGCCCGTTTTGCCCTCATGAATAGCCTGCCACCCGGTAGCCTGACCTACCGCATGGCCCCGAGCGGGCAGCGCATCTACCTCTATGCTGACCCACTGGCCTGTGGCTGTGTGTATATGGGGGATGAAACCGCCTATGGCACCCTTCAGGCCCACATGCAGGCCATCATGCAGCGCAAACACGCCCATCATCCACCGCAGGACCCGCCCCTGCCCGCCATGACGGCTGAAAATTACCGGGATACAACCTCATGGGACTGGACCGTCTGGAGCCCGGCCGCAGACCCGGACAACAACCAGCCACGCCACATGATCGGCGGATACTGGTAAAAGAGACGCAACGGGCCTTTGGCCCGTTGCTCAGGCCCGGTCATTCAGTGAAAGTGACCCGCAGGACGTATCAGATCCCACCTCGCCCGTCCGGCCATAGCCATGACGGTTGGCCTCCACCGCACTTTCAATGAGCAGCTTCATCACGGCCTCCTGCGTGACAAGAGCCTGCTGCAACAGCTCCCCATTCTGGGCAGCAATTTCAGTAAAACGCCTCTGCACCTGCCGAAAGGCAGGAGAAAGATTCTCCACCCGTACATCATGCTTCCGTGCCCTGGCCACAAGGGCTGTCAGCTCTTCCATGGTCGCTGTCTTTTCAGGCAGAAGTGCTGCAGCAGCTGACACGTCATTATCCTGAAGAAAGCGGTTTTCCTGCGCCATGATGTCCGCGGCCCGGGCAAAACTGCCCATCAGATGGGGCAGGAAAGAGCCGTCCAGTTCATCCTCGTCCCGTCTGGAAAAATGCCCGGCAAGCCGACGTGCGGCTTTGCCAAGCCTCTGCAATGTCACGGTCTGTATCCTCCTGTCCTGTTGCTGGGATGTATGCTGCTGGCCTGGGCGGCCTGCTCCTGCATGGCCTTCATCCGGCCATAAACCTGATGGGCAATCCCTATCCCCCCGCTACGGGCAACCTCCTTGCCCAGTTCCAGCACCTGCATGGAGCGGAACTGCTTCTCGGCATTGCCTCCCCCAAAGGGCGCTGCGGAATTGTCCACCGTATCGAACATGGGCTGAAGCATTTCTCCCAGCGCCATGGCCTCAAAATCCCGGGCCGTTTTACGGACCCTGTTTTCATCCTGCGGAGACATGGGATGGCTCCGGTCTGCCTGCTTTCCGGCGGACGGGGCCGCCACATGCGCAGACGCCGCATGTGAGACTGACGAAATACTCATGAACCGGTATTTTCTCCTGTAAACGACAGACAGTCAGACTGGATTCATCCCTGCGATCAGCGCACTTCCAGCTCAGCCTGCAAGGCACCGTCCGCCTTGATGGCCTGGAGAATACTGATCATGTCTCTGGGGCCAACCCCAAGGGCATTCAGGCCCGTTACAAGATTGGCCAGGGAGGGGCCATCAGAAAGAATGCCCATCCTGTGTTCACGATCGGTCGTGGCATTGATCTGCGTCCTGGGCACGACAGCAGTCTGCCCTGCACCAAAGGCGTTGGGCTGGACAACTTCAGGGCTGTTGGTCACCTGCACGGTCAGGTTCCCCTGGGCAATGGCCACCGTGGTGATACGGACATTATCCCCGATGACGATGGTCCCAGCGGCTTCATCCACGATGACCTTGGCCATCGTGTCCGGCGTGACGGTCAGATCCCCGATCTCATACAGGGCCTCGGAGACGTTGCGCCCTGCCAGGTTGACGGCCACCGTCCTGGGATCATCCACCCGGGCTGTCCCCCGGCCCATGTGCCGGTTGATGACATCGGCAATGCGAACCGCCGTCGTGTAATTCGAATTCTTGAGAGACAGATGGATCACCCCACCAGCCCCCAGCAGAACGGGCACTTCCCGCTCCACCACGGCACCATTGGCGATGTGCCCACTGGTTGGCACATTACGGGTGGCGACGGCCCCCGGCCCTCTGGCCGTGAAGGCGTTCGTCACCAGCGACCCCTGCGCCACGGCATAAACCTCACCATCTGCAGCCTGAAGAGGCGTCACGATCAGCGTACCACCTGTCAGGCTCTGGGCATCACCCACGGCAGAAACCGTTACGTCAATCCGGCTGCCACCATGCGAGAACGGCGGCAGACTGGCTGTCACCATGACAGCGGCCGTGTTGTGTGTCTGCAGCTGGATGGCCTTGTCCCGGATATTGACACCAAGACGGTTGAGCATGCCGACCAGGGTTTCACGGGTAAAAAGCGTATTGGTCAGCCGGTCCCCGGTGCCGTTCAGACCGACAACAAGCCCATAACCGACGAGCTGGTTGTCCCGGATTCCTTCATAATCCACAATATCCTTGATACGGACCGCAGAGGCATGGGCTGAGCCACCCGAAAACATGCCAGACAGCACGCATCCGAAGATCGCCAGCATCATACAGCGACAGGCAGGCCGAATCCCATCCAGACTTCGGGACAGCCAGGCGCAACAGCTCTTCAAAAACATCAAGCATAGTCTCCTACGCTCCAACTTAACCTTATATATGGATTATACAAGGAAAATTATTTAATGGTATTCCTTGGTTACCCTGAAAGTCCGTCAAAAGAAAGCCTTGAGAGACCCATGACCTCCATCTTTCAGCATGACAAACCCGGGCGCTGGCTCCACCTCGCCCTCTGGCGGGTCCCGGGGCTTCTTCTGGGCATGTTCCTGACCCCGCCTGCCATGGCCCAGATTTCACTCCCCCCCATGGACCCCACCCAGTCCCGCCTCTGCCGCACTGCCACGGAGCAGGTAGAACGGGCCCTGCGACTGCCGGATGGTTTCCTTTCGGCCATCAGCCGGGTGGAAACAGGCCGCCCGGATGGCAATGGCACCCTCACCCCATGGCCATGGAGCATCAATGTTGCCGGGACAGGTCACTATTATGCCTCACGCCAGGAAGCGGTAGAGGCTGTAAAAGCCTTCCAGCAGCGGGGCATACAGTCCATTGATGTCGGCTGCCTTCAGGTCAATCTCCTCCACCATCCAACAGCCTTCCCCTCTCTGGATACAGCCTTCGACCCCTACAGCAATGCCCGCTATGCTGGCCTGTTTCTCCAGAAAATGAAGGACCAGACCGGCAGCTGGCCACGGGCCGCTGCTGCTTATCATTCACAGACAGGCACCCTGGGCACGACCTACCTGCAACAGGTTCTCCAGCAATGGGCCACACCGCTGGACACGCCTCTGCCACACCCCCCTCTTTCCACATCGCCACATCCCGCTGTGGCGGCTGTCATGACTGGCGATCATTCTGGCGCTGGTCAGAACCACCCGGTGCAGACGACCAGGCCGTACCGGCCCTTCGTCATCAGGCCGGCATCAGCCTCCCCATCAGGAACCGGCATAACCCACGCCACTACAGGGCCCGCCAGTTTTCTGGCCGCTCTCCGCCATCAGGAAACAACACGCCCCCTGCCCCCTGTGGCGCAGCCTGCTGCTGCGGCCACACCGGGACAGGCTCCCTCACAGGGGCATCGTCCTTTCCGTCCCTTCCGGGGTTATTTCCGCCCTGCCATGCCCCCACCACCGCACCAGCGAATGAAAAGCTCACAGAATGGCCGGAGTCTTGCCGCCTACCGGGCCATGCCCGTCCACGCTGCCAGCAATGTCCCTTACGCCACGGCCTACTGACCATTCCGACAGGAGTGGCCCTCAGCGTCTGATATGACCAAGCAGCTCCACCATCACCTGTGACAGGCTGGCAAAGCCCTCCTGAAGCTGTGCCACCTGCCGGGACAGCTGCCCAAGCTGGGAACGCCCCAGATGATTCCCCTGGATGAAACCGGCCTGCATCTGTCTCAGGCGGTCTCCCCCCTGCATGGCCTTCCGGATGATGTCGTTCTTGTAGGCCAGCACGTAATCATGGGTCACCTCATGCTGGCTGGCATCATTGGCATCACCGGTCGCAAGACGGTGATGGTATGAACAGAGGAACTCTTCCAGAATCCCGACCTCACCCGCCATCATGACACGCAGGAAGAGATCGTGGTCCTCGACGTAATCCAGCCGCGTTTCCACTCCACCCGCCACCGCCAGGGCCGCCCGGCGGAACAGGAAGGTGATCGGCATGATGACATACATGTGGGAGAGATACAGGCCGTAATCCACCAGCGAGCCACTCTTGCGGCCAAACTGGTCCGTCTTCCTGTCCGTGATGATCCGTCCATCCTCGATACGTTCATACACGTCATAATTGCTGGTCGTGACACCAGCATAGAAACCCGTCCCGTCCCGCTCCAGAAAGGCAACCGTCTCTGCCAGGAAAGAAGGCTCCAGCGTGTCATCATCATCATGGATGAGAATATAAGGCTCGTCGGACACGGCCAAGGCAAGGGCCAGTGCCTTGCTGCGTCCGACAGACCGGGGCAGGTCCACGCAGGAAAGGCGCTCCCCCCATGATGGGCCACACTCTGCAACGCAGGCCCGCAGGGCGGCCATGTCTCCCCCGTCATTGATGATATGGATACGGAAGTCCTGAAAGCTCTGCGCCCTCAGTGTTTCCAGAGCCCGACGCAGAAAAACGGGACGGTTTTTCGTGCGCAGCAGGATGGCTACCTTATAAGATGACATGGCTCAGCCCTCCGCAATCCGCCGTCTCAGGGAGACGGCCACGTCCTTCAGAACAGGGGCAAGAGACAGCTCCTGCGCCCGGAAAATACGCATGGTCGGGTACCACGGGGTGCGGTCACCTTCATCACCCCACCGCCAGCAGGCATCCCATCGACTGACCAGCCAGACTTCCCGGCCCAGTGCCCCAGCCAGATGCAGCGGGGCCGTATCAACGGAAATGACAAGGTCCAGACTTTCCATCAGGGCAGCCGTATCCGCCATGTCCTGCACGTGTCCCATCAGATCATGCACGACCGCTCCCTGCCCCTCCACTGGCTCCAGCTCTCCCCGCCGGTCGCCATACTGAAGGCTGAACAGATCAGCCTCCACCGGCCCGAGGGCCTCCGTCATCTCCGCAAAGCTGCTGGAACGCCGCCTGTCTGCAGCCACATCCTGTGCGCTGGACCGAGAATCCCCTGCCCAGACGAGCCCTACACGCAGGCGCCGCCCGGCAGGACTGCGCCCCCCTGCCCGGCCACCCTGTGCCACGGCCTGCTCCACAAGTCGGGCAAAATGCTCCCGCCGCCGCACCGGAACTTCCAGATAGGGACTGAAAGCCGGAATATCAGCCACGTGCCTGAGATGACAGAGATAGGGAAGGTCCGGTATCGGGCAGGAAAAATCATACTCTGCCACACGCTCCGGATGGTCCAGAAGCTCCGTGATAAGGCAGACCTGCACCATGGGGTAGCTTTCCCTCAGCAGCCGGGCCAACGATGGCAGAACGGCCAGCGTGACCCGCCCTGCCCGGCGGACGATCTCCGGCAGGAAGCGGATGAACTGGATCGTATCGCCAAGCCCCTGCTCCTGATAGAAAAGAAGGTGGCGCCCTTCCAGCGGAACATCGTTCGTCAGTCTGGGCAGGTCCTGATAGAACCAGCAGTTCAGGCTCGGAATACGGGGCACACGCCTTACATAGCGGGCAAAGCCCTCCTCATACTCACCGGCTTTCAACAGGGCGATGGCATAGCCGAAGGAAACAGCCTCATGCCGGGAGGACAGCTCCATTCCCCGGCGATAATAGGCCAGGGCATCCCGGGAGCGGTTCAGCCGTCCCAGAGCGCAACCCATGTTGTTGTACAGCGAGACGGAGGGCGGTCCATCCGCAAGCCAGGCCAACAGCACCTGCTCAGCCTGATCCGCCAGCCCCGCCTCCAGCAGGGCCATTGAGAGATGCTCCCCGACAAGCACCCGATGTTCTGGCAGAGTCCGGGCAACATCCATGAAGAGGGCCATGGCCTCTTCCCGTTCGCCCGCCACCATGAGCGCCCCTGCCAGAAAAATCTTCACCTCGCCCCGCATGGAGGCCATGGCGGGTTCCGCCTCCGGCATCAAAAGCAGAGCCTTGCGGAAGACGGCAATCACCACCTCATGCCGGGGGGTGAAACGGACAAGAAAAAGGCCCGCCGCAAGAATGAGCGCCACATCCTGCGTCCCCTGGGCAATCTGTATGGCCAGACCGACAGCCTGGTCTCCCTCACCACGGGCAACAAGCTGCTGGCAGCAGGCTGTCACTTCCTGCGGGGTCAGTGCAGTCTGACCAGCCTCATGACTGCCATCTTCCACCCTGCCATGCTGCTCTGCTCCTGCCATCATGCTGCCTTTCTTCATGCCTTGAACCATCAATGACCTGACAGGTCATGTTCATGGCAAAACAACATGTCCCCATAAACCTTGATGGGCAAGACTTTAATGGCTAAATTGCAAACTCATAGATAACAGGCCTTAATAAACCTTGTTGCCACCTTCCCTACCCGTCACCCAAGCCGGGGAAGGCAGCACATCATCAGTCAGGATGACAATGCCCGCTCCTTCTTCTTCCCCGCAACGGTCAGGTTCTCCCGCCCCCAAGGCGGCTCCCGGTGCAGGGGGAGCTGGCGGACTGGGCGGAAGGCTGGGCACGCTGATACGGAACCCGGCAGACCTCTTCACACCCAACGGAGCGGCCTCCCGTCTTGCCGCCCGCCTGCCCGGCACCGACATCCTGCTGGCGCTGGGCGTGATCCTGCTCATCTCCATCCTCATCGTACCGCTCCCCACGCTGATCCTGGATGTCGGGCTTTCACTGTCCATCACCTCATCCGTGCTGATCCTCATGGTGGCGCTGTTTCTGGAACGGCCTCTGGACTTCACGTCTTTCCCCACATTGCTGCTGCTGACGACCATGTTCCGTCTCTCGTTGGAAGTGGCGACAACACGGCTCATCCTCAGCCATGGCAATGAAGGTGCCTATGCAGCCGGGCATGTTGTCGCCTCCTTTGGCGGCTTTCTCATGGGCAATGATGTGGTGATCGGCGGGATCGTCTTCTGCATCCTGCTGGTGGTGAACTTCATGGTCATCACCAAGGGGTCGGGCCGCATTGCGGAGGTCTCGGCCCGCTTCTTCCTCGATGCCATGCCCGGCAAACAGATGGCCATTGATGCCGACCTCGCCTCAGGGGCCATCAATGAGCGTGGTGCCCGCTCCAAACGCAAGGAACTGGAAGAGGAAAGCTCCTTCTACGGAGCCATGGATGGTGCTGCCAAATTTGTCCGCAATGATGCCATTGCCGGAATCCTCATCACCGCCATCAACATTCTGGGCGGTCTGACCATCGGCGTGCTGCGCCATGGCATGCCCATCAGTGAGGCGGCACAGACCTTCACCACCCTGACCATCGGTGATGGTCTCGTCTCCCAGATTCCCGCCCTGCTGGTCTCGCTGGCCGCCGGTATCGTCGTCACGAAGGGCGGTACGGATGGCTCGGCGGACGTAACACTTTTCCGCCAGCTGGCGGGCAATGCCAAGCCGCTGGCCATTGCGGCCACCCTGTCAGCCCTGTTTGCCGTCATGCCCGGCCTGCCGGCTTTCCCCTTCCTCATGATTGCCGCCGTGGCCGGGATCGGGGCGTGGATCCGCTACAGGACTCCCCGGCAGGATGAAGGTGAGGAAGCCCTCACCCAGCCCGCCGCTCCCACCACGCAACCCATTTCCGACCTTCTGAAAATCGACCTCCTGCGGCTGGAAATCGGTTATGGCCTGCTCCCGCTGGCCAGCGGGGACAATGCACAGATCACCAAACAGATCAAGGCCCTGCGCCGCAAGATGGCAGCGGACATGGGCTTCATTACGCCATCCGTGCGGATTCAGGACAACATCCAGCTGCCGACGGACCGTTACGTCATCAAGCTCAAGGAAATCGACATTGCCTCGGGTGAGGTCAGGCCCAACCACCTACTGGCCATATGCCCGTCCCACAAGAATGGGCAGGCCCCCCTGCCGGGTGAGAAGACAACCGAACCCTCCTTCAACCTGCCTGCCATATGGATTGATCCCGACCTGAAGAAACAGGCCACAGACCAGGGATACACAGTGGTGGACCCGGTCACTGTCATCATCACCCACCTGACGGAATCCATCAGCCAGAATCTGGGCGATCTGCTGACCTATGCCGCCACGCAGTCCCTGCTGGATGATCTGCCGCAGGAAGAGCAGAAGCTCGTCAACGACCTCATCCCCTCACAGGTGTCCCTCAGCACGGTCCAGCGTGTTCTCCAGTCCCTGTTGCAGGAGCGCATCTCCATCCGTGACCTGCCCACCATTCTTGAAAGCATACAGGAAGGCCACGCCCTGGCCGCCAAGGGCATCAAGGCCCTGACAGCCCATGTCCGCATCCGCCTCGCCCGACAGATATGCAACAGCTATGTCGGGCCCTCTGGCTGCATTTCCATGATCACCCTCTCTGCAGACTGGGAGAGCAACATCCTCAACAACACGGTCGGACAGGGGGATGACCGCACGCTGGCCATGCCCCCAGCCATGCTGGACCGCTTCGTCACGGCCCTGCGCCGTGCCTTCGACCAGACAGCCACACTGGGGGAAATGCCCGTCATTGTCACGACCTCCGCCACACGGGATTCCGTGCGTATGATCGTGGACCGAATCCGCCCTTCGGTTGCCGTCATGGCACAGGCGGAAATCTATCCCCGGACCCGCATCCGTACCGTCGCCACAGTGAACTGACTGGCCCCGACAGACTGAAACCCCTCCAACACCGGACCTGACCCATGACCAGCTTTTCCTCCACCCAGACATCTCCCCAGCATCACACCGCCACAGGTGCTTCCGGCATGGCTGGCGGAGATGTCGCCCTGCCCGCCAATGCCCTGAGCATACCGGAGATTCTGGCGTGGCATTCCATCCCGCAGGAACTGATCAATGCCATGGCAGGCAGCAGCCTGGCGGCAGGGCTGGAACGTGTGATCAACTTTTCCCCTTTCCCGCTACGGCTGGGCGTGCCCATGGCACTGGGCGGGGCCTCTGGCTCTGGCAAGTCCCTGACACTGGCCAAACTGGCCGCCCGCTATGCCCGACAGGCCCGGCAGTCCGGCGGGAGGATCAGACGGCCGCTCGTCCTGGCCTGCGACAGCACGCCGGGCAGCTACATCAAGCTGGCCTCCATCCTGCGAGGCTGCGACATTGATCTGATGAAAGCCTATGGCGGCATCAACCCCCGCTTCATCGACAGCTACAACCGCATCATTCTGGTAGATCTGCCGGGGCTCTGCGTCTATTCCCCCAAGGCCATGAGCGAAATGAAGGATGTCGTGGCCCGTACGGAGGCCAGCCTGTCTCTCGTCATCCCCGCAGGGATGGACCCGGAGGAAAGCACGGATATTGCTGCCGCCTTCCATCAGTGTGGGGCAAAATCAATGATCGCCAGCCGCATGGAACAGTCCGGACGGATCGGCAGCATCATCACCGCCGCCGCCTGCGGCCTGCCGCTGACCTATGGCAGCTATTCCGGCAGCATCAATGAAGGATTCACCCAGCTGACCCCGACCATTCTGGCCCGCAGACTTCTGGTCCTGCCGGGGTGAAAGGTGGCGGGGCTACCCCCCGCCAAAGCTACGGACCAGCCCGCCCGACACCATCTGGAACCCGTCCACCAGCACGAAGAAAATCAGCTTGAAAGGCAGGGAAATGGTCGGGGGTGGCAGCATCATCATCCCCAGGCTCATCAGCACACTGGACGTGACAAGGTCGATCACCAGAAACGGCAGATAGAGCAGGAAGCCCATCTCGAACCCACGGCTCAGCTCACCGACCATGAAGGCCGGAACAATGACCCGCCATGGTGGAGCCGGAGCAGCTGCTCCATTGGCTGGTGCAGGCTGGGGCTTCAGCCCTGCCAGATGGTAAAAGATGGCCACGTCATTCGGACGGGCATTATGGACCATGAAATCACGGAACGGCTCAGCCGCCGCCTGGAGACCTGCCATCTCCTCCACCCGACCGTCCATCAGGGGTTCAATACCCTGCTGCCATGAGCGCTCCAGCGTCGGCTGCATGACAAACAGGGTCAGGATCAGCGCAAGGGCCACCAGAACCATGTTGGGCGGTGTCCCCTGCGCCCCGATGGCGCTCCGCAACAATGAGAGCGTGATGATGATACGGGTGAAGGCCGTCATCATCACCAGCAGGCTTGGTGCCAGGGACAGAAACGCCACAAGGGCCGTCAGCTGGATCAGACGGCTTGTTGTTCCGGCCTCACCAATTCCACCCCCCTTGCCCATATCCAGCGTGAGGGACTGGGCTGTGGCCGGATGGGAAAGTACACACAGCAGCGTTATGCCAGCAGCCAGACAGCACAGCCCCACCGCTCCCAGAACCATGGCGCGCCGCAGGCGTTTCCAGCAGGCTGACATGTCTGCCACCATTCCGGTACCCGAACGGCCTTTCATGATACGATCTGCCCTCATGTCATTTCCTGCCTCTCTTCCGCCACCTGCCCGCACTGTTTCGCCGGCCTGGAGGCAGCCCCGGCCCCCAGCCAGCCCACGCACAGGTCGGACGGCCCACCTGTCAGAATGATGGCTGTTGCCTGCCGCCCCTCTGCATCCCTGACAGCCACAGAAAAAAGGGTCCGCTTGCCACCGAGCGGTATGGCGTCCTGCACCTTCAGGGCACGATCTTTCAGACCCTCATCCCGCAACAGGGCTGGCATCCGGTGTTTCAGCCGCCGCAGGCACCAGGGCGTGACAAAGATCAGCCCCACGACCAGCAGAAGAGCCAGAAGCGGATTCATGTGCAGGCCCGTGACAGCCTGCATCATGGCATCCGGGCC
Source organism: Parasaccharibacter sp. TMW 2.1891 (assembly GCF_023337675.1). Lineage (NCBI taxonomy): Bacteria > Pseudomonadati > Pseudomonadota > Alphaproteobacteria > Acetobacterales > Acetobacteraceae > Parasaccharibacter > Parasaccharibacter sp. TMW 2.1891. Next base: position 146,377 of record NZ_QORT01000002.1, on the reverse strand, counting down.
GTGCCTCTCTCCCACAGAAGGTGCCATCATGTACTGGCAGAGGAGGACATGATCTCCGTCATCGTCACGGCAATGTTGTCATCCTCAATGATGGTGATCTCGCCACGGGCGATCAGCCTGTCATTGGCGTAAATATCGATGGAAGACCCAAGCTTGCGGTTCAGCGGCACAACGGCACCACGGCCAAGACGGACCAGGTCCCGCACGGGCATCTTCACATCTCCCACCACAGCGGTGATCTTGACCGGGACATCCAGAATCGCTTCCCGCTCCCGTTCCCTGTCCTGCCGACCATCATGCTGGGTGGCGCCCTCCTCCGGCACCTCCGAGGAGAAATCGGCCAGATCGACCTCCGGCGTACTGGTCTGCTGTGTTTCTGGTGCTGTCTCCGGCGTGTTCATATCCTCTGCCATCGTCACTCTCCTTCATGCTGTGCTGTCTGTTCACCCTGGGGCTGGTCGGTAGCGGGATCAGCCTCCGGGGCCGGTGGACGGGTCAGGGCCACCATGGCATCGGCCACCCGCTGGCGGACCGTTTCCGCCCATTTTCCCTGGTCCAGAACAATCCGTGTCCTGTCTGCGGCAATCGTGAGATGCCCGGCCTGCTGCGCCGCCTCCACATGCAGGGAGACGGCCGCCATCCCGGACAGGGCGTGGCGCAGAGAGGCCTCATCCGCCGCAGCGCAGGTCAGACTGACCGGACCACTACAGTGCCGGACCAAGGCCGCCGCATCCTCTGCCAGGTCCCGCCCCAGTGTTGTCCGGGACAGATCGCCCGCCACCAGCTCTTCCACCGTCTGGCACACACCCTGCACGAAGAGATCGGCCATCCGGCTCACGATGTCATGGCGCCGGTTTTCCTCCTCCTCCATGAAAGCAAGCACCTGCTTCACAGAAGCGGCCATCTGGCTGGAAAGCTGCTGCCCGGCTGACATTTCCCCCTGCTCATGGCCCTGCTGCCAGGCCTCCTGCTTCAGTCTTTCCAGCTCATCAGGATGCAGCGTGACAACTGGCTCTGGAGCGGGGCTTTCATCCGCCGCATCCTCGTCAGCCACCGGCTCCGCTCCAGCGGCCAGAGACGGGTCATGAGCGGCAAAATCTTCCAGGCTTTCACTGAAGGCCTGACTTCCAGACCGGGAAGACGCCTGCGCTGCCCTATGCTGCACATCCTGTCCCATTGGCGTCACTCAATGATCTCATCGTCAGAAGAAGAAGGTGAAATATCGATCTCGCCATCATTGGCCATGGTCTTGATGAGCGTGATCAGCTCCATCTGGGCTGCTTCGGCGTCCCGCAGACGCACGGCACCCAGCCCCCGGATTTCATCCTCCAGCAAACCCGCCGCACGTTTGGAAACACAACCGAAGAAGAGCTGCCGGATGCTCTCGTTGCTGCCCTTGAGAGCCAGGGGCAGCCTGCTCTTGGCCTCACCATCACGATTGATGGCTGCCATGACACGCATCATGTCATCCGGTGTCAGACGCTTGATGTCATCGAAGGTGAATTTCAGCTTGTTCACCTTCTCCATGTCTTCCTCGCTCCGGCGGCCAAGATGCTCTGTCAGCATGGCCTCGGTCTTGCGGTCGAAATTGTTGTAGACCTCCGCCACGAAAGCATAGCTGTCCCGCTTCGTGGAGCGGCCAAAGGCGGTGATGAACTCCTTGCGCAGGGTTCTCTCCAGGCTCTCAAGCACATCCTTGCTCACCGGGCTCATATGCAGGATGCGCATGATGACATCCGTAGCAAAATCTTCCGGGAAGAGAGACAGGACACGGGCGACATGCGCCGGTGAGATGTAACTGAGAATGACGGCCACTGTCTGTGGCTGCTCGTTGCGCAGATAGTTTGCCAGAGCGGTCTCCGGCATGTTGCCCATTTTTGCCCAGACGCTGCGCCCGGAGGGGCCCCTGATATCCTCCATGATCTTCTCGACCATTTCGGCAGGGAGGGCCTTCTTCAGATAATCTTCCGTTGTTTCGTAACTGCCGACGAAACCCTCTGCACTGGCGAATTTCTGCGAAAATTCATTGCAGACAGCCTCCACCACGGAAGCCTTGACCAACCCCAGGGAAGACATTGCCCGTGAAATGTCACGCACCTCATCCTCCTGGAGAGACCGGAAAATGCGGGCGGAATGTTCCTGCCCTATGGCGAGCATCAGGATGGCGGCCTTCCGGCTGCCACTCATCCCGGCCGTCAGGCTGGACGGAACCATGCCGGATGATGACGCTTCATTGCCTGCTGTCTCAGCGGAGATGTCCTGTTCTGCCATGATTGCGTCTCCTCAGCCTTCTGCTGTCTGCTTGGGGGGCTCCGGTTCTGCCAGCCAGTTGCGGACGACAGCGATGGCATCATCAGGATTTTCTTCAACACGCTGCGTCACACGGGCCAGAGCCTCACGGCGCATTTCCCCTTCCACACCGTCCACACTGATGCGATCACTCCGGCCTGCCTCACCACCTTCAGCAGAGCTGCCATCAGCTGCAGCTTCGGCCCCGGCAACAGCCCCTTCTGCCCCGGCCCCTTTGCGGGCACGCCGCAGGATGGGCCCAAGCAGCATGGCCGCCGCCCCCAGAAGAAGAAGAATGGGAACAATCCATTCCGCCAGATAAATGATCATCTCCCGGGTGAAGAAAGGCGTATCCTGATGAGGCATATCTGCCCCACCATCCACACGGAACGGCATGGACACCACATTGACCTCATCCCCGCGGGTCTTGTCATACCCGATGGCCGTCTGCACGAGCTGGGTCAGACGTTTGACCTCAGCTTCATCCAGCGGTTTCCACGAAGGTTTGCCAGCCTGGTCTGTCGTGACGGTCCCATCGACCATGACAGCGAGACTGATGCGAGAGACACGGGGCCGGGTCTGGTTGATGACACGGGTCCGTTTGCCGATCTCATAATTGTTTGTTTCGTCCGTCCGCTCTTCGCTGGAGCCAGTACGATTGTTCTGCCCTGCATTGGCATTGGGCAGATTGTTGCCAACGCTGGTGTTCTGGTTCGCCTCACTGTTGGCGCTCTTGTCCGTGCTTGTGCTCTGGGAACGCAGGACCTGCTGGTTGGGATCGTAGGATTCATCCGTTTCATGGATGATGTCCGTATTCATTGTCACGGCAGCACGGGCCCGCACATGACCCAGGCCCAGCGTGGGGGTCAGGATATCTTCCACCGCCTGGGCAAGGCGCTGCTCTTCGGAATGACGCTGCTTCTCCAGCGAGGATTCCTGCCCTGCCAGACTGTCTGGGTCCCCCGGACGGGCCAGAACATCGCCCCGTGTGTCGACAATGGAAATCCCATGCGTGCGCAGCCCCGGTACGGCAGCTGATACCAGATTCTGGATGGCCGCAATGGCATCCTCGGACACGGCACCAGAGCGGCCAACATCCAGAATGACACTGGCCTGCGAAGGATTCGTCTCCGTAGAGAACAGGTCCCTATGTGGCAGGACAAGGTGGACCCGCACATTCCGCACACCATGGATCAGACGGATGGAACGCTCCAGCTCACCTTCCAGCGCTCTGGTCTCATCAATGCCCTGTTCAAACTGGGTACTGGTCAGCGTGCCGCTCTTGTCGAACAGTTCATAGCCAACGGCCCCTCCCCCGGGCAGACCAGCCTTGGCCAGCAGAAGACGGGCCTGGGCCACATCATTCCCCGGAACATAAAGGCTGCGACCATCCGGCCCTGTTGTCGTGGGGATGTGAGCCTTGGCCAGATCATCCACCATCTCCGCCGCTTCATTCAGCTCCAGGTCCCCATAGAGCAGCGCCATGGGTTCTGACCGGTTGTGAAAGGCGATCACGCCGAGAGAGAGCAGCAGCAGCACGCCGACAACCCCGAGGGCCACAAGCCGCATGCGGCCCAGACTCTTCAGCCCTTCCATGATATTTGGCAAACGGAGCTTATCAAACTGCATATGAAGGGTATCTACCTGCTGCTTTCACCCCGGACGTCAGACATGCTGGTTCCGGTCATTCACCATACTCTGCCCTGCTCGGAAGAGGACAACCGACCGGCCATCAATTAACCTTGAGAAGAGCATGTGTAAAGCCAATAACAAGGTTAATAATGGCCCTATTTCATAACAATTTCATCATGGTGCATAATACTGGCTGGAGGGAGGAACTTTAGCTTCCGGCATCATGAGGCGGTTGGCATTCTGCTGGGTCGTCAGGCCACGGGGACCTTCATAGACTTCATGGGCCATGTTCGGGGTCAACTCAGGACGGGCCCAGCAATCCACGCCATTCCAGCTCTGGGTGCAGTAAGGCTGTGGAGGCAGAACACGTTCCGGTGGATTGCACCAGTCTTCCCCCTCCTCCAGATAACCGGCCTGGCAGTCCCGCCCTGTCAGCTTGCTGGCAATATAATCCGGGGCACAGGCTGACAGTCCCGCAAGAACAGGCAACAGAACCAGCATGTGCCGCCACGGGACCTGAACGGGAAAAGACCGCCTCATCATTCGTTTCTCTTTCATGCCAGCCCCATTACTGCCGCGAGGGCAACAGGGGCCCGTGCTGGGACATGGTCTCGTAGTGCAGATGTTCCACTGACGTATCAGTCGGCACATCATCCTGCCCGGTCGGAAGAACCACACCAGAGCCCCCCAGTGCCACGGGAACGGACAGAACAGCATGATGGAAATGCCGCACTCCCCCCAGATATTGCGACACCAGATTGACCCGGTCCGGCGACATGTGAGCCATGATGCCAGAGAGCTTGCGGATATTCATGGAAGCTGCGATGGCGATCAGCACGTGCGGGTCCATCACGTTGAAAACCGCTGCGGCCTCACGGGGGCGCATGGCCTCATAAATGCCCACCAGCCGGGCTGCTGCCTCCTGCGGGACAAGCCTGTGATTGTCCACATGGTCCGACAGTACAGCCATGGACTGGTTCAGCAGATGGAAGCGCATTTCCAGCGCCTTGCGGGCAGACCCCAGAATGCGCTGCTGCTCCTGCATCTGCTGGGCCATACCCTCATCAGGCATGGCCACGTCCTCCGCCACAGCCGCAGGACAGCCAACCTGCACCCCGCAAAACAGGGCAAGCGACAGAAAGACGGCGAACCAGCCGTCATGCTGATGGAAGCATCTCCTGAGCATCAGCCCCCCAGCGGAATGTCGGCATCCTGATCAGCCTCGCTGATGTCCGGCGTCTGGGCCGGCCAATGCAGGTCTGGCTCATCATCTCCAGCCGGGATATTGGCCTGTGGCGTGGCAGAACTGGTGCTGTTCGTTCTGCTGGAACCACTGCCGGAAGCAGAGCCCCCAGCCCCGCCCTTGCGGGACACGGAAATGCGTACATCCCCTTCAAAACAGGCATCTTCGTGAATGGCGCAGCCAGTCGGGCTGCCCATCTCGATCACACAGTCCGAAATACGGGCCCCGGCACCGGCAGAAAGCCGTGGCGTCGTGAAAGTCACCCCGGACACGCTGCCATCAATGACGATGGAGTCCGCCTCCACCTGACCATCTTTCATCACGCCTGTCTCCGTGACACAGAGATGCCCGGCCTGAAGCTCGACATTTTCCACCTCACCGGCGATGGTCAGCGCACCCTCCAGCGTACCGCAGAGATGGTCGATGACCAGGCCGCCAGGAATGAAGCCTTCCGGCTGTTTTGAATCAGACATTCACTACCCCCTCACTTTTACACCGCCACAATGGCCATCGTAGCACAGGCACAACAAGGCTATTTTCAAGATAAAATCTTCATAACCTGAAAACATTCAATGTTCAAACCATGCTTCCATGACAACTCAGAATGGAAGAACACTGTCCAGCACTTTCTGCCCATAACGGGGCTGCTGATACTGCGAGAGCTGCCCCCGTCCGCCATAGGAAATCCGGGCCTCCGCAATGCGGTCATGTGTGACGATGTTGTCTTCCGAAATATCCTGCGGCCGCACAACACCACTGACCATGATCTGCCTCAGCTCGCCATTCACCCTGACCTCCTGCCGTGCGACGACGACAAAATTGCCATTGGGCAGAACCTGCGTGATGACACCTGCCAGCGTCAGCGTGACCGTATCGATACGCCTGATGGTCCCGGCCCCGTTATTGGAGCTGGAACTGTTGGTCTGAAGGGCATCAGCACTGGTCAGATGGGAGATGAAGCGGCCCTTGAAGCCGAAAAAACTTGGAATCCCGAAAGCCTCGGCACCACTGCCGGAGGCTGTCGTGTTATTGGTCACGTTGGCCGTATCTGCCACCTGGATTTTCACTGTCAGAAGGTCACCCGCCTGCGCAGCCCGCTGGTCCTTGAAGAACGCCCGACTACCCGGCCGCCAGAGGCTGCCCACTTCAGTCGGCGGAGCCTGAAGGGGCGGGGTTGGCATCGTCACGGGGCGGTAATCCGGGGCCAGGGTGGGGTCGGCCGTCCGTGTCATGCGGGGTGGATGTCCCAGCTCACTGAGCGTACCAGCGCCCATGCAGCCTGCCAGCCCGGTCAGGACCACAACGAGCCCCGCCATACAGACACTCCTGTGAAGAAGATGGATCATGGATGGCTCCCGTCACCAAGCATCAGGCTGTTGATCCCCAGACGTTTCACTTCCTCCGAATCCGGCGGAATGGCTGTGGAAGAGGCATCAACCCGCACCTCGCCCGAAGCCGTGACCTTGCCGATGAGGACCATCCGGCTTCCCAGATTCAAGGCATGGACGAACTGCCCGCTTCCACCATCCTCCAGCGCCCGGCCTGTGGCTGTCAGCCGGATGCCGGTGCTGTTGTAGCTGAGCAGGACAGGGTCCCCCCGATGCACGAGCACGGCCCGCCGCAGGTCCGTACCCTGCACGGGCTGTCCGGCCCCGACAGTGCGGACAAGTGCCATGCCGATCATCCGCTCCGGCTCTGGCAGAGAACGGGCAAGCGGTGGCACCGTACCTGAAAAAGCGGGGTCGATATGCATGTCGTCCGGCTGGATGATGTGACCGGACGGCAGGGCATGGTCATACACCATCACCGGCTGCACGGGACGGATGCTGCCCCGCAGCGGGAACCTGTCCGCCCCGGCGTCTCCTGCTGCATGAGCAGGCTGTACAGTTGCCGAGAAAAGACCGGTCTTATGATCCCAGTTCAGATTCAGGAGGGTTGCCGGGTCCTGTTCATTCTCACCGGCAACGAGAGGAGTAAAGCTGGTGACATCCACCACGACACTGCCCGTCTCACCATCCTGCGAAATGGCCTTGCGGACAAGAGCGGCATATTCGTCCCGGCCCAGCACATGCCCGGCCCGGGTCAGCGACAGGCTGGTGGATGATGACTGATCATCCCAGTCGACACCGTACTGGTCCGCCAGTGCAATGAGCTGACTGCCCCCGATGGTGATGGTCTTGCCCGGCGCAGGAGCCGGGCCAAGCAGCCGGTCCTGTCCGGCATCCAGCCCATCAAAAACATCGGACAGATAGACCGATGCACCATGCACCACACCGGAAGGTCGCAAAGTCGCCGCCATGGCCGTACTGGCAGCGGGCTCTCCAGCCAACACAAACCCGACCGCCAGCCAGAAGCAGGCTGGCAGGAAGCTACGCCCGGTACCCCGGTATCCAATGCCAAGAAGTGCCATGCCGCCCGCCTTCAGCGCAGGTTGGTCAGGGTCTGGAGCATCTCATCAGAGGCGGTGATGCTTTTGCTGTTCATCTCATAGGCACGCTGCGCCGTGATGAGATCCGTGATTTCCGTCACCGCATTGACGGCTGATTCCTCGACAAACCCCTGACGGATGGTCCCGAAACCTGTTGTCTCCGGGTTGCCGATGATCGGGTCACCCGAGGACGTGGTCTCCGTAAACAGGTTCTGCCCCATGGCTGCCAGACCATTCTCGTTCTGGAAGGTCGTCAGCTGGATCTGCCCGGCCACCTGGGAGTTGGGCTGACCGGAGAGCGTGTACTGCACCTGCCCGGTCTGATCGATGGTGATGTTTTCGGCATTGTTCGGGATGGAGATGTTCGGTGTCAGCGGGTACCCGTCTGCCGTCACGATCGTACCATCCTGCGAGAGGGAGAATGTCCCGTCGCGGGTATAGGCATATTCCCCGTTGGGCAGCAGGATGCGAAAATAACCGCGGCCTTCCACGGCGAGGTCCAGCGCATTGCCGGTCTGGGACAGGGTTCCCTGCTCGTTGATGCGGTAAATGGCCGCCGTACGCACACCAAGCCCCACCTGAGCCCCGGCAGGCACACGGTACCCCGTGTCGGAACTCATCGTCCCGACACGACGCAGGTCCTGATAGATGAGGTCCTGGAATTCAGCCCGGCGGCGCTTGTACCCGGTTGTCGTCATGTTGGCGATGTTGTGGGAGATGGTCTCCACATTGGTGGACTGGGCCTGCATGCCCGTTGATGCAACATCCAATGATCTCAGCATAAATGAACATCCTCACGACTTGCCACAACCCACGCTCCCAGAAACGCAAGGCCACCCTGATGATGGCAGGCACCGAAACATTTTGACTGTGCCCTCCCATAAACCGACACGAAAAACATTATCAAGGTTAATTATCAGAATGTGATATGAATTGAGCCGTTTGTTAATGTTCAAGCCCTATATTCTCTTCCAATAACCATGAACAAATGACATTATAACAAAACCTACCATGATATAGCCTTGAGGACAGTCTCCCATGGATGTGACCGGTTATCTCGCCCTTTCACGCATTGATGCGCTGACACGGGGGCTTGAGGTTACGGCCAACAATCTGGCCAACAGCAGCACGGATGGCTTCAAGGAACAGCGGGTTCTTTTCTCCGACTATCTGTCCCGCCAGAAGGGCGATCAGCTGGCCAATGGCGAGAAGACGCTCTCCTACAACCAGGACAGATCCACCTATCTGGACACGCTACAGGGTGAGCTGCGCCAGACGGGAAATCCGCTGGACCTCGCCATAAACGGGCCGGGCTATTTCATGGTCCGCAGCCAGCAGGGAATCCGGCTGACCCGCAACGGCCAGTTCCACCGCAGTGAAGATGGCACTCTTGTCGATTCCCTGGGCAATGCCCTGCTGGACGACCAGCGCCAGCCCATTACCCTGACCCCTGATGATCAGGTGCTGCCCCTTGGCATCGGCTCTGATGGCATCATCTCGACAGAAAAAGGTGACATCACCCGCCTCGGCCTCTCGACAGTCGATAACCCCAATACACTCCATGCTGAGGGGAACCATCTTTTCAGGCCAGCCAACGAGAATGACCTCCGGGCCGTTCCTGCCCAGGAAATCCGGCAGGGAATGCTGGAATCCAGCAATGTGAACCCCGTGGAGGAAACCACGGCGATGATAAAAACCCAGCGGGAATATGATCTCAACTTCCAGCTGCTCCAGACCGAATTCACCCGCCGTCTGAACGCCATCGACAAGATTGCGACGGAAGTCACAGCCTAGCTGTTTTTGATCCAGATCAAGGACAAATCATCAAATACAGGCTTTCCATTTAACTTCCTGTAAACTCATGACCTTAGGATGGCCTTAGGGTGAGGTCGCCGGACCGTCATCCAGACCTGTCTGGCCTCGGCCAGTCCCTCATTCCGGAGAAAGACTGAAACCATGGATCTTGGCCTGTCCCTCAATATCGCCACGTCCGGCCTCAAGACGATTGAGAACGAACTCTCAACAGCCTCCAACAATGTCACGAACGCATCCACCCCGGGCTATGTGTCAGAGACTGCCAACACATCCTCAACGGTCGTCTCCGGCACTGGAGTCGGTGCGACTTCAGCGGCCAACCAGCTGAACATTTCCCAGCCTCTTCAGGATGCGCTCTACCAGCAGAATGCCCGTGTCTCCGGCCTGACGGCCACCAGCAACTCCCTTGCGGCCGTCTCTGCCGTACAGGGAACGACGACAGGCTCTGATGGAGCCAATACCATCGGCACGCTGACCAACAACCTCCAGAATGTCAGTACGGCCTTCATCAGCCTCTCCAACACACCGCAGAACAGTGCTTCGCAGCAGGGCGTGGTCTCGGCTGCGCAGACCCTTGTCAGCAACATCCATACCCTCTCTTCGGTCTATCAGGCCCAGCGCCAGGGCGCACAGGATGCCATCACCAGCACAGTCTCCGGCATCAATACGGACCTGACAACCATTGGCCAGATCTCACAGCAGATCATGCTGGCACGCAGCTCCCACGCTGACACGGCAGACCTCGCCAACAAGCGCCTGGAAGCCATGCAGAGCCTTTCCAGCAAGCTGGGTGTTACCTTTACCGAAAAACCGAATGGCGACATGCTGGTCAGCACGCAGGACGGCACACGCCTGCCAACCCGCCCGGATCAGGCCGGATTGCCCAACGGACAGTTCCAGGCGCCCACGGCAACATGGCCCCTCTCCACGAAGTCCCCTGCCACACTGACACCAAGCATGTATCACGCCACCGATGGCAGCGATCAGGGTGTTGCCGGTATCATGTTGGCCGGAAAAGACATCACCTCCCACCTGACCGATGGCACGCTGGGTGCCAACCTGACCCTGCGGGACCAGAGCTATCCACAGATGCAGGCGCAGCTCGATTCCTTCTCATACACGCTGATAAACCGCTTCAAGGCGGCCGGAGTGCCCCTCTTCACCAATGGCGGGACGCAGCCCCTCTCCAGCGATCCAACCAAAACAGCACCAGCAGGGCTGGTCGGGCTCTCCTCCAAGATTGCCGTCTCCACGGACTATCAGCAGACTCCGTCCCTGCTGACAGCCAACAGCGATGGTGGACAGACCAGCGCCCTCGCCAATGCCGTGCTGAACAAAGCCATGGGCAGCGCCAGCGCCAGCACATCCGGCTCCCTGGCGGCACCCTCCACCTCTCTCGGGCCAGATGGCACACAGGCCACGGGCTATGACGGCACGCAAGGGCTTACACAGCTGGCAACCTCCCTCACCAGCAGCCAGGCCGGGGTGATCAGCCAGAACAGCAGTGACCTCTCCACGGCAACATCCATCAAGACATCCCTCACGACAAAGGTTGCCGATGTCTCTGGTGTGGATGTCAACAGCCAGATGTCCGCCATCGTGTCCCTGAAAAACTCTTACGCAGCCAATGCCAAGGTCGTCTCCATGGTGCAGTCCATGTTCAGCACGCTGCTGGATGCCGTCCACTGACGGACTGCCCCCCACATGGCAGCCTGCCCGGCAATGAAACCGGGCAGGCCCTACCCTGACCTGCCCCCCTCACCCTACAGACCATCACAGGAGTGCCACCCATGAGCATGAATGTCAGCCAATATGGCGCCGCCGGTGCAAACCTGATCCTCAACACAGGCATCAGACAGATTGAATCCGAGCAGACAGACATTGCGTGGCAGACCTCACAGGGGACGACATCGTCCAGCATTTCCGGGTTGGGCAGTGACCGGCAGACCATCCTGTCCCTCAGCCCGAAACTGGCCGAGCTGACGGGCTATCAGAGCAACCTGTCTTCGGTACAGAACCGCCTCTCTCTCAGCTCCACAGCCCTCAAGCAGGTCACTGATCTGGCACAGTCCCTCAACTCCCAACTGCTGAGCATGCTCTCCTCTGAGGGCGGAGAAAAAGCATCCACCACAACCGCAGCTGACAGCGCCCGGACAGGGCTGGGCAGCCTGGGGACGATCCTCAACACATCCGATGGCAGCAGCTTCATCTTTGCTGGACAGAACACATCCACAGCGCCCGTCACCTCCCCCTCAACACTGAATGACAGCACGCTGGCCCATACCATCTCCCAGATCGTTTCCGGCCTGAAGGACGGCAACAGCGGGACAGTCTTCAGCCAGGCCACCGCCGCCAGTGCGGACAACAGTGCCAGCATGAGCGTCTTCTCTCAGGCTCTGTCACAACCTGCCGAACAGGCAGGGGCTCTTCAGGCTTCCGCCATCATCGGGCCGGACGGCTCCACCGTCCAGACCGGCCCGGTCGCCACACAGGGCGGGCAGGCCAGCAGCACGTCCACCGGCTCCCCCATCCGGGACCTCATGCGGGACATGATGATCATGACGTCCATGAAGGGAATGGACACGACCACACCCGGCTTCACCAATCTCGTCCGCCAGCTGCATACCTCACTGGGAACAACAGCCAACCAGCTCATCGACATGAACACCAGCGTCGGCGTGACGCAGAACACCCTGACACGCCAGCAGGGCATCTATTCCAGCCTTCAGCTGATGGTGAAAGAACAGCTCTCCAACGGCCTGAACGTCAATCTGGCCGAGGTGGCCACACGCTCCTCGGACCTCAGCCTCCAGCTGAAGGCCTCCTTCTCGCTCATCGCCGACATGAAGAACATGTCTCTGGCGGACTATCTCTGACCGTACCTTCCAGCACGATACCAGCCTGATGACGGGCCGTCTTCCACCGGGAGGCGGCCCGTTCTTTATCCCAGCCTGTACGGAACGCCCCTCCATTTATGGAAAATAAGGCAAGCTTTGCGCAGGATCCTTCTACCGCTGCGCCATGATGAAACCCTAGAAAAAGACTGTAACGCCAGACCAGACGAAGCGTTGAACCGCATCAAGGTCACTATGGAGACAGTCATGCAACATACTGGAAAAACAGACATATCCCATGACATCCTTCTGTCCGCCTACCGGCGCATGAAGACGATCCGTACGTTCGAGAACCGTCTGCATGAGGACTTCAAGGCTGGCATCGTCCCGGGCTTCACCCATCTCTATGCGGGACAGGAAGCAGTAGCCGTCGGCATTTGCAGCCATCTGACCGATCAGGACCAGATCGCCAGCACCCATCGTGGCCACGGCCACTGCATCGCCAAAGGTGTCGATGTCATGGCCATGATGAAGGAAATTCACGGGCGGCAGGGCGGCATCTGCAAGGGCAAGGGCGGCTCCATGCACATTGCCGACCTGAGCAAGGGCATGCTGGGGGCCAATGGCATCCTTGGGGCCGGAGCTCCGCTGGCCTGTGGTGCCGCCCTCGCCGACAGGCTGGAGGGCAAGGGCCATGTTGCCGTCGTCTTCGGTGGTGATGGCGGCGTGAATGAAGGCGCCGTGCTGGAGAGCATGAATCTGGCCAGCGTCTGGAAGCTGCCCCTGATGTTCGTCGTGGAGAACAACGGTTATGCCCAGTCCACACCACAGCACAGGACAACCTCCGTCAGCAGCTATGAGGACCGGGCCAGAGGCTTCGGCATGCCTGCCGTCACGGTGGACGGGCTGGATTTCTTCGCCGTCTACCGTGCTGCCGGGGAGCTTATCGCCAGAATGCGGGCCGGAGGCGGACCTGTTCTTCTGGAATGCCGGACCGTCCGTTTTTACGGCCATTTTGAGGGAGACACCCAGCGTTACCGCCCTGCCGGAGACGTGAAGAACGCCTGGGAGGAACGGGACTGCCTGCGCCGCTTCGCCCAGACATCAGGCCTCAGCCCGGCGGAACTGGAAGCAGTGGACCGGGACGTGGAGCAGCTGGTCGATGCTTCCGTTCAGGAAGCCCTCAAGGCCCCGCACCCTGCCCTGAATGAACTCCATGACGGCGTGTACGTCTCCTGCTGAACCCATCATCTGAAGGAAAATCTGTCATGACCAGACATGTCTCGCTGAAATCAGCCATCAACGAAGCTCTGGATCAGGAAATGGCCAGAGACCCGAAACTGCTCATCTTCGGGCAGGACACCGCCGGTGGTGTCGATGCTGGGGGAGAAACGGATACATGGGGTGGCGTGCTTGGTGTCACCAGGGGGCTCTATACCCGCTATGGTGACCGGGTGATTGATGCGCCCCCCACCGAGATGGCCTATGTCGGGGCTGCCGTCGGGGCCGCCCTCTCCGGCTTCCCCGTCGTGGCGGAAGTCCCGTTCATCGACTTCATGGGCGTCTGCTTCGACCAGCTGCTGAACCAGGCTGCCAAGATGCGCTACATGTTCGGCGGCACGGCCGAAATCCCGCTTGTCGTCCGCACGATGGTCGGGGCAGGCATCAATGGTGCGGCGCAGCACTCCCAGATGCTGACGGCCATGTTCACCCACATTCCGGGCCTGAAGGTCGTCTGCCCCAGCACGCCGCATGATGCCAAGGGGCTGATGATCGAGGCCATCCGGGACCGGGGCCCCGTGATCTTCTGCGAGCCGAAATATCTCTATGAGACGACCGGCCCCGTTGCCGAGGCTCCTTACGCCATTCCCTTCGGGCAGGCCCATCTCGCCAGGGAAGGACATGACGTCTCCATCGTCACCTACGGGCCCATGGTCCCCCGGGCACTGGAGGCCGCCACCCGGCTGGCGGAAACGGGAATCGAAGCCGATGTCATCGACCTGCGGACTCTCTCCCCGCTGGACATTGCCACGGTCCTGAAGTCCGTACAGAAAACAGGTCGGCTTGTAGCAGCTGATGAGGCCCATCCCCGCTGCAACATGGCCACCGACATCGTGGCGCAGGTCACCGGGCAGTGCTTCACCAGCCTGAAAGCCGCCCCGCAGATGGTCAGTGCCCCTCACACGCCCGTGCCCTTCTCGCCCGTGCTGGAGAAAGCCTACATCCCCGGTGCGGAGCAGATCATGGCCGCCGTGACCCGGATCATGGCATGAACAGGCATGGGAACAGTCAAAAGCAAGGAGTCCTCAGAAATGACTACCAGACACCATGTCTCACAGGCCACCATCACCTGTGAGGCCGCCAACAGCCTCGTGCAGGCTGTCCTCAAAGAAGGAGCTGCACAGAAGATTCCCGTTTCTGTCGCCATCATGGATGCAGGCGGGCATCTCCAGGCCTTTGCCCGCCATGATGGAACAGCCTTCCTGACGGTCGAGATCGCCATCGACAAAGCATGGACGGCCTGCTCCTTCGGTCAGCCGACCCATGTCTGGAACCAGCTCGTGCAGAACCCCCACATGGCCCCCCTCGCCAGCAGACCCCACCTTGTGGCCGTAGGCGGTGGATGCCCCATTTTTGCCGGGGGGCAGCTGATCGGCGGCATTGGCGTCTCCGGCGGTACCTACGAGCAGGACCGGGCCCTGGCCGAAAAGGCCCTGAACAGTCTGGGATTCGAGGTCACCTGAAAACCACTTCCATCCCTGCCAGACAGGCCATCTCTCCAACCGGAGGGATGGCCTGTCTGCCTGTTGCACGGCCAGGACAGCCCAAACCATCACAACGGCCTCTTTTCTCCCTCATGCATATTGGTTAATAAATAACTTACAAACTTTCTTTAAGAAAATCAGAATGTTCATGGACGTACAATCACTTTCAGCGGATCGGACGGCCCTTTCATGAAGGCCCACCTCACTGTTGCGACGGGCCTGGATGAAAACAACCTCATTCCTGCTCTGGTCACCATACAGTCCACCATCAGCAATGCGCAGGACAAGTCCCGCCTGTCTTTTGCCCTCTTCCATACGGGACTCGATGACCATGTGAAACAGCTGGTAAAAGGGCTGCTCAACTCGTATGGCGTCGCTTTCTCCCTCATCAACATGCCCGGCATCCTTTCCGGCTTCACCTACAAAGACACCATCTGCACCCACCGTCTTTATCCCCTGCTCATTCCCCAATATTTCACATCACGAAATTTCGTACTCAGCATCGGGGCAGGTTCACTCATCCGGGGGGACATTCTGTCCCTTCTGTCCGATTTCCCTACCGGAGCAAAGATCGGGGCTGTCCGCTGCATGTATCATGCCCTCATGGACCAGCCCGACTCCGGGCCTGTCAGGTCGGAGGACCATTTCAGCCGCAACCTGCTTCTCTTCAACCGGCAGGCCATCTCCCCGGAGGAAGGGCAGGCCTGCATCCAGCTGCTGGACGAAGAATGGCCGGGACGGGACGAAACCATCCTTAACTACCTCTTCCGCCACGCACTGCACCTGTTCCCGCAGTCATGGAATCTCCAGATGCCGCTCTTCCAGCAGCCGGATGAGGCCTTCATCCCTTCCATACGGACAGCCATTACCTCCGCCCGCAACAACATGAACCTCGGCCAGTTCGCCAGCCATCTCGACCCTGATGACATGACAGCAGCCCTGGAGCAGACCAACATCCACGCCCG
Organism: Parasaccharibacter sp. TMW 2.1891; assembly: GCF_023337675.1. NCBI lineage: Bacteria > Pseudomonadati > Pseudomonadota > Alphaproteobacteria > Acetobacterales > Acetobacteraceae > Parasaccharibacter > Parasaccharibacter sp. TMW 2.1891. The sequence continues at coordinate 130,406 of NZ_QORT01000002.1, read as the reverse complement.
GGATTACAGAAAGATCGCAGCCTCCCTCATGCGTCAGATACAGGACAGGATGCCACCTCTCCTCTTCGACCCCATATGGACCGCCTTGCAGAACATCACATGATCCCTGCCACTGTCCGACCCATCCCCTGACGCACGCAAGTTGTCCCACATCATGCAGACCATTCCCATCGTCATGTCGCTGAATCAGGCGTATGTCGTCCCCGCCATCGCCACGATACGGTCCGTTCTCAACTCGATATCCGACAGGAACCGCATAGAATTCGTCATCTTCCACAAGGAGCTCTCACCAGCTGCCATCAGGATCATGACCACTCTGGTGAACGATTCGGGGGGACGGATCACCTTCATCAACGTGCAGGAGCATTTTGCAGGCCATAACCTGAAAAAAGAAGAAATGTACCATGCACTGCTCATACCGGGACTGATGGCAGGGCATGATTTTGTCTTTTTCCTTGATGCCGACATGATCGTGACGGGCGATCTGCTGTCTCTCATCCACGCCATGCCCGCAGACAAGAAAATAGGGGCTGTCCGCTGCTTCTTCCGCAACACCATCCTGCCTCCCAACGTACCCCGCCCCCTGCATGATCAGACACTCAGGACTGGCCTGAAGGACACAAGCCGGTATTTCAATGCCGGTCTCATGCTCTTCAACATGAAAGCCATAAGACCAGAGGATGGCAGACGCTGCCTCCAGCTCATCTCCCGCAGGTGGAAGGGCCATGCCGAAAGCATCCTCAATGTCGTTTTCCATGATTCCGTGCAGTTTTTTTCAGTCCGCTGGAATTACGCCATGACGCACATCGCCAAGGATGTTGTCCCCTTCCAGCCGGAGATACGGAAAGATGTCGAAGAGAGCAGACTGGACATCCAGGTCCAGCATTTCCTTTTCCTCTCCAAGCCGTGGCTACCCAGGGCCGAGCACGCCCTCTTCCTGAAGGAAGGAGACTGCCCGGAATTCAGATACCATGTGCAGAATTACAAAAACGCTCTGGCTGCCGTCATGAAGGATATTTCTCATGTGGCACCCCGCCTTCTGTGCGGGGCCTCATGGGAGATGACGGAACGCCATCTGGACCCCGAGGAGAAAGCCCTTCTGGCATAAAAAAACGCCACCGTAAAAATACGGTGGCGTCTGGCACATGGTCGCCCGAAGGCTCCGGCCCAACAACAGGGCCGGATACTTCCCCTTACTGGAACAGGGACAGAATGTTCTGGGACTGACCGTTGGCGATGGAGAGGGACTTGATGCCCAGGGACTGCTTGGTCTGCAGGGATGTCAGCTTGGCAGACTCGGCAGACATGTCAGCATCCGTCAGAGCGCCGGAAGCAGCTGTCAGGGAGTCGGAAGACTTCTGACCATAGGAGCTCATGGAGTCGATGGTCTGCTGGTTGGAACCGAGATCAGACGTGACGTTCGTCATGGCAACGATGGCCTTCTGAACACGCCCGATCATGTCGGCAACAGCCTTCTTCGGATCGCTGGAGCTGTCAGCCAGGGAAGCACCCGTGGCGCTGGCGTTCAGGAAGACGTTGGAGGTCGGGTCAGAACCGGCCACACCATTCGTTGTCAGGCCCAGAACGTCGGTCAGGGTCGCACCCTTGGCACCTGTCGTGGCGGAAACGAGGGCGCCATAGCCGGTCAGTGTCTGTGTATCACCCTGGAGACCCGTAACGAAGGTCAGGCTGCTGGCCGTGATGCCCAGACCATCGGCTGTACCACCTGTCGTACCACCGGCCAGCAGGTTGATCCCCTTGGTCGTGGCGTTACGGGCGATGGTGTCAATGCTCTTCATGTAACCTGTCAGCTCCTTGTCGAGCTGGCCGAGGGAAGAAGAGTTGCCCAGGTTGTTACCGACAGTGGTCACAGCGTTCTGGACGTTCTGAAGGATGTTGATGATGCTGTTGGCAGCAGAGTTTGTGGAGCTGACAATCTGGGAAGCGTAGCTCAGGCCATCATTGACAGCGCTCTGGCCGGCAATGTCACCACCGATCTGGGAGGAAATGCCAAAAGCAGCCGGATTGTCGGAAGCATTGGCGACCTTCTTGCCGGTGGAGACGGCATTTTCCGTCTTGGCCAGATCGCCCTGTGTGGTGTTCAGTGTTTCCAGAGCAACCATGGAAGACTGGTTGGTATTGATGGAAAGACTCATGGTCTTCTCTCCTTGCACATCTGTATAGAAACCAACGAACTCATCGTTGACAGATGGATAGAAACACAGAACCCTTACATGTTTCTTACAGAGGACATTTCAAAATGACAGGCATGGGAAAATGCCTGCCTTAACCATCGGCCTCATTCTGCCTCATATAAGGCCTTGGGCTACGCAGGCGGCCCGGAACCGGCATGACAATCTCATCGGAGAAATGCGGGGCAGAATCGCCCTCAGCCGGGGCAGGCCCGGCGGCGGCCCTGCTCTGTTCCAGCGCCTTCTTCTGCATTTCCAGCTGTTCTTCCAGCTGTTGCAGCATGGCCTGTGCCGACTCCACGGCCTGGTTCAACCCGGCCTCCTGCTTTTCCGACCGCTCCAGAACACCAGAAAGCGAATCGGCAGTCTCCTGCGTCATCTTCTGCTGGTCCATCAGGTCCTCTTCAGCATTGCGGGCACGCTCCAGCAGGACAGACAGGCGCCTGTCCCCCTGGGTGACCTCATGCCGGACCCGCTCGAACATATGGTTCATCTGTTCTGTCGAAGCATCAAGCGTGGCCACCATCTCATTCAGTGCCGTATAGGAATCCCGGATGACCCCAAGCCGCCGGACAATGAGACGGGAGCTGACAATCCCGGCTATCAGGACGACCATCAGAAGAATCTCGATGATGAGCTGGCTATTTTTCAGAAGCATGATGTCCCCTCTGCTCTGCTGACTGCTGATCCACCGAAGCAGAACCAAGAGACGCCAGCAGTTCCGGCGTCAGATCTTCCTCCAGCGGGATGAGGCGCTGGTCTATCCGAACAGCCTGCATCCGATGCAGCCGCCCCAGCGTGCCCTCAAAAATTGGCGTTCCGTCACATTCCATCCGCACACGATGCGGCGCTTCGCCCTTGCTGGGCAGATGGAGGACACTACCTTCCTTCAGCTCCAGAATCTGGGAAAGCGGGAAAGACGCCGTCTCAAACACGGTGGAAACGGTCACGCTCGTTTCCATGATTTCGGAAATGAGATGATTCTCCCATATGGAGTCATTGCCGAAATTGTCCCCCATGAACTGCTGGGAGAGTTTCTCTCTTACCGGTTCCAGCGTGGCATAGGGAATGACGATATCCATGTCCCCGCTCCTGTCGCCCATATCAATATGGAAACGGGCCGCAATGGCCGCATTGGAGGGCCGGGCAATCACCGCCAGGCTGGAGCTGATCTCCAGCCGCTCGAAAGAGAGATCCACCTTGCCCACTGGCGCAAAAGCCTCGGAGAGATCCGCCAGCGTAATGACAATCAACTTCTCTATGAGGGCTCTCTCCAGAGCAGTGTGGGGCCGATTCTCTATGATCTTGGGTCCACCACCGCGCTCTCCGCCCATCAGGATGTCCACAATGGAATAGGACAGCGACGAATCCACAACAACCAGACCATAATTGCGCCACTGCTCTGCCCGGAAGACGGAAAACAGGGAGGAAGACGGCACTTCTCCCATATAGTCCCCAAAACGCAGGGACCGCATGTTCTCCATGGTGATGTCGACATTGTCGTTGGTAAAACCACGCAGGGTCGAAGAAAGGAAACGCACCAGCCGGTCAAACACGTTCTCCAGCATGGGCATACGCTCATAGGCCACAAAACCGGCCTTGATGATGCGCTCCATCCCGCTCTCTTCCCGCATGGCAGAACCGGAAAATGCATTGCCGAGCATGGCATCAATGGCAGACTGGTCCAGCGCATGGCCATCCGCCTCACCATTATCCCCCCCATGCGCAGCGACCCCGGAGGAGGATGTTCCTTCCTCTTCCGGGGCTTCAGTCCGTGCAGCATTGTCTTCTGTATCCGGGCCGGGCTGTTCCGCTCCCTGCCCTTCTGTCAGGTCAGGCTGGTCAGCCTGTGCCTGCTCCTCTTCATCCGCCATTGGGTCCAAATCCACCTTACTGGGTTAGAAGTTCCGTAATGTAAATGTTCGTGACATTCAGCGGGGCAAACGCCACACGCAGGCGCCTCAGCAGGGCCTCACGCAGGCGATAGAAGCCACTGCCATGCAGGTCCTGCGGGCGGCTTTCGTGCAGATAGGTCTGGAAAATGTCCTGCACCTCGGGAATACGCCCCTGAAGAGCTGCCAGTGTCTCAGCTCCCTCCACCTCGACACTGGCTGTCATCTTTACATAGACCGTCCGCCCGGCCCCGTTATCCAGATTGGCCGTGGCAGAGGGAACCGACAGAAGGAGGCGATGTGAGCCCGCCTCCCCGCCTTCCGCTGCGGCAACCTTGGGGGCAGGCTTCCCGCCACCGCCGAATGGTGGAAGGTGGGCCTGCCAGGCACCCACGCCCCCACCTATCAGCAGCAGAGGCACGGCAGCCATGATGGCCATTTTCTTCCTGGACATGCCCTTCCTGCCATCAGCCGAAGCGGCTGTACCATCACCTCCGGCGTCTGGACTGGTCTCATCACTCATGACGCTGCGCTCCGTTATCAGTCCTGATGAACCGGCTGTCTGGCGGCTTTCTCCACAGTGCGACGGCTTTCCGCCTCGCCTGCCATGGCTGTCACACCCAGACCCGCCGATACGGGCATGCTGGCCTCACGGATGGCCTGCTGGACAGGGTTGCACTCATCCTCGGCACGGGCACCCAGCGGCAGGAAGGCTTCCTCATTCAGCCGATACCCCATGCCCCAGCTCGTGATGAAGGGCTTCTGGATACCTCTTGCCCGCAGCTTCTGACGGATGCGGCAGACCATGACATCGATGGTCTTGCTGATGGGCTTCTCCCGCCCGGCATACAGGGTGGACAGGATGGCGGCCTTGTTCAGCAGGCTACCCCGACGACGCACCATGAGGGACATGATGTCATATTCACCCTGTGTCAGCGGCAGGAGGTCATCATCCACCAGCACCTCACGGGTGTCTTCCTTCACCGTCAGACGGCCGACCGTGATGATCTGGCTGGTCACGCCATGATCCATGACACGCCGGACAATCGCCTTCAGCCGGGCCAGCAGTTCTACCGGCCCTACCGTGATGGGCACGCAGTCATCAGCACCAGCGGCAAGGGCCTCGGCCACGTTGTGGGCTGTCAGATTCCGGGCAATGACCAGAATCGGCAGGCTGAAGCGGTTGTTGCGAATCGTTCTGATCAGAAGCGGATCCGGGTTGGTCTGCTGGATGACGGCCACATCGGACTGATCATTGCGCAGGGCGCTCAGCACGCCTTCCCTGCCAGAAATGCGCAGAAAGATTCCTCCTTCAGAAACCGCTTCAGAAAGAGTGGAGCAAGGCCGTCCGTCCATATTCTTTGGACTATCACCAACGCAGATCAACCTCATGGAAGTTTTCCTTTTCTTCATCGTTTCGTACTCCTCATTATCAAGACATAATGCTAACGCGACATTAAAATATCCTTCCATCTTTTAAATGCAATCAAAATATTCCTTTAAATTCGTTAAAATGCTGCCACAAAGCCCATGAGATTATGGCAATTCCATGGCCTTTTACAAAGCGCTAAAGGCCATTTTCTCCCCTTGACACCAGCGGTTCCGATTAATGAACTGGACATCTTCACAACCCTCATGAAAGTCCCCCAATGACCCACATCCACCTCATCAACGGGGCGAAACCTTTTGCCCACTCTGCCGGAAAACTGAACCAGACCCTCCAGAATCTTGCCGCAACCTGCCTTCAGGAACACGGTTTGTCCGTCAGCCAGACCGTCATTGATGAAGGCTATGATGTCGAAAGCGAGATCCGGGCGATCCAGAAAGCGGACATCGTCATCTACCAGTTTCCGGGATGGTGGATGGGCACGCCGTGGCCTCTGAAAAAATATATGGATGAGGTTTTCACACAGGCACATGGCCTTTTTTACAGCAATGATGGCCGCAGCCGGCACGATCCCTCAAAGCGTTATGGCTCTGGCGGCCTGCTACAGGGCAAACGCTTCATGGTATCCACCACGTGGAATGCCCCACTTGAAGCCTTCGAAGACAGGGACCAGTTCTTCGGCGGCGGTGGCATTGATGCCGTGCTTTTCCCGTTCTATCGGGCCCATGCCTTTCTCGGCATGGACCGCCTGCCCACCTTTCTGGCAACGGATGTCATGAAGAACCCGGATGTCCCAGCCATGGAGGCTGCCTACCGGCGGCATATCGAGCAGGTCATCATCATGGCCTGACCGGCTCCACGGATCAGGAACAACCGGCACAGAGAAAGACTGCACCATGCCACAGGACCGACTCGCCGCCCTCCAGGCGGCTGTCAGCCGCCACTGCCCGGAAAAAGTCACCCATACGGCTTTCGACTTCCTGACCCTCTATCGCACCGGGACCGTGACCGATCCCGTTCTGGTCGTTTACGAACCCCGCATCTACATCGTCGTGCAGGGGCAGAAAATCCTTCACCTCCATGACCAGCCCCTGCCCTATGGAGAAGGCGAGTATCTGATCTCCACACTGGACCTGCCCGTTTCCGGGCAGATCACCAGGGCCTCGGCGGAAAGACCCTATCTGGCCCTGTGCATCAGCTTCTCCTCCACGGAGATGGAGCAGCTCCTCCGGGAGAGCCAGTCCGCCCTCAGCCGTCAGGCCCGGAAACTGGCCCTCCGAAAAGAGAACAGCTCTCCCATATCCGCCATGGGAGTGAGCCGGATCACCGACGACCTGCTGGATGCCCTGCTGCGCCTGGTCGGGCTGCTCGCCCGGAATAGCGACCAGAAATTTCTGGCGCAGCTCTACAAGAAGGAGCTCCTCTATCTCTTTCTTCATGGCCAACAAGGCCATGTCCTTCAGGAAACGGCTCACCTCCAGAGTGACCTCTCCCGCATCAACAGGGCCATCATCCATCTGCGCCACCATTTTCAGGAACGGTTCGAGATCGGCACGCTGGTGAAGATCGCCGGGATGGGCCAGTCCAGCTTCTACAAACGCTTCGGAGAGCTGACAGGCATGACGCCCGTCCAGTACCGCACGAAGCTGCGCCTGCAGGAAGCACGCCGCCTCATGGTGCATGAAGAGATGAGCGCTGCCAGCGCAGGCTTTCAGGTAGGATATGACAGTCCCTCCCAGTTCAGCCGTGAGTACAGGAAAACCTTCGGCCGCCCACCCCAGGCCGACCTCCAGCACATCCGCCGCATGGGCGTGGATGCCTATACGGCCCAGCATGAAGATGTGTGGTTCTAAAGCAGACCTGCCATCCCTCCTGAAATATTAAACAGAAGGTTAACGTTCCATAGGCTCGCAGCTGGCCCGTTCAATCGCCGCTCTTCAGGGAAGGATGATCCCATGCGCACCATTGGCTTTGCCTGCACCTCTGCCGAGGCCCCTCTCGCCCCCCTCCATTTTGACCGCCGCAATCCCCGCCCCAATGACGTGGTGATGGAGGTCGGCCCGGAGGTGACCCGCCACAAGGCCGGGGACATCGTTGCCGTCGGCTGCATGGTGGACAGCTGCATGACATGTGACCAGTGCCGCAAAGGTGAGGAACAGTATTGCCGGGAGGGCAGGAAATATCCCATCGGCATGAATGGGGTCTATGGTGGCATTGATGCCGTGGACGGAACTCCCAACATGGGCGGCTATTCCAAGCACCTCGTCGCCCGGCAGGAATTCGTCCTGAAAGTGCCAGCAGGGCTGGATGCCTCCAGGGCGGCACCGCTGCTCTGTGCTGGCATCACCACATGGTCCCCCCTGCGGACATGGCGTACCGGGCCCGGATCACGGGTTGCCGTCATCGGCCTTGGCGGGCTGGGCCAGATGGCCGTGAAGCTGGCTTCCGCACTCGGGGCGGAAGTCACCGTCCTTTCACGCAGCGGGAAGAAAAAACAGGAAGCCCTCGCCCTGGGGGCAGACAGCTTCCTCGCCTCTGGCGATGAAAAGGCCATGCAGGAAGCGGCCAGCCGTTTTGACCTCATCATCGACACCATACCGGTGGAGCATGACATCAACCCTTACCTGTCCCTGCTGGATGTGGACGGCACGATCTCCCTTGTCGGGCAGGTCGGCCCCATACCGGCACTCTCAACCCTGCCGCTGGTCTATGGCCGCCGCAACATCACCAGCTCGCTCGCCGGAGGCATCCGTGAAACGCAGGAGCTTCTGGACTTCTGTGCCCGCAAAAACATCCTGCCCGACACGAAGACCATCGCCATGCAGGACATCAACGAGGCCTTCCGCCAGCTGGAACAGGGCGACACGCACTACCGCTTCGTGATCGACATGACCACACTGAAGACCGACTGACCGACCACCCCCGCCGGGACCGAACCCCGGCGGGGCCACCCCGTCACGCTCCGGCCAGCACCTCCCGCAAATATGGCCCTGTCCGGCTTTCAGGGTTCCTGGCCACCTCCTCCGGCGGGCCGGAGGCAATGATCCTGCCGCCCTTCTCCCCACTACCGGGGCCAATATCGATCACCCAGTCACTCGCCGCCGCCACACGCATGTTATGTTCGGTCACAACCACGCTGTGCCCCTGCTCCACCAATGTCTGGAGCTGGCCCAGCAGCCTGTCCGTATCAGAGGGATGCAGGCCGGTCGTGGGTTCATCCAGAACATACAGCATGGGGGCGGGCCGCCGCTTCTGCAGTTCCGTTGCCAGCTTGAGCCGCTGCGCCTCACCGCCGGACAGTTCCGGTGCAGGCTGGCCAAGACGGAGATAGCCAAGGCCGGACTGCTCCAGCGTTTCCAGCCCGCGGGCCAGTGCCCCTTCTCCAGCAAAGAAGGTGCAGGCCTCCTCCACGGTCATGGCCAGCACGTCGGCAATGTTCTTCTCCCGCAGCGTGATGGCCAGCACCTCATCCCTGTAGCGTGCCCCGTGACAGACCGGACAGGGAGCCTCCACACCGGGCATGAAGAGCAGACCGACCGAGACCGTCCCCAACCCCTCGCAATGCGGGCACCGCCCCTTGGCCACATTGAAGCTGAAACAGCTTTCATCCAGCTTCGCCCTGCGGGCGGCTTCCGTTGCGGCGAAGAGCCTGCGTATCTGGTCAAAAATGCCCGTATAGGTCGCCAGATTGGAGCGTGACGTCCGCCCGATGGGCTTCTGCGTGATGATGGCCAGACGCCGGACATGCTCCAGCCCTGCCACGATACGCCCTTCTGGCTGGGCCTCCACGGCCTCGTCCGCCAGTGGCGTGGTGTCGTCACCATCCTGCGGTTCGTCCGCTTCCTCGACCTTCTGGCCCAGCGCACGCCCCAGAAGACTCACCAGAGCCTGACTGACCAGACTGGACTTGCCAGAACCGGAAACACCCGTCACGCTCACCAGAACACCCAGTGGCAGCTTCAGGGACAGGTCCTTCATGTTCCGCCATGTGATGCCCTCAAGCTGGAGCCACCGCTCCACCTGTCGGCCGGGACCACGCTCCAGAGGCGGCGGGGCAAAGAGATAAGGCCTTGTGCGGGAGGCCTCCACCTGCCGCAGGCCATCCGGCGGGCCACTGTAAAGAACCTGCCCGCCATGGCTGCCCGCACCGGGGCCGATATCCACCAGCCAGTCCGCCCGCCGCATGACGACAGGATCATGCTCCACGACCAGCAGGGAGTTTCCGGCCCGAGGCAAACGGGCCAGCACGTTCAGCAGGGCCTCGATATCCGCCGGATGCAGTCCGGCGGCGGGTTCATCCAGCACGTAGGCCACGCCAAACAGGGCGGAATGGACCTGCGTCCCCAGCCGCAGACGCTGATATTCGCCGGGGGAAAGACTGTCCACGGTCCGGTCCGTCTGAAGATAGCCCAACCCCAGCTCCAGCAGTATCTCCAGCCGCCGGAGCAGGGCCGTGCCGATTTCCTCAATCACACGCCCCTGTGCATCATCCCGCCGCTCTCCTGCCAGCTGGTCTTTCAGCACGGCATGAAGCCGTTCCAGCGGCAGGTGGAACAGGGCCGCAATATCCTGCCCCGCAAACGTCACGGCCAAGGCTTCAGGCTTCAGACGGGCACCGTGACAGACCGGGCAGCGTGTCGCCTGCATGAAGGTCGCCGCACGGGCACGCATCTTCGCACTCTTGGAGCCGTGAAAACTCTGCATCACATGGCGGCGTGCGCTGGCAAAGGTGCCCTGATAGGTCGCCGGTTCCCCCCGCTTCATGGCCGCCTGACTCTCGGCGTAATTCAGGCCCCGGTAGATCGGTTCTGTCGGGGTTTCATCCGTGTACAGAATCCAGTCCCGTGTTTCCCTGGGCAGGTCCTGCCACGGCGTGTCCAGATCGACCCCACGCATCATGAGGATGTCCCGCAGGTTCTGCCCCTGCCACGCACCGGGCCATGCGGCCACGGCCTTTTCCCGCAGGGTCAGCGTCGGGTCGGGCACCATCTTTTCTTCCACGACATCATAGAGCCATCCCGTGCCCTGACAGCGTGAACAGGCCCCCTGCGGCGTATTGGCGGAGAAATCGTCACTCTCCAGCATGGGCGCACCAGCCGGATACGTCCCTGCCCGGGAATAGAGCATACGCAGCAGATTGGAGAGGGTCGTCACGCTGCCCACGGATGACCGGCTGCTCGTGCCCGCCTGCTGCTGAAGGGCGATGACGGGCGGCAGCCCTTCGATGCTGCGGATTTTCGGTGGAGGCAGCTGATGGAACAGCCGCCGTGCATAGGGAGCGACCGTCTCCAGATACCGCCGCTGCGCCTCGGCATAGAGCGTCCCGAACGCCAGGGACGACTTGCCCGACCCGGACACTCCGGTAAAAACCACCAGACAGCCCCGTGGAACCTCCAGCGAGACATCCTTCAGGTTATGCTCCTGTGCGCCTTCTAGGCGGATCATATCTGTTGCTCTGGCTTACGGCTTTTTAAAAGACTGACATGATGATCTGATTCTGCCATAATTTACCCCCTTAATTATGTCTGCTCTCCGAAATTATCAGCACGTCAAACTACCAACCCATCGTAAGGATGATACCCAGTTCAGCAAAAAATAATCACATCCCAAACGACACATCTGGATCCACAACAAGAAATAAGGATAAAAACGCATGATATTGTGGATCTAACATTAATGACAGGCTATAAAGACACCTTATGATCACTCAACCCGAATTCACCCTTTTTAATGAAGACTCCACAAAACGCCTCAAAAAATTTGAGGATAATTCCATAGACCTTACCCTAACGTCACCCCCCTATTGTATAGGGAAAGCGTACGATATTTATACATCAATTGATGGTTTTCGAGAAGTAAACCAGTCCATCATGGAAGAAGTATATAAAAAAACAAAAAATGGAGGCTCAATATGCTGGCAAGTAGGACACCACATTAAAAATGGAGAAATAATACCACTTGACTTTATTGTCTACGATATGTTTAGTCGTATGGACCATAATATAAAACTAAGAAACAGAATTGTATGGACTTTTGGACATGGTGCAAATTGCAAAAAAAGATTTAGTGGTCGCCATGAAACCATTTTGTGGTTCACAAAAGGTGATAATTATTTCTTTGATCTTGATTCTGTTAGAATAAAACAAAAATATCCTGGAAAAAAATACTACAAAGGAAAGAAAAAAGGGGAGTATAGCTGCAACCCCCTTGGAAAAAACCCTGGAGACGTATGGGAAATACCTAATGTTAAAGCAAATCATATTGAGAAAACCCTGCACCCATGCCAATTTCCGATCGCTCTAGCTCAGCGCATTATTAGAGCGTTATGTCCCCCACGGGGAATAGTTTTAGATCCGTTTATGGGAGTAGGCAGCACAGGTGCTGCCTCCATGATCGAGAAACGCAACTTTAGAGGAATAGAGATCGATAAGAAATATCATGATGTTGCAAAGAAACGAATTGAACGGGCCCAGCAAGGAGTACTCCAATACCGGGATATGAGTACCCCAATTTTTGATCCTAAAAAAGCTGGAGCTGTTGGGAGGGACCCTTTGGTTGACCTCAATCCAAAAGCATCCTAGCGTCCGACAGAGTTTGATAGATAATACGAGTGCCGTGATGACAGAAAAGATTCGTATACCAGCCATAAAATTAACACAGAGAAATAAAAATCTCTACGTATTCTGCATGCGAGCAAAAACGCTGTGGAATATTTCTCAAATAAACCAGAGAATGGACAATAAAGAAGAAGGATATCAAAGATCTCTGTCAGAGCCGAGAGCAGCTGATATTAAAAAATACATAAACGGCGGCCATGAGATTGCACCTGCAATTGTGATTACGTTCAACGACGGAATGGCCGAATACGACGATAATACCAAAGAATTAATAATAGAGAATGCCCCGAGGGCAGCATGGATTATTGACGGTCAACACAGACTGAGAGGCTCGCAATTAGCTGATACCGGTGAAAATAGCCCTCCAATAGAAATGGCAGTTGTTGCTTTTATTGGGCTCAGCACTGATGAGCAAATAAGGCAGTTTGTGACGATTAACAAAGAAGCTAAAGGCGTTCCGACATCTCTATATTATGATTTAATTAAATCACTCCCTAAAAAATCTGCGGCAGATGTAGCTAAAGAAAAAGCTTCAGAAATAGCCAAGTCTCTTAATGGTAACCAAGATTCTCTGTTCTTTGAGTCAATAATCTCCATACGATCTCCTGCAAAGAGAGAAATATCTCTAACCAACTTTGTAAGAAAGATATATCCATTACTATCAGAAAACAAAGGGGTCTTCGCAACATACACGCAGAAAGAAATGGAAGCCATCATAGATAATTACTATAAGGCCATGAAGATAGTTTTCCCAAATGAGTTTTCAGGGCCAAAATATCGCTTTTTCCAGACACTTGGTTTCGGAGCTTTAATAAATGTATTGCCATATATATTCTCATTGACCTTAAATAAAAAAGGTGGATTCAGAGTGAGTGACATTGAAGAAATTTTAGGAGAAATTAGTCACTTTAAATTTGGAAACTGGGATGAAAAAGGAACAGGAACACAGGCTGAAAGAGATGCAGGAACAGAATTAAAATTCGCAATTAAAAATGCGTGGACCGACCGACATACAGCCGATACCTCTGTTAGGCTTTTCTAATGATTTTAGAAGACGTTAATATCGACGGATGCGAGTGCGAGACCACACCAATTTTAGAAGGCTTTAATAGAGGCAGATGCGATACCACAACAGAGGATCTTGATAATATCCTCTCTCTCCAAAGAAACTGGAGGCATCTAAGGAGCGAGTGGCGTCTGGCTTTTCAAGACTATGATGATATTGGTCAATGTCCACCTACATCATTTGATACAATCGCAAAATCCGAAATAACTGGTACGCCATCAACACAACCTCTCAAGGCCCGAGAAATAGAATATCCTGGATTAAAAAATATTGCTCTTCGTGAAGCCATTTTTCTAACCCATAAAGCGGGTGCTCTCCTCCGCAGCCTACACAGAGATATAATAGACAATGATATTTCCTACCCCGAAGTTACGGGCTATATGGCCTCCTTTTTCTTGGTCGACGCTCTCTTAATCCTATTGGGAGTAAGACTTTTTAAGCAAAAATATCTTTTTGATTTTTCAAAGACCCTAAACCATCCATCGAGAGCCAAACTGTACGAATGGAGCAAACGAGTTGGCCACAAACAAAAATGGTCCCTTCTAAAAAAAATATTATCTGTTACTGAAGAATCTCCTCTTGATACAGGAATGTTAAGTTTTTTTAATGACCTACCAGCGAGTGAATTTGCCAATAGTAGGAACAAAATACAATATCGTCCCTGCGTCTGGCCACATGAAGATCTTCACCATCGAAGAACGGGAAGCGAAACACTGGCGGCATTCGACACAAACATATACTTCAACAACTTCGACAGCAGCTCCCCACTTTTTGGTATCTACCTTTTCTTTATCATGATCCGAGCAACTACTTCGCTGCTTCATGACATCAGCTACGAGGCAGATACTCACAATCATGGAGCCATACAAAAGGAATTAGATCTAATTAAACGTAACGCCCGCCGCTGCCAAAAGAAAACTCAAATCCTCTCGTGGCTCTCCTTTTAGAAACCCACTTCCTCTGAGGCACCCAAGCCCCCACCTAGGAGGCGCCCCATACGCTAACAAGGGTCTGAGGAACATCGATTCTTAGAAATATCTTGGTGGAGGGGGTTGGATTCGAACCAACGTAGGCGTACGCCAGCGGATTTACAGTCCGCCCCCTTTAGCCACTCGGGCACCCCTCCGAACTCAGGATGTGCGTGTGATAATATGCATTTACTGCTATGTCAATGCGAGCCAGAAAGATTATACAAAGAGTTATGGCTAGAAAATCATCCTCCCGCCGTGTGGCCCTGCCCGAGGCGCAGAATCTCTCCCGCAACCGCTCCCGCCGCAGCACGACCCGGCACGGTGCCCCCGCCACGGGCAAGGGCTACTGGATCTACGGCCAGCACGCCGTGGAGGCCGCCCTGCTCAACCCTGCACGGGTCATCTACAGCCTTCTGGCGACAAAGGAAGCCGCCGACTCCCTGCCCGAGACGGCCCATCAGCCCCGCATCGTCAGCCGGGAAGAGCTGGATGCCCTCTGCGGGAAAGACGCCGTACATCAGGGCGTCTGCCTGAATGTCGAACCACTGGAAAATCCCGCCATCGTGGATGTCATCGACCGCCCCGGCCCCATTCTGGTGCTGGACCAGGTCACGGACCCCCGCAACATCGGGGCCATCCTGCGCTCGGCTGCCGCCTTCGGGGCCGCTGCCCTTCTGGTGCAGGACCGCCATACACCTGATGAAACCGGCACCATGGCCAAAGCGGCCTCCGGCGGGCTGGATGTCGTGCCCATCATCCGGGAGACCAACATTTCCCGTGCCCTACAGGGCCTTCAGAAAGCCGGGTTCTGGGTCGTGGGGCTGGATGCAGGCGGCACAAGGCTGGACCGCAACCAGCTCGGCGACCGTCGTGTGGCTCTGGTTCTGGGGGCCGAAGGGGCCGGTCTGCGCCGCCTGACACGGGAAACCTGCGATGAAATCGCCTCCATCCACATGTCCGGCCCGATGGAGAGCCTGAACGTCTCCAACGCCTCCGCCGTTGCCCTGTACGAGCTGACCCGCCCGCTGGACTGATCCCAGACACAAAAACGGGGTGGGACCGGATAACCCGGTCACCACCCCGCTCTCAAGCGATACTATCGGCCATCACTTGGCGAACGGATAGTCCGTATAGCCCTTGGCTCCAATCGGGCCATACCATGTCGCCATGTCATCATCCTGAAGCGGCAGATCGTCCTTCAGGCGGCGCACGAGGTCCGGGTTGGCAATATAGGCACGACCAAAGCTGATGGCGTCAGCCCTGCCATCCGCCACGGCCTTCAGGGCCTCATCCCGTGTATATTCCTGATTCAGCACCAGTGGACGGGTAAAGACCTTGCGGATTTCCGGTGACAGTTTCGGCTGCTCCGTGGCCCCGCCAAACGTGAAGGTGCTGGACGGGTTGGACTCACGGAGTTCCAGCCAGGCCACGCCCAGATCATTCAGCATCTTTGCCGCCGGGATGAAGACGGCCTCCGGGTTGCTGTCAATCGTGCCCTGCACTTCCCCGTTCGGGGAGAGGCGAACGCCGACATGCTCGGCCCCAACTTCCTTGATGACGGCTTCCGTCACTTCACGCAGCAGACGCAGACGGTTCTCGACAGACCCGCCATAGGCGTCCGTCCGGTGATTGGTGCCATCCCGCAGGAACTCATCCAGCAGATAGCCATTGGCAGAATGAATCTGCACGCCATCAAACCCGGCCTTCATCGCATTGCGGGCAGCCCTGGCGTAATCCTCGATGATGCCCGGAATCTCGTCCAGACGCAGCGCACGGGCTTCCTCATAAGGAGCCTTGCCCTCGTAGGTGTGGATGTGCCCGGGTGCCGTGGAAGGAGACGGTGCCACCGGCTGCTCCCCGGTCGTGGAGGAATGGACCATCCGCCCCATGTGCCAGAGCTGGCAGACAATCCTGCCACCCTTCTCATGCACGGCATCGGTGACAGTCTTCCAGCCCTTCACCTGCTCCTCATTCCAGATGCCCGTGGCATAGGCCCAGCCAAGCCCCTGACGGGAAATGCCCACCGCCTCGGAGATGATCAGACCGGCACTGGCCCGCTGGCCATAATACTCCGCCATGATGGGGGTCGGGACGGCATCCTTGCCTGCCCTTGCCCGTGTGAGCGGTGCCATGACGACACGGTTGGCCGCCTTGATGGACCCGAAGGAGATGGGATCGAAAAGTGTTGGCATGGTGTTTTCTCCTGAAAAACATGACCAGACAGATGACGGAGACAGGGACACATGGTGTCACCGCCCGTTCTTCTCAAACGCTAACACTTCCCTTTTGTTCTATCAACATAGAACAATGAAACCTTGACAAACAGCCCCCCGACTCCCGATACACGATCTCATGGCTGCGCTGTATCATCACCCCGCCCCGGAAGACATCACCCTCCTGCTCCTTCTGCGGGCCGTGGCGGACCCTGTCCGTCTGGGCATCATCTGCCACCTGCACGGCCTGAAGGAAGCCAACTGCACGACCCTTCTGCGTGGCAGGCCAAAATCAAGCATGTCGCACCATTTTCAGGTCCTGCGGGAGGCCGGCATCCTGCACACCCGTGTGGAAGGGGTCCAGCACCGCAACACGCTCCGTCTTGACGTGCTGGAGGACCGCTTCCCCGGCCTGATGGCCTCCATCCTGCGGGAATGTCCGACAGAGTTTCCAGAAAAAGACTGACCCTCCAGCGAGGGCCGTCCCCATCAATGAGCGGCAGGCCCCGTCAGGTCCAGCTCTGCCACAAGGCGGGCCTGTTCCGGCTGCCAGAGCAGGATGCGGGCATCGCCCTGCCCTGTCTTGAGCGTGACGGCCAGAAGGCCATCAGGGCGGGCCGTGACGGCCATGACCTGCTCATCCGCCTGCCTGGGCAGCTTCAGCAGGGCTGGCCCTGCCAGAGAAGCAGGCCCTGCCGCCGCCCGTGAAAGCCCGGAAGCCGCCGGAGCGGGTGAAGCCGAAGAGTGGTTCATCATCCGATGAATGATGATTCCCACCAGCAGGACCGTCCCCAGAATGATCATCACCCCCATGATGATGACAGCCGCCACCAGAGCCCTGGGCGTGCGTGGCGGGTTCGACTCGCTGTTTTGTCCCGGCTCGACTAGATTGGGGGCCATGTCCGACTCACTCATCTCCGATTCCCTCCCTGCGGATGCGCCCGCTCTCTTCTCATTCACCATCACGCCCGAGCAGACAGGGCAGCGGGCCGACCGTATGCTGGCAGACGCCATCGGTACCCTCTCCCGCTCCCGTGTCAAAGCCCTGATTGAGACGGGCCACCTTACCTGCAACGGCACGCCCCGGCGAGACCCCGCCTTCGCCCTGCGAGAGGGAATGACGCTGGAGCTGCGCCTGCCCCCGCCAGAACCGGCCCGCCCGCAGGCCGAAAGCATCCCGCTGGACATCCTCTTTGAGGACAGGGACCTCATCGTGCTGGACAAACCAGCCGGGCTGGTCGTCCACCCCGCCCCCGGCAATGAAACAGGTACACTCGTCAATGCCCTTCTTGGCCATTGCGGGCCGGACTTTGAAGGGATTGGCGGGGAAAAACGCCCCGGCATCGTCCATCGGCTGGACAAGGACACATCCGGCGTGATGGTCGTTGCAAAAACCCCCCTCGCCCATGAAGCCCTGTCCGAAGCCTTTGCGACCCGTACGATGGAACGGGCCTATCTCGCCCTGGCGTGGGGCCTCCTTCCGCCTTCAGGCGAGTTTGAAGGGGCGATCGGACGGGATAAGCGGGACCGCAAGCGCATGGCCGTCGTCCCTAATGGCGGCAAACACGCCCTGACACGCTTCACGACGAAAGAAACTTTTCATGCGGGGGTATCGCTCGTGGAGTGCCGGCTGGCCACGGGACGGACGCATCAGATCCGTGTCCACCTGTCCCATAATGGCCACCCCCTGCTGGGCGACCCGGTCTATCTGCGTCGTGTCCCGGCAGCGGCCCGCAAACTGCCCGTGAACGTGCGCCATCAGGCTCTCGACTTCCCCCGTCAGGCCCTTCATGCCGCCACTCTGGGTTTTACCCACCCACGAACAAAGGAAGAACTGCTTTTTTCCGCCCCTCTCCCTGATGATCTCCAGACCCTGATTGAAGCTCTCTCGGAAGGGTGAACCACCTGACTTTTTATTAAGTTTGACTCTCGGCAGGAATCAATTAAAGAATAATAGGACGAAAAAAGTCCTATAAAGAATGGACATGTCTCTATTGCCTTATTTGCGATGGAGATACGGCCTGACCGGCGTTAAAATGCAGGCGCTGGTCTCATCGTTCCTGTAAGGGATAGGCTGGTATGATCTGCCCGCCTCTTCCCCAGTCGGGTGCAAGGAGTCGAAGTCGCATGAAGTCTCCCTCAACTCTTCCCGCCATCGGCCCGGAGACCAACCTTTCCCGTTATCTTCAGGAAATCCGGCGGTTCCCCCTTCTCACCTCCGAGCAGGAACTCGCTCTTGCCCGCCGCTGGCGTGACAAACACGACAGCACGGCGGCTCATGAACTGGTAACATCCCACCTGCGCCTTGTTGCCAAGATTGCCATGAGTTACCGGGGCTATGGTCTGCCTGTCAGCGAACTGATCAGCGAGGGCAATATCGGCATGATGCAGGCTGTCCGCCGTTTTGACCCGGAGCGAGGCTTCCGGCTGGCGACCTATGCCATGTGGTGGATCAGGGCAGCCATTCAGGAGTACATCCTGCACAGCTGGTCTCTGGTGAAAATGGGCACGACCGCTGCCCAGAAGAAGCTCTTCTTCAACCTCCGCCGCCTGAAAGGGCAGATGCAGGCTTATGAGGAAGGCGACCTGCAGCCAGAGCAGATTGATCATATTGCCAAAACACTGGGCGTGCCGGAGCAGGATGTCATCTCCATGAACCGCCGCCTTACGGCACCTGACCACAGCCTGAACGCCCCGCTCCGTGCAGATGGCGAGCAGGAATGGCAGGACTGGCTTGTGGACCAGAACGAGAATCAGGAAGACACGCTGGCCGAAAGCGAGGACATGAGCGGGCGCAAGGCTCTGCTTGCCGAAGCCATGCAGACGCTCAATGACCGTGAGCGCCACATTCTGACAGAACGCCGCCTGAAGGAAGACCCCTCCACGCTGGAAGAACTCTCCCATCATTACGGTGTCTCCCGTGAGCGCATCCGTCAGATTGAAGCCCGTGCCATGGAAAAATTGCAGAAAGCCATGGCCTCCGCCGTCAAGGAACGCCGCAGGGAACAGGGCTTCTCCGAAGAAGAGGTGGCCGAAAAAGTCAAAGCCTGATCCCCACCTCCTCCTTCAGAACTGCACTGAACAGAACGCAGCGGGGCCATACCCTGGCTGCGTTTTTTCATGCAACAGGAAGAAACAGTAGACACAAAAAAGGCGGCGTCCCGAAGGACACCGCCTCTCCCGTAAAACCAGCGAAACCGATCTTACTTGGCGCGCAGCACCTCAACACCCGGAAGGGTCTTACCCTCCAGCCATTCGAGGAAGGCACCGCCAGCCGTGGAGACATAGCTCATACGGTCAGCCACGCCAGCGTGACGCAGGGCAGAAACGGTGTCACCACCGCCAGCCACTGTCAGCAGCTTGCCTTCTTCGGTCAGCTTGGCAGCGGCACGGGCCACTTCCACGGTTGCCTTGTCGAAAGGCTCGATCTCGAAAGCACCCAGCGGACCGTTCCAGACAAGAGTCTTCAGGTCAGCAAGATGTTTGGAGATCAGCTCGGCTGTCTTCGGGCCAGCATCAAGGATCATGGTGTCTTCCGGCACCTTGTCCACCGGCACAACCTCGGAGGCGGCACCTGCCTTGAACTCACGGGCCACGACGGCATCCACCGGCAGGACCAGCTTGCAGCCTTTTTCCTTGGCGCGGGCGGCAATCTTGCGAGCCGTCTCATGCATGTCGGATTCCTGGAGGGACTTGCCAACCTTCACGCCTTCAGCAGCGAGGAAGGTGTTGGCCATGGCCCCACCAATGAACAGAACATCCACCTTGTCCAGCACGTTGCCGATCAGGTCCAGCTTCGTGGAAATCTTGGACCCGCCAATCACGGCGCCGACAGGGCGCTTCGGGCTTTCCAGCGCAGCGGAAAGAGCCTTCAGCTCAGCTTCCATCAGGCGACCAGCATAGGCCGGCAGCAGATGGGCCACGCCCTCTGTGGAAGCATGGGCACGGTGGGCAGCAGAGAAAGCATCATCCACATAGATGTCCCCGTTGGCAGCCAGTGCCTTGGAGAATTCGGGATCGTTCTTCTCTTCCTCAGCGTGGAAACGTGTATTCTCCAGCAGGAGAACCCCGCCATCCTTCAGCGCATCCACAGCCTCTTTGGCCTTGGGGCCCACGCAGTCCGCAGCGAAGGCGACCGGGCGGCCAAGCAGCTCACCCAGACGTTTGCCAACCGGTGCCAGCGACATCTCGGGAACGACCTTGCCCTTGGGCCGGTCGAAATGGCTGAGAAGGATGACCTTGGCCCCCTTCTCAGTCAGCTCACGGATGGTCGGCAGCACACGCTCGATACGGGTCGTATCGGTAATGGCACCCTCATGCATGGGGACATTCAGGTCAGCGCGGAGAAGTACGCGTTTGCCACGTACCTCCGCCTTATCAAGCGTGCGAAAAGCCATGATCAGAGTTTCCCGAACAGAGATGCCGTGTCGGACATACGGTTGGAGAAGCCCCACTCATTGTCGTACCAGGCACAGATACGGACCAGCTCACCACCATCAACCAGCGCTGTCTGCGTGGCATCAAAGGTGGAGGAGAACGGAACGTGGTTGAAGTCGTGGCTCACCAGCGGCTCCGTGTTGTAGCCGAGGATGCCCTTCAGGCGGCCTTCGGAAGCCTCACGGATGGCCTCGTTGACCTCCTCGACGGAGGACGGCTTGCGCTTCGGCACGAAGTCCAGGGAGACGAGGGAGACGTTCGGCGTCGGCACGCGGATGGCCGTGCCGTCCAGCTTGCCCTTGAGCTGCGGCAGAACCAGACCAACGGCACGGGCAGCACCCGTGGATGTCGGAATGATGTTGACAGCAGCGGCACGGGCACGACGGGGATCCTTGTGCAGCGTGTCGATGGTGCGCTGGTCACCTGTGTAGGAGTGGACGGTCACCATGTAACCACGCTCGATGCCGAACTTTTCATCCAGCACGGAAGCAACCGGGGAGAGACAGTTCGTCGTGCAGGAAGCGTTGGAGACGATCTGCATGCCCGGCTTCAGGGCGTCGTTGTTCACGCCGTACACGATCGTGGCGTCAGCATCCTTGCCCGGAGCAGAAACCAGCACATGCTTGGCACCGGCCTTCAGCAGGGCAGAAGCCTTGTCACGGGCCGTGAAGAGGCCTGTGCATTCCATGGCCACATCAACACCCTGGAGCGGAATCTCTTCCGGGTTGCGCTGGGCTGTCACCTTGATCGGACCGATGGTGCGGCCCTGGTGGGTCTTGATGAGCAGATCACCATTGACGACCTCGACCTCAGCCGGCAGACGACCATGAACGGTATCGTACTTCAGAAGGTGAGCGTTGGCCTCCACGGAGCCGAGATCGTTGATCAGAACCGGCTCGACGTCAGTGCGCCCGCTTTCGATGATGCCACGAAGAACCAGACGCCCGATACGTCCGAACCCGTTGATTGCAATTTTAACGGCCATTGGTCGCTTCCTCCGTAATTGGTAGCTAAAGGACTCCTTATCCATAGCACCACTGCCAGAGAGCAACAGAGGGAAAATGAAGTTTTTGAAGCAGCCCTGCTTCCCTCTTGCGTCATGCCCGGCTTCCTGTAACCTGTTGTTTTATGATGGCTCTCTCTGTCCCCCGCTCTCTTCTGCGATTCCGCTCCACTGCCCTGCTTCTGCTGACGGCGTCCCTCTGCGGCTGCAATCCCATCGATCAACGCACGTTCGATGCGCAGGCTGGCAGGCCTCCCAGAACGGCCACCCCGGCCCTGCCTGCTCCCGCCCCGGAAAAACCGGCCTTTCTCCAGATTGCTGGCGGCACGCCAGAACGGGATTACGGGCCAGCGGTGGAGAAAGCCACCAAACTTGCACTGGGCCGCAAGAGCAACATCCTGTTCATCATCCAGGGCATGGCTCCCATGCAGCAGACGCCTGAGGCCGAGAGGCAGTCCCTCCAGCAGCTGACAGAGACGCTCGTCAACCCGGTCGCCAGCCATGTTCTGGCAGCCGGTGCCCGCCCCATCCAGCTGGAGATGAAAGTCGGCTCCAGCCCGACCGTCCAGAACAACATGGTCCGTATTTATGTCCGATAGGCACCCCCGTCTCACATGTGCCGTCCTTCTCAAGCAGGCAGACCATACCCTGCCGGGGTGGCTGGCATGGCACCTGGCCCTCGGGATTGAGCATATCGCCATCATTGATGCTGGCGCTTTTGATAATGTGCGGCAGATTGTCCAGAGTCTCCAGCAGGACTGGCCCCTCTCATGGCACCCGGTGGAGCTCCGGGAAGAGCTGAGCCCGGAAGGACGGCGCCTTGAGCTGACCCGGCAGGCCATCACCCACCTCCGGCAGATCACCCAGAACATGCCTCGGGACGTCCAGGAGGAAGCGGAGGGCGACACCATTCCCGTAGAGGACTGGATCATCATTCTGGATGCGGATGAATATCTGTCTCCTACCCGCGAACTGGCACGCCTGTTCCCCCCATCCACGGATGAAATCGCTGCCATGGCCATACATTGGCGGATTTATGGCAGCGCCGGGCATGTTCAGCCTCCTCCGGGGCATGTGGTGGCCAACCATCTCTGGCACGCCATGCCCTCTTTTGCCGATCACCGGTTCGTCCGGCTCATGGCCCGGCTGGACCAGCTGCCCACCCCAGCCAGACTGACCGATGCGCATATGCTGGGCCTGCTGCCGGAGCAGATCATCCGGGCGGATGGAGAGCCCTACCAGCCCGACAGGGAAACCCTTCCAGAAAAACCCTGGGCCGGTGGCTGCATCCAGCATTACATCTGTGCACTGGCCCATGGTGAGGACGAACTGCCTCCCCCCATGCGGGCCCACTACAACCGCAACGAGCAGGTCACCCCTCCACAGGAACGTGACCTCCGGGCCATGCGCGTGCTCTCCAACCGGATGCGGGAAAGCGCACTGAAGGCGGGGCTCTCCCGTTTGCAGAAGCTCGTGGAGCCGCAGCTTGAAGAAGCACGTCTGCATTATCAGGAAGATGCCACAGCACTGGGCATCCGGGACCTTGTGCAGCACGGAACCTTCCAGTACGAGCGGATACGCCCCTCCACCCAGAGTGGCCTGCTGCTGAACAACCAGTTTTCAGCCCGCTATGAAGCCGGACAGACCGTCCTTCTCCGCTTCCCTGAGGGCAGACTCCTGACGGGGGACCAGTCGGACCACCACGAACCACTCATCGGGTTCTGGCTGAAGAGCACTCCGCATCTTCTCACTCTCCATGAGCAGGACAGGTCATCCTTCACACTTGGAGATGCACCCTGCCCGTTTGGCATGGCCAGCCTGCGCATCACCTTCAACACACAGAGGCAGGCCATCCATCTGCCACACGAAACAGGCCATGCCAACATGCCGCTGGAGCTGATACCGACCAGCACAGCGCCTGCCTGCCTCTTCACACCGCTACCCCCCGTTGATGAGCCGGAGGGCCTGAGCGTGCACGGGCTGCTCACATGGCTTGCCGGGCACCCCGGCCTTCCACCACATGACCTGGCACGGGCACTGCTTCTGCTATCTCCGGATTCTGCTCAACATTTGCACAATCTGGCTCCCATGCTGGGGGAATTTCTTCCATTACGGCCCCGGCCTGAATTCCTGCCCTGAGGCCCCACAGGAAAGGGGGGCTCAGCCCCCCTGAAAAAGATGGTGCAGGCCCCACAGGCTGGCTGCAACCAGCCCCCCGCCGAGACACAGCCCTGCCAGAAACAGAAAAAGTGGTGATGGGGAACTGGTCTCCCCGGGACGCTCTGCCAGGGCAGCAAGACTGGCCCGCAAGGCTGCCAGCTCTTCCTGATGTGCCCGCTCTTCATCCTGATGCTGCCGCACCACGCTGCTCTGCTGCCTTATGAAGGTCGCCGCCTCCACAGTCGTCCGGAAAAAACAGTCGACCATATGCGGCAGAATGGCAGAAGGCAGCCCATCATCTGCTGCGGCGTCATAGACCAGAACACGATAGGCCGGACAGTGCAGCAGCGCCTTCATGAACATGGCGGACTCCGTCTCCACCGCCTGTGCACCGGCAATGACCAGAAAAACGATATCCTCTTCCACCCCATGCAGAGACTGGCCTGCTGCCCCATCACCCTGCACGGCACGGAATGTCACGTTCCGTTCTGTCCAGAAACCACCAAGGGCCTGCTCCATGCTCTTCAGCCGGTCCACCCCGACACCAATACCCAGCAGCAGCATCCGCGCCCCTTCACGGGTTGGAAAGCTGCGCCGCTGGGGCGGCGTCCCTCGCAGAAACTGCAACAGCTCTTCCCGCTGCCTGTCGGCCTTCTCTTCTGCATCCCGCCCGACGGCCAGAACCTCAAAACGGGGCATGACCTGTCCCTGATGCAGATGCGCCCTCAACAGGCCGCAGACACGCACACGTTCTCCCGCATGAAGCCCGTCTCCCTCCAGCAGGGAAGGGGAGATGTCCAGCAGAATGGCCGTGCCCGTCTTTTCATCCAGCAGGGGCGTACTTTCCCGACGGCGCCAATGGTCCGGCCGCACCTCCCCAATCACCCCTCTGACAGTAACGGGCATCTGCCAGTCTTCAAAACGGGCGCATATCTCCGAAAGGCGGCGTCGGAACAGGAGCTGTACCTGCTCGGGCGCCATGACAGGAAAACCCTTTTCCGGCCTCACCGAAGGAGCCACAGAGGACCGCCGTGAAAACACCTCCATAACTGCACCTCCTTCTCAAAAATAAAGGCCCCGAAACTGGAGCCTTCTCTATCATCTCATGAACGGAACGGCGAAGAGCCTTCCCTGCATGCCTGAAAAACCATGGTCAGGCTGTCGGAGCGAACAGCCCTTCATAAAGCTCGGGCCGGAACCCCACCGTAACGGTCTTTCCGCTCTCAAGCACAGGGCGACGCACCAGGGTTGGATGCTCCAGCATCAGCGCCACGGCACGGGCTTGTGTCAGGTCCTGCTTCTGTGCCTCATCAAGACGGCGAAATGTCAGGCTGGAACGATTGAGCAGCTTCTCCCACCCTACAGCCTCAACCCAACCTTCCAGCAGGGCAGCTGTCAGCCCGTCCTTGCGAACATCATGATAGCGGACGGGAATCCCCCGGTCCTCGAGCCACTTCATGGCCTTCTTCACCGTAGAACAGGTCTTGATCCCGTACAGGACAACCGTATCAACCATAATGACCGTGCCTCTCCAGCAAGGAAACAGAAGACATCATATTATCAGGAAAAAACAGGAGACAGATAAGAGGCTTCATCAAAAACTGAAGAATGGTGCTGCTGGCGAGGATTGAACTCGCGACCTCTCCCTTACCAAGGGAGTGCTCTACCACTGAGCTACAGCAGCACTGCTGTCCCATGGCGGGTTAACTAACCTGTTCGCCCCCGCCATGCAACCCCTAATCAGTCGTCCCGATAAATCTTTTCGTGCCGCTCGTGCCGTTCCTGCGCCTCCAGCGACAGGGTGGCAATCGGACGGGCCTCCAGACGCTGGAGCCCTATCGGCTCACCCGTTTCCTCACAGTAACCGTAAGAACCATCCTCAATCCGGGCCAGAGCCATGTCGATCTTGATGATGAGTTTGCGGGCACGGTCCCGGGTCCGCAGCTCGAAAGCCCGGTCCGTCTCCACGGTGGCACGGTCTGTCAGATCAGCCTCACGTATCCCACCCTCGGAAAGGCTGGCCAGAGTTTCCCCCGCCTCCTTGAGAAGGTCCATCCGCCAATGCAGCAGCTTCTGCCGGAAATAGGCAAGCTGCCGTTCATTCATGAACTCTTCATCATCGGAAGGGCGATAGTCAGGTGAAAGCGTGATCATGCAGAACTCCCTCTCGCAGAGCTTCCCTCACCTCACCGCTCCAAAGCGAGACGGGCAGAGAAGTCGGATGCCCGGGTTATATCGACCCCACCAGATAACGCCAAGACAGAGAACCGCTTTTTTTTAAATGGATACTCCCTGTCATCCCCAGAATATTGGCAGATTCCTCCTTCCCCTATTTTATGAAATATAATTCACAAGAGACATTCATTGTGAATTTACAAAAATTATACTTGTAATTTAATCCATATTAACTGATTTTCCCCAGCATATAAGGGGGATTTTTCAGTTCTTCGCCAAGGCCCAACGGCTGGCCCGGACCCGCAGAACACGCCGCCGCTCCATTTCCAGCACCTCAAAAAGCCAGCCAGAGAAAACCACCTTGTCCCCCTTGGCAGGCACCCGACGCAACAGGGCCATGAGAGCCCCTCCCAGAGTATGATAACGGCCATCATCCGGTGGTACGGCGATATCCAGACGGACACAGACATCATCAATCGGCATGGTGCCATCAAGGATATATTCCTCCTTGCCACCGGATTCAGAATTTTTCTGTGCGGCCACGTCCAGCGCCTCATCACCAATAATGGCCTCGAACACATCAGAGGGGGTCACGATCCCTTCGAAAGAGCCATACTCATCAAAGACAAACACGATCCCGAGGGAAATCCCCTTGAGGCGCTCGATCATCCCCTGTGCGGTCAGACTGTCCGGAATGGCAGGCGGGGTCCGCAATACAGCGTCCACGGACAGGGGCAGACCCAGCAGAAGCCTGTCCATCACATCCTTGGCCAGCATGACACCGACAGGATGGTCCACATCACCATCACAGACCACAATGCGCCCGTAAGATGACTGGCGCAGTTTCCTGGCCAGTGTTTCCTCATCAGCATTGCGATCGACCCAGAACAGCTCGTTGCGGGGAGTCATGATGGCCCGGACGGGGCGATCCGCCAGACGGAGCAGACGCTCGATGATGGCCCGCTCCTCCGTTTCCAGTATTCCGGCCTGCATCCCCTCCTGGAGGACAGCCTTCAGCTCTTCCTCCGTCACCGTCACACGGGGCATGGAGCCAAGGCCGATCAGCCGCAGGACCATGTCCGTCGTTTTGCTCAGCAGCCAGACGACCGGCCTCGTACACCAGGCCAGCACCACCAGGGTGGATGAAAGATGGATGGCAATGGTTTCCGGGCGCCGCAGGGCTATCTGCTTCGGCACAAGCTCACCAAAGACGAGCATGGCAAAAGTGATCGCCGCCACGACACTGATGATGGCCAGCTCCCCCGCAAAAGGCTGTGGAATGGCCAGATGTTCAAAAAAATGCTGAACTCCCTCCTCCAGCTGGCTGCCCCCGAAGGCACCTTCCAGAATGGAGACCAGGGTCATGCCGATCTGCACTGTCGGCAGGAAATTCTGAGGGTTTTCAGCCAGCTTCAACGCCCGCTCCGCACCGGCAACCTTTTTCTGTGCCAGATTGGAGAGCCGGGCCCGCTTGGCCGAAATAAGCGCAAGCTCCCCCGTGGCGAAAACGCCATTAAGGAAAATCAGAAGAACAATTGTCAGGACAGGAATCATCATGAGGCCATCCTGCCCTGATCTGCCCCATGCCACAAGGACAGACGGGACAGTCAGGGCAGGAAGACAGGGCGTGCCTTACTTGGCAGCCGGAGCAGCCGGGCCTTCCATACGGCCATTGATGCGGACACGCGGCCCACGGGCCGGCTTCTTGCCGCTTTTGGCTTCTTCGCCTTCGATACGTTCGAGCTGGCGGGCCACTTCATCATCGTAGCCATAAGAGGCCGGACGCTGGTTGGCCAGAGAGATTTCCGGAGCCATCGGCTTTTCCGTCTCCGGTCCCTGAAGAGCCACCTTGATGAAGTGCAGCGGGCGGCGGACCGCGTCCATCACGGCCGTGGACTCGTACCCGGAATGGACCATGCAGTCGGCGCATTTTTCATAAGCACCTGTGCCGTACTGGTCCCAGGCCGTGTCGTCCATCAGCTCCTTGAAGGTCTTGGCATAGCCTTCACCCAGCAGGTAGCAGGGGCGCTGCCAGCCAAACACGGTACGCAGCGGCTTGCCCCACGGCGTGCAGTGATAGGTCTCGTTCCCGGCCAGGAAGTTCAGGAACAGCGGGGACTGCGTGAACCGCCATTTGTGGCCCTTGCCAAGGCGGAAGATGTCACGGAACAGCGTCTTGGTCTTCTGGCGGTTCAGGAAGTGTTCCTGATCCGGCGCACGCTCATAGGCGTAACCCGGAGCCGTCATCACGCCATCCACGCCCAGCTTCATGACCTCATCAAAAAAGGCAGCCACACGCTCGGGCTTCACACCATCAAAAAGGGTGCAGTTGATGGAAACACGGAAGCCCTTGGACTTGGCAAGCTTGATGGCCTTGACCGCACGCTCGTACACGCCTTCCTGACAGACGGACGAATCGTGCATCTGCTGGTCACCGTCCAGATGGACATCCCATGAGAAGAAAGGAGACGGCTTGTAGTCGTCGATCTTCTTCTCCAGCAGAAGGGCGTTGGTGCAGAGATAGACATACTTCTTGCGGGCCACCAGACCTTCAATGATCTGCGGCATCTCCTTGTGCAGCAGCGGCTCGCCACCGGCCACGGCGATCACAGGGGCGCCCGCCTCGGTATCAGCATCCATGCACTCCTGATAGCTCATGCGCTGATTGAGGATCTTTGCGGGGTAATCAATCTTGCCACAACCTGCGCAAGCCAGATTGCAGCGGAACAGCGGCTCAAGCATCAGCACCAGCGGATAGCGCTTGCGTCCTGTCAGGTGCTGCTTGAGAACGTACCGTCCAACTCGGACAGCCTGCATCAATGGTACGGCCATTATAATCCTCTGATCATTCTCTCCATCGGGGCTGCATCACGGTATCAGGACACCCGTGCCCAGCCATGGAACATCCCTCCATGACCGGGACCCACCACGAAACCTGCCGGTTCCTTCGCAGAAGCAGCCGGGAATTGCAAGCACAAGAGAAGCTCCCTCCCCTGGTTGTCACAGGCTCCCGGCACCACATGCACCCGCTATAACGCCGACAGACTCGTTCATTCAATGATAATGCGCTATACTGCCGCCCCGACTGTAGCAGATTCACCACAGTGACGCGGCATCCTACAGGGACCCCGTGCCAAGAGTCTCATGGCCTCTTGCATGGACAGGAACATAGGAGGAAAGAACATGCACATGAAACGTTGTCTTATGTTTTCCATCAGCATGATGGCCTTGCTGGCAGGCGTCCCCGCCGCCATCGCCCCTATCTCCGCCCATGCGGCCGGGCGCACCCCCGCCGCCGCCCCGGCAGGGGCAGCCACACCACAGGCCCCGATCAGTGGCCTCTACAAAGCACTTGAGCAGTCCGAACATTCCGGGGCTGGCATCGGCAAGCGCAGCGCCATGATCGCCCCGCTGGTTGACCAGGCCTTCGACATGGATGCCATCCTCAAGCGTTCGGTCGGCCTGCATTATGACCAGCTCTCCGCTGATGAACGCAGTGCCCTCATCAATGCTTTCAAGCGGTTCACCGTGGCCCGCTATGCCTCCACGTTCAAGCCTGGGACGAATGCCGTTTTCACTGTCAGCCAGACTACGGAAGAAGATGGACGCACCATCGTCCACACGACCATCGGCAACAGGAATGACTCCGCCGAATCAGCCACACCCATTGACTATGTGATGGTCAAAGGCCCGAATGGCTGGCGCATCGTGGACATCCTGCTGGATGGCCATATCAGCCAGGTTGCCGCCCAGCGTTCCGACTTCAAGACCATTTTCAGCCAGAGTGGCGCCAATGGCCTGGCTCGTACGCTGACAAAGAAAGCGGATGATTTTCTACAAGACTAAAACCGGATTGCATGGCTTTTTTCTTTCCAGCTCTCTCTGACAACGTATCAGGCCATCAGAAACGTCATGACATGGCTGGCAGAGCTGTTCTGCCAGCCAGGCAGACGACCATGATACCCCTCTGCGGAGCTCTTCCACACCAGTTCCATCATTCCTGCGGACACTCCTGCTGATGCCCTCACTGCTTGCGATCGCCTCTGCCGTAAGCGGCATCTTTTCACTGGCTGGGCATCTCCAGGGGGCCATCGGCACCGGGCTGCTGCACCGTTTCCGCCGGACAGCCCATATTCCCGATGAAACATTGAGCCCCCTGCACCATGATGGCACCCTGCCAGCCGTAACCATCATGAAACCCCTTCACGGGGACGAGCCGCTGCTGGAAGAGGCTCTGGAAAGTTTCTTCAGGCAGGATTATCCGGCGCCCCATCAGATCGTCTTCGGCCTTCAGGATGAACACGACCCGGCACTGGCCGTCGTCCGGCGCCTCCAGAAGCGCTACCCCGAACGGGACATATCTGTCGTCATCGACCAGACAGAGCACGGCCCCAACCGCAAGGTGGGCAATCTCATCAACATGTTTCCTGCCTGTAAACATGATGTCCTGATCATTTCTGATTCCGACATCCATGTCAGCGCAGACTACACGGCCAGCATCGTACGGGCACTCCAGCAAGACGGCGTGCAGCTTGCCACAACCCTCTATGCAGGCCTGCCCGCCAGCAACACGCTCGTCCGCAAGCTGGGGGCATGTGGCATAAATACAAACTTCCTTCCCGGTGTCATGATGTCCCGCCTCATGGGGCGGCAGGACTGCCTGGGGGCCACCATGGCCCTGCGGCGCAAGCATCTGGAAGACATCGGCGGACTGGAAGCTCTTGTCCAGCATGTGGCTGATGACGCCGTGCTGGGGCAGCTCATCCGCCACAATGGCGGCAGAATTGCCCTGGCACCCACCATCTGCCAGACAACCGTTGCCGAAACGGGCCTGGGGGCCCTCTTCCAGCATGAACTGCGCTGGGGACGGACTGTCCGCAGTGTGGAGCCTGTCGGTTATGGTCTTTCCGCCCTCCAGCTGCCGCTCTTCTGGGGCAGTCTCTGTGTCCTTTTTGCACCAGCCCGGTTTTTTTCCTGGGCACTGCTGGGCGGGGGGCTGCTCTGCCGCAGTGCCATGACATGCCACATCGGACGGCTGACAAACTGCGCCATGCCCGGCCTTTTCCCCCATCTCATCTTCCGGGACTGGCTGTCGGCCGCTGTCATGGTTGGCAGCGCCCGTGGCACGCAGGTGACCTGGCGGGGGCAGTCGCTGCACATCTCCCGTGGCAAAAAACTTCCGAAGTCCCTATAACAAGCTCAATTAACCTTGTGTGCCCCTTTTCCCGTCAACGAAACCGGCGTTGACAGGCCCGACATTATCAGGAGTGTCCGTTCATGTTGAGAACACTGTTTCTGCAGCCCCCATCTTTTGATGGCTTTGATGGCGGTGCTGGCTCACGCTACCAGGCAAAGCGGGAAATCCGCTCCTTCTGGTACCCCACGTGGCTGGCCCAGCCTGCAGCAATGGTGCCTGGCTCACGCCTGATCGACGCTCCCCCGGCCAAGATGGGCATGGGCCCCATCCTTGAGGATGTGAAGAATCGTGATCTGGTGATCATGCACACCTCCACGCCGTCCTTCCCGTCTGACGTCCGTGTGGCCAAGATGCTGAAGGAAACCAACCCGAAGCTGAAGATCGGCATGGTCGGAGCCAAGGTGGCTGTCCAGCCTGACGAAAGCCTTGCACAGGGCAGCCCGATCGACTTCGTGGCCCGCAATGAATTCGACTTTACCATCAAGGAAATTGCCGAAGGCAAGCCCCTTGCCGAGGTGGATGGCATCACATGGCGCAATGAGAATGGTGAGATCATCACCAACAAGGACCGCGCCATGATTGAAGACATGGACAGCCTGCCTTTCGTGACGGAAGTGTACAAGCGTGACCTGAGAATTGAAGATTACTTCATCGGTTACCTGAAACACCCGTACATCTCCATTTACACGGGCCGTGGGTGCAAGTCCCGCTGCACCTTCTGCCTCTGGCCGCAGACAGTGGGCGGGCATCGCTACCGCACACGCAGCCCGGAGCATGTGGCAGCCGAGATCAGGCTTGCCATGAAATATTTCCCGCAGGTGAAGGAATTCTTCTTTGATGATGACACCTTCACCGATGACCTGCCCCGTGCCGAGGCCATCGCCCGGGAGCTTGGCAAGCTGGGCGTGACGTGGTCCTGCAATGCCAAGGCCAATGTGCCTTACGACACGCTGAAGGTGCTGCGGGACAATGGGCTGCGCCTGCTTCTTGTCGGGTATGAAAGCGGCAACCAGCAGATCCTGCACAACATCAAGAAGGGCATGCGCATCGAAACGGCCCGTGAATTCACGAAAAACTGCCACAAGCTGGGCATCAAGATTCACGGAACATTCATCGTTGGCCTGCCGGGTGAGACAAAAGAAACCATCCGTGAGACCATCGAATATGCCAAGGAGATTGACCCGCACACCATGCAGGTGTCTCTGGCAGCTCCCTATCCGGGGACCTTCCTGCACAAGCAGGCCTCTGAAAATGGCTGGCTGAATGAAGACGAGGCTGAGCTGATTGATGAGAACGGCGTGCAGATCGCCCCGCTGCATTACCCGCATCTCTCCCATACGGAAATCTTCAAGAGCGTGGAAACCTTCTACAAGGAGTTCTACTTCCGCCCCTCCAAAATTTTCGCCATCGTCAAGGAAATGATTACGGACCCACAGATGCTCAAACGCCGCCTGCGTGAGGGTGTGGAATTCTTCCAGTTCCTCCGTCAGCGTCACTCCTCCTGACACTGGCCTGAAGCGACTGAACAGGGAAAAGGCGGCCTCACCAGAGGCCGCCTTTTTCATGACATGCCCTGACATTCACATAAGAGCCTGATTGAGGCATCATGCGGGCCCACTGCCACACAGGGCCACCCTCTCACCTTCCTCCCACGAGCCAGACCATGACAGTTTCCTCCCCCCGCCGCGTCATTTTCTCTGCTGATGATTTCGGCATGAGCGTGGAAGTCAATGAAGCAATCGAGGAAGCCCACCGCAACGGTCTCCTCAGCACAGCCAGCCTCATGGTGGCCGCCCCTGCCTTTGAGGATGCCCTGCGGCGGGCAAAAAGACTGCCCAACCTGCGGTTGGGGCTTCATCTGGTCGTCATTGAAGGGGATTCCCTGCTGCACCTCCCCATCATTACGGACCAGAAGGGCTGGTTTGGCAGCAATCAGCTACAGCTGGGCCTCCAGTATTTTTTCTCGCCCACCACACGTGCTGCCCTGAAAAAGGAAATCCATGCCCAGTTTGAGCAGTTCGCCCGTACAGGCCTGCAACTGGATCATGCCAATGCCCACAAACACATGCACCTGCACCCAACCATCGGGCAGATGATGATCCAGACGGGCAGAACCTACGGACTGCGAGCCATCCGCACTCCCATGGAACCTGCCGGCCCACTGGGGGAAACGCCCAGCCTTGGCGACCAGGCCCTGGAGCAGTGGACCCGTGTCCTGCGCCACCAGATTCGCCGCGCTGGCATGAAAACCAATGATTCCTGCTTTGGCCTGCGCTGGTCCGGCCATATGACACCAGAACGCATCCACAGACTGATCCCACAACTGCCATCTGGTATCAGTGAAATCTATTTTCATCCGGCAAAAGGCCAGAACAGCCAGATGGCAAGCCTCATGCCCGGCTATCAGCCCGAACAGGAACTCGCCACACTCACGAGCCCTGCGACAAGAGAGCTGCTCGCTGCCCACAACATACAGACCACCACATGGGGTGCTCTCTGACCCTCCCCATCCACAACCTTCAAAAAAGGCCAGCCCTCGAACCGCAGGGCTGGCCCTTTCTCTATCCCGGCTGCATGAGCCTCAGGCTTTCAAGGCGAAGCCTTCATCAGGGCGGCCTCCAAGACGGGCAATGACATGGCCTGCGGCCTCATTCCCCAGCGTGGCGCACTCCACCAGAGACCGCTTCCGGCCATATCCAGCCAGAAAGCCAGCAGCGAAAGCATCCCCGGCCCCCGTCGTATCAACAACCTTCACAGGCTTTGTCGGAACATCATGCCGTGTAGCACCAGCCTGCACGACAGCCCCTTTCTCACCCCGTGTCACGACACCCAGCGCCACATCCCCAGAGAGAGCCTTCAGGGCCTCATCAAAATCTTCCGTCTCGTAAAGGGCCAGGATTTCCCCTTCATTGGCAAACAGGATATCAACCGATTCCGACACAAAAGAACGGAACGCCGCCTGATGACGCTGGATGCAGAACGCATCTGAGAGTGTCAGGGCCACTTTGCGCCCCGCCTCATGGGCCAGACGGGCAGCCTGATAGAACGCCTCCTGCGCCTGCGGACGATCGAACAGATACCCCTCCAGATAGGTGATGGCCGAGCCAGACACGACATCGGCCATCACATCCTGCGGGGTGAACTCCACACAGGCGCCCAGATAGGTGAACATGGTACGCTGACCATCCGGCGTAATCAGCACAATGCAACGGGCCGTCGGGATTCCCTCTTCCCCGGCGAGCGGAACAGACGGAAAGGCAATGCCCTGCGCCTTCATGTCAGACGTGAACTCTTCACCAGCCCTGTCAGCAGCTACCTTGCCCAGATAGGCCGTTTTCGTTCCCATACGGGCAGCCACAACGGCACTGTTGGCAGCCGAGCCCCCACCGGCCACCTGCTCGACACGAATACGCTGTTCGATCCGTGCCATCGTGGGGGCATCAATCAGGGTCATGCTGCCCGGAGTGGCACCAAACTCGGCCAGCATCTCGCTGCTGACGGTGGCCAGCACATCCACAATGGCATTGCCAATGCAGAGAAGGTCATATCTGGGAGCAGTGGAAGACATAAACGGCGACTTTCTTTCGTTTTCAGGCGATCAGCCTGATACCATAACGCCCGTGGCGGGCATATCAATGCCTCTTTGCCACCCGGCATTGACAGGTTATGAAAAAGCCCCCTTTACTGGTCCCGCCACCTGGCCAGAAACATCTTCTGGCTCTATCCGGGTCGTACACCTGCTGGAACGGTGTTCCGGCATCATGTTTCAACCGCTCTGCCGTGATGCAGCCCACTCCAACCACCCGACCAAAGGAAATCATGTCTCTTCCCACGCCTCCCTCCCCCATGCCCGGTTCTGCGCCCCGCCAACGGGCTTCCTCCAGCCGCTTCAGTGGTCAGGACAAAGGCGGCTACACCGATAATGCCCGTACGCTGGTTGTCCATAATGGCATCACCATCCGTGGTACTGTCGAAAACATCGAACGCCTCATCATTGAAGGCACGCTTGAGGTAGACCACCTCACCGTCAAGGAGCTCGCCATCGCCCCAGACGGCTGCTTCCGTGGCAAGGTCGAGGCAGGAAGTGCAGAAGTCTCCGGTACGCTGGAGGGCGAACTGACCGTTCGCAACACGCTCACCATTCGGGCCAGCGGACGCCTGCTTGGTGATGCGGAATGCCGTCGCCTGCAGGTGGAAGAAGGCGGGCAGATCACCGGCAAGCTGGGCATGATCACCGCACCACTGCCTGGCACGAAAGACCATCCCCACAACCACCCCCATGAAACGGCCGAGGCCCCAGCAGGCAAGCCCAAGGGCTGACCTGCCCCCTCATCATCTGGAAACGGAAAAGGCTGCCATTCCTGCACGGGATGGCAGCCTTTTTCATGACAGCCCGCAAGCCGCAGTCACGCTCTCAGTGACGACGATCCCGAATCTTCACATAAGCAATGGCGGCATGTTCCGCACAATAAGGCTTGCCGGGCAGTGGTGTGGCACCGCAGAAATGGAAGTCTGGCGTGCCGGGATCTCCGAGAGGCCACTGGCATGTCGGCCCCTGCCGCAAGGTGCGATCGATCGTATCACGCACACGCCGCGGCGGAGCCACCTTACGCTGGGCGACCGGCGCTGCCGGACGTGCCGCTGGCTCGGCTGCTTTGGGATTTTCAGCAGGAGCCGCTGCAGCTGCTTTCGGAGCTGATGCCTTGGCTGGCTTTTCGGCTCCGGCCGGTCTGTCCGCCTTGACACTGGCTGGTTTTGCCGGCTCCTCCGCAGCAGCAGGAGACACTTTCACCACCTTGGGAGCCGCAGCCTTTTTCTTCTCCACAGGCTTGGCAGGCGCTGCGGAGGCGGCCTTCTCCTCCACAGCCTCAGATGTGGCCTCGGCCTTGCGGGTCCGGGTACGTGCCGGTTTGGCAGAGCCCTCCGCCGCGGCCTTGTTGCGGATGGGAGACGGACGAGGCGGCAACCCAAGGCGATGAGCCTTGCCAACGACCGCATTCTTCGTAATAGAAAGCTGACGGCCAATCTCAGCCGTTGAGAGACCCTGCTCCCAAAGCTCCTTGAGCCGCGCGATCAGCTCATCTGTCCATTCCATAGCCATCCACGTTTTCTCCACTCGTTCCCACAGCACACAGCCATGGCGGTCTCCCACCATGCTTAGCAGAAACCGGGCCAACCCAAAACCGGCCCCATCTCCTCACCTGCCGTGTGGCTCATCCACCAGCGCAGTTTCCGGGCAACAGGGCTTCATCCCCTGTCCACGACCTGCAACTGGCCTTTACTGACAAACAGAACCTTCTCCCCCCGGAGCAGGGCCTGCGCCTCATGCCCGAACAGTTCGGCCCGCCACCCTTTGAGGACCGGCAGGTCCGTCTCCCCCTGCGCCAGACGCTCCAGCTCATCCGAGGAGGCAATCAGCCGGGCTGCCACGCGCCCTTCCTCACTCCGGGCCGTAAGAAGAACCTTGAGCAGAGCCAGCACACCGGAAGGCGCACGGGGCCGCTCCGCCTTGCGTTTGTGCGGCAGTTCCGGCCGCTCGCTCTCCGGGCACTGCTCCCCCTGCTGTACGGCAGCCAGCAGATCACGCCCCAGATCACTTCTGGCAAAATCAGCCGTGACACCACGGATCCGTGCCAACGTCCCGCTATCATGCGGACGGGCCACGGCAATCTCCAGCAGGCTTTCATCACGAATGATTCGCTGGCGGGGCACATCCGCCTGCTGGGCCGCTTCTTCCCGCCATGCAACCACCTCCCGCAGGACAGCCAGTACCTTCCTGTTGCCTGTGCGGGGTTTCAGCTTCATCCAGAGCCCTCTGGGATCCGGCCGGAAGAGGCTGACTTCCCCCAAAGCCGCAAGCTCATCCTTCACCCAGGGCAGGCGGCCCTGTTCC
Organism: Parasaccharibacter sp. TMW 2.1891; assembly: GCF_023337675.1. Classification (NCBI taxonomy): domain Bacteria; kingdom Pseudomonadati; phylum Pseudomonadota; class Alphaproteobacteria; order Acetobacterales; family Acetobacteraceae; genus Parasaccharibacter; species Parasaccharibacter sp. TMW 2.1891. Next base: position 93,203 of record NZ_QORT01000002.1, on the reverse strand, counting down.
TCCAGCTGGCCCAACAGCTTTTCATAAATGACCCGCAGATGGGTCACATCCGCACTGGCGTAGGCGATCTGCGCCTTTGAAAGAGGCCGGGCTGCCCAGTCGCTGAAACGGTGTGACTTGTCGATGCCCTGGCCTGTCATGGCAGACACGAGATTGTCATACCCGACCTGCTCACCAAACCCGGCCACCATGGCCGCTACCTGCGTATCAAACACATTGACGGGCAGCTGGTCGAATAAATGGAGGAAAATCTCAAGGTCCTGCCGGGCAGCATGAAAAACCTTCACGCACGCAGGCTCTGCCAGAAGAGCCGCCAAGGGAGACAGGTCAATGCCCGGCACACAGGCATCAATCAGGGCAACATCCTCACAACCACCAAGCTGGACAAGGCACAGGCGGGGCCAGTAGGTTCTTTCCCGCACAAACTCCGTATCCACCGTCACGAACGGTTCGTGACGCAGCTTCTCACAGAGGGATGCTACCCCAGCCGAGGTAGTGATCATGACAGGGGCAGGAAAATCGGGCTTTTTTGACATGGCGGCCATTCTACACCGTCTGCCGGAAACTGACCATCTCCCTCATGCGCTCCCCCTTTATGAAAACGGCCCGGCAGCAGGGTAACCCCTGCCATCCGGGCCTCATGCCATCCGCCATGGCAAAACGGCATCAATCGATATGGGCCTCCAGCCATGCCTTGAGCTGGCTCTTCGGCAGGGCGCCCATCTGCTGGGCAACCGGCTTGCCTGCCTTGAAGAGGATCATCGTCGGAATGCTGCGCACACCGAAGGTCGTCGGGGTCTCCGGGTTGGAGTCGATATCCACCTTTGCCACCGTGACACGGCCCTTGTAATCCCTGCCGATCTCATCCAGCGCCGGGGCAATCATACGGCAAGGACCGCACCATTCTGCCCAGAAATCCACCAGAACAAATCCCTCAGCCTTCAGGACATCCGCCTCAAAGCTCTGATCCGTCACAGCTACTGTATGCTCGCTCATGATATGATCCTTCCCCACACAAACACGATCTCACCTGTAGTGTCTCTGCCATAGATCAGACGCAGTGACCAGCAGCACACCCCACCATGACCGGGGCCTCATACGCCCTCATGCAATCATGACTTCTCCGGTACTGTTACCTTCGCAGATGGACCATCTACTTGAGAAACAGGTATTGCCGTGCAGCGTAATATGTTTTCTCTATGATAAACAGAGGGTAACAGACATCATGCCATGCCCCGGTCATCGGGGGAGGTTTTCCTGTGCATCCAGCAGAGACTCCGGCAGCGCCGTCACGGCAGGCCCATCCACCCAGACAATGAAACACCGCACGGGACAATGGGAATACAGCCCCTGCATGACACGCCGGTAGCTGGCCATCTGCCCCAGATAGGCCGATGGTACACGCTCCGGCCGGGATGGGGGGCGGCCCGTCTTGTAATCGCAAAGCCAGACCGTCTGTCCATCAAAGCGGAAGCGGTCCACCTGCCCCAGCACGACCCGACCCGACCCGTCCCCCGGGCGGCCCAGCGTACCGGACACACCCTGCTCGGCCCGGCTCCCCGGCCCGAAAAGCGGCGCAAGAACATCCATCTCCACGACAGAAACCACATGCCCTGCCAGACTGGTCACGTCCTCCTCCGCCAACCCCGGCATGGTATGCCGCAGCCATGCTTCGGCCTTCAGCCGCCGCTCTGATGCGGGCAGGTCCGGCAGGAACTGGAGCAGCCTGTGGACCAGCGTCCCCCGCTCCATGGCATCCTGACGGCGACGGGCCGGCTGTGGAATGACCAGCCCCTCCCGCATGATCTCCAAAGGGGACCGGGCCGCAGGCAATGGCCCATAGGCCGCCGCTTCCGGTCGGCTTGGGGCCAGAGGACGGGCCAGGGCATCCTCATGGGGGGCAGGGGTCACCTGCCAGTCCGGTGCCTGTCCCATCCAGGCAGGCAGAGCAGGCCGGACCGGCGCCGCATCGGGACGTATCCCCGCTACTGCCGAAGCCATGACGGGCATCTCCAGCACAAGACTTTCCCCCTCCCAGTCTCCTGCGAAAGGTTCATCCTTCACCGTCAATCCCATCCGGAAGAGACTCTCCAGATCATCATGCCCATCCCCGGACGAACCGACAGCCTCCTCTCCCAGTTGCTCTTTCAGACGGTTCATGCCAGCCAGACAATGATCATACCAACAGCTCTGACTGCTGTTCTTCTTTGGCTTCCAGCCACAGATGAGCAGCGCATCACTGGCACGTGTCAGGGCCACGTAGAGCAGACGGTTCTTCTCCTCCTTCTGGCGGGCCTGCTGGTGTGCCAGAAGCTCCCGTGTCCGCTCCGTCCCCATCTTGACCTGTGGTATCCAGAGCGGCCCATGTAACGCATCATCCGCAAGGCCACCCTCCGGCATATCGGCATCCAGCTCTGTCCAGAGCAGAGGGTCAGGCCGGCCAGCCGTACCTGTCATATCAGGCAGAATGACCAGACGGGCCTGCAACCCCTTGGACCGATGGACCGTCATGATGCGCACGGCATCAATCTCGGCCTCCACCTCACGCTTGCTCTCCACCGTACTGGCACGCAGCCAGTGCAGGAAACCCTGGAGGGATGGCGGATGCTGGGTTTCATATGTCAGGGCGACCGTCAACAGTTCATCCACCGGTTCGGCAGCTTCAGCACCAAGACGGGCCAGAAGGCGGGTCCGTCCCCCCTGCACACCCAGCGCCTGCATGAGAATCTCGTAGGGTGAATCATAATCCACACGTTTGTAGAGGGCCTGCAACCGCTCCCATGCCGCCCGCCATTCCGGCCGCTCCTCATGCCGCCGGGCCAGAAGACTCCAGAGCGGCATCCCGCCCCGCCCCAGCTCACGCCGCTGCCCATCCGCCGTGGCCAGGGCCATGAGAGACTCATCACTCAACCCACCAAGGGGGGATGTCAACACGCTGGCAAGGCTCAGATCATCCTGCGGCAGAAGCAGCGCATCACAGAGGGTCATCAGGTCCTGCACGGCTGGCTGCTCCACCAGCCCGCTGCTGATGAAGCTGGCCACCGGCACATCCCGTGCCTTCAGGGCCCGAATCAGCGCCCGCAGGAAGGCGGAGCGCTTGGGCACCAGAATCATCACCTCTCCGGCCTTCAGCGGGGCCGTGTCCGACTGGAGCGGACGGCCGATCTGCGCCCGTATATGCGTGGCCAGCGCATCGGCCAGACGCTGCTGGGTGCTACGCTGATCCTCGTTCTTCTCCGGTGCACGCCATGGATCAGGCACTTCTCCGGCTGTCCCATCCACAGGTACCAGAGGCCACAGCTCCACACGCCCCCCACCACCGGACCGGGCCGAACGGTGGATGAGCCTGCCATCTTCCCCCGGCTCCCGCAGGCCGTCCCGTGCAGCCTCTCCCGCAAAAACGGCATCAACAAATTTCAGAACCGGCGAGAGGGACCGGAACGACACATTGAGCTGAGGTTCCTCCCAGAGAAGACCGGCATTCTTCACACGGCGAGCGAATTCCTGCCGCCATTTGTGGAACTGTTCCGGCTCTGCGCCCTGGAAACTGTAGATGGACTGCTTGAAATCCCCCACCGCAAAGATGGTCCGGGGACGAGGCATGTCCTCCCGCACGCCGGAACCAGAGAAAAAATCTGTCGTCAGGGCCCCGGCAATTTCCCATTGCAGGCCGGAATTGTCCTGCACCTCATCCAGCAGAAGATGATCTATACCGCCATCCAGCTTGTACAGCACCCATGCTGCCCCCGGCTCCCGCAGGACAGCCCTCGTCCGGGCGATCAGATCATTATAATCGACCGTGCCACGGTTTCTTTTCTCATCGGCAAAACGCCCCATGACCGGCAGGGCAAGGGACAGAAAAGCCGTGTTGATCTCCAGAAGCCGCTGGATACGGATACGCTCCTGCATCTCCTGCTGGCGTCTGGCTTCATCCAGAAGACGCTGTACCAAATCGGGGGCCGCCTTGCGGGCCTTGGCCCCCAGATGGCGGCTCATGTCCATGACCCCGCCTTCCTTCGTGAACAGGAGCGACAGCAGGAAGGCATCATCCCGCTCGGCAGGATTGTCACACTCCAGCCATCTCAGGAACGTTTCGAACTTTTCCCTTTTGGAAGGCGCCAGCTGCGGCAAAGCTGCCTGAATGTCCGCCCGCCATGCCGCTTCATCTTCCAGCTGGCAGGCTTCGACCTTCAGAATCTCTGAAAACTCGCTCCCTACATCAAGAAGCCCCTGATAGGCCTCTTGCACCCGCTCCGGCCACATCTCCCAAAGCCGCAACAGGGGCTGAAGCAGACCTGACTGAGCATTGAACTGCCCAAGCAGGCCCATCAGCCTGTCAAAACCGGTCAGGCCTGCCAGAACCTGCACAGGGTCCTGATTCTGCGCCAGACTGTCCTCCAGCGCACGGCGAAGGGCCATCTGTCCGTCCGCCTCTTCCATCAAGACGAAATGCGGGTCCAGCTCTGCCTCCAGTGGGAAGCGCCGCAGAAGGGACTGGCAGAAGGCATGAATGGTTTCAATCTGCAAACCGCCCGGCGCATCCAGCACTTTCAGGAACAGCCCACGGGCACACTCCCGCGTAGCAGCCGTGTTGGGCACATCCAGTGCAGTCAGTGCCTCTCCCAGTCTTTCATCTGAAAGAGACACCCAGCGACCGAGATGGCTTTGCAGACGATGCGCCATCTCAGCGGCAGCGGCTTTCGTATAGGTCAGGCACAGGATGCGGGAAGGCTCCGACCCGTCCAGAAGGACAGGCTGCCCATCCTCACCAATCTGTTCCAGTGGCAGCATGAGACGTAACAGCCGGTCAATCAGCAGCTTTGTCTTCCCCGACCCTGCCGAGGCCGACACAAAGACGGAAGCAATGGGATTCGACGCCTTTTTCTGTGCCGCATTGGCCTCTTTCAGGGCCCGTTGATGGTTATCCTGTCCCTGTGATGCAAGCTGGATCATTCTTAATCGTCTCCTGCCAGACGCCATTCCGCCACACGGGCAAGCTGGGTGTAATCGCTGTAACGGTGCTCTTTCCCTGCCCATGGCTGAGACCGGTAAGGCCGGGATGGATCGTCATAATCCGTCAGAAGAGTCCGCAGCTGCTCAAGAGCCGGGCCAACCAGATCACCCAGCGTCACTTCTGCCCTCACGGAGGGAATGACCACTTCCTTGCCGGGTTCCTCTCCGCCGCTCAGTTTCCAATAGGCCAACGCGTCCGTTTCCACGGCAGGCAGGCCTTCGAAAGCACCCTCCTTCAGAAAGGCAGCCTCCAGCACCAGCTGGGATGACCAGCCTGCGATCACCTCGTTGCTTTCAGGGGGTGTTCCTGTCTTGTAATCAAGGATGCGCCCCGTGGTGTCCTCCTGCCCCGGCGTATTCCACAGATCAATCCGGTCGGCCCGTCCTGTAATATGGAAGTCACCACCCGGCAGGCCCCGTAGCGTATATGCCAGAGAGACCTCTGTGTGAGACGTACAGTTCAACCGCCCTACACGACGCCACTCCTCCTGCGCCAGTACCCAGTCGGCAATACGATGCAGGCGAGGCCGCCACCAGCTGGCAAGAGCCGGATTCACCAGGGCATCATCAAGGGCATCATCAAAATGACGGTGCAGAATCTGTGCCGCATGATCCGGCCATGTACCGGGATGCTCCCTGATCATGCGCTCCAGAGCCGTATGGACGATCTTCCCGTAATCGGCGTGTTCCGCCCCTTCTTCCAGCGGGGCCAGAACCTTCAGCCCCAGCACATGACGGGCATAGATGGTGTAGGGGTCCAGCTTGAGCGTATCCAGCTGGGTAATGCTCAGCCGCCGGGGGCGCAGAGGCAGGGGAGGCCGTGGCTCGGGGGGGGCTACGGGCTTTGCCTCCCCGGCAGGCATGTCCAGCATGGTCTGCCACGCCAGTGCCGGGTGAACGGGAAGCGTGATCTGCCTCCCTTCCAGAAACGCTGAAAGGCGCATCAGCCACCGGGCCGGGACGGCGGGTGACCCTTCCCGCCGCTGGGCATTGGACAGGATGACCTGCTCCGACGACAGGGCAGCAGATACAAAGTCATGCGCCTGTGCACCAATCCGCCGCTCCGGTGACGGCAGGCCGACACGCTGGCGCATCGGGCGGCTCATCCACGGGCCGGATTCCGCTGCGGGAGGCCAGCTGCCTTCATTCAGCCCTCCCAGAATGACGGTATCAAAAGCCAGCAGGCGGGCTTCCAGCACGCCATAGATGGAGATTCGGGGATGGGCGAGTTCCACACCCCCCTGGTAGCCCCGCAGCCCTGTCAAAGTCTTGCCCGCCATGCTGGCCGTCAGAAACCCCTCCAGTGCTCTCAGGGGCTGGGGTGGCAAGTCCCCCGTATGGCTCATCAGCTCCACGAAATGCCGGGACAGGGCCCCGCCATCTTCCCCCAGCCAAAGACGGGACCCAGGGCGGGGCTGGTCAGCCTCGTACCCCTCACCCTCCACCGCTGCGAGCTGTTCGGCTGTCTCCAGAAGGGCAGCCAGAAGCTCTGGCACACGGGCGGTTGACTCCAGCCCCAGCAGGGGCCTGAACGCTTCTTCCATCCTGTCCAGAAATATTGCGAGGCGTTCCGGGCTGTCTGGTGCATCGGCCTGATAGCCATTATCCGTCTGCTGCGCCTCCTGCAAAGCCTCAAGAGCATGGCGCAGTCCATCCAGCCCCGGCTGGGGAGCCGGCCCCCGTAGCAGCCGCCTTTCCAGAAGGCGGGCACTAGCCCGGGCACGGCCGGGACTCCCCCCCAGAGCTGCCAGCGGATGCTTGAGAACGGACAGCAATGCCACCGGGCTGAACCGGGCCGTCACGGCCTGGGCGATCAGCCGCAGGAATACGGCCGCAGGGGTACGGACCAGCGGCTCTCCTGCACTATCATCCGCATGGATACCAAAACGCAGAAGCTCCGCCCGGACACGGTCGGCCAAACCACGATCCGGCGTCACAAGAGCACCGGAACGCCCCGGCTGGCTGGCCACGTCCCGCAGGATCAGGGCAATGGCCTGCGCTTCCTGCTGCGAATCCGCTGCTGGCAGCAGACTGATGCCAGAAGGACGGACATCACCCACCGGCTGCCCCCAGCAGGCAATGCCTGCCTCTGGCAACATGACATGCTGGAAAAGATTTTCCCGCTCCGGCCGCAGCGGATATCCCCATATGGCAATATCCGCCCGATTTATCCCGGCCCGGGACAGGAATTCACGAAACAGGGCCTGTGGATGGGTGGGAGGAAGCTGGTTCCACCACTCATCCTCCATGCCGCAATCCAGCCCCTGAAAGACCACCATGCCTCGTGGCAGGACCGCCACAGCCTCCAGCGCCGTGGTCACCCCGGCAGACCCATCCACAAAGCCTACGGCCCAGAGCGGATAATCCGGCGGCATATCCGCCCAGAGGCGGGCCTGCGCCTCAATCAGGGCGACCTGACGGGCCATGATGTTGCTACGCTCTTCCTCCCGTAGAATGGCAGGCCATGCTTCCGTGACGATCCGAAGGAACTCCAGCGTCTTCTGCCAGTGTCCGGCAAAATCATCAGCCACGGCTTTCGGCAGGGCTTCATATAAGTCCACACCATTCCGCTCGGCATCATCCATCAGCTCTGCCAGAGCCTGCGCCAGCGGCCAGACCCGGTCGATCGTACCGCCGTCCCGGCCTGATACGGTCGTGAAAAAAGGTGCCGCCAGAATCAGCCGGGCCAGAATGGCCAGCCGGAAAACCGGTCCCACAGAAGGCGGAACAGTCTCATCAACCGTCATGGGAAACAGGCTCTGCTGCTCCACATCTCCCAGAGCCACGATGGCAGGCAGCAGGGCCGGACGGCCATCCAGAACCCGCAGGAAGGCTTCCATCAAGGCACGGGCCACACGGCGGCCAGGCACCAGAATCGTGCCATTGTCACCACCGCTGCGCCCGTCCGGGCCAGCCTCCACCCCCACACGCTCCAGCCAGTTCTGCACGACCGTATCCAGAAACGGACAGGATGCCGGAATGGTTGCAATATTGAGCGGATGTGCCTGTCCCATCAGCCTTTCCTCCTTTCAGAAAAAGAGGACAGGGCCTTCAACCGTTCCTCCGGCCAGCCATGCAGGGTCACGATGCGGGCCTCCTCGCCGGTCCCCTGCGCAAATGTCAGATGCAGGGCCCCGGCTGGCAGCATATCCTCAGCACGATCGGGCCACTCCACCAACATGATGCTTTCACAGGCATCATCCCATGAGAGTTCATAAAGTTCATCCGGCCCGGAAAGTCGCCAGAGGTCATAATGGAACACCGTTCCGGCTTTCGTCTCGTAAGGCTGGACAAGCGCAAAGGTCGGGCTGGGGACCTCCAGAGCCTCATCACCAGCCATATGGCGGATCAGTGCCCGGGCAAACGTACTTTTGCCGGCTCCCATCTCACCCTGAAGGGCCACACAGTCCCCCTGTCGCACCATGTCCGCAAGATGCCGTGCCAGAAGCACTGTCTGCTGCTGAGAAGAAAGATGCACGTCCATCAGACACAACGCCCCGTATCGCTACCCGTAACAGGCGCCAGCATTGCTGAAGCCTCCCCCGGACACAAGAGGGAGCCCCACAACCCCCGGCCGTTTCTCTCAGCAGAACCAGCCAATGGGGCCTGTTCCAGGCTCACATGGCCAAACAAACCTCTACTCGAGCGGCAAAAAAATGCTTATGAATACCAGCATGACACATGCAGCTTCTTCCCACACGACAGATGTCGCCATCATTGGCGCAGGCCCCACGGCACTTTTTGCCGCCTTTGAATGCCGGATGTTACGCTTGGACTGCATCCTGACGGATGTTCTGGACAGTGTGGGCGGGCAATGTGCGGCCCTGTACCCGGAAAAACCGATCTACGACATTCCGGCCCATCCCTCCATCACCGGAGGTGACCTGATTGCCGCCCTTGAAGAGCAGATCGCTCCCTTCAACGTGCCCCGCCTTCTCGGCAGCCGGGTCAGCCATCTGGAAGGTGGGCCGGGGGCCTTCACCCTGAAGAATGAGCGTGGCGATACTATCCATGCCAAGGCCATCATCATCGCTGCCGGTGCTGGTGCCTTCGGGCCAAACCGCCCTCCGCTGGACGGGCTGGACGCTTATGAGCGCAGCGGGGCCGTGCAGTATTATGTGAAAAAACGGGCCGACTTCACCGGCAGGCGCATCGTCGTGGCCGGGGGCGGAGATTCTGCGCTGGACTGGGCCCTCTCCCTCTCCGACATTGCCGAAAAAGTCTATCTCGTCCACCGGCGGGACCGCTTCCGTGGGGCACCGGAGACACTGGCGCAGATCGAGGCCAAGATCACCGCCGGGGCCATCGAAAAAGCCGTTCCCTACCAGCTGCACGGCCTGAAGGGCGAAAACGGCCAGCTGACCCATGTGGACCTCATCGCCATGGATGACACGGTCCGCTCTCTGGAAGCGGACGTGCTGCTGCCTTTCTACGGTCTCTCAACCGACCTTGGCCCGGTGGCCGCATGGGGGCTGGAGACACAGCGCAGCACCATCCCCGTGAATCCCGCCACCATGCAGACCAGTCTGGAAGGCATCTTCGCCATTGGCGACGTGGCCCAGTATCCCGGCAAGATGAAGCTGATCCTTCAGGGCTTCTCGGAGGGAGCCGTGGCCGCCCATGCGGCCCACCATGTCGCCCATCCTGACAAGGCCCTGCGCTTTGAACATTCCACAAGCCGGGGCCAGCCGGGCACGCCCTGATACGGCTCCCCCACCCACCGCCCATGAAAAAAGCAGGTGCCCTATGACGGGACACCTGCTTTTTTTCGTCTGCCGGATGGTCCCCGTTCAGGCAACGCCCTTCAGGAACACGACCCTGGAGGCACCACCTTCAACAAGGGTTTCGATGGCCTTGTTGAACACACGGCCATGCTCGGTCCCCATATGGGCCTTGAAGGCCGCCTCATCCCGGTAGCTTTCCTCGACATGGAACAGGTCCGGCTCATCTTCCAGCGTGTACACCACGAACCGCACGCAACCCGGCTCGGCCCGCACGTTCTCGGCCAGAGCCGTCAGCAGGCTGGCCACCTTCTCCCGGTGGCCGGGCAGGGCTTTCATGGTCGCATAGAGACTCTTGGTCATGACATTTTCCCTTCTTCCCTTGTGAAGCCCCGCCATCATGCCACAGAGGGGCAGACATCTGATACAGCCTGACATGGAAAAAGGCCGGAGCAGACGCCCCGGCCTTTTTCATGACCCAAAACGGAAGTCCGGGCCTCAGCCCTTCGCACCACGGGCGGCACGCTTGCGCTCGTGCGGGTCCAGATAACGCTTGCGCAGACGGATGGCAGACGGCGTGACCTCCACCAGCTCATCATCCTCGATGTAGGCAATGGCCTGCTCGAGGCTCATCTTGCGGGGCGGAACCAGCACGACGGCATCATCCTTGCCGGAGGCACGCATGTTCGTGAGCTTCTTCTCACGCACGGCGTTCACTTCCAGATCATTCTCACGGGAATGCTCACCGAGGATCATGCCGGTGTAGATCTTCTCACCCGCATCCACGAAGAGCGTCCCACGATCCTGAAGGGAGAAAAGCGCATACGGAGTCGTCGCACCATCCTCGGCAGAGATCAGGGAGCCGTTGCGGCGGCCTTCAATCGCACCAGCATGCGGCTGGTAGGAGTGGAAGAGACGGTTCATCAGACCGGACCCGCGGGTATCGGTCAGGAACTCGCCGTGATAGCCGATCAGACCACGGGAGGGGATCATGAAGGTCAGGCGGACCTTGTCACCACCGGACTGACGCATGTCCTGCATTACGCCCTTGCGCAGGGACATCTTCTCCACGACCACGCCGGAATAAGGCTCGTCCACATCGATGACGACTTCCTCGAACGGCTCTTCCTGCTCACCCGTTTCCGGATTCTCACGGAACAGCACACGGGGACGGCCGATGGTCAGCTCGAACCCCTCACGGCGCATGTTCTCGATCAGCACGCCCAGCTGCAGCTCACCACGACCGGCAACCTCGAAAGCCTCGCTTTCCGGGCTGTCCGTCACCTTGATGGCCACGTTGCCTTCCGTCTCCTTGAAGAGACGGTCACGGATCTGGCGGGACGTCACCTTCTTGCCCTCACGACCACCCAGCGGACCATCATTGATGCGGAAGGTCATGGAAAGGGTCGGCGGGTCGATCGGTGTGGAGGGCAGCGGCTCCTCGATGGACGGCTCGGCCAGCGTGTCGGGAATGGTGGCCTCGGAGAGACCGGCAATGGCCACGATGTCACCCGCTTCGGCTTCCTCGACGGGCACACGGTCCAGACCACGGAAGGACAGAAGCTTGGTGATGCGGCCTGTCTCGACCACGCTGCCATCAGCCCGCAGGGCACGGATGGGCATGTTCACCTTCGCACGGCCCTGCTCGATGCGGCCTGTCAGGATACGGCCAAGGAAGTTGTCGCTCTCCAGAATGGTGGAGACCATGGCGAACGGCTTGTCCTTGTCCAGGCCCGGGCTGGGCACATGCTTCAGGACGAGGTCGAACAGCGGGTGCAGGTTCTCACGGGGGCCTTCCAGCTCCGTATCCGCCCAGCCCTGGCGGCCGGACGCATACAGCATCGGGAAGTCCAGCTGCTCGTCATTGGCGCCGAGGGCGGCGAAGAGGTCGAACACCTCGTCATGCACCTCGTCCGGGCGGGCGTCGCCACGGTCCACCTTGTTGACGACAACCATCGGGCGCAGACCACGGGCCAGGGCCTTGCCCAGCACGAACTTGGTCTGCGGCAGGGCACCTTCGGCGGCATCCACCAGAATCACGGCCCCATCGACCATGCTCAGGATGCGCTCCACCTCACCACCGAAGTCGGCATGGCCCGGGGTGTCGATGATGTTGATGCGGGTGTTCTTCCACACGACGGAAGTACATTTGGCCAGGATGGTAATCCCGCGCTCACGCTCGAGATCATTGCTGTCCATCGCACGCTCGGTGACGGCCTGATTCTCACGGAAAGTGCCGGACTGCTGGAGCAGCTGATCCACGAGTGTTGTTTTCCCATGATCGACATGGGCAATAATGGCAATGTTACGGATGTCCATGGACGATCTTTCAGGAAGTGACAGATTGGGACAGAATGGTGCCCTTACTGCACCGAAACTGATTTTTTTGCAAATCCGAACCGTGTATCAAGCCATGCAGCATCGTATTTCATGCCTTCATCTTTCTCATTCCAGCAGAAAAGGAGCCGTTTCATGACCACCCATCCCCCCAAAGGCCCCACCGCCCCCGGCACGGAAAGCCTCAGCCAGCTTGGCCGACAGACCGTACAGCCGGAGTCGCCTGAAACCGCCGAGCTGGAGCGTGTCCCGGCTCCCCATAAAGGGCGGCGTTATGTTGTCCGTTTCACCGCTCCGGAATTCACCTCCCTTTGCCCGGTGACGGGACAGCCGGACTTTGCCCATATCGTCATCGACTACATCCCACGGGACTGGATCGTGGAGAGCAAGTCCCTCAAGCTCTACCTCACCAGTTTCCGCAATCACGGAGCCTTCCATGAAGACTGCTCGGTAACCATCGCCACACGCCTTGTCGAACTGCTGGACCCGGAATGGCTGCGCATCGGGGCCTACTGGTACCCTCGTGGCGGGATGCCGATCGACGTCTTCTGGCAGACAGGCCCCGCCCCGGACGATGTCTGGATTCCCGCACAGGATGTGCCCGGATACCGGGGGCGTGGCTGAAATTCCCCCTCAGAAACCGAGCGTCACGTCTCCGCCAATCAGAATACGGTTCTGATGCCGGAAATCCGCAAAAGGCCGGGTGTTGTTCAACGAACGGTCAAACCGGATTTCCGGACGGATCTGAAGCAGCTTGACATGATGGCCGATATTCGGCCGCCACACGGCATTGAAGGACAGGTCGCCATACGTCGTTGCCGGGGCGCTGTAGGTCCGGGCGGGCAGGCCGAGCAGTGACCGGCCATAGCCTGTGTCCTCCGGGTACTGCACGACAAACTGGCCCGTGCTGTCCCGATAGACTTCCGCCCGGGCATTGAAGGTCAGGGTGGATGTTGCCGCATAGGCTCCCCAGATGACGCCGCTCCATGTATTGGCATCCAGCCCCTCATCATGAACCTGCGTGGCCTCGGCTGTCAGGCTCCATTTGGGGTTGATCTGCCATGTGGCGCTGAGGTCGTTCCAGAAACGCTGCGCCTCATGCGCCCTGTGGCTGCCCAGCGCACGGCGGGGGTCTTCCGGCCCGACACGCAGCAGATAGGTCAGGGACAGGGCACCTCCTGCCAGCTGGCTGGCATTGAAGCCCACATAACCGGCCGGTTCGCCATTGTTGTTGCCCCGGCCAAATGATTTCTGGTTCCCGGCATCCATCCCGAACAGAACAGCGTAATGCGAATTCAGGTGCCACTGCCCATAGAAGCCGACATGCTCGAACGGATTGGAATACTGCGCCGTATAGGACATGGTGTAGAAGGCCCGCCCTGCCGGATTCAGCACCTCCACCCCCATGGGGGAGGACAGGATGCCCAGCTGCATATCCAGCCCGTCTTTCGTCAGCCACGGCATATGCAGGGCGATGTTGGCCTGAATGGGGGTAAGCTGGTAGCGGTGATGATCCAGCCAGCGGTCTGAAATCCCCGTGATGACGTAAGCTCTGGCATCAGAACCATAAAGCATCTGGATGTTCGCCCCCAGCCCGTAACCGTCACCAATCGGGTCAACGGGTTTGGTGATGGTCAGGGCGACCTGATTGAGCATCCCCGTATCACTGTGGGACTGGAGAAGCTGACCGAAATTCATGCCATTTCCAGGATGGCCGGTATTGGCCATGGCCCCGCCCTCAATCTGGAAACCGACATCAATGTCGGAAAACCAGCTCTTCCCGGCCGGTGCGGCAGGCTGGACGGCACTGGGGGCCGCCACCGGGGCAGGTGATGGAGCTGCCGGAACGGAAGAAGAGGACGTGCCGGCCAGCGTGGCCTGAACGGGGCCCCCCTGCTCGCTGGGAGCGGCCTGTGCGCCTTCCAGCCATGACACAGCTCCACCGCACACCCCGACCACCAGAAGATACTGCCAATACCGCATTGAGCCACCCCACCTATTGTTCCGGTATCGTAAGTATATCCACCTTCTGAAAAGCGGGACAATATCCAGAACAGACAGAATGGGATGAAAAGTGATATTCTGCTGCCGAAAATGAAAAAAGGCCGTCCCAAAGACGACCTTTTGTGACCTGCAGCAGGCGGGATGACCTCAGAAAGAAATGGCTGATTCCAGATCAATCAGCATGGCATCCTTGTACCGTTTCAGAGCACCGGGACTCCAGAGATACTGCAAGCCGGGCCGCAGCAGCAGCCAGCGTGTGGGCCAGTATCCATAATTGAGTTCGATGGCTTCTTCCGAATGCGGAGCATACAGCCCGGCACCCCGGCCCGTGTGCTGGAGATGTTCGATCCAGTGTGTGACCTTCGGATTGGCCCAGAGGGCCTTCATGCCAAGGCTGATTGTATCATTGGGGCGGCTGGCGAACGTTCCCTTCCGGGTAATACCCGCCGTCACAAAATAGGGCGCAATGGCCGTGCGGGGATCGCCCCATGTGAAGGAGGCAAAAAACGCCGTTCCCCGGTGCGGGTCCGCTCCATCCCGCTGCAACATGCGGTCAAACTGGAACCACCCACCAAACCGGCCCCTCACCTTAGAGACGGGCGCATCCTGCGCCGCAGAAGCCGGAATGTAATATGTTCCCATCTGGCCATAGACGTTCTTGACCTCGGACGTATCCCAATAGCCGCCGATCTTCACGTTCGTCTGTAACGGGCCGCTATAATCATCCGTCCCGCCCCGATGCCAGCCCAGCTGGAACGGCAGATAGGTACCTGTCGCCCCGTGCAGGTTCATCTTCCAGCCATTCCGCACGCCGGTGATCGTCGGGTCCACACTGTAGGCCCCGAACTGCACCAGATAATGGTCATTCCCCGCCGGATACAGCTTGATCCACGCACCGGGATGGGCCGTCGGATAGAAGCCGTAACCCGAATTCATGGCAATGGACTGCGGCATCCCGCAGATGCCGTTGTTCTGGAACTGGCAGTACAGGTTGGCCCCCCAATAGGTGGAAGACTGCTCGAAGTCATTCTCCGTGTTGATCTCACCAACCTCGGTATGTACGTACTTGTTCCAGTGCATTTCCCAGCTGAGGCGGCCAAGGCGCATGGTCTCACCGGCCCCGTAAATTTCCATCGGGCTGTCAACAGCCGGCAACGTGTTTCCCAGCCCGGCCCCCTGACGGGCCAGTGTCAGGAAGTGCAGTGTGCCCGCATTGAAGGCAACGCCCAGCAGCTTCTTCAGGTTGAAATCCAGAGACAGGGCCTCTTCATCCGCATAGCGGACCGCACGGGATTTCCCCCCGAACGGATTGCCTGCGGTGTCCTGAAAGTAACGCCCGCCGATCGTCACGCCATGATCGGCCAGCCAGCTCCGTGCGCCCCAGGGGTCACCAAAAAACCCATCCTGATTGGCAAAATCGTGCCAGCTGTTGGGGAAAAGCCCCTTCTGCTTCTCTGGTGAAGCCTGCTCACTGGCCCCGCGGGAGAAGACGTCACCCGGGATCGGGAGAGGCACGGACCCGAAAGCACGCTGCTCATCCCTTGCAGGCGCACCGTAATTCCGCTCCTTCAACAGCTCATCCCTCTGGGCCGTCGTGATCTCCCCACCTGCTGCCGCTTTCTCCTTCACGGCAGCCGGCCCGGCAGCATCCTGCGCAAAAACGGCATGGCCTCCCAGCATCCAAGCGACACCTACTGCTGCTGTACCAGCCTTTTGCCACATTCCACGCATAGATTAGCCTTCATAGCCGTTGATCAGGACAGGAACCTGAAGGCCAGATGCGCCATGGCAGCCTTCAGCACGACAATGCCAGACAGGCCACAAGCGGCACTGCGGCAAAGGATGACACCGTCCCTTTATATAAATTTTATCGCTGACTTCCAGTGGTGAAATCTGTCTATACCAGATCAGTCGTCATCCACCTCTTCAAGTTCATGTGACCGTTGCCGGTTTATTTACCGTCCAGCTACGATGCTGTTGCCCGAGGCGGCGGGTCAGCGGCAGAAGCAGGGCCAGCACAACACACAGCCCCACACACCCCAGAAACAGTTCCCGGAACAGGGCAGCATAACCCGCCAGGCTGCCCCCACCATCGGCCGGAACACTGGCGAGATCAGCCACCAGGCTCCCCAGATACATGCCGACCCCCCAGAGCAGGAACAGGGCCCCCATCAGCACTGCGCTGACACGGGCCGGGGCATAACGGGCCACAATGGCCAACCCAAGACCGATGGTCAGCAGCTCCCCGAGGGACATGGTGCCATACCCGGCCACCATGACCCACGGCGAAACAAGCCCCGTGCTATGGCCAGCGGCCAACCACCAGATGCAAAAAGCCAGAGCGACCAAGCCATAACCGAGCAGTATCTTGATGGCGGGTGAAGCATCCTGCCCCCTACCCGCATGACGACGGTACAGCCATGCCAGCAGCGGGCTGAACAACATGACAGCGATCGGATTGAGCGCCTGGAACTGGCCTGCCGACATGGTGAACAGCCGCCATGACCCCAGCTGGTACACGCCAGAGACATCCCGCATGGCAAACAGTGTCAGGGAGGTCTGCATCTGCTGGTAGAAGATCTGGTAGGCCATTGTCTGAGCACAGAGGATGTAGGTCAGCAGCAGACCGGGCCGTTCACCGTCCTTCGCCCGCACATAAAGCCAGACCCAGAGCAGAAGAAGCCCCACCCCTGCCAGAATGATGCAGAGCTGGACCAGCGCCGGGCTGTACAGCACCCATGTGCAAAATCCCCAGACCACCAGCAGGGCCAGCAGGATTCCAGCGCCCAGCGCCCCTTTCAGCACGGGAGTGGAAAGACGCTCCACCAGAGGAACAGGCATGGAGGATGGCCCATGCCGCCGGACTGCCTCAACCGCCCGTGCGGCAAGAAACCTCCGCATACGCCCGGCCCGCACTGCATAATAGCCAAGCCCGACCAGCAGCCCCCCGGCACAGGCCAGAAAGGCCACAGCCGCCCCATAGCGCTGCTGGAGCCACGGCATCAGCAGCATGGAGACGGTCGACCCAACATTGATGGCCATATAGTAGAGTGTGAAAGCGGCATCCAGTGCCGTGCCATCCCCGGCGTAAATGCGCCGAACGAGCGTCCCCGCATTGGGTTTGAACAACCCGTTGGAGAGGGCAATCAGTGTCAGGGCCGGAAGGAAAACAGCCTGACTGCCAAGAGACATGGCCAGAAGACCATATCCGGCTGTCAGCCCGAAGGCCCCCACCAGCATGGTGGGTCTTGTCCCGAGGCACTGATCCCCCAGAAGCCCCCCCAAAACAGGAAGACTGTAGATGAAAAATCCCAGTCCCCCCTGCATGAGGTTAACGTCATGATCCCGCATGTGCAGCTGGGTGACCATGAAAACGGTCAGGACAGCCTGCATGCCGTAATAACCGAAACGCTCCCACAGCTCGATGGCCATGACGACAGCAAAAGCCTGCCGCCGTGCGACAAAAAAGGACGCCGCAGAATGTTGCTGATCGGTCATGAGGGCACGCTACTCCGTTACGGGAAGGACACTGGCTCCCTCCTCACTAGCGCAAAAATCAGCCCCCTGCGAGGTGGAACCCATCCACATGGGCAATCCCCACCAGGCCCAGCACACACAGGGCCACAACAAACACGATGGCCACCAATGCTCCCAGAACGCTGGACTGTCTGACACGCAGCCAGAAAGACATCCCCCAGACCATGGCTAACCCGTCCTTTCCCCGCCACTCCCAACCCCTTGCAGGGCCATCACCAACACACCAGAGGCAGGCCCTTCACATCCCAAAGCGGGACAGAGGGCCTGCCTTCCTTTTTCACCACCCTGCCACACACCACACTCCAGCAGGGACTGGCCCTCAGCTCTCCGTTTTCTCCTCGGCTTCACGCCGCACGAGGGCTTCCAGCTCCGGCGAAATGGTCCCCAGCACAACACGCAGGGTCACCAGCAGATTTCCCGCCTCATGCCGTTTATCCGCCGCAATACCACGACCAGTCAAACGCAGGACCGTGCCACTGTCAGAATGTGGCTTGACCTTCAGCGCCACCGTTCCACCCGGGGTACGGACATGCACCTTGCCACCCAGAATGGCCGTATGGAGGTCAACATCCTGCGTGACACGCAAATTCCGCCCCTCACGCCTGTAATAAGGGTCTTCCGCCACATGAATCTTCAGCAGCACATCCCCGGCAGGGCCGGGCCGACCATCCATGCCGGGCTGCCCCGGCTGACCTTTCCCCCGCAAACGAAGCGTCTTGCCATCCTCGATGCCCGCAGGAATGGTGACGGACACCTCACGCCCTCCACCAAGGCTGACATCACGCCGGGTACCAAGAGCACATTCCTCCATGCTGATACGCAGCTCGCCATGCAGGTCCTCGCCCCGCCGGGGACGGGCAGACCGGAAACCACCGCCCCCGCCACCAAAGGCACCGAAAATGTCCCCCAGATCCTCCGGATTGAAACCACCGCCCGAGAAACCGCCAAATCCGCCAAAGCCACCACCTGGGCCACCGGCCCCGGCACCGCCACCAAAACCGCCCCCGCCAAAGGGACCCCTCATCTGGCCATCCGCATCGATCTCGCCACGATCGAACTGGGCGCGCTTCTCCTCGTCACCGACAATCTCGTACGCCTTGCCAATCTCCTTGAAGCGCTCCTCCGCCTTGGTATCACCGGGGTTGCGGTCAGGGTGATACTGCTTGACCAGCCGACGGTAGGCGCTGCGGATTTCCTTCTCCGACGCTGTACTGCTTACGCCAAGAACCTTATATGGGTCAGTCGCCATTACTGTCCTGTATCCTCCAGATCCGTATCATCCAGCAGGTCGATCAGCACGGCCAGAACCCTGCTTCTGGAATAGCCAGCAGCTTCCGCCTCCCTGATGAGGGTCTGCACCCGGGGGCGCAGGAAATCGGCGGCTGACTGTACTGGTGTGCCTGTCATGGAAAAAACCTTTCTTTCCCAAAGAAGTGGTGTGCCTGTAAGGTAAGGTCAATAGAGAATGAATTTTTGCCCGTGCATTTCCCGACACTTTCCCAGACCTTGCCGAAAGACAGTTCTTCATGCTGCATGCTGACAGCCCCTCCCCTGCCAACCTTTCCCGCCGCCTCATCATTACAGGCAGCGACAGCCGTTATTTTCCCCTGCTTCAGGAGCTGGTCGCTTCCATCCGCCGCTTCCCGGAGCTGGCCGGGCTGCCGGTCGCCTGCATTGATGGCGGGCTGAAGCGGAAACAGGTCACATGGCTGGAGCAGAATGGCATCACTGTCCGTACCCCGAGAGCCTTTCCTCATGTCTCACGATGGGCCATGCGCAGGCGTCCCAATCTGGCCATCGAACTCTCCAAGATGTGGCTGGACCAGCTCTTCCCGGAGCATGACACGCTGGTATGGATCGATGCAGATGCCTGGGTGCAGGACTGTCAGGCCGTGGAGCTTCTCTTCCAGGCCGCCGAGCAGACGCCGCACGCTCTGGCCATCACGCCGGAACTCTTCCTGCACAAGCCGCTGTTCCGGCTGCGCTGGCTGCCCTTCGGCCTCGTGCAGCTCCGCACCATCCTGTACAAGAATTCCCGTCTGGCCCGGCTGCCCCGGGCGATATGCCGTCATATCGGCGTGCGCCCCACCCTCAATGCCGGTGTTTTCGCCCTCTCCCGCACGGCTCCGCACTGGCCCCGGCTCCGCCACTGGCAGGAAGAAGCCCTGCGGCACGGCAAGATATTCAGCTCCGGCCAGCTCGCCATGGCCCTGACAAGCTATCACGATGGCTACGCCACCGCCCTGATGCCTGCCGGATGCAACTATCTGGGACCGTGGCAGATCGACTCACGAACGGGCCTGCTCTGCGAGGTCACTTTTCCGCACCGCCCTGTCGGCATCGTCCATCTCGCCGGGCACGACGCCATGCGGCTGGACCCGACCGTGACGATGGACGTGCCCGACCGGGCAGGAGGAACACATGCCCTCAACCTGCGGTTCAGCACGATGCAGGCTTACCGGGACACCCGCCAGCCAGATATGACCTAACGGCTGAAGGCCCGCAGGATCATGTCCTTGCTCTCATGCTGTTCCACCTTCAGGGTGGTATTGGAAAGTTCCCGCCCCTGCCAACCGGCACCGAAGGCAATATAGAGCGAGATGGCATCATCCATGCGCTTGCCGGTAGCCGACACGGCGGCCACCCGGCGGGACAGGTAGGTCTGCTGGGAGTTGAGAACATCCAGATAGCCCGTCAGCCCGGCGGCATAGAGCTTGCGGGCACGGGACAGGGCCAGACCGGCCTGCGTGGCGGCCTCCCGTTCTTCCCGCACCAGCTCGCTGTCCTGATGCCAGTCATCGAGGCTGTCTTCCACTTCCCGAAAAGCATTCAGAACGGTCTGACGATATTGCAGGCGACTGGCCTCCGCCTCACTTCTGGCCTGGGCGATCTGGGCGCTGTATTTACCCCCATGCAGGATGGGCAGGGAGGCCATCATCATGACATTCCAGCTCATCCCTCCAATCTGGAACGCCTGATAGGCGGCAGAGGCATTGGGATTGAAGGTCAGCGGGATGCTGAAATTGGGATACAGATTGGAAATCGTGATTCCGATGCGGGAGACGCTCGCCGCATAGCGCCGCTCGGCCGAACGGATGTCAGGCCGGTTGGTCAGCACGGCGGAAGGCAGCATAGCCGGGAACGGGGGCAGGGTCGGGATGGGCCGCCGCTCTTCAAGATCAGGCTGTTCCTTACCGGGCATCTCACCCATCAGCACGTTGATGGCATGGATGAGCTGCTCCTGCCGCGCCCGCAAGGGGGGCAGACGAGCCAGCTCGGCATGTTCTTCCGTCCGGGACTGGGCAATGGCCAGCGTATTGCCGACGCCATTATTGAAGAGCCTCTCCACCAGCTGGGTACTGTCCCGAGCCGTGCGGATGGAATCCTCTGTCACGCTCATGCGGGTCTGGATGGTCCGCAGCTCAACATAGTCTGTCACCAGCTGGCTCAGCAGAGAGAGCAGCAGCCCCCGCCGCTCCTCGATGCTGACTTCCACCAGCCTCTTACGCTCCTGCACCTGCCGGGAGATATGGCCAAAAACATCAATCTCCCAGCTTGCCCGGGCACCATAGGTCAGCACAGACGCATGGGGGTGATTATTCGGGTTGCCCGGGCGCAGGGGCCAGTTGTCAACATTGATGGAGTAGCGGTTGTCTCCCCCACCCGCATTGGCATCCAGCTGGGGATACCAGTTGGCCTGTGCCTGCCGCCGGACAGACTGCTCGGCCAGAACATGCTGGGTGGCCACCTGAAGGTCGTAATTCCCTCTGATGGTCTGCTCCACCAGTCTGTCCAGAACAGGATCGTGAAACTGCGCCCACCAGTCCCGGAGGTTGGCTTCCGTCTCGGCAATTTCCTCCTTGGTGGCGGGGTGGGGCTCACTGGCAAAATGGCCCGGCACTTTCATCCTGTCCGGCCTGTATTCCGGTCCGACCATGCAGGACGTCAAGAAAAGACAGCTGCTGACAACAAGGGGAACAAACCGCATCTTCATCTCACAGGTGATCCTGCAGCCATGTCGTCAACAGCCCCCTGCCTCCGGCTTTTGCCTTCCCCACCGCCACGGTGGCTGTCATGCCTGCAGACAGAATGACCTCTGGCGGCATCTCATCAATTTCAATACGCACGGGAATACGCTGAGCCAGCCTTACCCATGTGAAGATCGGATTCACATCTGGCAGGCCGAGCCTGTCCGACATGCCGTTTGCATCATTGATGCCTCGGCCAATACTGACGACATGCCCCCGCAGGACATGACGATATCCCATGAGCTTGATACGGGCCTCATCACCAACATGCACACCATGCATCTTGGTTTCTTCAAAATAACCATAGACCCAATAGCTGTTCGCATCGATCACGGCCATGCGGGACTGTCCAGCCGTCACATAATCACCGACACGCAGATTGAGATTGGTCACGTAGCCATCCACGGCAGAATAGACCGTGGAACGCTGGAGATTGAGCAGGGCCGTATCGAGGGCAGACCGGGCTTCTTCCAGCCGTGCCCGGCGTACTTCCATCTCGGAGTCGAACACATCCTGTTCCTCACGGGACACGACGCCACCAAGCCCGCGCCGCCTCTTCGCATTCATGACGCTCAGCTTGTAATCTTCCGTCACACCCGCCAGACGGGCCCGTGCCTCATCGATCCTGAGCCTGAAACGCAGTGGATCCACCGTGAAAAGCGGATCCCCCTTATGAACGAACTGGTTGTCCACAACCGGAACAGATACGACCGTTCCCGACACTTCAGGCGTGGCCGTAACGACGTAAACACGGACACGACCATCACGTGTCCAGGGATCAAGGACATAAAGGTCCCACACGACATACCCCAGACCAATAGCCAGAGCGATGATGATCAGTGTCAGCAATGGACGTACAAGACGCCGAAACCAGTTCATACCCCCGCTCCACCTCAGACGAAAATAACCAGAAGACAGAGAACACAGACATACAGGGCAATCTCGAACAGGGCGACATGCCAGAACCAGCCCAATGCTCCGAGACGCCACAACACATAGCGCAGGGCCAGAGTCACCAGCACTGCGCAGACAGCATAAACAGCTATTGGAGAAACGAACACTCCGCAGAGGCTGACTTCCGAAAGCATCATGCGCCGCAATCCCCGAAAGAACGGGACCGTGCGGGTGATGTGTCTGATGCTTTGCTCACGTTGTTCCCTATCGCACCTGCAAAAGGCCCGGTGTCCGTCCAGACGGGCCGGACTCTGCTTCCTCCCGAAGGTACCATGCCGGGTATCCATCCAGAGGACGACACGGCACCACCGCCAGGCCATCTTCCCGTTTCAACCACAGAGGCAGAAGCAGCTCTTACCACTTCTTAACGTCAATTACAGGCGTCTGACCAGATGAAACCCACCTGGAAACAGAAAGCCCATAGCAGAAGCGGCCCCTGAAGGCCGCTTCTTTTGTCTCATATGCCTATGGAACCGACAAAATCACTTTTTCCGGCGTGTGAAGACACCTTTGGCCATACGCCATGCCTGCCCACCCGCATAACGGCCCACCGGACCACTGGCGAGACCAAGCAGGGACGTCAACGCAAAGCTCTGCTTCAGCTCATGCATCTTCCTGTCCCGCTCCATGCGGGCGCGGGCCTCTGCCAGGCCGGAATGACCGGCACGCACCGCCAGAAGCAGGAAAATGATGAAGAACAGCAGGTCTATCCCCAGTACACAGGTAGCAGACAGCAGAAGACCCAGATGGCAGACCTGCCTGAAAAAGGCCCAGAACACTCCGTGCAGGGTAATGGCTGCAAAGCCGAGAAACACGAGAGCCACAACAAGGAAGCACAGCCGGATACCGTGCCGTTTTGCACATTCCCTGAAAATTTTTCCCTGGGCAGCGAGCACTGCCTGACCAAGTTCCAGTAGACCATTCATGATACGACTGCTGCCCCTTCCAGATTCATGAAAAACACCAAGGCCCTTGCCAGAGGGAGGACAGAACACACCCCTCCACCGACCATTCCCTCACCTATAGCACTGCACGGGAAAAAGCCAAAGCACCTCACGAAGCGGCGCTACCCACCCCTCATTAAAGGTTGAATGGAAAATATTTCCCTATTCTATCAAGAAAAAAAGGCATAAAGATGTTCTGATTCTTTTTTCTTCTCCCCTCTGTAACGAAGTTTCAAGAATCATCATGTAATATCCTTTCATCTCAACCACTTCCATGCATTTATCCTGTCCATTGAATCCCACCGCCACCTCAAGTCCGTACGGTGCCGCTACGTCATGAAAACAGTCCGCCCCCGGAGCTGCCAGAAACACCCCTCACTGCCCCACACGGGGCACCGTCTGTTCCGTTCCATCATGCGGGCGGTTTGTCCTGTCAGGCAGTTCCTGGACAAAATTCATCCATCCATCGGGCGTTTGCCTGCACTCTGTCTGGCCCTCACAGCCATGGCTGGCGCAGCCCCTGTCTCCGCCATGGCGGATGCGGCCAGCACACAGACCGACCCTGCCCCACAGGACAGGACCTATTACTGGGCCATTCCAGAGCATGATCTCATCGGCCCGATACTGCGTGATTCCACCTCCATGAATCTTGCTTTCCTGAGCCGTGAAGGACGTGGACTGGACGAAATAGAACAGCAGGCCCTTGCCTATCCACAGACCGTACAGGCCATCATGCTGAACAGCACGGAATCGGCCATCGCCTGTGCACGAGCCTGGTTGCAGCCCCTCCATGCCCTGGGCCGTTGTGGTCGGCCGGCCGGTTTTTTCCGCAATGTCCTCTTCTGGGATACATCCCGCATCACCACCCCACCACATTGGCCAACATTGTGGGATGTTGCCCGCTATCCCGGACAGCGAGCCTTCTTCCAGGGCCCCCGCATGACGCTGGAGATTGCCCTGCTGGCCGATGGCGTCCCCCCCAACCAGGTCTACGCCCAGCTCTCCACCCCGGCAGGGATCGACCGGGCCTTCCACAAGCTCAACCAGCTGCGGCCCTACATAATCTGGTGGCGCTCTCCCTCCGAGGCCTACCATATCCTCCAGAAACAGGCCGTGCTGATGGGAATCACCCCCGGCGCCATCATTCTCTCTCCCAAGGCAAGGAACACACTGGTGCGACCTTATCAGGCAGAGATGGGCAACGTTCTGTACAGTCCCGCCATGTGGGCAATTCCGGCGACACTGCCCACTGAGCAGGCCAACGAAATCCGCACCCTCCTGCTGAAGAACCCACCACACCTGCCCTATCCTCCTTCCCCCATTCCTGCCGAATCACTTGAAATCAGCGACGGTTTCTGGGCAACACATGAGCTGCTGCTGAGTGAGCGCTTTAACGCATGGCTCACCCACACTCCTCTTTCCAGGCCCCTGACGACAGAACAGACCACACGATGACAGATCACCTTCCCTTCTGGCGGACCACTTCCCTTCAGGACATGACAGCCAGCCAATGGGAATCTCTCTGTGACGGCTGTGGCCGCTGTTGCCTGAACAAGCTGCGGGACGAAGACACCGATGAGATCATCTGGACGGACGTTTCCTGCCGTCTCCTTGATACCCAGACATGCCGCTGCACCGACTATGAGCGACGCCAGAAAAAAATTCCGGACTGCATCTCCCTGACCCCGGCCCTGCTGGACGACATCGACTGGCTGCCCCCGAGCTGCGCCTATCGCCTCCTGCGGGACGGGTTCGACCTGCCGGAATGGCATCCCCTTCGCAGTGGAACGGACGACACCGTGCTGAAGGCCGGCGCCTCGGCCAGTGGCCGCTGCATCAGCGAACGCCGGGCCGGCCTGCTGGAAAACCACATCGCCGACTGGCCCGGTACCTGGCCGGAGGGCGCCCCACCCTGCGTTGCGCTCCGTCAGAATGGTAACAGCTGACACTCCCGTGCTTCTTCCACCCGTTCTCTGGCGCATGTCCTCCCGGGCCCGGCGGATCATTCTCCGTCTGGACCTCCGCCGACGGGCCATTGTCATCACCCTCCCTGCCGGAGCCACCCGCCAACAGGGGCTGCGCTTCCTCCAGAGCCAGTCACAATGGCTGGCACAGGCCATGGCAGACCTCCCTCCTCCGGCAGTCGATCAGGGCCAGATATGGCTGGAGGGGCAGGCCATTCCCATCCTCCCCACCATAATACTGGATGGCCGTACACGCCTGACAGACAAAGGGCTGCATGTGGGCCACCCTCCCGAAGAACATGCCCGCCATCTGCTCTCCTTTCTGAAGCGCCGTGCCGAAAGCCTGTTCCCGCCCCTCTTCCGGCAACAGAGCCTCCGTATGGAGGCCTCACCAGCAAAATTCAGCCTGCGGGATGTCAAAAGCCGCTGGGGCAGCTGCACAAGGCAAGGGCGCATCATGCTCAGCTGGCGGCTCATCATGGCTCCGCCGGACATCTACACCTACGTGATGGTGCATGAGCTCGCCCATCTGCGCCATTTCAACCATGGGCCGGCCTTCTGGGCGCTTGTGGACCAATACGCCCCGGGCGGACAGCCGGGCCGCAAAAAAGCTGAAAAATGGCTTTCACAGAATGGTGCTCATCTGCTGGCCATGATATAAAACGCCCGCTTCCTCTGCGCGCTTGGCGGAATGGTAGACGCACGAGACTTAAAATCTCGAGTTCGGTCAGAACGTGCGGGTTCAAGTCCCGCAGCGCGCACCAGAGAAGGCGGGAGGGCTTCATTTCCGCAAAAGCATTCCTGTCGATCTTTGAAGGATGCTATAATCAGCTTCCCGGGGAAAAACGTTTCCTCATGAAAACACGATGATATTGTCATGATCGAAAGCATAAAACTCAAGTTTGGATCCGGTGCCGGGGAGCCACCACTAGAATTCAGACCAGACAAGATCACAATTTTTGTTGGTCCCAACAATTCAGGAAAAAGCAGGATACTTGGAGAAATAAAAGACCAGTACCGTGACCGGGTGATAATGGAAGAAGCCCTATTTTCAGATATAACGGATGATGAAATATACGAAACATTCATTAGAGAAACACCTCTCACTTCCCGTGAAGAAGTAGACGAAGCTTACAAAAATAATGCCTCAGTGTTCACCAAGAATGGTTCAGGAAAATTACATATCAAATACGCTTTTGATGCTTTAAAGAAGCACCAAAACCTACCACAGCATAGTAACAACTTACCTTCTTTTTATCTATCTTCACGTACAATATTTCTTGACGGAAAAGGCCGCACGAACCTCATCGAAAACCAAGACATGGGCGACCTTCAGAAAGATCCGGTATCCAGTTTCCAGAAACTTTTTCAGAATAACGAATTACGAAAGAAATTTCGTGAGGTAATTTTCCAATCCCTAAAATATCACGTTGTAATTGATCCAACACTGGGGGGAAAACTTCGTTTAAGACTGTCTCCTGCCCCCCCTCCCAGCGATGAAATAGAGAAGGGCCTGGACACGCCATCCGTTACCTTTCATAAAGAGGCCCAGCTACTTACGGAGGCAAGTGACGGGGCCAAAGCCTTTGTCGGCATCCTGTCCGAAATAATGGCAGGGGATCCCCATCTCCTGATAATGGATGAACCCGAGGCCTTTTTACACCCGCCTCTTGCTTTCAAACTAGGACTTGAAATAGCAAAACAGCTTCAGCAGAATGCTGAAAACAAGCAAATGTTTGCAGCCACGCACAGTCCCCACTTTCTCATGGGATGCATACAGGCTGCCGTCCCAATAAGCATAGTCAGACTGACATACCATAAAAATCATGCCACTGCCCGAATACTTGATAATAATCAACTATCCGATCTAATGAAGAAACCTTTACTGCGTTCGACAGGTGTAATGGAGGGACTCTTCTATGAAAGTGTCATCATAACTGAAGCTGACTCAGATCGGGCCTTCTATCAGGAAATCAATGAACGTCTGCTGGAAGTTGGGAGAGGGGTACCCAACTGTCTCTTCCTGAATGCTCAGAACAAACAGACCATTCCTGAAATAATGGCTCCGTTAAGAAAAATAGGCATACCAGCAGCAGCCATATGCGATATTGATTTTTTCAAGTGTGGAAACAACGAACTGAACAAGTTCTTGAAGGCCTCACATATCCCAACAGCGAGAGAAGATACAATAAGAATGGAGAGAAAAAAAATAGATGAAAAATTGCGCCAGAAAAATGAAAATTACAAAACAAATGGAGGAATAAATCTTCTTGATGAAGATGACCTCGTCTTTTCCAAAGAGCATATTACTTACTGGAAAGATTACGGTATTTTCATCATTCCCCACGGAGAACTGGAGGCATGGCTGCCTGATCTGAACATACCTGGCCACGGTTCAAAATGGCTGGTCTCTGCATTTGAGAAAATGGGAGATGATCCAAATACAGATGGCTATGTCAGACCAGAACAAGGAGACGTCTGGGATTTCATTGATCAGATCGCAGAATGGCTGGATAATCCCAACAGACGAGGAATTCCTCCATAGTCCCTCCAGTTCAACAGAGTT
Organism: Parasaccharibacter sp. TMW 2.1891; assembly: GCF_023337675.1. Taxonomy (NCBI): domain Bacteria; kingdom Pseudomonadati; phylum Pseudomonadota; class Alphaproteobacteria; order Acetobacterales; family Acetobacteraceae; genus Parasaccharibacter; species Parasaccharibacter sp. TMW 2.1891. The sequence continues at coordinate 65,135 of NZ_QORT01000002.1, read as the reverse complement.
AAGGAACATCATGGTTTTCAACCGGCTTAACCAGTTCTTCACCGACTCTTCAGCCTGTCGGCCACGAAAACCTGACCTGCCGGACAATCTTGCAGAAATCTACCAGAAGGCACGGAACGGCCATGTACTGGAGCAGGTTCTCTGGGGGAAAGCCCTGCTGGACAGCGAGTATGTCCCCCGGGATGTGGACAAAGCACGGGAGTGGTTCACCATTGCGGCTTCTGCCAGTTATGGCCCGGCCCACAACATGCTGGGCCGCTGTTCACAGTTCGGCTGGGGGTGCCCGCTGGATCTGACAGAAGCTGTCCGCCATTACAGCCGGGCTGCGCAGCTGGATGACCTGTGGGGCATCTACAATCTCGGCATCTGCCACATGCGGGGCCTGGGAGTGCAGGCAGACCGGCGAACCGCCTTCCTTCTCTTCCGTCGGGCAGCTCTGCGAGGCCATGCGAAGTCCATGAACCTGCTGGCCCGTTTCATTGAGGAGGGATGGGAGACCCCCGCCAATCCCCTTGCCGCTCTGGAATGGTATCAGCGCTCTGCTGACGGAGGCGATTACCGGGGGCAGCATAATTATGCTACCGCCCTGATGGGTATGGGGCAGCCGGAAGATGCTCTGCGCTACTGGCGCATGGCCGTAAAGGACGCCACGCCAGATATTCTTCAGGCCATGCAGCGGGAACTGGAAAGGCCCGGAGCCCCACAGGACCCGGACCTCATGGAAACACTCAGGCAGCGGCTGAAAACAGTCCTGCCGGGCGATGACTGACAACACCCGGCCTGCGCTCTTCCCTCACAGGGAAACGGTATGAACCCAGCCGAACGGGTCCGCTTCCTCACCACGCTGGAGAGCGCACAGGGCGTTGCGCAGCTTCATGGTAACCGGCCCAGCCGTTTTCCCATCACCAAATGCCACGGAGCCAGCATCCCGGCGGAATTCGCCAATCGGTGAAATGACTGCCGCCGTGCCGCAGGCAAAGGCCTCCGTGATCTCACCAGCAGCGGCAGCCCTGAAGACATCATCTATGGCCAGAGGCTCCTCAACCATGGTCAGGCCCATCCTGCGGCCCAGCTTGAGGATGCTGTCCCTCGTGATGCCTCGCAGAATCGTCCCACCAAGCGGTGGTGTGACCACACTGCCATCCTTGCGGACGAACATGACGTTCATGCCGCCCATTTCATCAATGAAGCGGCGTTCCTTCGCATCAAGGAACAGCACCTGGCTACAGCCATGGTCCGCCGCCTCCTGCTGGGGCAGCAGACTGGCTGCGTAATTGCCCCCACATTTGGCCTCACCCGTGCCACCGGGAGCCGCCCGTGTATACTGCTCCGACACCCAGACCGGGATGCTGCCATTACCACTGAAATACCCCCCTACAGGGCTGGCCAGCACGACGAACAGATATTCATTGGCCCGTTTCACGCCAAGAAACACTTCATTGGAGATCATGAACGGCCGCAGATAGAGGCTCTGCTCCGGATTGGTGGGCACCCAGTCATGATCCACCTTCAGCAGGGCCTTGATGGACCCGAGGAAGAGCTCCTCCGGCAGCTCGGCCATGGAAAGGCGGCGGGCTGACGCCGCAAACCGGGCAGCATTGGCCTCCGGCCGGAACAGCGTAACAGCCCCCCCCTTGCCACGATAGGCTTTCAGCCCCTCGAAAATCTCCTGCCCATAATGCAGGACGGTCGATGCCGGGTCGATCTGCAAAGGCTGACGAGGAATAATTCTGGCGTCATGCCAGCCCTTTTCATCCGTATAACGGATGATGGCCATATGGTCCGTAAAGACACGCCCGAACTTTGGGTCCACCATCAGGGCCTGCCGCTGCTCGGCTGATGTAGGGGTCTCTGTCCGTTCAATGCTGAACTCTGCCATGATGCTTCCTGCCTTCCCGGTCGGTTCAAAGATGTCACATTTCGGAATTTATGTGCTGTTCCGTCAAGAGACTAATATATGGAATACTATGTCTTTCAAGACCATATTTTTGAAACTTTATTTCATGAATGCCAGACATGCACCATAAAAAAACCCCCACCCGGCAGGGTGAGGGTTTTTCCGGCGCAGGCCAGTTTTCCGTATGGCTGAAAGATCAGCGCTTGGAGAACTGGAAGGAACGGCGGGCCTTGGCCTTACCGTACTTCTTACGCTCGACGACACGGCTGTCACGCGTCAGGAAGCCAGCCATCTTCAGCACACCACGCAGCTCCGGCTCGTAGTGGGTCAGGGCACGGGAGATACCGTGACGGACCGCACCAGCCTGACCGGAAAGACCACCGCCAGTGACCGTGCAATACACGTCAAACTGGTTGTAGCGATCTGTCAGCAGGAAGGGCTGGGTGATCAGCATGCGCAGCACGGGGCGTGCGAAATAGTTCGTGACCGGGCGGCCGTTGACGGTGATCTCACCCTTGCCAGGCTTGATCCACACACGGGCGACGGCGTCCTTACGGCGGCCCGTTGCGTAGGAACGGCCCTGCGCATCACGCTTGGCTTCATAGACGGGAGCTGCATTGGCAACAGCAGGAGCCGCATTGGCCAGGTCCTGCAAAGTGCCGGTAAGCTCGGCGGCGGGGCGCTCTTGAGTTTCTGACATGATGACAGGCCTTACTGACGTTTCAGGGTATTCTTGCGGTTCAGGGAAGCAACGTCCAGCTTGACGGGCTTCTGACCCTCATGCGGGTGCTCCGTGCCGGCATAGACGTACAGGTGCTTCATCTGGGCGCGCTGGAGCGGACCACGGGTGATCATGCGCTCGACAGCCTTCTCCACGACCTGACCGGGGTTCTTGCCCTCGAGACGCTGAGTGATGGTGCGCTCCTTGATGCCACCCGGATGGCCGGTGTGGTAATGGAAGAGCTTCTGGCCGACCTTGTTGCCTGTCAGGGCGATCTTCTCGGCGTTGATGACGACAACCGCATCACCGCAATCAACATGCGGGGTGTACTGCGGCTTGTGCTTGCCGCGCAGACGGTTGGCAATGATGGTGGCGAGACGGCCCAGAACCAGCCCTTCGGCATCGATCAGGATCCAGTTTCTCGTCACCTCCGCGGGTTTCAGCGAAAGTGTGGTCTTCATGACGTATCATTTCCAGTTTGAGATGCCACGGACAATGCGGCATCAGGAAAAGGACTGCCCCGACGATGCCGGCTCCGTAAGAGGCCAGACACCCTGAAAGCCGGAAACAGATTCAGGATGTGGGCGTTATTGCGGGAGACGGGAAAAAGGTCAAGCCCTTTAATTCTGGACCATTGCGCCACAAGCGGCAGAGAACAGCCATTTTTTATGATGTGGTATTAAAATACCGCAAAATAATCCCTTCTTTCTGCCTCCTTCCGGCAGCAGACAGCTCCATCCCCATTTGCTCATGCCTCTGCCAAAGGGTATTGTGCCGGTTCGCATATCAAGAGTGCCCAAGTGAGGTAAGTGCAGCATGCAACGGTTACGGCTTCCCCTCTGTCTGGCCCTCCTCATCCTGATTCTGGGGGGACTGGGCATCTACCGCGAGGCCGGAATCCGTCTTTCCCACGCACTGGACCGGTTCCGGGCTGCCCTGCCTGCCGGGGCGGACTTTCATTACAGCGAGGTCCGGCCCGCATTCCTGCTTGGCGGGGTGACCCTGTATGATGTGTCGTTCCATTATCAGGCGACAGATTTCCACGCCCGGCGTGTCCGTTTCGGCTACCCCAAGCTGCTTTCCAGCGGAACCCTGAGACTGGCCAGCCTCCTGCTGGATTCACCCAGCTATACCGACCAGACACACCACATCACGGCAGACGAAGCGTCGTTCCATCACCTCCATATCCCCTCCTCGGCAGAAACGCTGCATGAAGGTCATGGCGAAGCGGACAGCATGCGCTCCCTGGCAGCCATCATGTCGTTTGAACCGGAAGACGTGACAGCCCTGCGCTTTGAACAGATGCAGCTGACAAAACTGCGTGTCTCACCATCAGAAAACGCCCCGCCCATTGCGGCTGGCTCCGCAGTTGCACGCCCGTTCACCATAAAAACACTGTCGGCTGACAACCTGATCGTTGAAGGCTACGGGCAGGGACTCCGTGTCCATACACTCATGAACGGCCTGTCCCTCTCCGTTTCCCTCCCCGGCGGCAAAAACAGCCTCTTCCCGCCAGTATTGCAGCAGATCCTCCTGCCCGGGAACACGGACGCCACGCCCGGGGCCAAATCTCCCATGGAACTGAATCTGGCCCTCCAGCATCTGGAAGCCAGAGAAGGTTACATCCAGTGGCTGAAGCGCCCCTTCCAGCATGCAGGCAACCCGGCAGAAACATTCTGGCAGGACCCGGCAGCAACCCTGTGGGAAAAGCCTGGCAAACTGGAAATCAACGGCCTGTCCCTTCTCTTCAGCCGGACAGACCTGCGACGGACCCTCATCCTCACCCATCTGGCAGGCGAGCGGCGGGCCGGAGAGAATGATGATCTCCGCACGGAGGGAGACCTGTCCGGCCTGACGACCCGGCTCTCGCCCCCCCCCTCACTGCTGGCCTCTCCCGTGGCTCTGCCGACGGATTACCACATCATTGCCACCTCCCGGAAAAGGATGGGGGAATGGGACGAGACCCTCCAGCTCCGTACCCTTTTTGGCAAGGACAGCCCCGCCCTGATGTCCGTGGTCTTCAGTCTGCCTGACATCAATCCGTTCCATCTGGGCGATGACAGCGTGTCACGCTTCCTCCAGGCTGGGCAATGCCTGGGGACAGAGCTGACCGTGCAGGGGCTGGACATCTTCTCCTATTACGGCATCCTGACCCACCAGGCTGAAGCCTCCTCCGAAACGGACAAACCAGCCGATGGAACGGGCACTGCCAAACCCACACTGGAGTCTCCAAAAGGCTCCATGATGGCCGAACAGGGGTATGTCGTTACACCCCGCTTCAATGTTCTGGCCCTCCAGAAACCCATTCTGGCCCCTGTACTGGATTTCCTGCTGGCACCCGAACGGCGGACCCTCACCTTCAAGACCGGGCCGCTCTCTCTGGAGGAACTGGCCCATATCCCGAGCGACAGCAGCGACACGGCCAAATTCGACCGGCTGCATGTACTGAGTGTCACAACGCAGGACCAGTAAAGGCTCAGGAGAGCCTGCCTGCGTCACTCGACATCACGTTTTAGGGGAAATGCTGGGGCGAATGACGGGATTCGAACCCGCGACCACCGGTACCACAAACCGGCGCTCTACCAACTGAGCTACATCCGCCACACAGCGACCTGACATTTATTAAATCCTGCTTCTGCCGTCCAGCCCTCAAAAGCATTTTTGTCATATTTTTTTAGGACGTACCCCCTCCGGGCCGAAAAACCCGCCATCATGGGCCGATATCCGGTACGACATGGCCACAATGCTTCACAGCCTCCCGGCAGCCGCCTATAGTTGCCGCACAATTGGCCGCACCGGGCCGCCAGTACGGTGACCATGGCAGAACCTTGTATCTGCCCCACAGCCTCAACAGAGAGAAGGACCAGCCGCATTCATGGCCAGTGATTCCTACATCCAGCAATGGACCCAAAGACCCGTCAGGGAAATATTGGCAGGCATGGTGGGCACGTTCGCCCTCATTCCTGAAGTCATCGCCTTTTCCTACATTGCTGGCGTGTCACCGGCCGTCTCGCTGTTCGCTTCCTTCGTCATCTCCGTTTCCATCGCCATCTTCGGAGGCAGGCCGGGCATGATCTCCGGGGCCGCCGGGTCTGTTGCCCTGGTGCTGGCACCGCTCGTCCATGCCCATGGCCTCCAGTACATGCTGCTGGCCACCCTGATGGCCGGGGGCCTGCAGGTCATCTTCGGGCTGCTGCGCCTCCACTCCCTGATGCGCTTCGTCTCCAGCGAGGTCCGTACCGGCTTCGTCAACGCCCTGGCCATTCTCATCTTTTCCGCACAGGTCCCGCAGATGCTGGGAGTGAGCTGGCAGACCCATCTGCTCATCATCATCGGGCTGGTCATCATCTATCTTCTGCCCCGGCTCTCCAAGGCCATTCCCTCACCGCTCATCTGCATCATCGTACTGACGGCCATCACCATCATCCATCCGATGCCGGTCCGTACCATTGCGGACCTCGGGGCCCTGCCGACAGGCCTGCCGCAGTTCACCCTGCCACAGCTTCCCCTGAATGCTGAAACGCTCACCATCACCTTTCCGTATGCCCTGGCCGTGGCGGCTGTCGGACTGCTGGAATCCCTGATGACTGCCAGTGTGGTGGATGACCTGACGGACACGCACGGCACACCACAGAGAGAATGTACCGGGCTGGGAATCTCCAACATTTTCGTCGGCCTGTTCGGCGGGATTGCCGGATGCGGCATGATCGGCCAGACCGTCGGCAACCTGCGCTATGGCGGGCGTGGGCGGCTCTCCACCTTCACGGCAGGGGCCTTCCTCCTGCTGCTGATGGTCGTGCTGCACCCGTGGGTGGCCCGGGTGCCGGTCGCCGCCCTCGTGGCCATCATGATCATGGTGTCCGTCAGCACCTTCGCCTGGGGCAGCCTGAAAGACCTCTTCCACCACCCCAAGCTGACCAGCCTCGTGATGCTCGTCACCGTCGGCGTGGTCGTGCTGACCCACAATCTGGCGGCTGGCGTGCTCGTGGGCGTCCTGCTCTCCGGCCTGTTCTTTGCATGGCATACGGCCCGGCTGGTGCAGGTCCGCTCCACGGAAGAACATGACATACTGACCTACCACATACAGGGTCAGATCTTCTTTGCTTCAGCAGACCTGATGGCCGAGGCCATGACCTACACCACCCATGCCCACCGGGTGACGCTGGACCTTTCCCACGCGCGCTTCTGGGACATCACGGCCGTGCAGGCCCTCGAGAAGATTGTCGAGAAATTCCGCAAGCACGGCAAGGAGGTGACCGTCTGCGGGCTGGATCATGCCCAGCATGGCATCCTCACCGAGCAGTCCGACGAAAAGGCTTTCACCATCTGAAGGAGGCCCGACCTCGGCCTCCGGATACGGAAAACCCCGGCAGGATGACCTCGCCGGGGTTTTTCATGATCAGCCCTCCTGTTCCAGCATGAGGGGCAAGGCTGGAAACTGCCGGACAAAACGCTGCTGATCCGCCGGGAACAGACGGACCCGGAGATGCAGTCTCTCCTCATCATCCAGCCGTTCCATCACCTCCCCATGCTCATGAAGCCATGCCAGTGCGGCACCATCCGTGACAGGAACCTGCACCGAAAACTGCTTCATGGACCGTGTCATGAAGGCATCCAGAGCCTCCATGAGGTCCGGCAGCCCTTCCCCCGTCAGGGCGGACACGGCCACGCTGCCCTCACGGCGGGGCACGGCTTCCGTACCGCCCAGAAGATCGGCCTTGTTCAGCACCTCGATCGTCCGTTCCGGCCACGCCTCATCCAGCATCCCGTCGGCTGTCATGTCACCCAGAACGGACAGCACGTCCTCCCGCTGGGAGGCACTGTCCGGATGGGCGACATCACGCACATGCAGGATGATGTCTGCCTCCGCCACCTCTTCCAGCGTCGCCCGGAAGGCGGCGATCAGCTCGGTCGGCAGGTCGCTGATGAATCCCACCGTGTCGGACAGGATGACCCGACGGCCTGAAGGCAGGGTCAGGTTCCGCATGGTCGGGTCCAACGTGGCGAAGAGCTGGTCCTGCGCATGGACACCCGCCCCGGTGATCCGATTGAACAGGGTGGACTTTCCCGCATTGGTATACCCCACCAGAGCCACGACCGGGAACGGAACCTTGCGACGGGCATGGCGGTGCAGACCACGGGTCCGGCGGACCTGCTCCAGCTCCTTCCGCAGCTTGACCAGACGTTCATCCAGCATCCGCCTGTCCGCCTCGATCTGCGTTTCACCCGGGCCACCAAGGAAGCCGAACCCACCACGCTGCCGCTCCAGATGCGTCCAGAGCCGGACAAGACGGGACCGCTGATATTCCAGATGCGCCAGCTCCACCTGCAACACACCCTCCCGTGTCGCAGCTCTGGCTCCGAAAATATCCAGAATCAGGCCGGTCCGGTCCACCACCTTGCAGCCCATCTCTTTTTCCAGGTTGCGCTGCTGGGCGGGCGAAAGACGGGCATCGACCACCACCACGCCCACGGACTCCGCCTTGACGATCTCTGTCAGCTCCTCCAGCTGCCCCGCACCGAGGAGGGTCGCCGGGCGCTTCGTCCGCAGCGGATAAATGGCCGTATGGACGATCTCCAACCCGATGGAGGCCGCGAGCCCCACCGCCTCCTCCAGCCGGGCTTCTGCGGCTCGGCCTTCAGTGAAGGCCTGCTTCTCCGCAGGGAGAATGACGGCGGCGAGGGTGGGCTTGCGGGCGGTTTCCTTGGGCTGACGTCTCAAATCCGGAACATCCTGTCTTCAAAATCCTGTATCGGCCTTCTTCAGGCCCGCCTCATATGGGAGGGAGCCCTGCCAGACACAAGCACCCCCGGAAGAGAGGCACCAGTCAGGGCAGGTCCGAAAGAGCCGCCACGGGCATGATGGTGCTGATCGCATGTTTGTAGACGAGCTGCACATGCCCGTCCCGGCGGAGCAGCACACTGCGACCATCAAACCGTGTGATGACCCCCTGAAGCTTGACACCATTGACCAGAAAAACCGTCACCGGTTCTTCCCGCTGCTGCACATGGGCCAGAAACTGCTCCTGCACGTCGCCTGTTCTCTGTTCTGACATGGATTCCTTCATCATTTCCCACCCTGCCCGTCACGTTCGGACGGGGCAGCAGACCGATCTTCCTGTGTTACACCAAGCTGCTTGAGTTTGCGGTGCAGTGCGCTCCGCTCCATGCAGACAAAATTGGCTGTCCGGCTGATATTGCCACCAAAACGCATCAGCTGGACCTGCAGATACTGTGTCTCGAACTGGTCCCGAGCCTCCCGCAAAGGCAGGCTCATCACATCAGCACCAGCTGTCAGGCAGGTCATGGAAGGAGCCCCCTCCCGGACTGCCTCTGGCAGCATGTCTGCCCGTATGACGTGCGGGGTGTCACCATCCCCACCGGGGGCCAGAATGAGCATCCGTTCCATCAGGTTCCGCAGCTCACGCACATTCCCCGGCCATTCGTAAGTCTGGAGACAGGCCAGAGCATCCACGGCAAGTGTCCGGACCGGCAGGCCGGAAGACCGGGCACAACGTTCCAGAAAATGCTGCGCCATGACCGGAATATCTTCTGGTCGCTCCGAAAGAGCCGGAACCTGAAGGGGCACGACGGCCAGCCGATAATACAGGTCCTCCCGGAAACGGCGCCGGACAATTTCAGCCTGAAGGTCCCGGCTGGTGGTCGCCAGCACCCGGACATCCACCTTCACGCTGTGATTGCCACCCAGACGCTCGAACGTATTGACCTGAAGCGCCCGCACGATCTTGCCCTGTGTCTCCAGCGGCATGTCGGCCACTTCATCCAACAGCAGGGTGCCCCGATGGGCACGCTCCAGCAGGCCCGGACGGCCCGGCCTGTCACCGGCTCCCTCAACCCCGAAAAGTTCTTCCTCCAGATGCTCCGGGGCCAAAGCGGCACAGTTCAGCACCACGAAAGGGCCCTCCGCCCTTTTGGATTCAGCGTGGATGAGCCGGGCCACCACCTCCTTGCCCGCACCGGCAGGGCCGGTGATAAGAACACGGGAATTGGTAGGGGCCACACGGTTGATCTGCCCCCGCAGCGCATTGACGAGCGCACTGTTGCCCATGAGCGTGCTCTGCTCTCCGGCTCTCAGGCGCAGCTCGGCATTTTCCTTGCGCAGCCGGGCTGCCTCCAGCGCCCGACGGACAATGACCAGAAGACGGTCCGACTGGAAGGGCTTCTCCAGAAAATCATAAGCCCCCTGATGCAGGCTGGAGACGGCCGTCTCGATCGTTCCGTGCCCGGAAATCATGATGACAGGCACATCCGGCTGCTCCTCCCGGAACAGACGCAGCAGGGCCATGCCGTCCAGACGGGAGTTCTGGAGCCAGATGTCCAGTATCACCAGCGAGGGCCGATTCTCCCGGAAAACCCGGATGGCCTCATCAGCCTCCGCAGCTCCACAGGTCACGTAGCCATCATCCTCCAGAATCCCGGCAAGCAGGAGGCGGATATCCGGCTCGTCATCAACGATCAGAATTTCATGCTCCATGGGATACCTTCATGCTTTGCTCACGCCCTCTGCTGCAAGCCCCCTGCCCACCAGCGGGAGGATGAGTGCCACCAGGGTGCCAGCCGTTCCCACATCTCCGGTACCGGCAAGCACCCGGCGCTCTTCCTCTGTCAGGGACCGCAGGTGCAGCCGCCCCTTATGGGCCTCCATCGCCCGGTGAACAATGGCCAGCCCCAGCCCGGTCCCCTTCTCCTTGTGGGTCACGTAAGGCTCTGTCAGACGCTGATGCTCCCCAGCGGGCAGCCCCACGCCGTTATCAGCCACACCAATGATTGCCGCTTCATCCTCAAGCGTCAAGCGGAGGACAATCCAGCCCAGCACGGGCTGGTCCACCCCCAGGCGCCGCCCTGTCATCAGGATGGCATCTGCTGCATTCTGTAGCAGGTTGATAAGAGATTGACCAATCAGGCGATGGTCACACCGCACCATGACCGGCCCACCAGCCGGGACATCCAGCCGATACGCTATCTCCGGATGGGCATTCTGCTGGAGGAACAGCGCCTCACGACACAGGCGGACAAGGTCATGCTCGGCCATCTCTGGCTGGGGCATACGGGCAAAGGATGAGAACTCATCCACCATGCGCCCGATATCCCCTACCTGCCGCACGATCGTGCTGATGAGCTGATCGTAGATTTCCGGATCGCTGGTAATCTCCCTGTAAAAACGCCGTCTCAGCCTCTCAGCCGCCAGCTGGATGGGGGTCAGTGGATTCTTGATTTCATGGGCGATGCGACGGGCCACATCGGCCCAGGCGGCCTTGCGCTGGGCTACCTGAAGGAGGGTGATGTCATCAAAGGTGACAACATATCCCCCCCGGCCTTCATGCCCGTTCTGCTCCGCCACGGCAGAGACGAGCAGGGTCCGTCCGGCTCCGGCACCACCCCCGCCTCCTGGCCCACCCGGCGCCCGGGCACTTTCAGTATCGATCTGGATTTCAGCCCCATGCTCCTTCTCGGGATGCTCTTTCACAGCCTGAAGCAGAGTGGCGAATTCGGGCACATGATCGACCAGAGGGCACCCCTTGGCCTGTTCCAGGTCCCGCTGAAGAATGGAGGAGGCAGCCCGATTGGGAAGTTCGACAGTCTGGTCATGGTCCAGCCCGATCACACCGGCAGACACACCAGCAAGAACGGTCTCCGTGAAACGCCGCCGTTCGTCAATCTGGTCATAAGCCTGCATCAGCTCAGAACGCTGGCTGGCCAACTGGCTGGCCATCAGGTTGAAGGCACGGGAGAGGGCCACCAGCTCATCCTCGCGAAGGCCACGGCTTTCCACAGGGACCCGTGCCGTCAGATCCCCCCGGGAAATGCGACGGGCTGCCCGGATCAGAAGGCTGAGGGGCCGGGTGATCCTGTTGGCCTGGGACAGGCCGCTGAGCATTCCCACCGCCAGCACCAGCAGACCCATCAGCGCCAGAATCACGATGAGTGTCAGCTGGGTCTTGCCACGGTTGTTGAGCATCCGCTGATAATCCTGCACCAGCGTGTCTGTCCGTGTCATATGGTGGAGGATGTCCGGGTCCACTGGCCGGGTAATGACCAGCATGAGACCAGAATTGCCCCCCAGCGAGACAACCCCCCGCACCAGCTGCGCCTCTGGCTGGTCCAGAAGCACGACTTCTCCTGTTCTGGCCATGGCCGCCACAGACCGGGGCGGCAGCTCCTTTTCCGGGTCCCCTGCCCGGATGGCCATGAGCCCCCCCGTAGCGATGATCCTGTAGGTGATCGGATTGAAAATGATCGCATCATTCAGTCCCCGTTCCGTCACCTCATCTTCCAGCAGGGCCTGAAGGCGTGGCTGGTCGTGGAACAGGTCCGTCCCGTGGGCGAACATCTCGTCGTTCTGGACTGTCAGAAGCGTGTTGGCCAGGGCAAAGGCCTCTGTCCTCGTATTCTCATTATGCTCCCGCAGATATCCTGCCGCTACGGAACGGGCCTCGCTCAGGGCCGTGTTGACCCGGTTTGAAAACCAGATCTCCACACCATAATGGAAGAACAGGGCCGAAAGGGCACCGACCATCAGTGTAGGCGCCACGGCCACCACGCCAAACAGCATGACAAGCTGGCTGTGCAGCCGGGCCCCGGCCTGCCCCATGCGCCGTGCGGCCAGCATCCGGCCGATCTGCCGTACCCCGGCAGCACCGATGAGCATGAGCGTGATGAAATCCAGCAGGAAAAGCAGGGCCTGCGCCCGTGGTACCCGGGCCAGTGAAACACCACCCGCAAGGACGATGAATGTCACGAACGTGAGGACCAGCGCCACGACCGTCAGCACCACCACGCCATCAGGGCTGGTCAGACGCCCGAGAGAGGCCCGCATCCTGCTGGCAAGACGTCTGATCATCACGGTATCTTTCCTGCTCAACGGTCCCCCGGCTTCGCTCCGGGCCGGGGGACAACGATATGAAGTTCCCTGATGCGCTTGCGCAGGGTGTTGCGGTTCAACCCCAGCAGAGCAGCGGCACGGAGCTGATTCCCACCCGTATGCTGGAGGGCCATGGTGATGAGGGGACGTTCCACTGCTCCCACCACGCTGCCATGCAGGTTGCAGCTGCCCGCCTCCAGCCCTGCCCGTACATAACTGCGCATGACCGGCTCGAACATCGCTGCCAGCCCCCCGCTCCGGTCACCGGAAAGAGCCCGCACGGCCCGCAGACGTTCCGGCCCGAGGCACTGCTCCATCGGCAGGGAAGCCAGCCAGTGCCGCAGGCCATCCTCCAGCCCTCCGTGACGCAACAGGGTCGCCTGGTCATGCCGGCTGGCCACCACGATACGCACGGCCTCCTCCCGCCGTGCCGGCGGCCTGTGGGCCAGAACAGCCGCAAAACGCTTCTGGAGTGTCGGGCACAGGCAATCCAGCTCATCCAGAAGAAGCGTGCCGCCACGGGCCTGCTCCAGCCAGCCATTGCCTGCCGTACCAAACAGCCGCTCCTCCCGCAGGGCACGGGGAACAGCCGTCAGCCCCGCAACGACAAAAGCTCCGCCTGCACAGGAACTGTGGGCGTGAATCCTCTGGGCCACGTCCAGACGCTCCTGCGAGCTGGCACCATGCAGGAACAACGGGCGCAGCGCACGGACTGCCCGGGCCGTCGGCTCACCCATCACGCCACATGCCGGGCAAGAGCCCCTTCCCGATCACGCACGATGCCAGCCGCGATGGCGTCATCATAGAACCGCTCCAGCAGAGCAATGACAGCAGGAGCGGAATCCAGCCGGTTCACCTCCGCCCGGAATGCCGCCGACCCCGGAAGACCGGCGGAATACCAGGAGACATGCTTGCGGGCGAGGCGCAGGCCCGGTCGCTCCCCAAAATGGTCCATCATCATGTGATAATGTTTCAGGACAATCTCTTTCTCCGTTGCGAGATCGGGGTCTGGCACGTCCACGCCGCTCCGCAGGGACTGGGTCAGCTGGGCGAGGAACCAGGGCCGCCCATAGCAGCCCCGCCCCACCATGATGCCGTCCGCCCCCGAATCCGCCAGGGCCTGACGGGCCGAGGCCATGCTCACGATGTCACCATTGACGATCACCGGAAGCCTCACCGCCTCCTTGACCCTGCGGACAAACTTCCAGTCCGCCCGGCCATTGTAGAACATCTGGCGGGTCCGACCGTGCACCGTGATCATGCGGATGCCGACATCCTCGGCAATACGGGCCAGGACAGGAGCATTGAGATGCTCATGGTCCCATCCCATCCGCATCTTCAGCGTCACGGGGACATCCACCGCCTTCACTGTCGCCTCCAGCAGGCGGGCGGCGAGAGCTTCATCCCGCATGAGGGACGATCCGGCCATCTGGCCGATGGCCACCTTCTTGACCGGACAGCCGAAATTGATGTCCACGACATCCGCACCACCCGCCACGGCGATCTTTGCTGCCTCTCCCATGGCCTGCGGGTCACACCCCGCCAACTGTACGGCATTGACACCACCAGCCCCGGCGCTGCGGGCCATGCTCAGGGTCCGCTCATTCTCCCGTACCATCGCCCATGAAGCGATCATCTCCGAAATGACAAGCCCCGCTCCCAGCTCTCTGGTCAGCCTGCGAAACGGCAGGTCCGTGACGCCGGACATGGGAGCGAGGATGACAGGGTCATCAATCACGCAGCCCGTCCCCAGAGTGATGGGCGGCAGAGGAATCGGCATTGGCATGGATACGGGATACCTGTCAGGTTTTCGTGGAGCAGACCGGGGCGGGATTTTACAGTTACGGCCTTCAAAGCGCAAATGGCGGCTGCCTCACCCCTGCCTGCGCCGCCGGGCCCGCCTCATGGAAAGAATCTCCCGGTCATGACGCTGTTCCCCAGCCGGTGTGACCTCAAAACGTCCGTCATCCCTCTGCCGGGCCAGCCCCATGCCAGCCAGCCGCAGCAGGCAGGACCGGTCCTTGAGAGGGGCCCGGAAATCGGGCATCCGCCCTTCCGGCGGGGGGCCGACCGGGCGGCCCGTTTCACCGCTCAGCACAAGCCGGTGCAGGGCCGAACGGCAGCAGGTTTCCAGGTACAGGTCATCCCAGCTCATGGCTCCGGCTCCCGTTTCATCGACATGGCGCAACTCCCTCTCTGCAAAGCCACACAACAGTCATCAATACCGCAAATTGTCTTGACAAGAACGACCATGCGTTCTGAAAGGTTCTTAACTGTCAGTAAGGGAAGAGTGAATGCTCGATATCGGAAAAACAGCCACGTGGCTTCTGCGCCGTCTCAACCCTGAAACTGCACATGAGCTTGCCATCCACAGCATTGCCCACGGCCTCGCCGGTCGCGGCAAACCCGATCATTCGGCCCTCCGGACGGAAGCTCTGGGTCTTTCCTTCCCCAACCCGATCGGCCTTGCAGCAGGGTTCGACAAGAATGCCCGGGCCGTGCGGGGGCTGGCCAGACTCGGCTTCGGCTTTGTGGAGACCGGCACGGTCACACCCCGGCCCCAACCGGGCAATCCCCGGCCCCGCCTGTTCCGTCTGGTCGATGACCACGCCATCATCAACCGCATGGGCTTCAACAGCTGTGGGATTGACCGGTTCTGCCAGAACCTGACACCCCTTTTCCGCCCGGACGGGAATGGCACCGTAAAAGCCGCCGGTGTTCCGCTGGGAATCAATCTGGGCATCAACAAGACAGGGGCAGACCCGCTTGTGGACTACCCCGCCCTGGTAGGCCGGACGAAATCCTACGCCGATTATATCACCATCAACCTCTCCTCCCCCAACACCCCCGGCCTGCGGGACCTTCAGGCTACCGACATGCTGGCCCGCCTGCTGGATGCCATACAGACCGCCCATCCCGACCGCCCCCCTTTGCTGGTGAAGCTTGCCCCTGATCTTGAAGATGACGCCTATGGCCCCATCCTCCAGACGGCACTGGACGGTGGCGCTGATGGTCTCATTCTCACCAACACCACGCTGGCCCGTCCCGCCAGCCTGACGGACCCTCACCGTGAGGAGGCCGGAGGCCTCTCCGGTGCGCCACTGGCCGAACGGGCCCGCCATGTGCTCCAGCTCGTGAGCGACCTGAACAATGGCCGCCTCTGCCTCGTTTCTTCCGGCGGCATCGAAACCGGAAAAGACATTCTCGAGCGTCTGAAAATGGGGGCGGACCTCGTACAGGTCTACACGGCCTTCATCTACGAAGGGCCCGCCGTCCTCACCCGGCTGAAGCAGGAGCTGCTGCACGAGATGAGCCGCTCCGGCATCCGCACCCTCGCCTCTCTCCGGCGCTGAATCACCGTAACGCAGGGGCCACGTAGCACCATGAAGACTGCTCTGGTCGGCATCGTCAAAAACGAAGCACACGACATACTGTACTGGCTGGCCTGGCATGCCCTCCTCGGTGTGGACAGTTTCATCCTGTTTGATGATGATTCAGATGATGGCACGAGGGATCTCATCACGGCCGCCAGCCTGCACTGGGATGTGCGCCTTTTCCATATCCGTGAGCACAGCCTTGACCTGTCCAGCCAGGACCATGCAGAGCGCCAGAGACAGGTCTATCTTGATGCCCTGTCGGCCATTGCCATGGATGAACAGTCTTACGACTGGGTGGGTTTTCTGGATACGGACGAATATGTCAGGCTGTACGCCCACGAAACCCTGCCGGAATTTCTGGAATCATTGCCTGCCGATGCCGGTGCAGTAGCCCTGCACTGGCAGGTTTATGGCCATGACAACCACATCACGACACCCAGCCTGCCGCCTTTCCACAGTTTCAGCCGCCACAGCACGGCGGGAGAGGCCATCAACCGGCATGTAAAGAGCTTCATCCGCCCTCATTGCTGGAAGAAAGGCAAATGGGTCAATGTCCATTATTTTGCGCTGGCCGAAGGGCGTTATGTCACCTCATCCGGTGCGCCTGTTGCCTGGTCTGCCGTACCCGGCATTACGGTGGGGTATCCTGACTGGGCTGTTGCCAGCCTGATGCATTTCCAGCGGCGCAGTCTGGAACAGTTCGTCAAACGGGTCCTCAACCGCAAAGACCTCCAGCTCACCCTTTCAGACCACCAGCTGGCCCAATGGAACGACATTGAAGACACGGTCCCCCGTGAAAAGACGTCGGACGTTCTGCGCTGGGTCAGGCCGGTCATCACGGCAGGGGCCATGACCGTGCTGGAAGAGATGCGGCGTCAGCACCCTCCCATCCCCGGCCTGACTCCCCCCTCAACCCGGCAGAATCCGGCTGGCTTCCGGGTCTTTTCCCTGCATCCGAAGGATGCCCGCCATCCCGGTCTCGTCAATGATCTGCTCCAGGACCTTGGCAGTGCCGAGCAGCAGGGGGGTGAGTTCCAGCTTTTCCTGATCCAGAGCCTGATCCATCCCGAAGCCGCCTTTCTGTTCGGCCTAGATGAAAAGGACAGGATACGGGACTTCTTCATCCTGCATGATGGCCGCCTCACCGGCCTGCCCCGCTACGACATCCTGCCTGTCATCGAACAGACAGCCATTGCCCTGAGGCAGCATGGGGGCCAGAAACGTTTTCTCTGCTCTCCTCCCACGGAACCAATGGCGCCTGACAGGCAGGCCGTCAGCCTTTGGGAATGTTTCATCACCATTCCTCAGGAGACCACACCCTCAGGGGCCTCCTGGTTGAGCCTGTCGCCCTTCAACCTGCTGGAGATGGCTCTGGGCGCTCCAACCTTCACGCTGGACACCATTTCCACCCTGACAGCCATCGACCGGGAAACCACCGTATGGCTTCTCCCTCTTCTGGCCCTCCATTTACAGGCGCCACAATACAGGGAACTGCACAGCCATCTGGGCGCCTTGGCCCCCTTCATCCTGTAAGAACAGGGAGGGCAGGCCCATTCCCTTCATTGAAAAAGGCTCACCAGAGGACTGGTGAGCCTTTTTTCTCTTCGTGCCAGACAGGCTGACCGCCATGGCTCAGCGCCCAAGTTTGCGCAGCTTCACGCCACTCATCAGCCGTTCTTCAATCTTGGCCAGAGACATGCCTTTGGTCTCCGGCACGTACAGATATGTCAGACCAATGAAAATGAAGTTCAGAACGGCCAGAAGCCAGAACGTGCCAGAGGCCCCAAAGGCCTCCATCAGCGGCAGAAAGCTGACACTCACGCCCATATTGGCCAGCCAGTTCATCAGGGTAGAAGCGGACATGCCGAAATTGCGCCCCTGAATGGGCTGGATCTCTGCACACAGCACCCACATGAGCGGCCCCGCCGACATGGCATGACCAGCGCAGAAAACCATCAGCACGAACACGGCGATCATCTGGGAAGCCTGCTCCGCCATACCCTCATGCAACAGGGCTGCAAGAGCCCCCATTGTCAGCGCCATGACGGCAAAACCGACATAAAGAATGGGCTTGCGGCCCCAGCGATCCACCAGACCAACCGCCACGAACGTGGCCAGCATGTTCACCAGCCCGATGATGGCCGTACACCAGACCTGCGCATGTGTATCAAAATGGGCAGCCTGAAGAATCTTCGGAGCATAAAACATGACGATGTTGATGCCCGCCAGCTGCTGCATGGCCTGAAGGCCAATACCCAGCAGCACGGAACGACGGAAATTGCTGTTGCGCTTCAGCAGTGCCCACCCTTCCTGCTTCGTTTCCAGCTGCTGGCGGATGGCCTGAATCTCCTTGGCGGCCTCCAGCGGGTCATCCCGCAGGTCCAGCAGGATTCTCCGCGCCTCCTTGTGGCGGCCTTTCATCACCAGCCAGTGCGGACTGTAAGGCAGGAACAGAACCCCGATAAGAAACAGCGTTGCCGGGAAGGCTGCAAAAGCAAACATGCTCCGCCAGCTGCCACGATAGGAAAAATAGGCATCAGCCAGAAAAGCCACGAATATGCCGATCGTCAGCATAAGCTGGTAGGTGGAGATCATCGCACCACGGGTATCTTCACTGGCAATTTCAGAAAGATAGAGCGGCGCCGTAAAGGCGGACAGCCCGATGGCATAGCCCATCACAACCCGGAAGGAGATCATGGAGGCGACAGACCAGCTCAGGAAGCAGCCCAGTGCCCCAATCACGAACACTGCGGCCCCGCAGATCAACGCCCGCTTGCGCCCGACCTTCTGGGCCAGCTTGCTGGCACTCACCGAGCCAAGGGCCGCACCGGCCATCATGGCACTGACAACCCATGAGAGCGCCAGTGTGGAAGGATGAAACTCCCGGGAAAACAGATCCAGCGCACCGGAAACCACGCCGATATCAATACCAGACATCAGCCCCGCAAGGGCCGCAACACCACCAATGACAAGAATCTTGAATTTCGTGGGATCGAAAAATGACGCATCGTCATCATCGCCTGTCCCTGGGGATACAGAACGGGGATCAACTTCATCTACCATGTAAAGGGCGCAACCTCCCTGATGCAGACCAGCCCCACCGGCCAGACACGAAACCGGGCAGAAGAGACGGACTGTCCCTCCTGCCCGGCAGTGCATGAACAGGGCTGATCTTCAATCAACTACCAAGATCACGCAGTTTTACACCACTCATGAGGCGCTTCTCAATAGTTTCCAGCGAAACATCCTTTGTTTCTGGAACGAAGAGATAAAGTAACACGACACAGATGGCGTTGAATCCGGCAAACAGCCAGAAAGTATTGGGGCCGCCAATCAGCTCCAGCACACTGAGGAATGTCGTGCCGATAAGAAGGTTGCTCAGCATGTTTGTCCCGGTAGAGATGGAGATGCCAAGGCTGCGCCCTGCGGCAGGCTGGATCTCCGAGCAGATGACCCACATGAGCGGCCCGGCGGACATGGCGAACCCACCCACGAAGATGATGATCATGCCAAGAGCCAGAAGCTGAAGAGCAAGGGTCGTCGTCCCGTACCACAGCAGGAAGGCAAGAATGGCCATGCTGGCTGCCATGCTGGCATACCCGGCATAGAGGATCGGCTTGCGGCCCCAGCGGTCGGAATAACCAACGGCCACAAATGTCATCAGCACGTTCACAAGGCCGATCAGCGCCGTACACCACATCTGGGCCTCAAGGCTGAAATGGGCTGTCTCCAGAATACGCGGGGCGTAGTACATGATGATGTTGATGCCAGCGAACTGCTGCATGACCATCAGCAACATGCCCAGTCCGAGGGAACGGCGGTAGTTGCTGTTGGTCCGCAGCAGCTTCCAGCCCTCTTCCTTGGTCTGCAACTGCTCGCCAATGGCCTTCAGCTCCTGCCGG
The DNA here is from genome assembly GCF_023337675.1 of Parasaccharibacter sp. TMW 2.1891. Classification (NCBI taxonomy): domain Bacteria; kingdom Pseudomonadati; phylum Pseudomonadota; class Alphaproteobacteria; order Acetobacterales; family Acetobacteraceae; genus Parasaccharibacter; species Parasaccharibacter sp. TMW 2.1891. The sequence continues at coordinate 45,355 of NZ_QORT01000002.1, read as the reverse complement.
GCCTGGGACGGCGCATCACGCAGCTTTGTCATCGTCTCCAGAGCCTCTTCCTCACGGCCCTTGAGCATCAGCCAGCGTGGGCTCTGCGGCAGGCAGAGGAAAATCACCAGAAACACGACAGCCGGCACGGCCTCTACCACCATCATGGAGCGCCATGCACCGGAGGGGGCGAACCAGCTGTTGGAGAAGAAGGCCAGGAAAATACCGATCGTCTTGAGCAGCTGGTACAGCGAGACCATGGCACCACGCTGTTCCGTCCGGGCTACCTCGGAAAGATAAAGTGGCGTGCAGAAGTCGGAAAGGCCCATGCCCATGCCCACCAGCACACGGCAGATGATCATCATGGTGATGGACTGGGAAGCCGCACAGCCAGCCGCCCCTATGGAGAAGAAAGCCGCAGCGGTCGTCAGCGTGTATTTGCGGCCCAGACGCTGGGTCAGCTGTCCCCCTGTCAGGGCGCCAATCGTGGCGCCGACAAGCATACCCCCAACAATCCACTCCAGCGCCACGGTGGAGGCATGGAACTCGATACCAAACGGCCTCAGCACACCGGAAATTACCCCGATGTCCATACCGCACATCAGCCCCGCCAAAGAGGCAAGAATGCAGATGAAGAGCACTCTCCGCCTGGCAGCGGGATCCACAGCAGACCGTGGAGATTCAGCTGTCCCGTTCATAACAATCGGACCTTTATTACTGGAGGGAAAACTCCCTGAAGAGAATCTTCCATATCATAAAAAACAATTTAACCTACGCACCATGACTGACCACAGGATCACAGTTCTGAGAGGTCGCATAACTCCCTGATCTACCTGATCTTTCAGAAAGACAAACCATATGTCTGCATGGCAGGAAAACAGGGCAGGCCTTAATTTTCCCTTACCTTCCTTTCTCCGGCGCAACGGGCACAGACTCCCTCAATCTCCACCGTGGCGGCCTCAGCCCGAAACCCCTGCCCCCGGGCAGACTGCAACAGCACCGCCGCCACAACATCCTGCTCCAGCTCCTGCACCTGACCACAGCTCCGACAGATCAGGAACTGGGCCCTATGGGCACCCCACGCACCATGGGACGTGCAATGCTCTTCACAGTCCAGCCGGTGATGACAGCCCACAAAGGCGCTCAGGCGCTCTATCCGGTGGATCAACCCCTGCTCCAGCAGAAAATCCAGAGCCCGATAGACGGTCGGCGGCACGGCCCTCGGCTGATAGGCCCGCAAAAGGGAAAGAATATCGTAAGCGCCCAGCGGTCTGGTTTCCGAAAGAACAAGTCCCAGAACCAGGCGGCGGACCGGGGTCAGTTTCTGCCCGTGATGTCGGCACCAGCAAGTGGCCTCTTCCAGCCGGGCCATGACATCCCGGCTGAACGCCGGCCCGCCCGGTTCCTCCATCCTGTCCGGCTTCCCATGCGCCGCCTTCATGCCGTACCATCCAATGGTGGCACGGCCCAGCGGCATGAGGCCAGTCCGTTGCGGGCCAGCTCCCGATGCAGCACCATCACCGGGGCCCGAAGCTCCCCGATCATCGGGTCGGCTGCCAGGTCCTGTGCCAACGCCTCCACGACCGTGACGGAACGATGCCGCCCCCCGCTACAGCCAACGGCAATGGTGACGTATTTTTTCCCTTCCTGCGCAAAACGGGGCAACACGGTCTGCACCAGCCCCAATACATGGCTGTAAAAAGGCTGGTAGAACGGATCCGCCTTCACATACTCCGCCACGCTGGCCTCCAGCCCCGTATGGGGCCGCAGCTCCTCATCATAATGCGGATTTCTCAGGAAACGGGCATCCAGCACGATATCTGCCTCCCGCGGCAGACCTGCCGGATAGGCAAAAGACATGAGTGCCACGGACAGCATGGTCCCAACCCCGGCACTGAAACGGGCCTCGATCATCTGGCGCAGGTCCGGCAGGGGCAGGTCACTGGTATCTATCACGAAATCAGCCACGGCCCGCAGCGGTTCCAGCAGTCCGGCCTCCTGCTCCAGCGCAGGGCGCAGGCCACCTTCCCCGGCGAGAGGATGGCGCCGCCTTGTGGCGGTGAACCGGCGTAGCAGGACATCATAATCCGCCGTGGCAAAAACCAGCTGAGCCGAACAGTCTGGTTCACGACGGGCCAGTGTCAGAAAATCCACGATCCGATGGGCATCAAACCCCCGGCTGCGCACGTCCACCCCGATGGCCAGACGGGACCCTGTCCGGGTAATCAGCGCCTCAAACAGGTCCAGCGGCGGATTGTCCACCACCTCGTAATCAAGGTCTTCCAGCATATGAAGGATGGAGGCCTTCCCGGCGCCGGAAAGACCCGTCACCAGAACAATACCCCGTGAAGACCGGCCCTGCATCCTCATACCCATGACCTGTTTCCCTGCATCACGCTGGCGGAACTGCCAGCGCAGTGGAGCATATCACAGTCTCCAACCCACAAGAAACAGACCCCCGCCTGCCTACTCCGGAACAGGCGGAAGTGCCGCAGCCGTAAAGCGGGGCAGACGGATGACAAAGCGGGCCCCACAGATGCGGCTCTGCTGGGTTTCCGGATCCAGCTCTTCCCGGTTCTCTGCGTGCAGGGTTCCCTCGAAGGCCAGAATGATCTGCCGGCTGATGGCCAGCCCCAGGCCGGAATGCTTCCCGAAATTCTCCCCGGGGGGACGTTCCGAGTAAAAGCGCTCAAATATGCTGTCCAGCTTTGCAGGCGGTATGCCAGGCCCGTCATCCTCCACGGCAATCTCTATGGTCGGGCCACCGGGGTAGATGGTGCCATCTTCGGCCAGCTTCGGCAGCCCCTTCATGACACGGACAGCAAGCCGGATGATACCATCCGGCGGGGAAAAGGACTTCGCATTGCCGATCAGATTATGCAGGACCTGGACAAGCCCATCCCGCCCGACCATCACATTGAGGGGTTCTTCCCCTTCCGGAATGGACAGCACCAGCCTGGCAGCATGCTCCTTGCGGGTGGCCTGGTTCACCTCGACAAACAGCTCCAGCAGCGCCACGACATCAACCACCACACGCCCGCCCCGCTTGAGCTCTCCCTCAACCCGGCTGGCAAAGGAAATGTCCGCTATCAGCCGTTCCAGCCGCTGGACATCCCGCCCGAGGATACCAAGCAGCCGGTCCCGGGCCTGAACATCCGCAATGCGGGGCAGGGTATCCAGAGCCGAGCGGATGGAAGACAGAGGATTCTTCAGCTCATGGCTGACTTCCGATGCAAAACGTTCCACATCATCCATTCTGGCCCACAGGGCCAGTGCACTCTCACGCAGGGTCCGGGCGAGTTCACCAATCTCATCCCGGCGGCTGAGCAGAGCATAGGGCAGACCATCCACCCGCCCCTGCCCGGGCTCACGCATCTCCCGCGACCGCACGACAAGGCGACGCAAGGGCCGGGACAGTGTCATCGCAAAATACCACGACAGCAGGACGGCAGCTCCCATGCTCATCAGCATCATGATGACGATGACCCATCGCACCTTGATGATGGCCCGATCGATATCCGCATTGTGACGGGTCAGCTGAAGGACGCCGACCGTCTCCCCATTCACCACGACGGGCGCCACAACGGTCATGACCAGCTCATGCTGGGCAGTCTGCCGAATATAGGGTGGCAGGTCCTCCCGGGCACTGAGATGGACATCCTCACCCGTATCCTGCCCGAAATTCTGTGATGTCGTCGAATTGTCCAGAGGGACATCCCCCTCTCTGGTCCTGAGAGGAATCAGGGACAGGACCCAGCCATAAATACGGTCAACCACATTGACATTCGGCTGCCAGCGGGTGCCGGATGCCGTCAGGACGCCGCCCCTGGCGCTTTCTGTCAGCAAGGACCCGTTGGGCGCATAAAGCCGGACCTGCGCATTGCGGCTGAAACGGATCATGTCATCCAGAAAAAGGTGGGCCACCTTCGTATCCAGCTCGACCTCCCCGCTTTCAGGATCGACCTTCTGCGCCTGCTGGAGAACAGAGGCATAAATGCGGGCCTGCTCCCGCAGGCTATCCACACTGTCATTCAGCAGCGTGTTGCGTACCTCATTGATGGAAAGAAGCAGCCCCCCCATGAACAGCAGCGGCAGAAAATTGACCAGCAGAAGCCGGCTCGTCAGCGGCGAAACCCAGCGCCGCAGCCGCACGGCACGCAGATACTCCCAGGTGCTCCGCAGGGGGCTTATCAGCTCGTCATGCCCGGTAATCATGACAGAACCCTGCCAGTGCCGACAGACATGATCTCTCCAGGGCAGGCCATAGGATCACCTCACTCCCGATAGCGGTACCCGACACCGTAAAGGGTCTCGATATGATTGAAACATTCATCCACCCGACGGAACTTCTTGCGGACCCGTTTGATGTGACTGTCGATCGTACGGTCATCAACATAAATGCTGTCCCCATAAGCCGCATCAATCAGCTGGTCGCGGGATTTCACCAGCCCCGGACGCACGACAAGTGCCTTGACGAGCAGAAACTCGGTAACTGTCAGCGCCACCTCCTGACCATTCCAGAGGCACTGGTGCCGGGCTTCATCCAGCGCCAGCGCACCGCGGACCAAGATGCTGCTGCTTGCCCCAGCCTCCCCCGTGATTTCCGCCTGACTGACCTCATGCCGACGCAGCAGGGCACGGATCCGCTCCACCAGCAGGCGAACAGAAAAAGGCTTGGTAATATAATCATCCGCCCCCAGGCGCAGCCCCATGAGCTGGTCCATCTCTTCATCCTTGGAGGTCAGGAAAATGACAGGCAGGCTGCTCGAACGCATGCGCAGCCGACGCAGAAGCTCCATCCCGTCCATGCGGGGCATCTTGACATCCAGCACCGCCAGGGATGTCGAGCGGGACAGGATACCCTGCAGGGCACTTTCCCCATCCGTATAGACATGAACCGTGAAACCCTCGGCCTCCAGCGTCATCTGAACAGATGTCAGAATGTTCCGGTCATCATCCACCAGGGCAATGACCGGAACCTGCTGGGCCTTGGAACCATGTTTCTCTTCCGTGTGAGACGGAACCACGGGAGGGAAAGTGGTCTTCTTCATGCAAACTCCTGTGCCTTGCAACATAACAAGCAACAAAAAAATCTCAACACAAAGTTAAGACTGTTTACAGCAAATATTAACAGGAAGACGACTGCCAACACATGCCACTATTCTGACAACATTATACATTGAATCCCGGTAATTCCGCTAGCCCATTATGTAAATTGTGTTTTTTTACGCTGCCATCCAAAATTCAGCGCCACCCTTCCCCAGCACTACCTCCCCCCTTGCTTTTGCCGCATGGGACACTATCTCCTAGAGGCACGAAAGGAGCGCATCCTGCCGCTGCAATCACGAAAACCCGAAAGGGCATAGTGAGTCGAGTCCGCAGGAAATGTGCTCACGAAGACGGAAACAGGGTCACGATATGACAGAACAGACTTCTCATACCGACATGCCACAGACCGATACCACACAGCACGAAGCCCAGCCGCACAACACGGCATCCCAGGCCGAGGCGCATGAGGCTCACGCTACGGAAGAACAGGCCGGGACCGGCACTGCCGAGGAGCGCATTGCCGCCCTTGAAGAGAAACTGGCTGAGATGGAAGACCGCTGGAAGCGCTCCGAAGCGGACAACCAGAATCTCCGTGCCCGCCACAAGCGCGAGATTGAAGACACCCGCCATTACGCCGTTCAGAAATTCGCCCGTGATGTCGTCGAAGCCGCCGAGAACCTGCACCGTGGCCTGTCCGCCCTGCCCCCGCATGAAGAGGGCGAGGATGCCCTGATCACCCGCCTGCGGGAAGGATTCGAAGGGACAGAGCGCTCCTTCCTCTCCATTCTGGAACGGAATGGCATCACCAGACTGGACCCGACACACGGACCGTTTGATGCCAACCTGCATCAGGCCATGCAGGAGCAGGAAGTCGACCACCTTCCGCCCAACCATGTCGTGCAGGCATGGACGCCAACATGGATGCTGAAAGACCGCCTGCTGAAGCCAGCCATGGTCATCGTCTCCAACGCTTCCTCAACGGGTCAGCCTCCCGAAAAGAAGGACTGATTCCCGGAACGATCACCCGGAGCCTCATGCCGCAGAAGATACTGATCATCCGTCATGGTGCTCTGGGAGATCTCTTTCAGGCGTTTGGAGCCTTTGCCTCCATCCGTCATGCTTTCCCCCACGACCATGTCACTCTCCTGACAGCCAGTCCCTATCATGATCTGGCCTCGTGCTGCCCGTGGTTCGATGCCATCGCCACGGATGACCGGCCTCCCTTCACCAATCTGCGCCACTGGCTGAAAATCCGCCACATCCTGCGACAGATGGACATGGTGTTTGACCTCCAGAATTCCGGCCGGACAGCCCGCTATTTCCATCTTGTCCGCCCCGGCACTGTTTGGTCCGGCCAGAACAGGCGGGCCAGCCTGCCCCATCTCAATCCACAAGCCCGCCAGATGCACACGCTCGTGCGGCAGGCCGATCAGCTCCGGGCGGCTGGACTCCCTTCCCTGCCCCGTACCGTCCCGGAATTTCTCAAGAACCGAGGCCCATACCTGCCCGCCCCCTATGCCGTGCTCGTGCCCGGGGCCGCACCACACCGCCCGGCGAAACGCTGGCCTGCCCTCCATTTTGCCACGCTGGCACAGGCTCTCGACACGTGGGGCTGCCAGCCCGTCATCATCGGCAGTACGGCGGACCGCCCACTGGCAGACATCATCCGCTCCCGGGTTCCGCAGGCACTGGACCTGACAGGCCGGACGGACCTTCCCGCTCTGGCCGGGCTGCTCCACCGTGCCCTGCTCTGCATAGGCAATGACACCGGCCCGCTGCACATGGCCGCCACGATGGACTGCCCAACCCTGACCCTCTTTTCCGCCGACAGTGACCCGAGACGCTGTGCCCCCCTCAGCATCACGCCCGGGCAGAGCCGGGTACTGGACTGCCCCGACCTCTCCACCCTGCACCCGGAACGGGTTCTCAGACTGCTGGAAGACTGGGGCCGACCCCTCATGCAGGCCCGCCTGACACTTCAGAGGCATGGTTGATCGACAAAACGTGACCAGCCGACCCTGCCCCGAAAACTGGCAGGAACCGGCAAAAAACCGCCCTTCCTCCATCTGGCTGCATATTAGGGCTTGCAGGACAGCGCCATAAAAGGCCATTTTCGCCCCATCTCTGTCTGCTGCGCCTTTCCTTTCATACAAGGGCAGCATCCTCTTCTGACCAACAACCAAGGAGTTCCTCCATGCCCGCCATTACCCTGCCCGATGGAAGCATTCGCACCTTCGATGGGGCAGTGACCGGGACAACCATCGCCGAGGCCATCGGGCCGGGTCTCGCCCGTGCCGCCATGGCCATGGAAGTTGATGGCAAAGCCGTGGACCTTGGTTTCACGATCAGCAAAGACAGCACCGTCCGCTTCATCACCCGCAAGGATGATGACGTGCTGGAGATGATCCGCCACGATGCCGCCCATGTCATGGCCGAGGCCGTGCAGGAGCTCTGGCCGGGAACGCAGGTCACCATCGGCCCGAGCATCAAGGATGGTTTCTATTACGACTTCTTCCGGGACAAACCCTTCACACCAGCCGACTTTGAAGCCATCGAAGCCAAGATGGCCGAGATCATCACACGGGGCGATGCCTTCACCCGTGAGGTGTGGGACCGGGACGAGGCCATTGCCTTCTTCGAGAAACGTGGTGAAAAGTTCAAGGCCGAGCTGATCCGGGACCTGCCGGAAAGTGAGGAAATCTCCATCTACCGTCAGGGCGAATGGCTGGACCTCTGCCGTGGGCCACACCTCCGCAGCACGGCGGATGTCGGCAACGCCTTCAAGCTGATGCGGGTGGCCGGGGCCTACTGGCGTGGTGACCACCGCAACCCCATGCTGACCCGCATCTACGGCACGGCATGGCGGGACAAGAAGGAACTGAAGGCCTATCTCCTGCGGCTTGAGGAAGCCGAAAAGCGGGACCATCGCCGCATCGGCCGGGACATGGACCTCTTCCACATTCAGGAAGAGGCGGTCGGCCAGATTTTCTGGCACCAGAAGGGCTGGCGCCTCTACACGGCGGTGCAGGATTACATGCGCCGTGCCCAGAACCGGAATGACTATCAGGAAGTCCGCACCCCGCAGCTGGTGGACCGGACCCTCTGGGAAGCCTCCGGCCACTGGGACAAGTACCGTGAGCACATGTTCATCGCCACGGTGGAGGATGAGGACAAAACCCTCGCCCTCAAGCCGATGAACTGCCCCTGCCATGTGCAGATTTTCCGTCACGGCCTGCGCTCCTACCGTGAACTGCCACTACGCATGGCGGAATTCGGCGCCTGCCACCGGTACGAACCGTCCGGCTCCCTGCATGGCATCATGCGGGTGCGGGGCTTCACGCAGGATGACGCCCACATTTTCTGCACGGATGACCAGATCGCCGAAGAAACGGCCCGTTTCGTCACCATGCTGGGCGAGGTCTACAGGGATTTCGGCTTCGAGAGTTTCCGTGTGAAATTCTCCGACCGTCCCGAAACCCGTGCCGGGTCTGACGAGGTGTGGAACCGGGCCGAGGGGGCCCTCAAGCGGGCCTGCGAAATGGTCGGCGTGGAGTATGAGCTGAATCCCGGTGAAGGGGCCTTCTATGGTCCGAAACTGGAATTCGTCCTGACCGATGCCATCGGGCGTGACTGGCAGTGTGGCACGCTCCAGGTGGACTACGTCCTGCCGGAACGGCTGGATGCCTCCTACATCGGTGAGGACAGTGCCCGCCACCGCCCTGTCATGCTGCACCGTGCCATCCTTGGCAGCTTCGAACGCTTCCTGGGTATCCTGATCGAACAGTATGCAGGCAAGTTCCCGCTCTGGCTGGCCCCGACGCAGGTTGTGGTAGCCAGCATCGTCACCGATGCCGCCGATTATGCGCTCGAAGTCACCGAACGTCTGCGCAAGGCCGGTCTTCATGCCGAGGCGGATGTCCGCAATGAGAAGATCAACGCCAAGGTGCGTGAGCACAGTCTGGCCCGGGTGCCGGTCATGCTCGTGGTCGGCCGCCGGGAAGCGGAAGAAGGCACTGTCAGCGTCCGCCGTCTTGGTGAACAGGCACAGAATGTGATGGCTGCCGATGAGATCATCGCCGCACTGGTGGAGGAAGCCACACCGCCGGATATCCTGCGGGCTGCCTCCCGGAAAACGGCCTGATCTCTCCTGCGTCTGCCCCCTTGCACCATACCGGTGCGGGGGGTATGAATCTGAACAGGTAGTTTGAGTCCCGTTGCTCTTTCATCAGTGATGGGGCCGCAGCATCAACAGGAGATGACCATAGCTAGACCGCCGTTTCACGCCGCCCCGAACCGCGATGGGCCACGTGTCAATGAAGAGATCCGGGTGCCGCAGGTACGTGTTATCGACGCCGAAGGCGAAATGATCGGCATCATGCCGACGCGTGAGGCTCTTTCCCGTGCTTTTTCTGAAGGACTGGACCTGCTGGAAATCAGCCCGACGGCGGAGCCCCCGGTTGCGAAGATCCTCGATTACGGCAAGTTCAAGTACGAACAGCAGAAGAAACGTAACGAAGCCCGCAAGAAGCAGAAGGTCATCGAGATCAAGGAAGTGAAGGTCCGCCCGGGTACGGGTGAGCACGACTTCCAGACCAAGGCCAAGGCCGTCCGCTCCTTCCTGGAGGAAGGTGACAAGGTCAAGGTTTCCCTGCGCTTCAAAGGACGTGAAGTGGCCCATCAGGACCTCGGTGCCAAGATGATGCATCGCATCCGTGAGTCCGTGGAAGATATTGCCAAGGCCGAACAGATGCCTCGCCTTGAGAATCGCCAGATGATCATGATTCTGGCCCCGAGCAAGCAGCGGGACACCAAATGATGTTTCCGGCCACCCTGTCCTGAAGGTGGCTTGAGACATGCTCCATGAAAACCCCCGGTCCTGCATGGCAGAGCCGGGGGTTTTTACCTTCATGACCCCACGTTGCAGCGCCCCTCCGGTGAAGAAGGAGCGCATGAGTACGGGAACACCCTCAGGCCACGTTCTCCACCAGAGCATGGCAGCGCTGGCGGCCCAGCAACGTGCAGAGAGTTGACGTGGGTGCGCTCTGATTGAGCGTGTAGAAATGGAAATGCTCCACCCCTTCATCTCTCAGACGCTGGCAGATGCGGTCTGTCACCACGGCACTCAGGCGGGAGCGGATCGGAGCCAGATCATCCACCCCCTCAAACAGGGCTTTGAGTTCCTCCGGCACGGAGGCACCGCACATCCGGGCAAAGCGCCATGCCTGCGACGCCCGACCTATGGGCAGGATGCCCGGCACGATGGGCCTGGTGATTCCTGCCTTCACGGCACGATCCCGAAAACGCAGAAAACTCTCGGGGTTGAAAAAAAACTGCGTGATGGCCCTGTCTGCCCCGGCATCAAACTTCTCCTTGAGATGATCGATGTCTGACTGGGACGACTCCGCTTCCGGATGAGTCTCCGGATAAGCTGCGACAGAAATCTCGAAAGGAGCAACCTTCTTCAACCCCGCCACGAGGTCTGCTGCATAGCGGTAGCCCTGCGGGTGTGGCACGTAGGGCGTTGCCGCCGCCCCTTTTGCCACCGGCGGATCCCCCCGCAAAGCTACGATATGCTTCACTCCATTGTCCCAATAGGCTCTGGCCACATCGTCCACCTCTCCCCGGGACGCATTGACGCAGGTCAGATGCCCCGCAAGAGGAGTCGATACCCTGGCCAACATCTGCCGCAAGGTCTCCAGAGTCCGTTCCCGTGAGGAACCGCCTGCCCCATAGGTGACAGACATGAAGCGGGGCTCATAAGCCGTGAGCCGCTGGGCGACACGCAGCAGAGCTGCGGATTTTTCATCCGTTTTCGCCGGGAAGAATTCAAATGAGACCTCAGGCATGATGCCAGTTCCTTTTACATACGGTTCTACGTAACCCTTGATTGCTGATCCAACGGCAAGCGGCCCATCCAGAGCTTCACCGTCAATTCTCCATCGAGAGAGACAGGGGGGTCTGCTTCCAGCCCTGCCGCCTCGAACCATTGTTTCATGCGGTCATCACTGAAGCCGAGATACATGTGGGCATCCCGTGTGCGGAGTTCCTCACGGTCATGCAGGGCAAAATCCACCACCAGCAGACGCCCGCCGGGGCTGAGAATCCGGGCCGACTCGGCAATGACGGCGGCCGGGTGCTGCGCATAACGCAGCGCCTGATGCAGAATGGTCAGATCAGCCGAGCCTGCAGCCAGTGGCAGGGCATAGAAATTGCCCTGCCGCAGCTTGATCTCTTCTCCATCCGCCGTCCGGTTCTCTTCCAGCTTGACCCGGGCCAACCTCAACATGGAGGGGCTGCGGTCAAACCCGATGGCGCTTTCACACTGCGGGGCCAGAAGCTCGAGCATGCGCCCTGTCCCCGTCCCGATATCCACAACACGCCCGAGCGGTCCATCACCCACCAGTTTCACGATGGCCGACTCGACCGATTCTTCCGAAACATGCAGGGAGCGAATCGCATCCCACTCCGCTGCATGAACCTCAAACCAGTCCTCGGCCTCACCCATGCGGACATTCCGCACGGCCTGGAGGCGTTGCCGGTCCGCCCGGCCCATCTCGTCATCATCCTCCTCGTGATAACGCCGCCAATGGTCCAACGCTGCAAAAATGGGCTCCAGGTCATTCTCGTCCCCAAGGGCAAGAAAAACCCAGCTCCCTTCTTTGCGGCGCTCCACCAGTTCGGCCTCCGCCAGCACCTTTACATGCCGGGAAACCCGCGGCTGGCTCTGGCCCAGAACCTGGGCCAGTTCGCCAACTGACAACTCCATTTCGCGCAGCAGGCGCAAAATTCTCAGACGCGTCGGCTCTGCAAGAGCCTGAAAGATTATAAGAGCACGATCCATGCAGACTATATATAATGACTTCATTATATATGCAATATCTGTTGACACATTTAAAAAGCCCTGTCACTTCTGGTTCCCGAAGCACAGCCCGGCCTGTCTCCCCACCCCGTGCAGGGGATGGACCGGACGCTTTTCCCGGCTGCCTCCCGGAGGCAGTCCCGATCTCATCGGTGGGGCAGATACCGCCCGCCCGTTTGCCTTTCTCCCCCGGCGGCACATCCCGCAGGGTGGTGGAAGGCAAATGGAACGGTGCCCACCCAACGCCAGGAGGCATGTCATGACCGTACGCGTCGCAACACTGGGCTTTCCCCGTATCGGTGGTCGCCGTGAACTGAAAAAGGCTCTGGAAAGTTTCTGGGCCGGCAACAGCAGCGAGGCCGAGCTGCTCCAGACCGCCGCCAGCCTCCGCAAGGAGAACTGGACCCGCCAGAAGGAGCAGGGAGCGGACATCATCCCCTCCAACGATTTCTCCCTCTATGACCATGTGCTGGATACCAGCGCCCTGGTCGGGGCCGTGCCGGATATCTATGGCCACAAGGGTGGCAAGGTGGACCTCACCACCTATTTTGCCATCGCCCGTGGCCGTCAGGTCGCCGGTGGGGAAGAGGCCGGGGACCATGCCCACGACTGTTCCTGTCATCACCATGCCGCCACCGATGTTCCCGCTGCGGAAATGACGAAGTGGTTCGACACGAACTATCACTACCTCGTGCCGGAATTCAAAGAAGGGCAGAGCTTCAGCCTCTCCTCCACCAAGATCATTGACGAATACAGGGAAGCCAAGGCTCAGGGCATCGAGACACGCCCTGTCCTGCTGGGGCCGGTAAGCTTCCTGCTGCTGGGCAAGGCCCACGGTGCCGCCTTCAACAAGCTGGACCTGCTGCCGGGGCTGCTCTCCGTCTATACCGAGGTGCTGCGTGAGCTGCGTCAGGCTGGGGCCGAATGGGTCCAGATTGATGAGCCGACCCTGGTGCTGGACCTTGATGATGCCACCCGCAAGGCTTTTGCCCTGGCCTATCAGAGCCTCACCAGTGCCGTTCCTGACATCAGGCTGCTGCTGACGACCTATTTCGGCGGGCTCGGTGACAATCTGGAGACAGCCCTGTCCCTGCCGGTTCATGGCCTGCATGTCGATCTGGTCCGTGCCCCGCACCAGCTGGAGGACGTCGTTGCCAAGGCACGCCCGGACCTGCTGCTCTCCCTCGGCGTGATTGATGGCCGGAACATCTGGAAGGCCGACCTTTCCAGAATTCTGAAGCACATCGCTCCGGTTGCCGCCAAGCGTGACATCATCGTGGCCCCGTCCTGCTCCCTGCTGCACACGCCGATTGATCTGGAGCGTGAGACGCAGCTGGATGCCGAGGTGAAGAACTGGCTGGCCTTTGCCGTGCAGAAGATTGCCGAACTCGCCACCATCGCCAAGGCCCTCAACGAAGGCCATGAGAGCGTGAAGGCCGTTCTGGACGCCTCCGATGCTGCTGCCGAGAGCCGCCGCACCTCCACACGCATCCATAATCAGGATGTGAAGAAGCGTGCCGCCCAGAAGGATGCCAAGCTGACACAGCGTCAGTCCGCCTTCCCTGTCCGCCAGAAGGCGCAGGAAGAGGCCCTGAAGCTGCCGCTCTTCCCCACCACCACCATCGGCTCCTTCCCGCAGACGAAGGAAGTGCGTCAGGCCCGTGCCCGCCACGCCAAGAAGGAACTCTCCACGCAGGATTACGTGGCCTTCCTCCAGAAGGAGACGGCATCCGCCATCAAGTGGCAGGAAGAAGTCGGGCTGGACGTCCTCGTGCATGGCGAGTTCGAGCGCAACGACATGGTGCAGTATTTTGGTGAGAAGCTTTCAGGCTTCGTCTTCACCAAACATGCCTGGGTGCAGTCCTACGGTTCCCGCTATGTCCGCCCGCCCATCATCTTTGGTGATGTCTCCCGCCCGGCAGCCATGACGCTCGACTGGTGGCAGTATGCACAGTCCTGCTCCAGGAAGCCGGTCAAGGGGATGCTGACAGGCCCGGTCACGATCCTGAACTGGTCCTTCGTCCGTGACGATCAGCCACGCTCGGAGACATGCCGCCAGATCGCCTTCGCCATCCGTGACGAAGTGCAGGACCTGGAGAAGGCTGGCTGCCCCGTCATCCAGATTGACGAAGCCGCCCTGCGTGAGGGTCTCCCCCTGCGCCGCAAGGACTGGCAGCATTATCTGGACTGGGCCGTGGAAAGCTTCCGTGTCACGGCCAGCGGCGTGCAGGACAAAACGCAGATCCACACCCACATGTGCTACTCCGAGTTCAACGACATCATCCAGGCCATCGCCGACATGGATGCTGACGTGATCTCCATCGAGACGGCACGCTCCAAGATGGAACTGCTGGAAGCCTTCACCGATCACAAATACCCTGCCGAAATCGGCCCGGGCGTGTATGACATTCACTCCCCCCGTGTTCCGTCCGTCGAGGAAATGGTCGAGCTGCTGCGTGCGGCAGAGAAGAAGGTTGCCCGCCGCCAGCTCTGGGTGAACCCGGATTGCGGCCTGAAGACCCGCAACTGGAAGGAAGTCCGCCCGGCCATCACCAACATGGTCAAGGCTGCCGAGATCCTGCGTGGCTGAAGGCTGAAAGAGATGGAATCCGGCTTCGTTACCTAGCACGATCCATCCAATGAAGCCGGGTTCCGGGGGGCGATTTAAAACAGTCTCCCCCACATGGAAAGGGCTCCCTCTCTGGGGAGCCCTTTTCTGTATTTCCGCTTCCATTGCTGCAGGGCATCTGCCCCATGCTCAATGATCAGCCGTTTTCCCACCGGAAGGGACGACATGGCAGGAAAAGAACACATCATCCTTCCCCTCACGGGCAAACGTGACCTCATCACCCTTCGACCACCAGCTATAGCTGCCTGCCACATATTTGGCACCATCAGCCGCCACGACATTGGAAAACACCAGCACACGACCATCCACGGGCAGAATGGCCAATGCCATGATATCTGCTGTCAGATAGGTCACCGTGAAACGGCCAGCAGGCAGGGAAGTCCGCAGGGACCGGACATCGTCACCCGCCTTCTTCTCATCCAGGCTGCATGTATAATCGACATCCTGCCGCCCCACGACCTCATCGGCCGGCAGGGGAATCAGGAGATGATTCTCGGCCTTCCGGGCTGGGACGGCCTTTTTGCGGGGTGATGGACCAGGCTTTCTGTCCTGTACCGGTGCGACAGACTGAGCCTGGAGAGACGCAGCCGTTTCATCACCTGCCACGGCCTCATGCCCCCCAGTCCAGACCACGCCCAGCAGCAGCCCACACAGGGAGGCTACCTTCATCCGGTCATATGCCATCAGTCACGACTCCTCTCAGTTCGACACGACGTCTTGCGGCCCTGCGTTCTTCCTCCGGCGGACGGGGCTGGCAGGCCATGAAATACAGACCCGTCACAAACGCCAGCTGCGACAGCAGGCCCAGACGGTTCCACAACCATGTGGCCGGAGAAGACGGAGCCATGAAAACGGATATGGTCTCATAAACCAGAAAGGCCAGACAGATCAGCCGCAGGCTGCGCATCAGCGGGCGCAGGGGATTGAGCGTGTTCGGCCTCACCAATGGGCGGAACCGCTGGAAGCCGACAAACAGCACGATACTGCACAGAAGTACCAGAACGGACTGGACACTCTCGCTGATGGAGGCCCCGTACATCAGCAACGGTGCCAGAAGGCAGGCAAACTGGAGAACGACGGACCCAAGCTCAAAATTGATGCCGATGCTCCAGGCAGACATGGCACCTGGCAGACGGTCCGCAACGGGCTGGAACAGCCTGTCCAGAATGAAATCATCCAGTGCCTGAAGAACCCCCTCCTTCATCCTGTCTCCTTTTCTCTGATACCATGCCATCTTGGCGTGGCCTGACTCCTGGCCGGGAGTATAACAGAACACACCCCTTGACGATATGTAACCAACACACCGAAAACAGACACAGACCCTTCCCCTGCTGAAAGGATGCGCAGCCCTCATGGCTCTACCCGCTTCACTGTTCCGTCCGGCCCTGCTTGCGGTCACACTGCTGACCACCAGCCTCACGGCCCTGCCCGCCCTGGCCGAAACGCCTCCCCAACCGACCCGGACCCCAGCGGCACCAGCTGCCCTGACCACAACCGATGAGGAAGGCGTTACCCGGGCGACCCTGAAGAACGGCCTGCGTGTCATCATCGTCCAGAACCATCTGGCCCCGGTCGTGCAGACAATGATGAATTACGAAGTCGGGTCCGTGGATACCCCCAAAGGGTTCCCCGGTACGGCCCATGCGCTTGAACACATGATGTTCAATGGCTCGAAGTCCCTCAGCCGGGACCAGCTGGCCACACTCAGCGCACGGCTCGGCAACAACGACAATGCCGATACGACAGCAGACGTCACCCAGTATTACTTCACCGCCCCTGCCAGTGATCTGGACATTCTCCTGCGTATCGAAGCAGGCAGGATGGAGGGCCTGACTCTGAGCGGAGATGAATGGGCACATGAGCGCGGTGCCATCGAGCAGGAAGTCTCCCGTGATCTCTCCAGCCCGATCTATCGTTACCTCTCACAGGTACGAGGCCTGCTCTACAAGGGGACACCATACGAAGCCGATGCTCTGGGCAGCCGCCCGTCCTTCGATGCCACGACGGTCGATCAGCTGCGGCAGTTCTATGAAAGCTGGTACGCCCCCAACAATGCCGTGCTGGTCATCACCGGGGATGTGGACCCGACCGAAACGCTGAAGAAGGTTGACGCCGCTTTTGGTTCCCTGCCAGCCCGCACCCTGCCAGAACACCCACGGGTTGTGCCGAAACCTGTCGCCAGCCAGACCCTGTCCCTGCCAACGGACCTGCCAGCTGGACTGGTCACGCTGGCATGGCAGATGCCCGGGCAGCGTGACCCCCGCTTTGCCGCCGCCACGCTTCTGGCCGACGTGCTGGCCAGCCAGCGGGCTGATCTCTTTGCCCTCGTCCCGCAGGGAACAGCACTTGAGACCGGCTTCATGTATGCACCAGAAGCCCAGGGCGGCATTGCCACGGCCTATGCGGTCTTCCCGCAGGGTGGCAATCCAGACCCGGTCCGGGTGAAGATGGCCTCCATTCTGGAGCATTACCGCTCCTCAGGCCTGCCGGCAGACCTCATCGAAGCGGCACGGCGGCGGGAAATCGCTGCGCTGGAATTCAACGCCAACAGCATCAGCGGACAGGCGGAAAGCTGGTCCCAGGCTGTGGCCATCCAGCACCTGCACAATCCCCGTGACATGATCCGGGCCTTCCAGACCGTCACCAAAGCCGATATTGATGCCCTGGCACAGGAATGGCTGGACCCCAACCACGCCATCAGTGCGACGCTGACACCCAGCAACTCTGGCAAGCCGCTGGCAGATAAAGGCTTTGGTGGTGCCGAATCCTTCACCAATCCGCCCAAGGAGCATGTCACCCTGCCGGACTGGGCAGAGCAGGCTCTTGCCCGGCTGACCCTGCCCCCAGCCTCCCCCCAGCCTTATGCCACCACACTGCCCAACGGCCTGCGGCTGATTGTCCAGCCCGAGCATGTAAGCCATACAATCGAGCTGTATGGCAGCATCCGCCAGAACCCCGCCCTGGAGCAGCCACAGGGCAAGGAGGGTATAGCCTCCCTGACGGACCGGCTTTTCCTCTATGGCAGCACGCAGCATGACCGGCTCTCGCTGGCCCGTGCCCTTGATGACATCTCTGCCGAAGAAGAAGCCGGAAGCAGCTTCAGCCTCAGCACCCTGACAGATTCCTTCACCACAGGCCTGTCCCTTCTGGCAGAGCACGAGCTGCACCCAGCCTTCCCGGCCCAGGCCTTCGTCATCACACGGGAGCAGGAAGCCCGCAGCCAGCAGGGCACGCTGCAATCCCCCGCCTATCGCTTCGGCCGGGCTGTCAAGAAAGCACTGGTCCCGGCAAAGGACCCGACCCTGCGTGAAGCCACGCCAGAGAGTATCCGGGCCCTCAGCCTCAATGATGTGAACACCTATTACCGGCTGGCCTACCGGCCAGACCTGACAACCATCGTCATCATCGGGGACATTACGCCAGAGGATGCCGTACAGAAAATCACGGCTGCCTTTGGCAGCTGGCAGGCCAGGGGACCGGCCCCGCAGATTGACCTGCCGCCAATTCCCCCCAGCCGTGCCAGCAGAACGGTGGTTGCCGACCCCGGGCGCTCCCAGGACAAGGTGACACTGACAGAAACACTGGGCCTGACCGTCACCAACCCGGACCGTCATGCTCTGGCCGTCGGCAACACCATTCTGGGTGATGGCTTCTCATCCCTCCTGATGCAGGACCTCCGTGTCCGTACAGGGTATGTCTACGGTGTTGGCAGTGCACTGAATTACAGCCGCACACGCAGCAGTTTCTCCATCACCTTCGGAGCGGACCCGGCCAAAGTACCCGCCGCACAGGCCCTGGCCATCAAGGACCTGAACCGGCTGAGGACAAAACCTGTCTCTGACGAGACGCTGGACCTCGCCAAAGCCAGCCTTCTGCGCAGTTTCCCGATGAGCCGGGCCAGCTTCGATTCCCTTGCCGGTCTCTGGCTCTCTCTGATTGATCTCGACCTGCCGCTGGACAACCCGGACAAGGCCGCCAAAGCCGTTTATGAAATGACAGCAACGGATGTGCAGAAAGCCTTCGCCCGGTGGATCCGCCCGACAGACCTGGCCCGCATCATCATGGGGCCCGCACCGGCACGATGAAGGGCAGTCATTCAACCCCCTGAACAAAAAAAGGGCACCCCCACGGGTGCCCTTTTCCATGCCTGCCACACGTCAGCGTGACCCATGGCGCACTGCAGGTCAGAGCAGGCCTTCATCCATCAGATAATTCACGGCCTGGAGGATGCGGTTGCCATACAGATGCTCCTTCATGGTCCGCTCCTGCGCCTTCCTGGCCATCTCGAACCGCAGGTCATCATCCCGCAGATACCGGTTCACGATCTGCTCGAAATCATCACGGTTCGAGAAAACCGGAATCTCGTCTGCTTCATAATACCGGCGCAGCTCATAGGTTTCCTCATGAAAAACCTGGAAAGCCCCGGCCGCCGCAGCCTCGAACGTGCGTGGGCCCGGCGTGGACGGGGAAATCATGAAGCGCTTGTTCTCAAAATGCAGGGAGCGGCCCAGATTCAGCACCAGACGTGAGCGGCTATACAACTCGATGAGCTGCTGTTTCTCAATCCGGGCATCTGAGAAGCCCACACCCATCTCACCCCAGCCCGGCCCGATGATACGGATATTGAGCTGCTGGAGCACCGGCATGAGGTTGCGCACGACCTCCTTGCGGGAACTGAAAGCCACACCGCAGAAGAGAACATCAATGGTCTTGTCCGCCTGCCGGTCGAGCGGCACATAGTGCTGTTTGGGGCAGGCCCCCAGCGGCAGATGGAACACCCGGTCACGCTGGTAGAAATTGTGCCCCCAGCGGTCGCAGGAAAAGATCACATCAAAATCATTGGCGATCTGGTAATGGGCATCCTGCTCATAGGGGTCTTCCGTGGCCCAGAAGGTCGTCACGGCACCAACCTTTTTCGCAGCCCGTGAGACCTCTCCGAAATAGGTGCTCTCCGGCAGGTAAGACCCCATGGCAAACACCAGGGCCGGCTGAAGGGTATGGATGGCCGAGGCAGCGGCCGTCACATGCACGGACACCACGTTCCCTTTGCCAAAGCAGTCTTCCAGTCCCTCCATGATGGTGGCACGCACCTGGGCATTGGCGTGGCTCTCATAACGGCCACCGCTACAGAGCAGCACTTTGTGCTCTTTTCTTTTGGGCCTGTTCTTCTTCCGGCTGTCCTTGTCCTTCACGGCGGTCTGCCCTTCACCTGCGCTCATCTGTCACTCCCCCACAACGCCTTGCCCCATGTCAGTTCAGGGAGGCATCCACAATCTGTTTCAATCTATGTCTGAACTGCCCCAGATCGGTATCCCGTTTCACAGCCTCCAGGGCAGACTGGCGGATACGCTGCCAGAGTGTTTCATCATCATACAGCTGCTCCACCGCTGCGGCAAAACCTGCCGGGTCCGTTCCCGGTGCGCTCAGCAGGCTCTCCCCAGCCTGCCAGCCCACCTCCTCCCGAAGCAGATCCGTCACGACCATGGGCAGACCCCGGGCAGCAGCTTCATGCACCTTGAAGGGCAGACCACCGGCAAAGCGTGTCGGCGCCACAAACACCCGGTACCTGTCAAACAGTGCACCAAGATCATCCACCGCTCCCAGAATCTCGACGCGGTCATGCTGTCCCAGCGGGGTCATGTCCACGGCAGGATGAACATACCCGGCAATGTGCAGGCATACATCTTCCGGCAGCGCCTTCAGCAAAGGCAGGACCTCTTCGACAAACCACGTCATGCTGTCGTAATTGGGCGAGGCCTCGCTATGGAAGGCCCCAAGGAAGAGGATGTCCCGCCGCTCCCCATAAGGCCGGGATGTCGGCTCGACTGCCATGCCATGCCCCAGAACCATCACATTGGGATAGCCCGCCCGGCGGATCAGCCCGGCATCATGCTCTGTCACAGCCACGATCTGCTGGCAGTAATGGGCACAGCGCAGCTCCTCCGCCAGCAGCCGGTCCTGCTCTTCCTCCCAGGCTTCCGGCGCAAGCTCCGGAGCCGGGCTGCCATCAGCCATCAGGCCCGTCACCTGCTGCTGAAGGAGAGTTCTCGGGGCCGCCACCACTTCCGTATCCAGGACGGAGCCACAATGCGGCAGGAAGCGGCTTGCCTCATTCAGCAGAGGCAGAAGGCGGGCCATGTTGTGGGTCCGCCCGACCCAGAGCAGGTCATAATACCCGGCCCGTTCCTCCAGAAACTCCAGCAGAGTGGACATGTCCTGATTGAAGACCAGCTCCACCTCTTCCGGGAAGTCCCGGTAAAGCAGGAAGGGCGGTATCTGCTCCCGCATGACGGGAAAGACCGTCACATGATAATCCAGCGCCACCAGCGCACGGACAATATCATTGGAACGCACATAGCCTGAACCCAGACCCCGCAAGGGGATCCGATCCTCGATCAGCAGGACACGCTGCCGCTCCGGCCTGCGCCGCTCGCGCCCCAGCAAGGCATTGCGGATATGCTGGGGCTGCTGCTGACGCAGGAACTCCTGATGCTGCTGGGCAAAGACCTTCCAGTGCCGCTGGATGAGCTGATGGGAGCCACTCTGCCCGGAACTGCCGAACTCCAGATGCTCGACCATCGCCAGCGGTTCATAGACAATCCGGGCCCCGATCTTCTGGAGCCGGACACACAGATCCGTATCCTCGAAATAGGCAGGCCAGTACCGGGTATCGTACCCACCAAGACGCCGGAGCAGCCCTGTCCTGACCAGCAGAAAAGCTGCCGAGCCATAATCGACCTCCCGGCTGAAGCTGGCCTCGGGAATGTTGGGGTCATCCTGCCGCCGGTATCCATAGGTCGCTCCGTCCCTCCAGATGATGGACCCGGCTTCCTGAAGGAAGAGATTGGTCCGCACCAGACGGGCTGCCACGGCCCCGGTTGTTTCCTGACGATACAGGCGCTTCAGCGCATGGTGCAGCGCATCGGGATAAAGCCGTATGTCATTGTTGAGATACAGCACAGCCGGTGCCGTGACATGCTCCAGCGCCTCATTGCAGCCCAGCAGATAGCCGATATTGGTCCTGTGCCGAAGGATGATCGCCCCCTCGACAAGCTGTTCCAGACCGGATGTCTCATCACAGGAGCCGGAATCCACAATGATGAGCTCGATGGCTCCATCATATCCAGCCCGCAGGGACGCCAGAGCCTGAAGGGTGAGGTCGATCTGGTCATGCACGACCATGATGACACTGACTTCCGCCATGCCCCGCACCCGGAAATCCAGCTTCTGACGGGCGAGGGCAGGCAGATGCAGGGCCGCATCATCCCGGAACAGCTGGCGGGTCTGGTCCTCATCAGGAAGAGGGTCCTCACATCCCACTGGTACGGCATGGCCAGCCTTTTCCGCTACCAGACGGGCGAAGGGACTGTCATAGACACCACCCTCACAATCAGACCAGACGAGAGGATGGCGTTTATAAAGCGCCAGATCAATTCCCTCTGCTGGTGAACGTCCCTCATGCGCCCCGAACAGAACGAAATGTTCATACCCATTCCGCAATCCCCCGGCACCGACGGAAGGAAGAATATCCGGCGATGTCCTGCGGTAATAGGCCTCATCGAACCAGGGCGACGGATTGAAGGCCTCCGGCGTTGGATTTGTCAGATAATGATGCAGCGCATTACCATAATCCCCGGCCTCGATGGCTTCACGCACCTGCGGGTAGGTTTCCAGATACCAGGGAGCATCAAAATACCAAGAAAGTGGCGCAGCATCTGCGATATAGGCCGGCAGAACCAGCCATGAGGCCAGCAGCCCCTCCGGGCCGAACCACTCCTCATGACGGCCTGCCATTTCCTGAAGCAGCGTCACATCCACAAAGGGCCCCGCCCTGAACCCATGCGCCTCACCATGGGAGAGGTAATGGTCATACCCGTTGCAGAAACCACGCTCCGCCAGATGACGGTCTGTCAGCTCCAGATATCGACGGCGATAGGCCACCTCATCAAACAGCCAGTGTGGCGAGAAGCGATGATACCCCTCTGACCGGTAATGCTCGAAGCCGGACTTCCAGCGTTTTTCCAACAGGCCACGTCGCACTTCAGGATAGGCCTGCCGATACCATATCTCATCAAAATACCGGTTGGGCGAATGCCCCCTGTGGCAGCCAATCTCCTCGTAGAAACGCTGCGCATCTTCATAGCCATGCTGGAGCATCAGCTCCTGCGCATCAGGGTACCGCAGCAGATACCACTGCGGCTGGAACTCAAGCCACTGGGGTGACAGTCCCCCCAATGGCCCACCGGCCCTGTCCGCCACGCCAGAACTCATTGCCGGGACTGTCGGTCAGAAAGGTCCAGCACCAGCTGCCGGATACGCTCCTGCTGCTCGTCGGTCGGCATTTCACGGTAAAGCACCTGGCAACGGCCCCCTTCCATCTGCATGCAGATATCCGTCACGACCGTCCCGAAAATCTCTCCGATGATATTCACCAGAGCCAGATGCCAGACGCCGCCCATTGGGCTGACACGTCCCTTCCATGGTCTCAGGAGCCCTTCAAAGCCAGAGCAGAGTGGCGCATCGTGATGGGCTGTCCGGACATCATCCCGGGCAAAACGGGACATGGCGAAAAGGACGATCTCATCCGTCTCCTCACTGACCATGGCAGCGTACACCGTACCAGACCGGCCCTGCCCCGCCATGAAGCTCCAGCCCCGCAGGACGACCCCCCCCCACTCCTCAGGCGGCACGACCAGCGTCGTATCCTCATTGGCTGCCAGAAGCTCCAGACGGTCCATGAAATAGAACTGCGTCCCCTGCTCCTGCGCAAAGAGGCGCCCTCGCGGGAAACGGGTCAGCGGAACACCCCGCAGGACATTGTCATCATTCACGACCCTGTAAAAATCGTTCAGAATCACATCATTGTCCGGACGGAAGGCCCTGATGCTCTTGACCTTGCTGCCCTCGACCTCCAGGCCATAGGCCAGCAGCTGGAACGCCCCACGGCCATTGATGGAGTTGACAAGGCCGATCCTGTACCAGCCCTCGCACCATTTACCCCGGAGCGCCGCCTTGACGGAAAAACCGGACCGGCGCGGCACATCGGCACCGAACAGTTCCGAAATGTCCCCCCGGCTTTCCCGCTCGCTCTTCAGGAAGATCAGCGGGCTCCGCTCATCTTCACTGATCAGCACGACATGCAGCTGTCCCGCCGTCGTGACACCAGGAATGAACAGCCAGCCACGGAGATGGAATTCATCAGCCGATTTGAAGGTCTTCTCTGCCCCTTCAACAAGCACATGGTGGCAGATGTCATCCAGATAACAGTTGGCCCCCTGGATGGCGAACCAGTCATTGATGTGCGATGGCAGATTGATGGCCAGATCCCGCACCAGCGGGGGATCAAAAATATGACGGGGCGGCGCCTGGTTCTTCCAGGAAGAGATGGGCAGAAGGCCAAGCTGCCCGGCATCCAGCATCAGGTCTGACACACCGAGAAGACGCTTTGGTGCGAGCTCCCTGTAAAGGCTGAGCAACCCGGCCGTATAATCTCCTTCATGCGTCCAGAGATCAGGCGTGATGGCCTCCATCATCTTCCGGCGGATATCCTCCGAAGACCGCAGAAGCTCCAGACGTTCCAGCACAACGTCTGCCCGGCTGACCGGTACCTTGAAGCCATTGACACCATCCGTCACACGGTCATCCAGCGCCCCGATTTCCGTCACGATGGGCACCAGCCCGTACTGCCATGCCTCGGAGAGGGAGATGCAGTAGGTCTCGGGCCATATGGAGAGAAACAGCGCCACATCGGCCTGTTTCATGACATCCGTATTGCCGACTTCGTACCGCCCATGCACCGTTACGTTCGGGCGTTTCATCCCCTCCAGCACCGGCTGATAATCCGGATGGACATAGCCCAGAATGTGGAAATGGAAATGATCAGGATGGGCCGCCTCTATCAGGGAAAGGATGGTATCCGCTCCCTTGGTCCGGGCGAAATTGCCAACAACAGCCACGCCCAGCGGGCGTTCTTCCAGCGGCCTGTAAGCGTTGGGCACAACCGGCACCGTCACGTCGGGGCTCGGGATCCCGTTGACCAGACTGATCTTCCTGTCCAGCACAGGGTAGATCCTGTGCATGAAGTCCCGAGAATGGGCCGTACCGAACATGATGGCATCAACGTGGTGCAACATCCGGTCGATGAAGGCACGGCGGGTCTGTTCCCCGCCATACTCGATCCCTTCCGCCTGCTTCAGCATGATATCCATGGCCAGAACGGAACCAAACTGGTCCTCCACATGCCGCATCTCCTGATTCAGCAGGTTGTAGCGGGATGACACCAGCCAGAAATCATGCGCCGAGAACAGGACGCCTGCCCCACTTGCCTTGGCAATGAGCGGCAGGGAAAGAGCGTGATGCCCCAGATGCTGGAAGTGAACCACATCGATATTGTACTGGCTCAGCACACTGGAGAAGAGCATCTCTTCCTGCGCATCGCAGACGACATCATCCCAACTGCATTCCGCAATATCGAAACGCTCCAGCTCATGCCCGTTGGCAGACAGGAGGCGGCAGTTCGTCCCCCGCCGCAGCCAGAAGAAAAACTCCACCTCCCGGCCCAGAAAGGAGCAAAGCTCCCGCTGGTAAACCTCAACCCCACCCCAGACCTGCTCATGAATGGTGGAGTGGGTGCACATCAGCACCCGCAGGCGGTTGCGGCGTGGTGTCGGCACCACACTGGCCGGAGCATGGCATGTGAACTCCGCCTGCGTGACTTCACGGATGAACTGGAGACGATGCGCATAGAGATGCTGCCCGATGACCGACTTCTGCGCCGCCAGGGCGGAGTCCTGCCGCAGCTCATGATCCCGCAGCAGTCGGGCGATGCTCTCCACCACCTCATCATCATCATGGGCCAGATGAACGCCATCCACACTCCTGAAGTGCTCGACATCCATGCCACGGGCCACTTCAACCACCTGCGCTGTCCCTGCGAGGCCAAGCTCAAAATAGCGTGGACCAGGCGCCGTCGCCTGGCTGACATCACCATGGCTGGCATAGTCCCGGAACATGGTCAGCGTCACAGCACTGGCATTGGCGAAATCAATAAAGGCCTCATGGCTGACAGGCCGCTGGAGGGCCAGTGCAGCAATATCGTCCGGCAGCGGGGGAAGATATTCATTGCCCGGACAGACAAGCTTCAGCCTTACATCAGGAAAGCTGGCCAGAACACGCCGGAGAGTCCGCACCCGGTTGGGCCACATCGTCCCGGCAAAAAACAGATCATACTCACAATCAGCCGCAGCCCGCACGGACCGCTCATGCAGGCTGGGACTCGCAGCCAGCGGCAGATAATGCCCCTTGCCCTGATAGACTGACACGGAGGCCGGATCATTGGTGAAAACATGGTCAAACAGCGGAGCCAGCTGACCGTTTATCTCCTGCATGAAGGGGTCTTCAAATGTCCAGAGAATCACGGTCTTGAAGGCGGGGCGCACACGGCGGATCAGGGCCTGATTGATGCGCTGGCCATCAATACAGAGCAGGGTGTCATGCTGGCCGGAGGCCGCCGCACTGGCCAGACTCATATTGTCGGCAACGACAATGTTTTCTTTCCCGAACAGCTCTTCTGCCGCACGCTGTATTGCCAGTGTCAGATAGGCATTCGGGTTATGGGTATGATTCGTGTTGTAGATAATCGCCATTGCCAACCCTGAGTTCCAAGAAAAACCTATCTTCAAGTCTGGCCGCACCAGACAGACCGTAAGAACGGCTTAATTACAGAGGACGAGCCAGTCTGAAGCGCAGCTCCAGTAAAGATTTACCACCAACATAATTACAAAACAATAAAAGGGCGGCCAAATGGCCGCCCTTTTACCGCTTTGAATCCATGAAGAAATGTTACCATTCCGCCATGGTCCGAAAATGAGCTTCTCAGTCCTCGGAGCTACGACGACGGATGGCCGCACCAAGGATATCACCGAGAGATGCACCGGAGTCAGAAGAGCCATACTCACTGATGGCCTGCTTGTCTTCCTCAACCTCACGACCACGGATGGTCAGAGACAGCTTGCGGGAAGAACGGTCCAGACCGACCACCTTGGCATCGACCTTCTCGCCAACAGCGAAGCGTTCCGGACGCTGCTCGCTCTTGTCACGGGCCAGCTCGCCACGACGGATGAAGCCTGTCAGGACATCATCGACCTTGACCTCGATCCCGTTGCTCTGAACAGCCGTCACAACGCAGGTGACGACATCACCCTTGTTGATGCGGTCCAGCACATCGGCGGCCGGGTCTTCCTGAAGCTGCTTGATACCCAGGGAGATACGCTCCTTCTCGGCATCCACGTCGAGAACCTTGGCCTGAACGACCTGGCCCTTCTCGTAACGCTTCATGACCTCTTCGCCGGACTCGTCCCAGGACAGGTCGGACATGTGGACCATGCCGTCGATGTCGGCGGACAGGCCGATGAACAGACCGAACTCGGTGATGTTGCGGATCTCGCCTTCGATGACAGAGCCAACCTTGTGCTCTTCAGCGAACTGCTCCCACGGATTCCGCTGAACCTGCTTCAGGCCCAGGGAGATGCGGCGCTTGGCGCTGTCCACATCCAGAACCATGACCTCGACCTCCTGGGAGGTGGCCACGATCTTGCCCGGATGGACGTTCTTCTTCGTCCAGGACATTTCGGAGACGTGCACCAGACCTTCAACACCCGGCTCCAGCTCAACGAAGGCACCGTAGTCCGTGATGTTGGTCACGCGGCCCGTGAAGCGGGCATTGACCGGATACTTGACGGCCACGTTCTCCCACGGATCAGCCTCAAGCTGCTTCATGCCCAGGGAGATGCGCTGCGTGTCGGAGTTGAAGCGGATCACCTGCACGCGGACAGGCTGGCCGATCTGCAGAGCTTCAGACGGATGGTTGATGCGCTTCCAGGCGATGTCGGTGACATGCAGCAGGCCATCAACGCCGCCGAGGTCAACGAACGCACCGTAATCGGTGATGTTCTTGACGACGCCATCGAGAATCATGCCTTCCTTCAGGCCCTGGATCAGCTCGGAACGCTGCTCGGCACGGGTCTCTTCCAGAACGGCGCGACGTGACACGACGATGTTGCCACGGGCCCGGTCCATCTTGAGGATCTGGAACGGCTGCGGCTGGCCCATGAGCGGCCCGACGTCACGCACGGGGCGGATGTCCACCTGGCTGCCCGGCAGGAAGGCCATGGCGCCGCCCAGATCAACCGTGAAACCACCCTTCACGCGACCATAGATCGTGCCGTTGACACGCTGGTTGTGGGCAAAAGCGCTCTCCAGAGCGGTCCATGCCTCCTCGCGGCGGGCTTTCTCACGGGACAGAACGATGGAACCGTCACGGTCCTCGTAGCGCTCGATGAACAGCTCGAACACATCACCCGGCTTCACATCCGGGGTTGTGCCAACAGGGCCGAACTCGCGCAGGGCAACACGCCCCTCGCTCTTCAGGCCGACATCGACGATGGCGTGATCGTCTGTCAGACGGATGACACGGCCGCGGACAACGGTCCCGTCAAACGCACTGTCACTGCCCAGTGTTTCATCCAGCAGGGCAGCAAAATCTTCTTTACCGTGTTCCGGTGTATTCTGAGTGGCAGAAGCCATGTATTTCCAGCATTCCAGAGTGCCGCAGCCAGTGCCCGGCACCCAGCCATGCGCCGTCTCCCTCTGCCCAAAAACACAGTGATGGGCTCCAAAAAACGACGTCTCCCCCCGACCCCACAGCCCGGAGCGGAAGTCATCACAAATCGCAGATCCCCCACCCCGCGGCAGGGGATTCATGACACCACGGGCTGTGCGGCGTCATACCCCCTCACCAACACGCATAAGGGGGGGACTGTCAACAGCGAAGATATGAATCAGCGCCGGATGATGCCCTTTTCCTGCAGAATCTGGCAGACACGGTCCAGCACGTCGGCTGCATCCAGATCATCCGTTACAATCTGCACGGCATCCTCGGCCGGGCGCAACGGTGCCGTCTCGCGGGAGGCGTCCTGCTGATCCCGTGCATTGATGGCCGCCACTTCCTCAGCCAGCTGGGCCGGAGACGTGCATGGCTGACCATGCCGCTGCACATAACGCCGCTGGGCCCGGACCTCTGCCGAGGCCGTAATGAAGAATTTGGCGGTGGCATCAGGAAACACGACCGTCCCGATATCACGACCATCCACCACGGCACCCCGGGCCCGCCCGAAATGACGCTGCCGCTCCAGCAGAGCTTCCCGGACCTCCGGGTGCCGGGCCACGGCGGAGGCCGCCCGGTCCACCTCCGGCTCCCGCAGGTCGGTCCGGCGCATGTCCTCCGGCACGAGCTGACGGGCCTGCTCCGGCCCGTCATGAGCCGGATCGCCCCCCTGGTCCAGCACCCGGCGGGCCACGGCCCGATACAGCAGCCCCGTATCCAGATAAGGCAGCTCCAGCGTGTCCGCCAGCTGGCGGGCGAGCGTGCCCTTGCCTGCGGCGGCGGGGCCATCAATGGCGATGACCGGATATTTCATGCCCCGCCGGCTCATGCCTCCAGCCCCGCACCAAGACCATTCATCAGGGATACGAAACCGGGAAAGCTGGTCTCGATGAAGGCCGTATCATCAATATGGACCGGCTTCTCAGCCACCAGCCCCAGCACGGTGGCGCTCATGGCCAGACGGTGATCCATGTGGGTCTGGACCTTCCCACCACCAGGCAGGGTTTTCTGCCCCTCGATGATCAGATCATCTCCTTCGACATGCACCTTCGCCCCATTGGCCTCCAGCAGCGCCACGGTGGCGGCCAAGCGGTCACTCTCCTTCACCCGCAGCTCGGCAAGGCCCCGCAGGCGGGATGTACCCTCCGCAAACGCACAGGCCACGGCCAGAACCGGATATTCATCAATCATGGAGGGTACCCGCACAGCTGGAACATCCACCGCCTTCAGCCGCCCCGCACGAACATGCAGGTCTCCGATGACCTCCCCCCCTTCAATCCGCTCATCACGGACCTCCAGGGACGCCCCCATTTCCTTCAGGGTTTTGAACAGGCCGGTCCGCAGTGGATTCTGGCCCACTGCCTCCACGACAATCTCCGAACCCGGCACCAGCAGGGCCGCCACGACGGGGAAAGCCGCTGATGACGGGTCCCCCGGCACCAGCACGTCCTGCGCCACGAGGCGGGCCGGGCCTTTCAGCGTGATGCGCCGTCCGGCTCCGGGCAGCTCCTCGACCTTCACCTCCGTGCCGAAATGACGCAGCATGTTCTCGGTATGATCCCGGGTCGGGGCCGGCTCTTCCACCACCGTTTCCCCCTCGCAGTTCAGCCCTGCCAAAAGGATGGCGGATTTCACCTGTGCCGAGGCCACCGGCAGGCGGTAATGCAGCGGTTTCCCCTTGCCCGTTCCTTCCACGGCCATGGGCAGCTTCTGGCCCGCACGGGTCACGAATCGTGCCCCCATCTCACCCAGCGGAACGCTGACACGCCCCATCGGGCGGCTGCGGAGGGAGGCATCACCCGTCATGATGCTCATGAAGGGATGCGTCGCCAGAACACCACTGAGCAACCGGGCTGCCGTACCGGAATTGCCCATGTCCAGCACATCGGCAGGCTCTTTCAGCCCATCCACACCACAGCCATCGACAATCCAGCGGCCCTCTTCCCGGACGACCTTTGCCCCGAGGGCACGCATGGCCTCTGCCGTACGCAGCACGTCCTCACCTTCCAGCAGGCCGGAAATATGGGTCCGCCCTTCGGCAAGGGCGGCGAACATGAGCGCACGATGGCTGATGGACTTGTCTCCGGGAACACGGACCCGCCCGGCCAGCCCAGCCGGGGCAGAGGAGACTTTCAAGGGACGCTGTGCTGTCATAATCCTGCTTCACATCATCAAGGGTGGGATCATCCAATAGGACCAGACTACTCCATCCATCTGGAAAAGTCTGTCCCCCCATGCGGCAATTCTGCCAGCAGGAACGGACCCCGAGGCAGAGCTCCGCCTCTTCTGCCACCACATGGAGAAATATTTGACAGCGGGACATTTCGGTGGCATGGCCCAGTCACTTCTCTTTTGTGGCAACATGGGCTCCAGCATTATGGCAAAACCAGAACTCGGTCTGAAACGGACATGCGTTGACTGCAATGCACGCTTCTATGATCTCAACCGCGTACCGGCTGTCTGCCCGAAATGTGGGACAACCCAGCCCGGAAACCTCTCCCGCCTGAAGAAAGAGGACGAGCTGGCCGACGAGAAGGACAAGAATCTCGCCCAGGAAGAGCACGAGGATGATATGGACATCGACACTGGCGATGATGACGATGTCATCTCCGGTGATGATGATCTGGATGACGATGATGACATCAGCCAGGATATCGAGGTCTCGACCGACAAGGATGACCGGGACGATTCATAAAGGGCTCTCCCTGTTCTTCCCATGCAGGAGCCGCACCCCCACCCGGGTGCGGCTTTTCTGTCTGGGGATTGGCACCTGCATGGCCGGCATTGTGCAGGCCCATGCCGCAGCTCCCCGCCCAGCGACAGCAGAGGCCCTCGCACACGAGCTGGACCAACGGGCCAGTGCCACAGCCACCCTGCAACAGCACTGCCCCCGCCCCATTACAGCCCATCTTCTGGACAGAGCGGCGCCCCCTGCCCTCCAGCGGGACGCCAGACAGGCCCTGCAGGCCTCCCCAACAACACGACTGGTCGTCCGGCACGTCCAGCTTCTCTGCGGGCGGGCAGTATGGTCAGAGGCATGGAATCTATACCTGCCCGACCGTCTGACGCCAGACGCCCGCCGGAAACTGGCCGGAAGCCATGTGCCTTTCGGCCAGGCCGTTGGTGAGACCATCTTTTCCCGGCAGCGTCTTGGAAGCCGCTTCACAGGGCTGCCCGCAGGCGTCGTGCTGGAAAACCGGGCCATCCTCCACCGCAGGGTGGATCAGCGTGGTTTTTCCTATCTTGTTGAACGCTACAAAAAGGCGGCCCTTGAGATCAGGACGCCGCAGGCGACCAGTTCAGATGTTGCCCGCCATCAGGTGCCAGCATCTGTCCCGTGACAGATGGCAGCATCAGGAACATGCGGGCAATGGCAGCAATTTCATCCGGACCCGCACCCCGCTGAAGGGGTGTGCTGCGGCACATGCTCTCGAAATGGTCCAGAGACTGGCCTGCGGCAGGCAGGACAGGCCCCGGCCCGATGGCATTCACCCGAATGCGGGGTGCCAGCCCCAGAGCCATGCTGCGGGTCAGGCTCCATAAGGCAGAGCGGGATACGGTATAGCTGACAAAATGAGGCGTCAGATTCCAGACACGCTGGTCCAGCATGTTGAGGATCAGCCCCTCCGCTCCGTCCGGCAAGGAAACGGCCATAGCCTGGGACAGAACAAACGGAGCACGCAGGTTCGGCTCCATATGTGCATCCCAGCTTTCACGGGTCACGCCGCCCAGTTCATCCCGTTCAAAAACGGACGCATTGTTGATGAGAACGCCAACCGGCCCCAGCCTGGCCTCAACCTCCGCCAACAGGGGCAGCAGAGTAGCCTCCTCCGCCAGATCAGCCTGCACGACACAGCCACGACCATCAATCTGCCGCAGCAGGGCCTCGGCCTCATCACGGCTGTGGCGGCAATGGATGGCCACGGCAAAGCCTTCCCGAGCCAGCATCTCCACCATCGCCCGGCCGAGGCGACGGGCTCCCCCCGTTACCAGCGCAACACGGGGCATATGGGGCGACAGACCAAACATGCTCACAGAACCTTCCGGGATGACATGGCGGCCGCCAGCGTGCCTTCATCCAGCACATCCAGCGCTCCTCCCATCGGCATGCCGTGACCCAGACGGCTCACCGCCACCTTGTGAGGGGCCAGTTTTTCCTGCAACCAATGGGCCGTGGTCGCACCATCCACCGTGGCTCCAAGGGCAAGAATGACCTCTTCCACCTCGCCTGACTGCACACGCTCCATGAGGCCCGTCAGATTGAGGTCTTCCGGCCCACAGCCTGAAAGGGCCGACAGCACACCACCCAGTACCTGATACCGCCCCCGATGCATTCCGGACCGCTCCAGCGCCCAGAGGTCACCAACACTCTCCACCACACAGATGACTGATGGATCACGCTGGGGGTCTGCACAGAGCGAACAGGGTGTACAGCTGTCCAGGTTGCCGCATTGCGGGCAGGTATGGATCGACTGTGCCGCCGCCTGCATGGCAGCAATCAGGGGCTGGAGACGTGCCTCTGGTGCCTGGAGGAGCGCCAGAGCCGCCCGACGGGCCGAACGGGGGCCAAGGCCGGGCAGACGGGCCAGACGGGACATCAGGGTTTCGATTTCGGGGCTTATGCGCACGTCAGACCCTCATCCTCGCTCCGGCTTTCAGAAAGGCAGGTCCATGCCCGGCGGCAGCTGGAGACCACCGGTGACCTTCTTCATCTCCTCCCGGCTCATGGCTTCCGTTTTGCTGCGGGCATCGGCAAAGGCAGCGACGATCAGGTCCTGCATGGTCTCCATGTCTTCCGGATCAGCCAGTTTGGGGTCGATCGTGATGGACTTGAGCGCCCCCTTGCCCGTCAGGGTCAGCCGTACCAGCCCGTTGCCGGCCTCACCGTCAACCTCCGCACTCTCCAGCCTGGCCTGAACCTCTTTCATGCGGGCCTGCATCTGTGTGGCCTGCTTCATCATGCCAGCAAGATTTTTCATCACGTCACTCCTTGGTTACAGAACTGGGCCGGGGCCATGGTGACCTCTGACGGCTCAGTAAAACTCATCCTCATCAGGGTAATCGGCATCCGGCGGGGCAAATTCAAAATCAGGCGGCACGTCTTCCCCCAAAGGCACCACCGTCTCCGGCGGCAGGCCGTAATCATCCAGAGTATGATCCCGCACCTCACCAATCTGGGCATGCGGAAACCGCTGCATGATGGCCCGGACCAGCGGATGCTGCCTGGCCTTGTCCTGATGCAGGGCGATGATTTCTGCCCCCTGCTCGTCCAGCGTCGCCTCACCCTGTTCTTCGGAGGCAACCACCTGCCAGCGGCCGGGATAGAGCCTGTCCAGCAGGGCTGTCAGGGCACGGAAGGCCTGCCGCTTCTGATCCCGGTCATTTTCAGCCAGACGGAGCACGAGACGGGGCGGCTCGAACTCCACGACATGCCCCAGATGCCGCAGCGTTCCGTGGAGACGGGCTTCCTTCTGCTGCCCCACAAGCGCAACCAGCTCCCGCCAGCTTCGGGGCATGGGCGGAATGGCCTCGCCCGCACCGCCATCATCCGGCCCCGGCCCTTCATCACGGGCCGACACGGCTGTGCCATTCTCCGTGGCCAGACGCAGGGGCTGCCTCGCAGGGACCGGTTCCGGAGCAGGCCCGTCCAGCTGCGGCTTCAGGACGGTACTGCCCTGACGGACCACATCACTCCCCCCGGCCATCGTCCCAGCCCCCTGCACGAAAGCTGAAGGCCCACTTCCCTCCTGCCCCCGGGGAACGGAAGACCGGGACACGGATGAGGACACGCCCCCTGCTGGAGCCGTCCCCCCGCCATGAGCGGCAGATGAAGCGGCATTTCCCTGCGGACCGGACCGTCCCTCGGTCTGGATGGCACCGGAAGACGATGCCTCCTGCATCTGCCGGATCAGCCTGTCCGGCGTGGGCAGGAGACTGGCATGACAGAGACGGATCAGCACCATCTCGGCTGCCTGCTGCCGGTCCGGAGCGGCTTCCACCTCGGCCAGCCCCTTCAGGAGCAGCTGCCAGGCCCGCCCCAGAACCGTGACCCCCACATGATCCACGATCACCCCGCCACGGACCTTCTCCATTTCCGGCAGTTCTGGGCCGTCACGCAGTTCCGGCAGGGCCTTGATGCGGGAGAGAAGGTGCAGCACGTCCATCAGGTCCGTCAGCAGGACGCCCAGATCAGCCCCACGGGCATAAGCCCGCCCGGCAATCTCCAGCACGGGCGCCACCTGCCCGTGCAGGGCGGCCTCCAGCAGGTCGAACACCATGCCACGGTCCGCCAGCCCCAGCATGTCCGCCACGCTGGCCGTATCGGACGCTCCCTGTGCGATGGCCTGATCCAGCAGGGACAGGCCGTCACGCACGGAACCGTCAGCGGCTCTGGCAATGAGGGCCAAAGCCCCCTCTTCCAGCTCCGCCCCCTCCTTGCGGGCGATGCGGGCAAAATGCTCGGCCAGCATGGCCTGCGGCACACGCTGGAGGTCGAAACGCTGGCAGCGGGACAGCACCGTGACAGGCACCTTCCGCAGTTCGGTCGTGGCAAAGATGAAGGTGACCTGTGCCGGAGGTTCCTCCAGCGTCTTCAGCAGCGCATTGAAGGCATTGCGGGACAGCATGTGCACTTCGTCAATCACGAAGACCTTCATGCGGGCCTGCATGGGGCGGAACCGGGCGGCCTCGATGATCTCCCGCACATCATCCACGCCCGTGCGGGAGGCAGCATCCATCTCCAGCACATCAGGATGACGGTCTGCCAGAATGGCCTTGCAGTTGGGGCAGACACCGCAGGGATCAGCCGTCGGGCCACCCCTGCCATCCACGCCGGTGCAGTTCAGGGCACGGGCGATGATCCGGGCCGTGGTGGTTTTGCCCACGCCCCGCACCCCTGTCAGCATGAAGGCATGGGCCACACGGCCCACGGCAAAGGCCCGGCGCAGGATGCGGACGAGGCTCTCCTGACCGATCAGGTCATCGAATGTCTGGGGACGGTATTTGCGGGCCAGAACACGGTAGGGTGCCTTCTGTTCCGAAGGAACGGCATCCACTGGGGCAGCATCGGAGAAAAAACCGGCTCCGCCTTCGGGTGGGAGGGGAATGTCTTCTTCGCTCACGGCTGCAACGTGCCTCCCACAGCTTTCATCGTCTGGAAAGGACGCCCCGGAGGCACACGGGCCTGCACGGCAATCGCAAGGAGACCGGACACCCGACCCGACACGAGCCCACTACGGCTGCTCCCTTCCGGGCCTGACCGGGTTCGCAGGTCAGCCGCCCGGGGCCGATCTCCCAAGCGGGCTTCTAGCACAGGAACAGGGGGGGCAGGCAAGCCCTTACTTTCCACCACACCCCATGCCCTTTCAGGGGGCGACAGCCGCACCACCGGGATGCCGGGGGTCCGCCACGCCATAGAACGGGCCGATCCCCTTCCGGGCCGGGTCCTGACCATCCAGCCGGGGCCCCCCGACCAGAATCGCCTCCGTGATGCCCCACGGACGATGGGGGATGAAATGGTACCCTTCCTGTTCCAGCGTCTTCTGCACGTCCGGACTCAGGGCGCCCGTCTCCATCTCCACATCATCGGGCTTCCATTGCTCATGCAGGCGGGGCAGATCGACCGCCTGTGCCAGGTCCAGCCCATAATCCACCACGCCCAGCAGGCTGGACAGCACGATGGTAGGAATGCGGGAGCCACCGGGGCTGCCTGTGACCATCACGACATGCCCGTTCCGGCTCACGATCGTCGGGGACATGGATGACAGGGGCGTCTTGCCCGGCGCAATGGCATTGGCCACAGAACCGACAATGCCGAACATGTTCGGCTCTCCCGGCTTGATGGAGAAATCGTCCATCTCGTCATTCATCCAGATGCCGGTGCGCCCCCCCATGACGCCCGCTCCAAACCAGCCATTGAGCGTATAGGTGGTGGACACCGCCATGCCATGGGAATCGATCGTGGAAAAATGGGTCGTCTCGTGCTTCTCCACGGCCGGGCCGGAAGTCGGCACGCTCCTGCCGGGGGCCGGACGCCCGACCTGAAGCGTATCGGATGGCACGGCCCTGTCCCTGGGCAGGGCGGCCCGTATCTGCCCGGCGTAAGTGGGGTTGAGGAAATAGGAAACCGGATTGACGACAAAGGCCGGATCACCAAGGTCCCGCCTGTCGGAATAGGCATGACGCATGGCCTCCAGCTCCAGCTGGACGGCAGGCGCACTGTGCAGGCCAAGGCGACCCATGTCATACCCGGACAGAATGTTCAGCACCTCGCACAGGGCCACGCCACCACCGCTTGGCGGAGGTGCCGTCTCGATCTGATAGCCACGATACTGGCAGGTGACCGGCTCCATGAAGCGTGGCTTATAGGCACGAAAATCCGCTTCCGTCAGGAAGCCGCCACCCAGACGGGAGGCCCGGAGGATTTCCGAGGCTATGGGGCCACGATAAAAGGCGCCCCTGCCATCCCTGGCGATCAGTTCCAGCGACCGGGCCAGACCGGGCTGGACCAGCCTGTCCCCCACGGCCAGCTCCGTCCCGTCAGGCCGCAGGAAAATGCTACGGGCATACTCATCCTGCCGGAAATAGTCGGTGGACGTGTGCAGAAGCTCCACGTCACCTTCCTCCAGAACGAAACCGTCCCGGGCCAGGGCGATGGCCGGGGCCATGTCCTTCGCCCGACTCAGCCGTCCCCAGCGCTTCCGCACGGCCTCCAGCCCGGCGACCGTCCCCGGTACGGCCACGGCTTTCCAGCCCACCGTGGAAAGACCCGGTTTCACCCGGCCTTCTTCATCCAGATACATGGCAGGCTGGGAACGCAGGGGTGCATGTTCCCGGAAGTCGATGAATACCGCAGGACCATGCGGGGGGCGCAGTGTCATGAAGCCGCCACCGCCCAGATTGCCCGCCGCTGGATAGACCACGGCCAGCGCATAACCGACGGCCACGGCAGCATCGGCGGCATTGCCGCCCTCACGCAGAATCCGTGCCCCTGCCTCGGAGGCCAGATGCTGGGCAGAGACGACCATGCCCGCCTCCCCCTTCACCAGCGTGCCGGGGCGGGTGGTGTCCGGCCCATAGGCCAGCGGGTCATGTGCTGCACTCAGCGTCTCGGCCTGGGACAGGGCCACGCTGCCCAGCACCATGCTCCCCAGAGCCAGCCGGGCAGCCAGTTTACGCAATGCCATCATGACGGGCTTCCTTGTCCACGAAACAGATTTCAGAGGGCGTAAGGCGGTTTCGTATAACCACGGGGCGACAGGGTGAAGATTTCATACCCGTCTTCCGTCACACCCAGCTGATGCTCGAACTGGGCGGACAGGGAGCGGTCCCGTGTCACGGCCGTCCAGTCATCGGCCAGCACTTTCACGTCCGGGCGGCCAAGATTGAGCATCGGCTCGATGGTGAAGACCATGCCCGCTTTCAGTATCGTACCCTGGCCGGGCCGGCCATAATGCAGGACGCTTGGCGCCTCATGGAAGTTGCGGCCAATCCCATGCCCGCAGAAATCCCGCACCACGCCAAGGCGGTGCTTCTCCGCAAAGCTCTGGATGGCATGACCGATATCGCCCAGCGTGGCCCCGGGCCGCACCTGCTCGATCCCCAGCATGAGCGCCTGATAGGTCAGGTCGATGAGCTTCTCGGCCTTGCGGGGCGGCTTGCCCACGACATACATGCGGGACGTGTCGCCATACCAGCCATTCAGGATGGAAGTGACGTCAATATTGAGGATGTCCCCCTCCTGAAGGCGTCTGTCACCGGGAATCCCGTGGCAGACAACATGATTGAGGGAAATGCAGCAGGATTTCGGGAAACCGTGATAGTTGAGCGGGGCTGGCGTTGCGCCATGCTCCAGCGTGTATTCATGTACAATCCTGTCCAGCTCACCTGTCGTGATGCCGGGACGTACATGCTCGGTGATCATGTCCAGCGTGGCGGCGGCCAGCTGCCCGGCTGCCTTGAGATGCCTGAAATCGTCCGTCGTGTAATGCTGGATGCTGCGCCCGTCCTGAGAAGACATGAAGTATCGTAATCCCTGTTCTTGTTCTGTGATGTGCTGTCGGCTCGACCATGATGTCGGAACTGCCCGCAGAATGCGCCCTGCCCTGCCCCAGTGCAAGACCCTCTCAGACACGGCCAAGTGACCGCCCCTCAACTGCCGGAAGCGGAACAGCCTGCCAGACAGAAAAAAGCCCCTCCGGCCATGGGGGCGGAGGGGCTTCCGGCTGTAGCCTCAGGAGCGATGATGCCCCCGGCGTGAGGCCCATGAATGATGCAGCCCCCGTGGAGCGCCGTGAGACCGGTAAGTGACCAGCACGACTCCCCGCCGCAGATGGGAACGGTGCGCCACCCGGCTGCCACCATGCCGGGCCAGGGCGTAATAATGACCCGGCTGCTTGAGCAGCGGCAGCGGGGCCTGCCCGGAAGCGGAAAAACCATCATCCAGCAGGGAAATCATTGTCTGGTTCCGGCTTTCATTGCTGGAAGCCCCCAGCACGACGCCAATCAGCCGCACCTGCCCCTGCTGGGCAGAGCTGACAAGATTGTGCCCTGCCAGATCGGTATAACCGGTCTTGAAGCCATCTGCCCCCTGATACACCCCAAGGAGCGGGTCGTGGTTGGGGATCATGTGACGGCGGAACGGGAATTCACGCACGCCGAAATAATGGTAATACTGGGGGAAATCCCGCATCAGGGCCCGTGCCAGCACGGACAGGTCCCGGGCCGTGGTGACCTGATCCGGGTCGGGCAGGCCGGAGGCATTGCGAAATGTCGTATGGGCCATGCCGAGCCGCCGGGCCTGATAGGTCATCAGTGCGGCGAAGCGGGTCTCATCCCCACCCCCCAGGTACTCGCCCAGCACGCAGGCCGCATCATTGGCAGACTTGGTGACAAGGGCCAGAATGGCCTGCTCCACCGCCAGATGCGTCCCCGGGCGCATACCCAGTTTCGATGGGGCCTGCATGGAGGCATGGATGGAAACCGGCATGCTGTCCTGAAGGGTGATGCTGCCCCGCTCCAGGGCCTGGAAGGTCATGTACAGCGTCATCATCTTTGTCAGGGAAGCGGGATAACGCTGGAGGTCGGCATCCGACTCGGACAGGACGGCTCCTGTCCGGGCATCAATGACCAGGGACGATACATGTCCGGCAAACTGCGCCCGTGCCGTACCGGAGAAAGCAGCCAGGGCGACCACACACGAAAACAGGGTACGACTGAAAAACGGGCGCATCAGAAGGAATCATCCCCAGTTTGTCTGGAATCCATAAAAACCGTGCAACTCTAGTCTTCAGTACCTGAGAATGTCCAGATTTTTCCACCAGACATGCCAGATATCCTCCCGGCCCATAAAGTTGAAAAAACGTTTTCACCACAACCCTGTTATGAACCAGAAAGGCAGCAGGCAGCATGACCGGCAGAAAAACGCCATATGCCTCTGTATCATGATGGGGCCAACGCCATCCCGTCAGAGCATCACACCATGCCCTTCGTGCATTTTCCTGATACAAGAAAATAAGTCATATTTACCAACCAGTTCAGGAGCGTCCCCCATGCAGCACAGGCCACATGCCATGACATATGGGCTTCCCATGGCCTCTGCCATAGACGATACCGGCATGGCCCTGCCTGTCCACGCTGCCCGGGAAGACACACTGACATCCCGCAAGACGGATATCGCCTACCCCTCCATGTACAATGTCATCCTGCTGAATGATGACTACACCCCCATGGATTTCGTGGTGTTCGTGCTGGAACAGTTCTTTGACAAATCCCCCGCAGAAGCACAGGCTATCATGCTGGAGGTCCACAACCGGGGCAGCGGAGTCTGCGGGATTTTCACCTATGAAATTGCAGAAACGAAGGTCGGACAGGTCATGGACCTTGCCCAGAAGAACCAGCACCCTCTCCAGTGCACCCTTGAGAAAGCCTGAGGCCATCGCCACTTGATATCCTGACAGATTTCTGTACCGCCGCTTCATCATTCTGACATTCCTTCATGGCACAAGGAGCGCCTATGTTGTCCTCCACACTTGAACAGACGCTTCAGCGTGCGCTCCTCCTTGCGGGTCAGAATCACCACGAATTCATCACACTGGAACATCTCCTCTTTGCTCTCTGTGATGACCGTGATGCCATGGCGATCTTTTCAGCATGCCGGATCGACCTTGAGCTGCTCCGGCAGGATGTCGACCATTTTCTCCTGCATGAGCAGCAGGCCATCATCCGCCCCGAGCTGGACGATGCCCCCCAGCCGACAGCCGCCTTCCAGAGGGTGATCCAGCGGGCGGCAGTCCATATCCAGAGTGCAGGCCAGGCCATCATGACAGGAGCCCATGTACTGGTCTCCATGTTCGCCGAGAAAGAAAGTCACGCCGTTTTCTTCCTCCAGCAGCGGGGCCTGACACGGCTGAATGCCATCCATGCCATGCGGCATGACGACGTGGCAGACATCCCGCCGCAGACTGGCCAGACCGGCCGCAGGACCAGGGCCTCCCGCAAAGATGGTGGAGAAAGCAGCGAACCTGCCGAGGCCGACCAGAAAGAGGCCCTCCAGACCTACTGCACGGACCTCAACGAGCGGGCCCGCCGTGATGGAATCGACCCGCTCATCGGTCGGGAAAAGGAAGTGGAGCGGGTTGTCCAGATCCTCTGCCGCCGGACAAAGAACAACCCCCTGCTGGTTGGTGATCCCGGTGTTGGCAAGACCGCCATTGCCGAAGGGCTGGCCCAGAGAATCGTGAAAGGCCAGGTGCCCGCCATCCTGGCTGATGCCCGCCTGTACAGCTTGGACCTCGGTGCCCTGCTGGCCGGTACACGCTACCGTGGCGATTTTGAAGAACGCCTGAAGACCATCATGAGCGAACTGGAGCAGAAGCCGGGCAGCCTGCTCTTCATTGATGAAATCCACATGCTCATCGGGGCGGGCGCCACGACCAATGGCTCCATGGATGCCTCCAACCTGCTAAAACCGGCTCTGGCAACCGGGAAGCTGCATTGCATCGGCTCCACCACCTATCAGGAATATCGGCAGCATTTCGAGAAGGACCACGCCCTGACACGGCGTTTCCAGAAGATTGATGTCACCGAACCCTCACAGACCGACACGATCCGCATCCTGCGGGGCCTGAAGGAACGGTATGAGGAGCATCACGACATCCGTTTCACAGACCCGGCCATCCGCAGTGCTGTGGAGCTGTCGGTCCGATACATCCATGACCGGAAACTGCCTGACAAAGCCATCGACATCATCGATGAGGCCGGCGCCGCCTGCCGCCTCCTGCCCAGCAGCCGCAGACGGCGCACGGTTGGTGTTCGAGACATCGAAGCAACTGTGGCACGCATTGCCCATATCCCTCCCCGTCATCTCTCCGCAGATGACAGGACTTCCATCCGCCATCTGCCCGCCGACCTCCGCAAGGCCGTCTTCGGCCAGGATGAAGCACTGGATGCGCTCTCTTCGGCTGTCATGCTCTCCCGGGCCGGGCTGCGGGATACGGAAAAAACTATCGGTAGCTATCTCTTCTCCGGTCCAACAGGTGTTGGCAAGACGGAGGCAGCACGGCAGCTCGCCCAATCCCTGGGGATCAAGCTAATCCGTTTTGACATGTCGGAATATATGGAAGCTCATTCCATCTCCCGGCTGATCGGTACACCACCGGGCTATGTAGGGTTTGAACAAGGTGGCCTGCTGACCAGCGCCATAGACCAGACACCCCATGCCGTCCTACTACTGGATGAGATTGAGAAAGCCCATCCAGACCTTTTCAACATCCTGCTTCAGGTCATGGATCATGGCAAGCTGACGGACAATACCGGCAAAACGGTGGATTTCCGCAATGTCATTCTCATCATGACCAGCAATGCCGGAGCCAGTGATCTTTCCAAAGAAGCCATCGGCTTTGCACGCACTGCCCGCTCCGGTGATGACGAGGAAGCCATCAAGCGGCTTTTCTCACCCGAATTCCGTAACCGGCTGGATGCCATCATCCCCTTCGCCCCGCTGACACCCGCTGTGGTGGCCCACGTCGTAGAGAAATTCCTTGCCCAGCTGACCACCATGCTGGCGGCCAAAAACGTCTCCCTGCACCTCACCGCCGGTGCCCGGGCATGGCTGGCTGAACGGGGTTACGACCGGACGAATGGAGCCCGCCCGCTGGGCCGCCTGATCCAGAACCACATCAAGAAACCATTGGCCGAGGAAATTCTCTTTGGCAGGCTGACAGATGGGGGAACCGTCAAAATCGGGGCACGTGATGGCCAGCTGACCTTCACCATCTCCGCTGCGCCTGCGGCACCATCAGACAGAAAGGGCCGCAAACGGGCAGGAACACTCACCCCGGCCTGACACCGGGGTGGGCCGGTCTTCAATCGTAACGCTGACCGTTCACGCTGACATAGCCCGGCCACGGCCAGTGACGGCCCGTGCCATGATGGGTCCAGTCCAACCCCTGACGGCCAGGCCCATCATAATAATACCGCCCCTGCACCTCGACCTGGTCTCCGGTCTTCACCCATGGCCATGACGGGGCCTTCATCTCATCCAGATTGGACACCACACGGATGGGCTGGCCGCCCGCAACGGACATCAGAAAATAACCATGCATCCCGCTTCGGCTGCGACGGGCCCGGAAGACCTTCACAACGGTTCCGCAGACATGCTCTGGCAGGTCCAGATGCTGCCCATAGGGCACCTGCCGATGGGCAAACTGCTGGGCGTATCCTGCCTGATCCTTTACAAACCGGGCATTGTCACACTGTGCCGGCATGGTGGCTTCTGCCTTTGCCGGATGGCTCAGGGCCATCACACCAGCCAGAGCCGCAAGCATGCCTGCCCTCATCATGACGGGATGAAAAAACCGCATATCT
Organism: Parasaccharibacter sp. TMW 2.1891; assembly: GCF_023337675.1. NCBI lineage: Bacteria > Pseudomonadati > Pseudomonadota > Alphaproteobacteria > Acetobacterales > Acetobacteraceae > Parasaccharibacter > Parasaccharibacter sp. TMW 2.1891. Next base: position 2,311 of record NZ_QORT01000002.1, on the reverse strand, counting down.
TCTCCTTTTCCTCCCCCTTCCCCCACGGGCGAGGCAGGAGTATCCTTGGAATGTTTCATCATTACTGGAACAATTGCCAGACATGATGCCCATTCATTACCGGATGACCCCTTAACGGCTCAACCATATTCGTGGCCGGGCGTTCCACCACCACCTTACCGTCAGGGAGGGAAAAACCATGCCTCTACATCACCTGAAAACGCTCCGTGACCGACTGAAAACCAGCCGGGCTGGAGCTGGGGAAACGCCTGTCACCTTTGCTGACAGCAACCCGGTTTTCGAGATCGTGGCCCTCGGTGTGCGGAGTGGTGTTGCAGATGGCAATCTGTCCTCCTACCTGATCCGCCCTCTGGGCACGAATGAGGCCGTCATCTGCGATGCAGGCACTCTGGGGCACGGGCTGAAACGGGCCGAGGCCCGAGGTGTCCTGAATGACATTCCCATCATGCCCGATTCCGCCCTTGGCCGGGCCGGTCATGTGCTCAAGCAAACTGTCCGGGCTTATCTCATCAGCCATGCCCATCTCGACCACGTGGCTGGGCTGGTTCTTTCCTCTCCCGAGGACACAGCAAAACCCATCTACGCCCTGCCGCAGACCAATGCCATCCTGTCAGACCATCTCTTCAATGGCCGTGTCTGGGGAGCCATGGGGGATAGAGGGCCGGAGCCCCATATTGGAAAATATACCTACAAAGACATGCACCCTGGCAAAAGCCAGACCATTGAAGGCAGTGGGCTGACCATCACAGCGTGGCCGCTCAGCCATGCCAGTACAACATCCACGGCTTTTCTGATCCAGCATCACGGGCGGGCTATCCTCTATATGGGCGACACACAGGCCGATCAGCCTGACGGACCACAAAACCTGCACGAGCTCTGGGAGGCCATCGCACCACTGGTTCGGGATAAAAAACTCCATACCATCATCATGGGTGTGACCTATCCAGATGAGCAGCCAGATAACGCCCTGTGCGGCCAGCTCCGCCCGAAAGACCTTCTGCAGAGCCTGCGTGACCTCGGCCATGTCTGTGGAGGACGCCATCATATCCGTGGATTACGGGTCCTCGTCGGCCATGTGAAGGAAACCTTTCATGAAGGCGGCAACCCCGTCCAGCATCTCTACCGGGAGCTACAGGATGGCAATGACATTGGCATTCACTTCATGATGGCAGAACAGAGCGCACGCTACCTTGTCTGACGGGTATCGTTCCAACAACCAAATGAAAAGACGGGCCTTCCTCACCGGCCTTGGTGTGGGAGGCCTGACTTTTTCAGGCCCGGCTCTGGCGAAGATAACCGGGCCCCATCATACACGACATGAGCACCGGTCCCATCACTGCGAGACCGCCCCTACCGTCATGCCTTCTGACGCACCACCTCTCAGCGCTCTGTCAGATACGACCCGCCAACAGATTTCCCGGCTCATCCATATCGCTCCGCACAGATCACGGCAGGAGCGCATCGTCCTGATCTCACAGGCCATGAAGGGCACGCCCTATCTGGCCCAGCCGCTCATTGGCTCTGCCACCACACCAGAAGAGCTTGTTCTTTCGTGGCGGGGTGTAAACTGCATGACATTCGTGGAAATTGTTCTGGCTGCCAGCATGAGCCTTACTGTGGAACAGTTCATCCATGCACTAATCGCCACACGATACAGCCACCATCATGTCAGCTTTAGGGAACGGCGGCACTTCCTGAGTGACTGGCTACATGGGGCGCCTGTTCTCTGCCGTGATCTTGGCCCCTGTTTTCCCTATGCGCGAACAGTAGAGAAAACACTGAACCTAAAACTTCCTTCGCCGGATAACGGGCATGATACATCCAGTCCGCCTACGGATCGTTATGTGCCGGGTCTTCCTGTGAAAAGACGCCACATTACCTATCTGCCCACACGCCCTTTTCTTGACGATCTACAGGCCGGTGGTGTTCGCAGGATTGTAAAAACAGGCGATGTTATCGGTATTTACAGCCCATTGGCAGGGCTGGATGTCTTCCACATAGGCTTGGCAATCTGGCAGAACCACAGCCTGTACTTCCGCAACGCCTCATCCCTGCCGGAACATCGTTATGTTGTGGATACACCTCTAGACCACTATCTCCAGCAACGCCGAGGAATCGTCCTATACCGACCTATGCAAAGGAATGGAGAATAACCCACGGGAGGACCATGGCTATCTGGCGGTATCTGATTTTGTGGGTATGGATGCGGGGGTAGGATTTGAACCTACGACCTTCAGGTTATGAGCCTGACGAGCTACCGGGCTGCTCCACCCCGCGTTGGTGGGTGGTTTTTATGGGTGTGGGTGAGCGA